>WOYX01000058.1:116723-123726 GCA_011620595.1 Bacteroidales bacterium | reverse complement strand
GGTTCGAGCCCCAGCTGGATCACCAGGCAGCAATGGCTGCCTTTTTTTATTTTCTGCTCCCGAACCCTGCGCATCTTTGACAAAAAAAAAGAATCTTCCCTGAAGGAGGATCCTTTCTATTTTCGGCACAGGGCTTTTACTTCGACAATACCGGAATCTGCCTGCTGATTGATTCCTCAAGGGATATCAGCGTTTCTGTTCTCACTACACCGGTTATTGCCTGCACCTTATCGGTCAGCACCTCCCGAAGATGCTCGTTATCACGGGTATAGACCTTGATAAAGAGTGAGTAATTACCGGTAGTATAGTGACATTCAATTACCTCCGGAATATCTGCAAGCTTTTTGATTACCTCCCGGTATTTGCCCGGATTATCAAGATAAATGCCAATATAGGCACAGGTCCTGAATCCCACCATTATCGGGTCAACCTTGAACTCCGACCCTTTTATCACTCCTGTCCGTATGAGTCTCTGAACCCTCTGATGAATCGCCGCTCCTGAGACATTACATTCCCGTGCCACCTCAAGATAGGGTATCCTTGCATTCTTGGTTATAATGTCCAGGATCTTTCTGTCCAGATTGTCAATCTGCAAATTTTCTGCCATGATCTCTTTCTATAATTTAGTTAACGATATAAATTCCGCTGGGAAATTTACAAATTTAAAGCAAAATGGACTTAATTCCTATTAATTATGCCGACAATATTAGCCAGGGAGTCTAATTTCCTTTCGGAGAGGAATGAGTCGATACTTTCTATTGCAGTAAGGGCTGTGCGAGGCTCGATGAAGGTTGCAGTACCGATCTGAACAGCGGCAGCACCGGCCATAATAAATTCCAGTGCATCGTTGCCATTCATTATTCCGCCCATGCCAATGACAGGGATTTTTACTGTCCTGGCAGTCTGCCATACCATCCTGAGGGCCACCGGTTTGATAGCGGGTCCCGATAGACCTCCGGTAACAGTCGACAGCTTCGGTTTCATGGTCCTGGGATCCACTGCCATTCCAAGGAGGGTATTTACGAGAGAAACAGCCTCAGCTCCCTCCTCCTCTGATATGCGTGCAAACTCGGTAATATCGGTGACATTTGGTGAAAGCTTGACTATCAAGGTCTTGCTGTATGCATTCCGGACTGCGGCGATGACCTCCCTGGCTGATGCCGGATTGGTACCGAAAATCATTCCTCCCTGCTTCACGTTGGGACAGGATATGTTCAGTTCGATTGCAGGGATGGCTGCCAGGTGTTCGATACGCCTTGCAAGCCTGATATAGTCTTCAACGGTATTGCCGTTTACATTAACAATAACATGAGTATCATACTCTGCCAGAGAGGGGTAGATATGTTTTTCAAAGTAATCGATCCCCTTGTTCTGGAGTCCAACTGCATTAAGCATCCCGGAGGCAGTCTCAGCCATACGAGGGTATGGGTTGCCTTCCCTGGGCTCAAGGGTGGTCCCCTTAACCACTATAGCTCCCAACTTTGAAAGGTCGATAAAATCTTTCAGCTCGGCACCGTAGCCGCAGGTGCCCGATGCCAGCATTACCGGGTTTCTGAGCTCCAGGGATCCTATTTTTGTTCTGAGATCTGCCATTTGAGGTTGCGGATATTGAATACCGGTCCGTCAGTGCATGAGCAGAGGTTTCCGGTGTTTGTGGGCACGATACAACACAGGCAGATTCCCATGCCGCATGCCATCAGGTTCTCCAGCGACACCTCGCAGAAGATGTCACGTTCGAGGCAGAGTCTGGCCACTGCCTTCATCATCGGCTCAGGGCCGCAGCAGTACACTTTGTCCCAGTGACTCTCCCGAAAGGCTGGAATATCGGTTACAAACCCCTGATGCCCTTCCGAGCCATCCTCCGTCGCGAGGTGCACTGTGCCCAGATCTCGGAACTGCTCGTGTTCCAGTATCCTTGACCGGTTTCGGAATCCAAGTGCAAACTGCGGTTCAACACCCAAATCCCTGATCTTGCGTCCCAGATAGAGCAGGGGTGCCATGCCGCATCCGCCGCCGGCGAGCAGCACCTTCTCACCGCCGGCCGGCATAGTGAAGGCGTTTCCCAGAGGGTAGATCAGGTTGACGGTTTCTCCCTTGCCAAGCCTGGAGAGCCTCTCAGTGCCTGCTCCCGCTACCTGTATCAGAAGGGAAATCGTGTTTGAACCGTAGTCGACGTCATGAACTGACAAAGGTCTCCGCAGAAAAGTTGAAGGACTCTCCGTCACGAGTATCTGAATGAACTGACCCGGCAGTATCTCCGGCAGTCCGGCAGATGACGAAACCTTTACAACGAAAAAGCCTTCGGCCAGCCTGCGGTTGTCAGTTACGGTAAGATCTTCAATCCTCTTGCTCATACGGCACCTTTGAGTGCAAAATTAGACAATTTGATCAGATTCTTTCAGGAGGGGATATATTCAGTGAAAGTTTTATCAGTATAAAAGAAAAGTACCTTTTCCAGCCTCTGCTCATGCACGGAGGCAGACACTGACACTGTTTTTTCCCTGGGAGAAGCGCTTTCACGGGCTTCAGGACCAGTAAAAGCATCAGAGTCGGACTCAGGTACCGTTTCATGTCTTGATTCGTCCTGAGCCGTATTTAACGGCTCTACATCGAACAGCGTAGGCTGGGAAGTGTACCTGTACATTGGTCCCCGCCCGAACAGGAGCCAGTCAGTGGATAGGGATTCATAGCGTTCAAGCATCTTCACTACAAAATCAAGACTTGGATTGTTTCTTCCGGAGAGAATATGGGAAATACCTGAAGGCTGAACTCCTATTTCCTCGGCAAACTGAGCGTAACTCTTGTTTTCACTCTGCAGAAAGGCAAGTATACGATCCTTCATGACTGTTTATTGTTTTTACAAATGTAACTATTAACTTAATTACATATGTAATTTTATTCAATTTACATATGTAACCAAAGTTCTGTCTGACCTATATTTGAATTTAACAATGAGTACGGATAGTGTTGAAAGATAGGTCATATTAACTGAATTGATACTTCACTTTAGAGTATTTAAAATACTGATTATATGTAAATTAAAGTCTTAGTATAGTCTATTTCTAAACAAAATGGCATACCAGACTTGCGACAGGCTTAATTTCAGGTTTATCTGTTCTTATCCAACGTACTGATAAATTGTGTGTTAGTTAGAAGCGAACTAACGAATCAAATTAACCTTACATCTCTACATATTTAATATTGACAAATGTAATTACATTCCTCATTACTTGCATCAGTTACATTGTTTACATTTGTAAATTGAAGGTTTAATCTTGTAGAATTACAAGTTAAGTAATGCAGGGTGTTGGCAGAGGATGAAAAGGAATTTCAACTGTTTCAGAATCGATTATTTTGGTTAATCACTCCTGCTGTCAGGGAGATTTTAATTCAGGAGAGATAATTTAAAACATCTTTTAAGGAATAATCTTTTGATTATCTTCAGCCGGTCATAGAAATGAGAGCACACAGGCGGCCTGTTTCCCATAAAATCAACTACAGATGGTTCAAAAAAGATTTTCCCTCGCACTTCACTGGCAGATACTGATAATGCTTGTACTTGGCGGACTTTTCGGATATTTTTTTCCCAATCTTACCAGGTACACCAACTGGATGGGGGAGGTATTTCTCCGGGGACTTAACATGGTTATCGTTCCGCTTATTTTCTGTTCTGTAGCCACGGGTGTTGCAAATGTCGGAACTGCCGAGAACCTGGGGCGTCTGGGGTTGAAGACCCTGGGGTACTATGTTCTGTCAACCTTTATTGCAATTGTGATCGGTTTTATTCTCGTTCAGCTGTTAAAGCCTGGAGTCGGGGCTGATCTAGGGCTCACGGTGCCCGTGGAGGATATTTCGACCGGCAAGGAAAGTTTCGGTCAGACGCTGATCAACATCGTTCCGACGAATATCATCAAGTCGATGGCTGAAGCGCATATGTTGTCTATTATCTTTTTTGCCATTCTTTCAGGGTTTTTCATCACCCGTGTAGGCGAGAAATCGAGGGTGGTGCTTCTTGATGTGCTGAATGCCATCCTGGATGTAATAATGAAGATCACTCTTTTCATTATCATGTTCACTCCTCTTGGTGTATTCAGCATTCTGGCAAAAGTGATCTCACAGCAGATACTTATCGGCAATCAGGTTAGTGAGATCATCGGAAGCATGGGTATCTATTTTCTGACGGTATTGCTGGGGCTTGTCATCCAGGGACTTGTCACCCTGCCGCTGCTGGTCAGGGTTCTTGGACGTGCCAACCCGATGAAGCATCTGAAGAATATGACCACTGTAATACTGACGGCTTTCTCAACCTCATCGTCAAATGCCACTCTTCCTCTGACAATGGAGACCGTGGAGAACAAAAGCGGAGTCTCGAACAAGATTGCCAGCTTCACTTTGCCTCTGGGTGCCACGATAAACATGAACGGCACGGCTCTCTACGAGTGTGTTGCCGTGATGTTCATAGCCCAGGCCTACGGCATTGACCTGACCATGGGGCAGCAGATTATTGTGGTCTTTACAGCGTTACTGGCTGCAATAGGGTCAGCCGGTATACCGATGGCAGGCCTGGTGATGATGGCTGTAGTCCTGAATGCCGTTGGGCTGCCGCTTGAAGGTATAGGGCTTGTGCTTGCAGTTGACCGGTTATTGGATATGTTCCGGACAGTGATCAACGTTTACAGTGACACCTGCGGAGCAGTGATCATCGCCAGGTCGGAAGGCGAAGAACTCAGGGTTTAGTCGGCAGTCGGCAATCGGCAGTCGACAGTCTTCATTCGGCAGTCGGCAATCGGCAGTCAGCAGTTCCAGTCGGCAATCTTCATTCGGCAATCTTCATTCGGCAATCGGCAGTCGGCAATCTTCATTCGGCAATCGGCAGTCGGCAATCTGGCCACCTGCGCCAAGGCTTCGGTGGCTGGAGGCAGTCAAAAATCGCAAACTGAAAATTCTGATCATCAGCCGCAGTCGCCGCCGCAGCCGCTGCTTCTGCTGCCGCATGACGAGCAGCCTCCCGACGAGGGTCCCATCAGTTCTTCGGCCGTAGCATCACGCACACCGACAATTTTACCGCTAAAGTGGAGGTCGCTTCCGGCCAGTGGATGGTTAAAATTCATCTTCACGGAAGCGTCACCAATCTCAACTACCACACCGTTCATCCTGTTACCCTGGGAATCCATCATAGGGACAGTGTTTCCGACATAGCATACCTCGCTCCTAAGAACACCATCATCTTCAAAGATGCTTTTCGGGAGGTCGATTATCATCTCTTCACGCATCTCGCCGTAGGCATCAATTGCGGCCAGCCGGAAATCAAATGCCGCTCCCTCTTCCAGTCCTGCCAGGTTGGCCTCGAAAGCAGGTAGCATCCTGCCCGTTCCGAATACGAAAGTCAGAGGTGCAGATTCTTCTACCGCTTCTATCACTTTGCCTTCAGCATTATCCTCGTGGAGGGTGTATATCAGAGAAGCGCATTTGTTGTTTTCAATCTTCATAGTAATTTGATTTTATTTATTTTAAATATACTTATCTAAATCAGAAATACATCTCAAACCTGATAACCGGGTTACTATAGAGTTCATACTGGTCGCTGCTGACGCACCAGAGAAAAGTGATATTCAGGCTGGATCTTCTTCCTGTCCGCTGGGAGATGCCAGCTCCGGCAAGGAAGTTGCCGCTGCTGACCCGTCCTTCATCTTCATAGACCAGTGTCACATATCTCTTTTCGACACTCAGCAGTTCATATTCTCCATGGATGAAGATTCCGGTACCTGCACCAACAGGTATAAGGTTACTGAGGTCCTGCACCAGTGTCAACTGGAGGTATGTCCTGCCTCCGAATATTGTTGTTCCTACTCCCGGGGCTTTGAGATACTGAAATGAGGGTCCCGCCGCCACTGCAACTCTGGGCAGCAGCCAGAAACCGACCATCGGTGACAACTCAATGTTTGTAACAGTCCCGAACTGGAGTCCAAATGATCCGCCAAAATAGAAGCGCTGCAGAGCCGGTGGCTTCGGCTCCTCTGTCCTGAACTCGGGATCCTGGCCGTTGGCCGTCAGCAGCAGCAGCACTGCCGAAAGCAAAGCCATGCATCTCTTTATACTGTTGTGCACGTGTCTCATTTTGAGGCTACAAATAAAGTGAAAAATAGTACATTTACGGCAATAGTTGTCGATTAAAGATCAGGAACAAAAATTAAATTACTGATTCCGAGATGAATATAATTATCACCGGTGCCTCTTCCGGTATTGGACGCGAGGCAGCACTGAGGCTGGCAGGAAGCCCACAAAACCGGGTATTTGTCATTGCCCGGGACAAAAATGCGCTCAGAAGGCTCGCAGAGGAGTGTGAGAACAGAAATATCGTAGCAATGCCTTTTGATGTTACGGCATCCCGTTCATCGATCAGAGAGCTTAAGAACAGCCTCAGCAACGATCCGGGCACGATTGATATCCTCATCAATAATGCCGGCTATCTTGTTAACAAGCCGTTCGAGCTGCACAATGAAGAGGAGGTTGCCTCAACCGTTGCTGTCAATTTCACGGGACCCGCGGCACTTATCTCCGAGTTATTGCCTCTTTTCAGCAGGGGTTCGCATGTTGTAAACATAGGCAGCATGGGGGGATTCCAGGGCAGTCTCAAGTTTACGGGGCTCTCATGGTACAGTGCGGCCAAGGGAGCGCTTGCAATTCTGACAGAGTCGCTGGCGGCGGAATATGCCGACAGGGGCATCTCTTTCAACTGCCTCTGTCCGGGTTCAGTGCAGACCGAGATGTTAAGCAAAGCCTTCCCGGGATTCACCGCTCCGGTCTCCCCTGCTGATATGGGTGCATTTGTAGCTGATTTTGCTGTTAACGGCAATAAATTCTTCAATGGGAAGATTCTGCCTGTGGCACTCTCTGTACCCTGAATGGCAGTCCTCAGTCAGCAGTCTGCAGTAGTTAAACTTATTGATTAGCTGAGGACTGTGGACTGAAGCCTGTGGACTAAAGCCTGTGTGTGGGCTGA
>WOYX01000058.1:40052-116623 GCA_011620595.1 Bacteroidales bacterium | reverse complement strand
CTGCCGGTGACTGCCAGATAGCCATTGAAAGCCAGCGCTTTGAGCTCGTCCTCACCGGGATAGACGAAGATCGGGGCAATCCTGTTCACCATCTCAGTAATCCTGTTGACATGTGCCTTATCATATGCCAGTCCGCCTGTCAGAACGATTGCATCAACCTCTCCCTTAAGAACGGCAGCCATTGCTCCTATCTCCTTGGCTATCTGATAGCTGCAGCCTTCAATGATATGTGCTGCAGTGGTATCTCCATCCCCTGCGCGCCTGGTTGCCTCCTCAAAACTGTTGGTGCCCAGGTATGCCACCATACCTCCCTTGCCGGCCAGCATCGAATTAATCTCTTCATGAGAGTGTCTGCCGCTGAAGCATAATGCAACCAGCTGTGCGGCAGGAAGCCCTCCGCTTCTCTCCGGCGAGAAGGGACCGTCGCCGTTAAGTGCATTGTTTACATCCACAACCCTTCCCCTGCGGTGTGCTCCGACGCTGACGCCGCCTCCCATATGAGCAACAATCAGGTTCAGATCTTCATATTCCTTACCGACAGACTCCGCATATATTCTCGCCACTGCCTTCTGGTTCAGGGCGTGAAAGATTGATTTGCGTGAGATCAAAGGATGACCGGAGAGACGGGCTACAGGCTGAAGCTCATCAACCACCACGGGATCAACGATATATGCCTTGGCTTCGGGCATCTTTTCAACGATCATGTCAGCCAGCAAAGCGCCCAGGTTGCTTGCATGCTCGCCGTTGAGCGCTTCCATAAGGTGCTGTTTCATCAGCTCATTGACCTCATACACTCCCGACTCGATAGGATTGACAAGTCCTCCCCTGCCAACAACAGCTGAAATGTCAGAGAGGTTGGTGCCCTCTTCTTCCAGGGCATCCATGATCAGCCGGAATCTGAAGGGCAGTTGCTCTGTCATGGACCGGAACCCTGCCAGCTCTGCGGTGTCATGCCTCAGTGTTCTTTCAAACAGCATCTCACTACCCCGGGCGAGGGCAAGCTTGGTGCTGGTTGAACCGGGATTAACAGCAAGTATCAGTTTGTCGTTCATCACATTCAGTTATTTGCAGATGCCATGAGGCATGCCAGGGCCACACAGTAATATTTTGAGAGTTCGCTTTCGCTCCTGGACATCAGAACAACCGGTTTTGTGGTTCCGCAGATCATCCCGGCAAGTTCTCCTTCACCGAACAGCATCAATCCCTTATAGAATGGGTTGCACGATTCGAGAGAGGGAAAAAGCAGGATGTCAGCCTCGCCCTCCAGCGGAGTATCTACCCCCTTGATCTTCACACTCCGAGGGTCACATGCCAGGAAGATGTCAACCGGTCCGTCCATGACGCAATCGGATATCTGGCCCCGCTCAGCCATCTTGCACATGACGGAATAGTCGAGGCTGTTCGGGAAGTGGCTGCTCACCTTCTCGGAGGCTCCTATCAGTGCCACGCGGGGTTTACGGATGCCGAACTTGCGCGCCATGCCGATGGCATACTCGGCCATTGCCACCTTCTGGTCCAGATCCGGAAACGGGATTACAGCCGTATCGGTAATAAAGAGCAGCTTGTTGTATTTCGGTATCTCCACTGCGCACACATAGCTCATGACTGCGTTCGGGGGAAGCAACCCATGCTCCTTATCCATTACTGCTTTCAGGAATTTGTCGGTACCCACGAGGCCTTTCATAACTATGTCAGTCTCCCCTGCCCGTGTCATCCTGACCGCCTTCCCGGCAGCATCTATTTCATTTTTTGCCTCGATGACCGTAAAAACCCCGGCGTCAATACCTCTGTCGCTGCAGGTCTTGACGATCTGCTCCTTTGGTCCTATCATAAATGCTTCCACAAAGCCCTCACTCACAGCACGGTACAATGAGCCGACGGTATTGGGATCCTGAGCCCGGGCAACTGCAATTTTGAATTTTCTGCCTGATGACCTGACGGTCTCAGCCATCTGACCGAGGCTGGTTATCATGATATCAAGGTCTTGAGATTGCTGCTGCAAGGAGTATGCTGTAGTATTTCGCCTGGTCCGAATCGCTTCTTGATGTAAGCACGATCGGTGCGGTGGCGCCAAGTATCACTGCTGCTACGCCGGAATGGGCAAAGAAGACGAGCGACTTGTAGAGCACATTGCCAACCTCAATATCGGGCATCAGCAGCAGGTCGGTATCACCTGCCACATCACTCTTTATCCCCTTGTGGTTGGCACTTTCAAGGCTAATGGCATTGTCAAATGCCAGCGGCCCGTCGATTATGCAGTTTTTTATCTGGTCGCGCTGGTTCATCTTCGACAGCAGGGCAGCATCGAGTGTGGCCTGCATGTTCTCGCTTACCATCTCCACTGCACCGAGCACTGCCACCTTGGGCATCTCAATCCCGAGCTTGTTAAGGCAGGCCACGGAGTTGTTGACGATTGAGATTTTGTCCTGCAGGTTTGGTGCAATATTCATTGCAACATCCGTAACTGCAATAAGCTTATGGTATGCCTCCACCTCAAACATGGCGAAGTGAGAGAGCAGCGCCCCGGACCTCAGACCCCACTCCTTGTTGAGCACAGCCCTGAGAAGGGATGAGGTTCCCACGTTACCCTTCATGAGAATGTCTGCCTGGTTGCTTCGAACCATCTTGACGGCTATCTCCACCGCCATTTCCGTGTCGGGTTCATGAATCATCCTTACTCCCGTCAGGTCGAGGTTATGATCAGAAGCGATCTTCTGTACGGCTTCCTTATCCCCCACCAGTATAGGTTCGATGAATCCGTCCCTGGCTGCCATTATGGCCGATGCAAGCGAATTCTGGTCCTGCGCCGCAGCCAGCACCATTCTCCTGGTCGGTCTGTCAACCAGCAGCTCCTTAAGTTCTTGAAGGTGTCTTAATACCATGGTCTACAGTAGTTATACATTTAACTTCTCAACTATTGCTTTAGTATCTGATGCTATAACATATTCTTCATCTGTGGTCACCACCATCACCTTAACCTTTGAAGTGGGTTTGGAAATAATCAGGTCTTTGCCCTTCACTCCGTGATTGATCTCGGTGTCGATCTCTATTCCCATGTACTCCATGTTGGTGCAGATCATTTTGCGGGCATTGAAATCGTTTTCACCCACACCGGCGGTAAATATCAGCAGGTCGAGGCCGTTAAGTGCAGCAGTATAAGCACCGATGAACTTCTTGATCTTGTAGGCGTACATGTTGAGTGCCAGCAGGGCCTTGGGATTACCCTCCGCAGCGGCCTTCTCAAGATCGCGCATATCTGACGACAGCTGTGATATGCCTGCCACACCGCTCTTCTTGTTTATCATGTTGTTTACGCCGCTGAGGCTGAGTTCCTCCTTATCAGCCAGGTAGAGCAGTACTCCGGGGTCTATCTCTCCTGTGCGGGTACCCATGATAAGTCCGTCAACGGGAGTGAATCCCATGGATGTATCGATGGACCTGCCGTTTTCTATGGCAGTTATGGAGGCTCCGTTGCCCAGGTGGCATGTAATGATCTTTGAGCATTGATATTCCATGCCCAGCAGTCTGCATGCCTTTTCCGCGACATATCTGTGGCTGGTGCCGTGAAAGCCGTATTTGCGGATCCTGTATTTTTCATAGTATTCGTACGGAATGGCGTACATGAATGCATAGTCCGGCATGGTCTGGTGGAATGATGTGTCAAAGACCGCCACCTGGGGTATTCCGGGAAGAAGCTTCTCGCATGAGAGGATACCCTTAAGGTGAGCCGGGTTATGCAGCGGTGCAAGCTCAGCGCACTTTTCGATATCACGTTTAACGTCGTTGTCGATCAGTACCGACTCCTTGAAATTCTCACCGCCATGTGCCACTCTGTGTCCCACAGCCCTGATCTCATCAACGCTTTTTATCACTCCGTACACCGGATGGACGAGAGCCTCCATCACCATGTTTATACCAATGGTATGATCAGGGATGTCAAGCACCACCTTGTAATTATCCTTTCCGGTCGGCTTATGTGTCAGTATGCCATCTGTCAGTCCGATACGCTCCAGGAGTCCCTTGGCCAGGACCTCAGAGTTGTTGTTCATGTTAAACAGCTGATACTTGATGGATGAGCTGCCGCAGTTAAGAACCAGTATTGTCATTCGAATGTTTTTATTTGGTGATGCCTGCTGCCTGGTTGGCAGTAATGGCAATTACGTTAATTATATCACTTACCGAGCAACCCCTGGAGAGGTCGTTTATCGGTGCGGCCATGCCCTGGAGTACGGGGCCTATTGCCTGTGCGTGTGCCAGCCTCTCCACGAGCTTGTATGCAATGTTTCCGCACTCCAGGTTGGGGAAGACAAGCACATTTGCCTTGCCGGCTATCTTACTTCCCGGAGCCTTCCTCTGCCCGATGGCTTCAATTAGGGCTGCATCTGCCTGAAGTTCACCCTCGAACATGAATTCGGGAGCCATCTCCTTTGCCATCCTGGTTGCGCTTACCACCTTATCAACCATCGGATGTTTGGCGCTGCCCATTGTGGAGAAGCTGAGCAGAGCCACTTTGGGTTCCACACCCACGATTGCTTTTGTTGTGCGCGCTGTAGCCACGGCTATCTCCGCCAGCTCCTTGTCGGTAGGGTCAGGATGCACCGCTCCGTCAGCAAAGACAATGATACCTTCGGCTCCGAACTCCTTGTCCTTCAGTATCATAATAAATGCTCCGGATACCACTGAGATGCCCGGGGCGGTCTTGACAAGCTGGAAGGCTGGTCTCAGCACATCGCCCGTGGTGTTTCTTGCACCGGCCACCTCACCGTCGGCATCGCCGCTCTTGATCATCATAACCCCGAGGTAAAGAGGGTCCTCAATCAGTTTTGACGCTTCCTCCCTTGTCAGTCCCTTGCTCTTGCGAAGCTCAACCATCAGGTCGATATACTGCTCCTTCTTCGGATGACTGACCGGATCAATAATATCCGCCCTCTCAACATTCTTCAGACCAAACGAATCAGCGAGTGATTTTATCTCCGAGGGGTTACCGAGAAGAGTAATGCGCGTGATTCCCTCTGCCAGGACTGCGTCTGCAGCCTTCAGGGTCCTCTCCTCCGTACCTTCGGGCAGGACAATCATTTTATTGTGCCGTTTGGCATTCAATTTGATCTGATCAAGCAATTCCATTGGATATCAATATTTTAGCTAAATGTTCGTGTCGGGTTAAAAGTACAAAAAAAGTGTAAGCCCGCAATTATCAACTACATGATTAAAGTCAGAATTTTAAAATTTTAGGATTTTTTTTGAAAACAGACTGTCAGCCCGCGCCGGGATGGCTTCAAATCTCTATTTTTATTGCCTGAAATTACGATTATGCAGGATCAAGACACAGCCATTGTTACCGGACTTTCAGACCTCGGTTTTGAAGGTGAGGTGAGATCTGACCTGAGCTCGAGGCTCATGTATGCCACCGATGCCTCCATCTACAGGGAGGAGCCGCTGGCAGTGGTTTATCCGCGTCATGCTGAAGATATCAAAAGACTTCTGGCGTTTGCCGCCAAGCAACGCATCGGCATCATCCCGAGGGCAGCAGGAACGTCACTGGCCGGACAGGTGGTTGGCTCGGGGATTGTGGCCGACCTCTCGCGTCACTTCAGTAAAATCCTGGAGATCAATACCAAAGAGAGATGGGTCAGGATGGAGCCGGGGGTGATCCCCGATGAGCTCAACGCTCTGCTCCGCAGTCATGGGCTTCTTTTCGGACCTGAGACATCAACCTCCAACAGGTGCAACATTGGAGGCATGATAGGCAACAACGCCTGTGGACTTCACTCTCTTGTCTACGGTTCGGTCAGGGATCATATCATTGAGGCAGATGCCATTCTCCACGACGGGACGGAGGTCACCTTCGGGGAGCTTACCGGGGAGCAATACAGGCAGAAATGCATGCTGCAAAGCGCCGAGGGTGAGATATACAGGGAGATTGACCGCATCATGTCAGAGCCTGAAAACCGTGATGCAATCAGGCGTGACTACCCGGATTTCACCATTCCCCGCCGCAACACCGGCTATGCTCTTGATGACCTGCTTTACAGTGAACCCTTCACCCCGGGTTCAGGCCGGGGCATCAACCTGGCGCAACTGATAGCAGGTTCTGAGGGCACCCTGGCTCTTGTCACGGAGGTGAAGATGGGCCTTGTGCCCCTCCCGCCGCCTGTGAAGGCGCTCTCATGCGTTCACCTGCAGCATCGCCATGAGGCCTTCCGTGCAAACCTCATTGCCCTGAGGTACAAACCATGGGCTGTAGAGCTGATTGACAACAACATACTTTCTCTTGCCGCCACCGTCGAGAGCCAGAAACGAAACAGGTTTTTCATTGAAGGTGAACCGGGAGCACTGCTGATAGTGGAGTTTTGCGCCGGCAACCGTGAAGAGATAATTGCCTTATCTGATAGTATGGTGGCTGAGATGAAAGCTGAGGGACTGGGATATGCCTTTCCTCTCGTCTGGGGCAATGATGTAAAGAGGGTGTGGGACCTGCGGAAGGCTGGACTGGGCATCCTCTCAAACATACCCGGCGATGCCAAGCCCATTTCACTGATAGAGGACTGTGCCGTTGACGTGAATCGGTTGGGCAATTTTGTTGAGGATATTGAAAAGATGCTTGCCTCATACGGCAAAGAGTCTGTATATCATGCACATATAGGCACCGGGGAGCTTCACATAAGGCCTCTTATCAACCTGAAGGATGCTAACGAGGCTAAGCTGCTGCGCACCGTTGCGGAAGAGACAGCCCGTATAGTAAAGAAATACCGCGGTTCAATGAGCGGCGAGCATGGCGACGGCAGGCTCAGGGGTGAGTTCATCCCGTTGATCATCGGAGAGCATAGCTACCTGCTCAACAAGAGGATAAAAAAGGTTTTCGATCCCCATGGAATTCTTAACCCGGGTAAGATAACCGATACCCCTCCCATGGACAGCTTCCTGCGCTATATACCCGGAAAGCCAACGCCGGAGCTGAAGACCTGGTATGACTTCTCTGACAGCGGCGGCGTAGTGCGTGACGCGGAGAAGTGCAACGGGTCGGGCGACTGCCGCAAGAGCAGCATCATTGGCGGCCTGATGTGCCCCAGCTATATGGCCACGGGCGACGAGCGGCTGACCACCCGCGCACGTGCCAACATAATGAGGGAGATGCTTAATACCGGCAGGGAAAACCCATGGGACAGCCCCGAGATATATGAGATCCTTGACCTCTGCCTGGCATGTAAGGGATGCCGCAGCGAGTGTCCCTCGGGCGTTGACATCGCCAGGCTGAAATCGGAATTCCTTCAGCACTTTAACGATCTGCACCCGCCTTCTCTGCGCACACGGCTGATAGCCTCGCTGCCGAAGATTTACAGCCTCTTCTCGTTCATTCCCGGCATCTTCAACTTCTTTGCCTCAAACAAGTATACCTCACTGATAATCAAGAAGGTGATAGGCTTTGCCGCAGAGCGAAGCATCCCTCTTCTGGCACCTCATACCTTCCGCAGATGGCTGCGAAGTAATCTCGCACAGCTCAACCCGCAGGCACCGGTCCGTGAGGTATGCCTGTACGTGGATGAGTTCACAAATCACAATGATCCGGATGCAGGCATAGCCACGGCCAGGCTGCTCACCCGCCTCGGTTACCGTGTCAATGTTACGGACAATGTCGCCAGTGCGCGCACATATATCTCCAAGGGATTCCTGCGCAAAGCGAAGAAGCTGATTATCAAAAACATTGAGATCTTCTCACCGCTTGTCGGCGAAGAACGGCCCCTGGTAGGTATAGAGCCCTCAGCCATACTGGGTTTCAGGGATGAGTTTCCCGATTTGGCCGGTGAAGAGCACCGGAAGGAGGCCCTTAGACTGGCGCAGTGCACCTATACTCTTGAGGAGTTTATTGCCGGGGAGTTCACTGCTGGAAGGATCAGGCGCGACATGTTCACTGATGAGCCTGCCGAGGTGCTGGTTCACGTGCATTGTCAGCAGAAGGCAGTCACCACCTCTGCCCCCGTGCTGGCTGCGCTGGGCATACCTGCGAACTATAAGGTCCTGGAGATACCGTCGGGCTGCTGCGGCATGGCCGGTGCCTTCGGGTATGAGAAGGAGCATTTTGATCTCTCGCAGAAGGTAGGTGAGCTGGTGTTGTTTCCCGAGGTGCGGAAGGCATCTGACACGACCATCATCGTTGTCCCCGGCACCAGCTGCCGACACCAGGTAAAAGACGGCACAGGCAGGATCGCCCTGCATCCGGCAGAGGTGCTCTTCCGGGCCTTGAGGCCCGGTTAGTCTTCAGTCCTCAGACTTCAGTCGGCAGTAGAAAGGAGGATGTAGGAAGTCAGTCTGTATGTTAATAACTGCCGACTGAGGCTATAAGAGCTCAAACGGATCGGCATCCCTCCAGATAGGCATAACCTCCCGGTATTTATCAAGCGCTTCACGCGAAAGAATGGCAGAGACAACACCCTCGGCGCCGGGCTCAATGGAGGCCAGCAGCTCACCTTTCGGGCCGATGATGGCTGAATCACCGGTATATGAAGTGCCGTCAGGATTGGTACCCACACGGTTCACTCCCAATACGTAGCACTGATTCTCAATGGCCCGGGCCACCAGCAGCGACTTCCAGACAGAGTTGCGGACCGAGGGCCAGTTAGCCGAATATATTATTACATCGGTGTCGCCACGGTTCCTGGACCATACAGGGAAGCGCAGATCGTAGCATACCTGCAGATTAAAGCTGAACTCGCGGTAAGGAACCACAACACGCTTATTGCCACGATTGTAAACAGTGTGTTCTCCGCTCATTGTATGGAGATGCCGCTTGTTGTAGAAGGTCACATCGCCGGAGGGGATGACGAATATCATCCGGTTGTAAAACATGCCCTCCTCGCCTATAATAACTGATCCGCAGAGAGCATAACCACCGGCAGCAGCCCGTTCCTTCATCCACCTGACCGTAGGTCCGTCCATGCCCTCGGCAAGAGGCGCAGGATTCATTGTGAAGCCAGTTGTGAACATCTCGGGCAGAACCACGATTCCGCTGCCCGGATCGGCAGTATCAAGCAAGGAAGAGAGATGCGAAAGGTTGGTATCCCGATCCTCCCACTTCAATGCGCTTTGTACTATTGTTGCTTTCATCGTTGTAAACCGAAATCAAACTTACATAAAAACGCCTTATAAAAAGCATGCAGGTATCAATCTATGCTGCCACCCGGCTTTGAGGAGAAAATTAATGATCTTAATACTAAAACGGGTTTACCGGGATTATGTTTAACCGGGACAGCAGTTGCCGGGTTTATTTCAAAAAAAAACAGGCCGGTGGCCTGTTTACTAGTCTGTTATTATTTTACTTCCCTGCGATCTTGTCGTGATAATCGTTGAAGATTGATGTTACCAGCGGCTTGTAGTAACGCCAGAAGAAACGGTTCGGGTCGTTCTCATTGTCAGAGAAGAACAACAACCTGGCCAATTTGTCTGCACCATTGAATCTTGATGTCCAGAAAGGAATCCTGTTATTGGCAAAGTCGCCGGCAAAATAATAGGTATTCTGCATCGATGGTTCCTGGGTCACGGCAGGAAAGACTGCGGTCAGGTCATTGACGGCAAGCAGTGAATCACCCTCAGGGGTTGTCATAAGGTTGAATTCCGAGACGACATTGTTCTCCCCCGGGTCAATGATGTCAAATGTATTTGTGAAGACCACCGTTGGGGAGAGATTGAATTTTTCCGCCCACTTTTCGGAGGTTGTTATCACCGGCAATGCTGAAGCAAGGTGTCTTCCCTCCTCGAGCACTATTATGCTGTTTTCCTTTAGCAGTACCACACCGGGATTTGTGAATGTCCAGGGTTCACGGTATTGCTTCCTGTAGAGTTCGGGCATCCATCCCGGCACTCCCTGTGCAGATACGGTATCGAGACTACGGTAATGCTGTCCCATCCATCCTTTGGAGGTAATGCCCAGCAGTTCTTCGCTTTTGAATTTCTCCAGTCCTGCTGTAGGATAGTCAAATGTATTGTACTCAACAATCACCAGCTTGTCGCGCTTATTCATCTCCGACATGAGCAGGTAGTCGTTGTTGTTCAGTCCGCCGTAAAGCTTGCGCGACCTGCGTGTCTTCTTTATCCCCTGGTACCAGTCGTTGAAGAAGACCCCGTAGGTATCAGCATAATACAATGCATCATTGTCGTCTGCCAGGTCAATCAGCTCTGTAAGGCGGAAGTCCTTCTTCCTGAACTGTTTCTCTCTGACAGGCCGCTGTGGTACAAACCCGTAATAGTCCCTTGCAGCAGAGAAGCTGCCTCCCTTTTCTTTTCTTACAAAACGTTCGTTGGTTAAAATATAGGTAAATGACCGGTGTCCCAGCCTTTCAAGTGTCGGAACTGTTTTGTCAAGAATAACGATATCTATCGGCTTTTTTTCCTTAAACGCCCATCTGATAAAGCTCACAGCCGGTATTAACAGCAATACTGCCAGAATGATTAAGGTGATCAGCAGAGGTCTTTTCATAGTACGGAATTTGATAATATCCTGTTACTAAACGAATTCTTAATGCGAACAGTATGCGATAAGTGAAATTTAATTGTTAAAAGTATTAAATTTATTTAATCCGAGAAAAAATTTTATCCGAAAGTGGTGAATAACATAGTGATTCACGCGATTTTATGATAATTTGCATGATCAATTACCAATTAGTCATATGTTTTCAAATCAGCCACTTGCAGACCGATTAAGACCCACTTCACTTGAAGAGTTTGCCGGACAGGAGCATCTGGTTGGTCCCGGCGGCGTGTTGCGCAAGGTTATTGAATCGGGCAATGTCCCATCCTTCATCCTTTGGGGTCCGCCCGGAGTCGGAAAGACCACCCTGGCAAGGATAGTTGCCGCCAGGCTTGAGAGGTCTTTTTTTCAGCTCAGTGCAGTTAACAGCGGCGTTAAGGAGGTCAGGGAGACCATTGAGAAAGCCCGCAGCCAGCAGTTTTTCGGCAAGCCCAATCCCATTCTGTTCATTGATGAGATCCACCGTTTCAACAAGTCGCAGCAGGACTCACTGCTGGGTGCTGTGGAGCAGGGCATCCTGACACTTATAGGTGCCACCACCGAGAATCCCTCCTTCGAGGTAATCTCCCCCCTCCTTTCGCGATGCCAGGTCTATGTACTCAAGCCGCTTGACGATGAAACACTTAAAAAGCTTGTGGATAAAGCTTTAAAGGCTGATTACTATCTTTCTCAACACGAGGTAAGGGTCAGTGAATATGAGGCGTTGATACGCATCAGCGGTGGTGATGCCCGAAAACTTTACAATGCCCTTGAGTTGACTGTTTCACTCGAAGCCGAAAAGGGAGTCAAAGAGATAGTTATCACCGACACCCTGGTGCTGGATCATGTGCAGCAAAACCTGGCGATGTACGACAAGAACGGGGAGCAGCATTTTGACATTATCTCGGCGTTCATCAAGTCGCTGCGCGGCTCTGATCCAAACGCTGCGGTATACTGGCTGGCCCGCATGGTTGAGGGAGGAGAGGATGTGAAGTTCATAGCCCGCAGGATGGTTATCCTGGCAGCCGAGGACATAGGAATGGCAAATCCAAATGCGTTGCTTCTTGCACAGACCTGTTTCAATGCAGTCAACATGGTGGGGTGGCCCGAATCAAGAATAATACTGGCGGAGGCTGCCGTCTACCTGGCCACCTCTCCAAAGAGCAACGCTTCCTACATGGCTATCGAAAGAGCCATTGAAGAGGTACACAGGAAGGGTGATCTTCCTGTGCCGCTGCATCTGCGCAATGCACCCACGAGACTGATGAAGGATCTCGGTTACCACAAGGGATACAAATATGCCCATGACTTCGAGGATAGCTTTGTGGCCGACAACTATCTGCCTGATGAGATTGAGGGCAAAATATTCTATGAACCGGGGTCAAACCGCCGTGAGGATGAAATTCGTAAGCAACTTGCCACCCGATGGCAAAAAATTTACAAATATCGCAATGGTTCCAAATAAAATTTTTACTAAATTTATGGCATGAAAGTCAGTGAACCCGGAATTTCAGGTTAGCATTGAGCAGAAACGGTTGCCGCAGGGTGTTGCTGAAAATAACAACTGACGGTTACATGTTTCTTCCCACTGCAGAAGTTGATTCTTCTGGTTCATCAAAGCTACAGTTAACATTTTATAAACAATTAACAAACAATTTATTATGAGAAAGTCAATCACTTTTCTGGCAATCGTTCTGATGGCATCGGTCTGCAGTGCCCAGACGCTCGACGAGATTGTAAACAGGTACTATGCAGCCAATGGTACTGAAATCCTCGAGAAGGCTACCACGATCTTCATGGAGGGCAACATGAGTCAGATGGGCACTGAGATGCCCATGACGCTGATGGTGAAGAAGCCCAACAAGGTTAAGGTTGTTATTTCCTTCAGCGGCATGGAGATTATTACGGTGTTTGACGGGGAGAAGGGTTTTATGGTCAATCCGCTTACCGGCGCAAGTGAGCCTGTAGAGATCCCTGAGGAGCAGTTGGGCAGTGTCCAGGAGTACAACATGTTCCGTGACAACATGCTTGAGGCCTACAAGGGCGGAAGGCTGACACTTGACGGTGAGGAAGCTGTTGACGGCAATCCCGCATACAAGCTGACCATCACCGATGAGGCCGGCAATACCACGACAGCTTTTGTTGACAAGGAGAGCTGCCTCACTGTCAAGACTGTCGCAAAGGTTGAACAGATGGGACAGGAAATGGAGGTGGAATCATATGTGAAGGAGTACATGGATGTCAACGGGGCAAAATTCAGTAAAGTCATCAAGCAGTTTGTCAACGGCATGGAGCTGGGAGGCATGACATTCAACAAGATAGAGCTCGACAGGGAGATGGACGACTCCGTTTTCGTGATACAGTGATGTCTCATTGGTCATTAAACATCGGATAATCTCCGTCTCCGGCATGCCGGAGTACAGGCCTTGATTACTGAGTGAAGCCTGTGCCCGGGAGGAAGAGAAGATTTCCGCACCAGGTATGGTTCCCTGGCAATAATCATAAATCGAGAGGGTGTCCCTTGAAAGAACACCCTCTTCTATTCTTAAGGCAGGCCTGTAAGCCGGGTTCTGTCGCGATGCGGTATCCTGCAAGAGGACTTATGCACCTGTTCCGTCATTTATCTTGCCCAGTTATTGCTAACTGGGTCATACGACCTACCCCCCGGCTCGGGCGAGCAGCCCTCAGATGCCGGTATACGCGGTCTTTCAACCCATCAGGTGTACGGCTCCCGGCGTCACCGTCGGGACCGGTGAGCTCTTACCTCACCTTTTCACCATTATCCCGACAAGTCGGGACTGTTATTTTCTGTTACACTACTATACCCTTTCGGATATCTTCCCGTTAGGAAGGATGGTGCTCTCTGTTGCCCGGACTTTCCTCCCCGGCAAAATGCCGGAGCGACGGACCGGCCTGCCATGCTGCAAAGATACAACAATCAGGCGGAGATCAGAAAATATTTACTGTCTTGATATTCAAAAATTCACGCAGTCCTTCCACGCCCAGCTCACGTCCGTAGCCCGATTCTCTTACGCCCCCAAAGGGGAGTCCCGGCTCCGTTTTGACAAAGCCATTTACAGCCACAGTGCCCGTATCGATCTCATGTGCCATAGCCATGGCCAGCCGTTCATCGGCAGTCCATACCGTTGCACCAAGTCCGAAGGGTGTGCTGTTTGCCATTTCAATTGCTTCTTCCGTTGTGCTGAAGCTGAACAACGGTGCCACGGGTCCGAAGGTCTCCTCGCATGCCAGGGGTGATGTGAGAGGAACACTTTCAACCACTGCCGGAATAAAGAGTGCAGGGTGTTCTTTACCTGCGCGACCGCCGCAGAGCAGCACTGCTCCTGCCCTGATGCCCGCTTCAAGCTGTCGTTCAAGCTCCTCGGCTGCAGAAACACTCACCATCGGTCCGACATCTGTTGCGGGATCCATCGGGTCACCGGTCCTTAGTAGCGTTGCTCCGGCAAGGAACTTTTCCCTGAATTCACCGTAGATGTGGTTGTGAACGATGATCCTTTTTGCTGCTATACAGCTCTGACCGCCATTCTGGAACCGTCCGGTCAGGGCGGCTTCCACGGCCCTCTCGATATGCGCATCCGGAAATACGATAAACGGATCACTTCCTCCCAGCTCCATGACCATTTTTTTGAGATTCTCTCCTGCGGATGCGGCTATCTTTTTCCCGGCAACGTTGCTGCCTGTCAGCGAGACACCTCGTATGCGGCGGTCGGCGATCAGTCGTGCCACCTGGGAGTGGTTCGGGAAAAGCGTCCTGAAGAGGCCCGCAGGGTAACCGGATGCATTTATTATCTCCTCCGCTGCCAGAGCACAACGGGGAACGTTGGAGGCATGCTTGAGAAGCCCCGCATTGCCCCCTGTCAGTGCAGGGATGACAAACCGAAACACCTGCCAGAAGGGGAAGTTCCATGGCATAATTCCCAGGATAATACCCTGCGGTTCATAAAATATGTAACTCTCACGCGCTGCGGAGGCTCTCTTCTCAGGCCTGAGTATCTCAGGTGCATGTTCAGCATACCATCGGCAGAGCAGCGCACACTTGTCAATCTCAGCCAGTCCCTGTGTCACGGGCTTACCCATCTCCGCGGCCATCATCTCAGCCAGCTCGCTGCGGCGTGAGAGCAGGACAGTGCTCATGGCGGTAAGCCTGCTGCATCGGTATGCTATGTCGCTCCGGCGCCATTCATGAAAGAGCCTCTCACTCTCATCCAGTATATCACCCAGTTCCCTGTCACTCATCTCCGGAAAGCGGGCATTCGGCCTCTGGAGCCACGGATTAAAACTCAAATACGTCATATATCTTATTTTTTGATGATTACAAGTGTGGCCCCACCAAATCCGTATCGGCTGAAAGGGGCATCCTGACAGATGAAAGAGGGATAATCGTGATATAGTATTTTCCTTATCTCTTCCCTGAGCCTCCCGCTACCCACCCCGTGAATAAAGATAATCTCCCTGTCTCCTCTTCTTACAGCGCTCTCAAGTTCACCCCTGAATCGTGCGAGCTGCCGTTCAATGGCATCAGGATGGCTATAGCCGCTTCTGAGGTGCAGGTCAACCTCCCTGGTACGCTTTCCGGGGCTCTTTTCCCTCTTTGTTATGTTGCCTTTCATTGTGAGATGAAAGATAGTCAAAAATCAGTTATTTTTGAGCTTCCTGAGAGAGATGAAAGAGCTTTACGGAAATATCAGGATCACCGATTATGCGTACGACCTGCCTGTTGAGAGGATAGCAAAGTATCCGCTGGCGGAGCGTGACCGTTCAAGGTTGCTGGTATGGGACGGCTCCGGCATCACCGACAGGGTATTCAGTGATCTTCCGGATCTGGCCGATCCCGAACATCTGATGGTATTCAACAATACAAGGGTGATCAGGGCAAGGCTGAAATTCAGGAGGGAATCCGGTGCCGGTATTGAGATCTTCTGTCTTGAGCCCTATCTGCCGGTTGACTTCGCAAATAATCTCTCATCATGTTGTTCGGTTGAGTGGAAATGTCTGATAGGGAACCTGAAGAGATGGAAGCACGGTACTCTCGAGGCTGAGTTCGTGAATTCGGGGTACAGCTATCACCTTCGCGCAGAGAGAATCGATTGTGAAGGTGACTCGTTCATCGTCAGGTTTACCTGGGATGCCGGTGATCTCACCTTTGCCGAGGTACTCGAGTCGATGGGCCATATGCCGATCCCTCCCTATCTCGGTCGCGACGATGAGGAGAGTGATGCTGCCAGTTATCAAACCCTCTATGCACGCCATGACGGTTCCGTCGCCGCTCCTACGGCAGGCTTGCACTTCACTCCCGCCCTTCTTGGCCGGCTTCATGAAAAAGGCATTGAAAAGGCTGAGATAACGCTGCACGTGAGTGCCGGCACCTTCAGACCGGTAAAATCGGAGCTAATATGCGATCATATGATGCACACTGAGCATTTTTTTGTCTCCAGGGAGACTTTAAAGAGGCTCAGAGGCAGAAAGATAACCGCAGTGGGTACAACTGTTGTCCGCACCCTTGAAAGCCTCTACTGGCTCGGATTGAGCTCTGCTGCCGGCCGGTGGTCCGGGGATGGTATACCCTCTGTCTCACAGTGGGAGCCTTATGAAACTGGTGACGGAATGGAAGCAGAGGCTGCCCTTGACCGGTTGCTGGATGTAATGGACCGCAGGGGTGTGGAGGTGCTTGAGGCAAAGACAGACATTATCATTGTGCCCGGATACCGTTTTCGTATTGTCGGGAGCATGATCACCAACTTCCACCAGCCGCGCAGCACTCTGCTCCTGCTTGTGGCGGCCTTCGCAGGCAATGTATGGAGAGAAATTTATGATCACGCCCTCACTGCAGGCTACCGTTTCTTAAGTTACGGCGACAGTATGCTGCTGATGCCTGGAAGGGATGCAAATCCGGATAGTCTGCCGGAGGCCGGTGAGGAGAACGGATAATAGTCAGATTCGTATCCGGAGAGTAAGCAGGAAGCTGGTGCGAAAGATGACGGAGAGATTCAGACTAGTCAGCAAGACTTCTCTTCCAGAAATATATATTTAAGTCTTTCAATAAATTGTATTATATCATCTAAAGTTGTATCCCAGCTTGTCATCAGCCGATATTCAGATGTTTGAGGATCCCAGGGATAGAAGAAGTACTCTTTGCTGAGCCGTTCAGCCACCACGGCGGGCATGATGATAAAGATACCGTTTGCCTCAACCTTCTGGGTTATGGTCACACCCTCAATTTCCCGCAGTCTCTTCTCAAGCTCCAGGGCCATGCTGTTGGAGTGTGAGGCGCACTCCTTCCATAATCCGTCGGTGAGGTAGGCGATGTACTGTGCGGCAATGAACCTCATTTTTGATGCCAGCTGCATCCCCTGCTTCCTGAGGTACCTGAATCCCGGCGCAAGTCCGGGCTTGAGAAAGCATACTGCTTCTCCGTACATCATGCCGTTTTTGGTACCTCCGAATGAGAGGAGGTCAACCCCTGCATCGGTGGTAAAGGCTTTGAAGGGCAATCCAAGTGTAACGGCTGCATTGGCTATCCGTGCACCGTCCATATGCAGCAGAAGGCCTGATTTGTGGGCGTAGTCCGCCAGCTCTTTCACCTCTTCCGGGGTGTAAACCGTTCCCATCTCCGTGACCTGCGATATGGAGATGACGCCGGGCTGGCTGTGGTGTTCGAAGCCGAAGCCGTGCATATGCCTTTTCAGCATCTCCGGTCTCAGCTTGCCGTCCGGGGTATCAACCGTCAGCACCCTGAAACCGGCAAATTTCTCCGGCGCCCCGCACTCATCCTGCTCTATATGAGCGGTATAGGCCGTTATCACCGAATTCCATGACCGGGTCACGCCCGTTAGTCCCAGAACATTGGCGGCCGTACCGGTGAGGACAAAAAATATCTCTGCTGCCTCTCCAAGCTCCTTTTTCAGCATCTCCAATGCCTTTACTGTGAAGGGATCATCACCGTAGCCAACCACATGTCCGCGGTTGACGCGCTCTATTGCATTCATGACGGCAGGATGTACACCGGAATTATTGTCGCTTGCGAATCCGCGTTTCAGTACAGGCTCATTCATTGTTTAACTTTTTGACAGCGCAATTTAGCCAAAAGCTGCTCTTGTTGCAATGTTCTTTAGCTATCTTTACATATTCAGTCTGTTATGACAAGATACTTTATTTTTCTTTCCTACAAGGGCACAGCCTATTACGGCTGGCAACTGCAGCCGGGCAGGCGTACGGTTCAGGGTGTACTGGCAGGTGCTCTTGGAACGGTTCTGTCGCGGCCCACGGCTGTGACAGGTGCCGGCCGCACCGATACCGGTGTGCATGCCTCATTCTTCTGTGCCCATTTTGATGCAGTACGTGACGACCTCGGCTCTGACAGTCAGCTGATTTACAATCTTAACAGCATCTTGCCTGATGACATAGCTGTCAGCAGGATCGTAAAAGTCAGGTCTGATGCCAGTGCCCGTTTTGACGCCCTGTCGCGCACCTACCGGTACTGCATCAGCAGGGTGAAGGACCCCTTTGCCGCTGACACCTCATGGCTGCTTTTCTGGCCGCTTGACCTGCAGGGGCTCAACGAAGCCTCGGCCATCTTATTGCGGCACAACGATTTTACCAGTTTCAGCCGCCTTCACGGGGGCAACAGGACGAACATATGCCGGGTAACAAAGGCGGAATGGCACGAGGAGGGCAGCATGACGGTCTTCACTGTCAGCGCAGACCGTTTTCTCAGAAACATGGTGCGGGCTATAGTTGGCACCCTGATACCTGTCGGGAGGGGAGTACTCGATCCGCAAGGATTTGAGGAGATAATCACAGGGAGGAACCGGGGTCTCGCCGGGCAGTCGGCACCGGCTCACGGTCTCTCTCTTACTGCAATTGAGTATCCTGCAGAGCTTTTTATCTGATTTCGGCGTTCCATATCTCCCAAGCCAGTTCGGCCTGAACAAGGAACATCTCTTCACCGTTGACCGTCTGGCAACCATGTTCCTCTCCCAGTGCAAGAAAGGAGGTTACAGGAGGGTTGTACACAAGGTCAAAGAGCATCTGTCCCTCTCTCAGATAACTGTAGTCGATAGGTGGCATAGCTTCAACGTCAGGCTCCGTACCCAGCGGAGTGGCATTGACGATCAGTCCAGCCTCACTTATCACATCTCCGGGCAGCTCATCGTATGAGTACCCGCCTCTGACAGGCTGTCGCGACACCGGTATAGCAATGATATTCAAGTCTATAAGAGTATGCACTACGCTCTTTGCCGCACCTCCGGTACCGAGTACCAGTGCAGATTCAGGAAGTGTAATCAGGTTCTTCAGCAGTGATTCCCTGAAGGCGGGGGCATCGGTATTGAAACCCTGCAGGAAAGGTCTGCCCTCTCTCCGTGTTACCCTGACGGTATTTACTGCTCCTATGCCGGCGGCAGTCTCATCGATTTCGTCAAGGTAATCGATCACCCTCACCTTATAGGGTATGGTGACATTGAATCCCTGCAGATCCGGTTCGTTCTCAATCAGTGCAGGCAGCCGGGAAATATCAGTAAGTTCGAACTTTCGGTAGCAGTGGTCTGTCAGCTGTTCCCTTTCAAATTTTTCGGTAAAGTATTTCTGTGAGAATGAGTGTCCGAGCGGATATCCTATTATTCCGAATAGTCTCATTTCATCTCATCAGGGAGGAATGTAAAGAAGGTATCACCGCGCAGGCCTAGTCTCAGTGACTCAAGTGCGATGATCTCATTCGGAGCAATGTTGCCGAGATTTACATTTGCCCCGAAATTGGATATAAACCATGCCTGTTGTTGTTTCAAAGGTGCTTCCCAGAGGACATTTGCGAATCCTATTTCCTTGCTGATGGTATTTATCAGTTCAAGGTTGACCGACCCGTCGTCGTTATAGATACCCACTGTTCCCGATTCGCGTGCCTCCGCGATCACTTTCACAGATCCGGCTTCCAGCTCTGATTTCATCATCCCGACCCACTGATCGGGGCTGTAAATAACATTTTTCTTCTTTGATCCCACTTCGGAAACGACCGTAAACTCCTGTGAAAGTCTCCTGATATATTCAAGCTTGTCAGTGTGTTCGAACTCATAGGAGCCATCTGAGACTTCGACCATTCTGATGCCTGATTCCCTGAGCAGTCTGACGTATTCGTCATAGAGACCCCGGATGATAAAAGCTTCAAAGAGGGTGCCCCCGAAATATACCGTCATGCCTGCATCATGATAGATTCTGATTTTGCTTTCGACGTCTGGGGTTATTACTGAAGTGCCGAATCCGAGCTTCACATAATCGATATAATTGCTTCCCACGGCTGCCATATCTTCTGCCTCCCTGGTGCTCAAGCCTTTATCCATCACCATGGTAAGGCCCTCATCTCTTGGTTTGGGAGGTCTCTCCGGAATATGGGTGAGCAGTTGTCTGGCCTGTTTCATATCTTAGTCGGTTTTTCTGAACAGTTGTTTCATTGTCTGGGTGAGTTTGGCTTCCGGGAGCAATACGGCATATTCCTCAAGAAGGTCGTTATCGAGTCTTGATGCCTTTATGAGTGCGCGGGCTGCTTCGGGCAGGTTACCGGTATGGAGATATGATGATGCCAGAAGGAACCAGACTCCCGGGAGGTCACCGCTAATCTTCCTTACTTTTTTAAGTATGCGCAATGCCCCGGTGTATGAGCCCGTCATCATTACTATGATGCCGATCTCTATCCATGCCTCGTCATAATACCCATCGAGCCTGAGGGTATCACAGAAGCATCTGAGGGCCTCCCTGATGTTGCCCGTCATGATATGTGCCTTGCCGAGTGAGAACCAGTAGTCGGGGTTGTCAGGGTCAATCTCAATGGCCCTTTTGAGCGGGGTGATACTCTCTGCCGGCTTGTTGCGCGACAGTGAGAGAAGGGCCAGCCCATACCACGGATCGGGGAAGTCGGGGGTCAGATCAATGGCTTCCGTATAATATTTGCGGGCCATCTCCTCGTCTCCCGTCTTGTCATAGCATTCCGCCAGGTAGGTAAGTCCCTCCATGCTGTCAGGTTCCTCTTCCACAAATTCGCGGTAGACGGCCATGGCTTCGGTGAACTTCTCCATGTTACTGAGAATATTGGCCTTGTTGAAGAGAGCAAAGGTGTTTTCGGGGTTGATGGCCAGGGCATAGTCATAGGCCTCCAGCGCCTTGCCGTATTCTTCCGCCTTGTTGTATACTATGCCAAGATTGTACCATGCACTTTCAGAATTGGGATCCTCGTCAAGATAGAGCATATAGTACCTGATACTGTTATCGAGGTCGCCCTTCCTGTCGTAGGCATAGGCAAGGTCATAGATGTGGGCAGGAAAATCAGGCTCCAGTTCAGCCAGCATATGGAGATAGGGTATCATCTCCACGTAGTAATTGAGATTCTGAAGAATGGAGGTGATGCCGTAGAGGATTGTCTCCCGGTCTTCCGAATCGCCTGAGAGTGCCAGGTCAAAAACGCGCCTGGAGCCGTCGATGTCACCCATCATTGCCAGGGCCGTGCCCTTACAGAGATAGATGTCATAGTTTCCGGGTTCAATATTTTCCAGGCTGTTGGTAATGGCCAGGGCCTCGGCAGGTCTGCCCTTTTCAAGCAGCACACGTGCTTTCCTTATGAGTATGGGCACTGATCTGGGATGCAGTTCACAGGCCAGCAGAGTGGCCTCAAAGGCACTGACAGGATTGTTATCCTCAAGATAATAATCTATAATAGCTTCGAATTCAATAACATCAAAATACAAGGTCTCCTTATTCTTCCGCATTCTTTCAAACCGGAGAATAACCTCTTCCACCTCGCCATCATGTACAAAACCGTATTTCTCTTCTTCCATTCTCCCCGAATATTCTGCAAATGTAATAGATAATCGCCAATGTGTAACTCAAAGGAAAATCAATTATCAACAGGGGGTCATTTTTATAAACATGAAAAGCAGCACATTAGAAAAATATTTTTGGCTGACGCAACCATCAAGCCACTCTTTTCATCTTATAATTGAAATCAAAAGGTTACCCTCAAACCAAATATTACCCTGGAATTAACCTGAATTCTACCTTCTGACCGGGCCACAAGGCCCGGTTTTTTTTTGGATTTCATATTAAAACCCATTTCCCGTGCGTTATCCAAGATAAAACCGCATCAAGCATGACTTTTAGGCTTTTTTGTGCTACAGCAGCATTTATCATTCTGACTTTGCTGACCGGATGCCGTGATGATTCCCTGCTCAAAATCAACTATGAGCTGGGGCATTTCCCTGATACCGTTTTGGCCATGGAGGGGTTCAATACAGTGTATGATGATTACAATGCGGATATTGAAGCTGCCTGCATATTTTCAAGTCGCCAGGTTATTTTCTCTTCAAACCGCAACAGTACAGGCGGTGAATTTGATATTGTCCAGGGCAGATTACACTACAGCTTTGGACAGACCACCGGTTATTTTCAGATTGACGCCGGGATGGCTGACGAACAATTCACCGGCAGGCTTCTCTCCCTTTTCAACACTGCCGGTGATGATTTTGGACCTTTAAGGTTCTTCAATGGCCGCAACGGGCTGGAATACATGGCAGTCTCATCGGCCCGGGAAGGCAACGGCCTTGACCTTGTCTACACCGTTTACATACCGGCTTTTGCCTCTTCTCCTTCCCTTTCTGAACCTGTGCCGGTCAATGTTATGAACTCTTCATACAATGATGCTTATCTCTCTATGAGCATCACCCTTGATACGGCATATTTCTGTTCTGACAGGAGAGGGGGTTATGATATTTACATGATGACAAGGCCCACTCTCATTTCCATTGATGAGTGGTTCCTGTCCGAGCCTGCTGCTGCTGTTGTTGTGGACAGCATAACCAGCAGCGGCGACGATAAATGTCCGTTTGTCAGGGGGAAGTACATGGTTTTTGCCTCGGACATGGATGGCGGGTACGGGGGTTTTGATCTTTACTATTCAGTATTCCGCGACGGTAAATGGAGCTCACCGGTGAACCTGGGACCTGGAATCAACAGTTCCTCCAACGAATACCGTCCGGTACTGAACAATGATCTGAGATATGACAACCTGTTCATGGTCTTCTCATCTGACCGTCCGGGAGGCAAGGGGGGATACGATCTCTATTTTGCCGGGGTAGACCTTCCGTAGCAGCAGGAAGCAAGAGAGAAATCCGGCAGCAGAAGCAGAACTGACGGCATATAAAGCTGAGCGGCAGAACCCGACGGGCTGAAAACTTGTTACTTCAGCAGTTTCAGACTGGCAGACGCAATCCGGCAGCAGAAGCATTCTGTCGCAGAACAGCTCTACCGGTTACAGGCCTTCAGTGTATTGAGCAGCAGTGAGACCCTGGTCATCGGTCCCACTCCACCGGGCACCGGTGTTATCCATGAGCATTTCGGGGCTACGTTTTCAAAGTCGACATCACCCTTCAACCTCCAGCCAGCCTTTGTTTCCGGTGCCGGCACACGGGTAGTTCCCACGTCGATAACCACCGCGCCCTCTTTCACCATGTCAGCAGTGATAAATCCCGGTGACCCTATGGCAGCAACTATGATATCTGCTCTCCTGATTATCCCTGCAATATTGGCGGTGCGGCTATGAACCACGGTCACGGTTGCATCAGCACCTTTCTGTGACAACAGGATGCTCACAGGTCTGCCGACGATGTTGCTCCGGCCGACCACGACGCATTCCGCTCCCCTGAGGGTTATTTTGTACCTCTTCAGCAGCTCCATGATGCCTGCCGGAGTCGCAGAGACAAGCGAGGGGAGTCCGGCCGCCATCCGTCCCACATTCACGGGATGAAAACCATCGACGTCCTTTTCCGGCGCTATGGCCTCGATGACCCTGCTCTCCGGGATGTGTTCAGGGAGAGGTAGTTGCACTATCAGCCCGTCGATCTCCGGGTTGCTGTTCATCTCTTTCACTCTTTCAAAAAGCTCCTCAGAGGTGACAGAAGCCGGAAGCCTGATCAGCGTTGACCGGAAGCCAACCTCTTCACAATCCTTCACTTTGTGTGAAACATAGGTCTCGCTTCCACCGTCGTTGCCGACGAGTATGGCTGCAAGGTGGGGCACGCGCAAACCGCGTTCCTTCATCTTCTCTACTTTTGTAGCTATCTCCGCCCGTATTTCGGCGGCAGTTGCTTTTCCATCAATGATCTGATACATGATTTCGATTTTCGATTTTCGATTTTCGATTTTGCCTGCTTCAGCCACCGAAGCCTTCTTCGACATCCGACTTCGACGGACGAAGTACGAAGTTTTAACGCAGGGTGTGGCGAAGGTGGCCGACTGAGGACTGGCTATTGCCTTCTCGCTGCCAGTTTTGACAGATCGCCTCCCTTTGCGACCGTCTTCATTATTTTACGTGTCTCATCAAACTGCTTCAGTAGCCTGTTCACTTCGGTTACCGTTGTGCCGCTGCCTTCAGCAATACGTTTTCTCCGGCTTCCGTTGAGCAGCATGGGATTTGATCTCTCGTCCGGCGTCATGCTTGATATTATTGCCTCGATACCCTTAAAGGCATCGTCGTCAATATCAAGGTTCTTGATCGCTTTGCCCACACCTGGTATCATCGCTATTAGCTCCTTCATGTTTCCCATCTTCTTTATCTGCTGAATCTGGGAGATAAAGTCGTTGAAATCAAACTGGTCCCTGGCGATCTTCTTCTGGAGCTTGCGTGCTTCAGCCTCATCATACTGTTCCTGTGCCTTTTCCACCAGGCTGACGATGTCTCCCATGCCAAGTATCCTGTCGGCCATTCTCTCTGGATAGAAGATATCAATGGCATCCATCTTTTCTCCCGCGCTTATGAATTTCACGGGTTTATTGACCACCGCCCTTATGCTAAGTGCTGCCCCTCCCCTGGTATCACCGTCAAGTTTCGTCAGCACCACACCGTCGTAGTCTATTCTCTCGTTGAATTCGAAGGCAGTATTGACAGCATCCTGGCCTGTCATGGAGTCGACTACGAAGAGGGTCTCGTGGGGTGTGACGGCGTTTTTCACGGCTGCGATCTCGTTCATCATCTCCTCATCAACGGCCAGGCGTCCGGCCGTGTCTATGATGACAAGGTCATTGCCGTTTTTCTTAGCCTCTCTGACGGCATTCCTTGCTATCTCAACCGGTTTCAGGCTTCCCTCTTCGCTATAGACAGGCACCTCTATCTGCGAGCCCAGCACCTTGAGCTGTTCTATGGCCGCCGGCCTGTAGACGTCGCCTGCCACCAGCAGCGGATTCTTCCCTCTCTTGCTCTTCAGGTACCTGGCCAGCTTGGCGCTGAAGGTTGTCTTACCACTTCCCTGCAATCCTGCTATAAGTATTACGGCGGGATTTGCCCTGATATTGATGTCAATCTTCTCACCGCCCATAAGGTGAACAAGTTCGTCATGGACGATCTTGATCATCATTTGTGAAGGTTTAACAGCCTGCAGCACATTCTGTCCCAGCGCCTTCTGCTTCACGGTATCTGTGAACTGCTTGGCTATCTTAAAGTTAACATCAGCATCCAGAAGTGCCCTGCGAACATCTTTCAGAGTCTCCGAGACGTTAATCTCAGAAATTATTCCTTCGCCTTTCAGTATCTTGAACGACCGTTCAAGTCTCTCACTCAGATTTTCAAACATAACTTTCTAAAATTGTCACTCACATTCTTTCCGGCGCTTCAATACCCAGAAGCCAGAGTCCTTTTTCAATCACCCTGCCTGTCACTGCGGTGAGTTTCAGTCTGAAGTCGCGTATCTTTTTATCCTTCTCACCGAGGATGGAATAATCATGATAGAACTGGTTGAACTCCCTTGCCAGTTCGTAACAATAATTTGCAATCAGTGCGGGGCTGAGCTCTTCCGATGCTTCAACAACCAGGGAGGGGAAGTCGTTCAGCAGTTTTATGACACTGATCTCCTTAAGGTTTGGGATTACATCACTGCAGTCTCTTTCGCCCTGACCGGCCCCTGTCTCTTCAGCCTTTTTCATTACTGACCTGATGCGGGCGTAGGTATACTGTATAAAGGGACCTGTATTGCCGTTGAAGTCTATTGATTCTGCCGGGTTGAAGGTCATGTTCTTTTTTGGGTCAACCTTGAGTATGAAGTATTTGAGGGCACCCAATCCTATCTGTCTGCAGATATTTGCTCTTTCGATCCCGCTGTAGTCTTCCAATTTGCCAAGTTCTCTTGACATTTCCGTAGCAGTGGCGATCATCTCCTCTATCAGGTCATCGGCATCAACCACTTTTCCTTCTCTCGATTTCATCTTGCCTTCAGGCAGTTCAACCATTCCATAGGAGAAGTGATGCAGTCCTTCTGCCCATCGGTATCCCATCCGCATCAGCGTCAGTGCAAGTACCTGGAAGTGGTAGTTCTGTTCATTACCCACAACGTAGATATGCCTGTCAAAATGATAGTCGGCATACCGTATCACAGCCGTTCCCAGGTCCTGTGTCATGTAGACGGCGGTGCCGTCGGAGCGGAGCAACAGTTTCTGGTCCAGGTTGTCGGCGGTAAGGTCTATCCATACAGAGCCGTCATCCTTCCTGATAAGGTCGCCCTTCTCCAGCGACTTGATTACCAGCTCCTTGCCTATTTTGTATGTATCAGACTCATAATATATCTTATCGAACTCCACTCCGAGGGCTTTATAGGTAGTGTCAAATCCCTCATAGACCCAGGAATTCATCTCTCTCCACAATTCAACGGTATCGGTATCGCCTGCCTCCCATTTGAGGAGGAGCTCTCTTGCCTGCTTCATCAGTGGGGCATTGTCCCTCGCCTCTTCGGGTGTCATGCCTTCTGCGATGAGTTGTTCTGACTGTTCACGCAGTTTGTGTTCAAACAAAACATAGTAATCGCCCACAAGGTGATCTCCCTTTTTCCCGGTTGTTTCGGGTGTTTCACCGTTACCGAACATCTGCCATGCCAGCATCGACTTGCAGATGTGAATTCCGCGGTCGTTTACAATGTTGGTTCTGATCACCCTGTTTCCTGCAGCACTGCAGATCCTGGATAGGGAGAAGCCCAGGAGGTTGTTCCTGATATGGCCGAGGTGGAGGGGCTTGTTGGTGTTGGGTGAGGAGTATTCGATCACGATCATGGGCGAAGAGTCTCCCGCCTCCAGAAAACCGTAATTTTCAGTGGCAGACACCGTTTCCAGACGTCTTGCCCATTCCGAAGGGGCGATGGTAACATTAAGGAAACCCCTGATCACATTATATTCACTCACGGCACTGACATTTGCGGTGAGCCAGTGACCTATGGCATCAGCACAATTTTCAGGTGTACCGCGGGAGATGCGGGTAAGGGGAAAGACCACCAGTGTAAGGTCACCGGCAAATTCCTTCCTGGTCTTCTGTATCTGCAGCAGGTCATCACTGACATCTGTTCCCCATATCTCTCTTACAGCCTCACGCACGCCCTTCCTGAGCAGGTTTTCCATTCTCGTTCAATTATGGCTGCAAAGATAGTATTTCCTGTTGAACGAACTGTCTGAAAGAATGAGACAACAAAGGGACAAATTATTTAAAAAAGTTGATAACTGGTTATTTTTTTTTGACGAATACGGAAATACCTTCTAAAAAAACAGGTTACCTTTATGAAGTTCTATTGGGGCAATAATGCGTGACTGGGAAGGAAACGACTAAAATACTATGGTAAAGCTTAAGGATATTAAGGTAGAGGCTACCACAAAAACACCGCAGGTCAATTTTGTCGCGAGCACCGGGAATCTTTCATTTACCGGTAAATCGTTACCGGAGAATGCAACTGGTTTCTTTGAGCCTCTCTACAAGTGGGCGGTTGAATATGCAAAGAATCCTGCAGAGAGCACAAACCTGAAATTCAACGTTGATTACTTCAATACCTCTTCAGTACTCTGGATGGGCAAGATTCTGAAGGCACTCACGAAAATCAAAAAGAACGATCACATACTTTTTGTTCATCTCTACTTTGACATCGAGGAGTATGACTCGATGGGCGAAGAAGATGTGAGGGAATCCCTCTCGCCGTTCCTGGATGTCACTGCTGATGCCACCTGCAGTGTAGGTATCAAGCTATACGGCATCGATGATGACGGTAACACCCTGAAGGAGAATATCGTTCTTATCTGATCATCACTTCCTCGTTTTTTATCGGTTTTTGGTTTACCTTTACAGGTTGTAACAGCTGTTTTATGAAAACTGTTGGCATAATTCTGGTTGCGTTAATACTATCGCCTATGAAAATATTCGGACAGGGGCAAGACAGGCAGCCTGCCGTATCCGGCAGCTTTTACCCTGCCTCCGGCGTTGCGCTCAGGGATGAGCTTGCAGCCTGTTTTGCAAAGGCCGGGGCTCCATTGCCGGGGGTAAGGGTCAGGGCGCTGATTGTGCCGCATGCAGGTTATGTTTTTTCAGGCCGCACGGCTGCTGCAGGCTTTGCAGCCATACCTTCCGGGGCTGACTATGACAATGTGTTTCTCATAGGTGTAAGTCACAGGTACACCTTTGAGGGAGCGGCGGTATTTACCTCCGGTGACATGGTTACTCCATTGGGAAAGGTCAAGGTCAACCGGGAGGCGGGAGAGAAGCTCAGGGCAACCAACAGGTGGTTCATCGGGCATGATGCTGCCCATGGTCCCGAGCACTCCCTGGAGGTGCAGCTTCCCTTCATTCAGTACCATTTTGAACGTCAACCGGCGGTAGTTCCAATACTTATCGGCACCCGCACCACAAACGTACTCAAGGCCGTGGCCAGGGGGTTGCAGCCGTGGTTCAACGACCGCAACCTTTTTGTCATCAGCAGCGACTTCTCTCACTATCCCTCCTATGAAGATGCCCGGAAGGTGGACAGGCTTACCGCCGATGCCATCATCAAGGGTGACCCTGACAACTTTCTGAAAACTGTCAAAGCCATCGAGACGTCCGGCACCCACAACCTGGTGACGGCCATGTGTGGGTGGCCTGCAGGTCTCGTCCTTCTCTATCTTACAGAAGGGCAGTCAGGGCTTACCTGGCGTAATGCAGGTTACTCCAATTCCGGTGACTCGCCGCATGGTGGCAGGGATGAGGTGGTAGGGTACAATGCCATTGTGTTGGAGAAGAAAAGTGTTGCAGCAGAGCAGCCATCCCGGTCCGGAGAAAAGTTCCTGCTGACTGCAGGCGAGAAAAGCACACTGCTGGCCATCGCCCGAGGTGCCATCTCTGCCAGGCTCCGGGGACGGCGTCCCGATCCTGTGGACCCCTCGAAGATCACTCCTCGTCTCAGGGAGCCGCTGGGAGCTTTCGTCACGATAACGAAAAAGGGAGAGCTGAGAGGTTGCATTGGCCGCTTCACCTCATCGGAGCCACTATATGAGGTGATAGCTCAGATGGCTGTGGAGGCAGCATTCGGCGATCCCAGGTTTCCGGAGCTGACGGCTGCCGAGTATCCGCTGACAGAGATTGAAATATCGGTTCTCGGACCGATGAAAAAAGTCAGGGGGGCTGAGGAGATAAAGATTGGCACACACGGCATTTATCTGAAGAACGGCATGAGGTCCGGTACCCTCCTTCCCCAGGTTGCCTCAGAAAGAGGATGGACTGCAGAGCAGTTCCTTGGATACTGCGCACGTGACAAGGCAGGTATCGGCTGGGACGGGTGGAAAGACAAAAACTGTGAGATCTTTGTCTACGAAGCCTATGTCTTCGGCGAAAAGGACCACAGATGACATACCATGTCATTCCCATAGGACTCACAGTCCTGATATTCTATCTCTACACTTATTACCTCTCTTCCACGGGGTTCACCGCCAGGCAATCGCACCGTCGCTTCTGGAACTGGGTGCTGCTTGCCGTTTTTACCCTGACAGGGCTCTTCGGCCTCTTTATGGCACTGAAGATAACCTACAAATGGGATATTCCGTTCTATGACAAGTTGCTGACCTGGCATGTTGAGGCCGGTATTTCAATGATATTTGTGACCATTATCCACCTTGCACATAATCTCAGTTACTATTTTGGAAGGGGCAGGCAGAGCGAGGCTGTTTCTGCAGCTGATTTCTCCCCTGACATGGTTCCGGTTGAGAGTTCATCGCTGCTTCTCCTGCTTACCGGTTTTGTCAGCTCATCGTCGCAGTTTATTATGATGCGTGAGGCGGTGATCCTTGGTGGCGGAACGGAGGTCTCGGCAGCACTATTCCTGTGGGTCTGGCTGATCATTGCCGCTGCAGGCGCCATTGCAGGCAACAGGTCAAAGATAACGAAGGTGAGAAGGATGATCTGGACACTGCTTGCCGCCACGGCCCTTGCCCCTGTCGCCTTCATACTCATGAACATCCTTCTGCTCAACCGCGGCGAGACAGCCACACTACTGCAGACAGCAGCCATCCTTGCGGTCAGTGTCGCCCCTGTGACCTTTATCGCATCACTGGTTTTCATCAGGCTCTCGGTCATCAGGAAGGCTGCTTCAGGGCTGGCTCCCGGCGGCAGCTTCGGAATTGAGACAGTCGGGTCGGTAGCAGCCGGGGTGGTTACAGCCGTGACAGTGACGCTGCACATACCCAATTACGAGCTCTATCTTCTGATACTGCTTTTTGCCGCCGGTATTGCCGTGACCCTTCTCGGCTATCCGGTCAGGACGACACGGTTAGTGATTATTACTTTGATACCCCTGGTTATCATTGCAATTATAGCAAATCCGGATCTGCCTGCAAGGAGCCTTCTGCTGCGCGGTGTCAAAACAGTGAAGAGCACTGACACACCGTTTGGCAACATTACCACAGCCATTTACAGCGGGGAACAGACCGTCTTTTACGATCACAGGCCCCTGTTTTTCAGCAGCGACATCGTCAGCAGTGAGGAGAACGTTCATTATGCACTTCTTCAAAGGGAAAGCCATCAAAAGGTGATGCTCATCTCCGGAGGTCTCCGCAGACATCTGCCCGAGCTTGGGAAGTATGACATCAAAGAGCTTGTTTATATTGAACTTGACCCTGGTGTCATTGCTGCTGAAGGCGTCCGTGACACTGTTGCCGGAGGCATGACGGTGACCGTGGTCAGAAACGACCCGATAACAGAGCTGAGAGAGAGTGAAGAGACATATGATGCTGTGCTGCAGCTGATACCTCCGCCCTCCAGCCTTGCAGTCAACAGGTTCTATACGGTGGAGTACTTCCAACTGGTTAAGGAGCATCTGTCAGAAAAGGGTATCTTCCTCTGCACACCCATGCCATATTACAACTACTCCCCGGAGAGTTACCGGAAGAGTTTCTCCCCTCTTTACAATGCCCTGGACGAGGCATTCAGTTACATAGCCCTGATACCAGGCTCCGTTCTCTATGCTGTCGCCTCTGATCGCCCGGTCACCCCGGCGATATCACGTCTTTCCGGGACCCGGTCACTGGAAAACAGTTACGTGAACAGTGATTATCTTGATGACGTGGAGATAAGGATGAGGGGTGAACAGATTATCCTGCAGGTTGACAGGGGGGCCGGAATGAATAGTGCCATGAGGCCTGTCTCGTCGCTCTTTGCCAACATTCTTTCGCTGGAGAGGATGGGCAACAGCGGAGAGATGATAACAATACTGGCGGTTTTACTGCTGATCCCGTTTCTGTTCATCCGCCGGGGAGGGATCATGATGTTCACCTCGTCAGCGGCGCTGGCAGGTTTTGGGATGATAATGATGTTCATTCTGCAGATCACTGCAGGCAACATCTACATACTTTCCGCAATCATACTTACGCTTCTTATGGCCGGACTGGCGGCCGGTGCAGCCCGGGGTCACCTTCTGTCCCTGACCAGACTCTCAGTCTGTACAGTGCTTCTGGCGGCTCTGTACCTGGTTACCGGACTGCTGAGCCCTTCGCTTGTTACGGCACCGCCCCGTACAGTCATTGCGGTAATGTTTATTTTTCTTCCGGTGGCAGGTTTCATTACAGGTGCTGTTTACAGGATCCTCACAACAACAGGTGTGGGAGAAACGACAGGTTCGGTTTATGCCTCAGACCTTGCCGGAGCTGCACTGGGTTATCTCACCGTTGCCACCCTGGTTGTGCCTCTTGCCGGCACTGCCGGTGCCTGTTACGTTCTCGCAGCACTCATTTTAATATCCGGCACTGTTGCATCAGTGGTGATTAAGCATTAGTTTTATGATCCATAACTGATACACCTATGTCAGCAACCGCAAAAAGAAGTAAGATAACGAGGAGGGACTTTGCCCGCAGGAGTTCTATCGCCGTTGCTGCCGGGATGATCGCTCCTCTTCCGTTGCATGCCACCCTTCCGGCTTCACATGAGAGGCTGGCCATGTACCAGCAGCAGAGTGCGCGAGGGGTTGTATGCATGATATGCCCCAATGAGTGCACGCTTAAGGATGGCGAGGTGAGCGATTGCCGCAACAGGGTAGCAAGGAGGTCAAAACTTTACACCATGGCCTTCGGAAATCCCTGTGCAGCAAATGTAGATCCAATGGAGAAGAAGCCGATGTTCCACTTCCTCCCGGGCAGCTCTGTCTTTTCCATCGCTACGGCCGGCTGTAACTTTGCCTGCCTGAACTGCCAGAACTGGACCATATCGCAAACTTCACCCGACAAGACAAAAAACTACGATATGCCTCCGGATGATGTAGTGGCCCATGCCCTTGCCGCCGGATCAAAAAGCATAGCTTACACCTACTCTGAACCGGTTACTTTCTATGAGTATGTCTATGAGACCTCCAGGGTAGCTCACGAAAAGGGTCTCAGGAATATAATGGTATCGAACGGTTATATTAACAAGGAGCCCCTGAAGGATCTGTGCAGGCATATCGACGGTGCCAACATCGACCTTAAGTCATTCAGTGACAGCACATATCTCAAGCTTACCGGGGGCAAGCTCCAGCCAGTCCTTGATGCTCTCGGGGTATACCGCGATGAGGGCGTCTGGCTTGAGATCACAAACCTGATTGTCCCGGGCTGGACCGATAAGCCGGATGAGATAAGGGAGATGTGCAGGTGGCTGCATGACAACGGTTTTGCCGACACGCCACTCCATTTCAGCCGTTTTCAACCCCAATACAAACTGGAACACCTGTCTCCCACTCCTGTTAAGATACTGGAAACCGCCGTGAAGATTGCACATGATGAAGGTATTAAGTTCGTATACATGGGTAATGTGCCGGGCTCAGGTCATGACGATACATTTTGTCCGTCATGCGGTAAGAAGCTGATTGACAGGAGTGGCTTCAGGATCGTGACAGATGAGATCAGAAACGGCAGGTGCGGTTGCGGAGCCGTTATTCCGGGCGTATGGAGCTGACAGATTACTATTTACAGTAGCATGCCAACTATGAAGCTTGCCGATGCAAGAAGGAGAGCCGAGGAGCTCAGAAAAACAATAGATGAACATAACCACAGGTATTATGTTCTCAATCAACCTGTTATCACCGACTATGAATTTGATCTGCTGCTTAACGAACTGCAGGAGCTGGAGAAGAGGTTTCCAGAGCTGGTGACGCCGGACTCACCCACGATGAGAGTAGGCAGTGATCTCACTGCAGAGTTTCACCAGGCAGAGCATACCTGGCCCATGCTCTCACTGGGCAACACCTACAGTATTGATGAGGTAAAGGAATTCGGGGCGCGGGTAAGCCGCACGCTGGGCTATGAACCTCAGTATGTGTGTGAGCTCAAGTATGACGGAGTATCAATCAGTATTACCTATGAAAACGGGATGCTGGTGCGGGCTGTCACCAGGGGTGACGGTTCGGTGGGTGATGATGTAACCGTCAATGTCAGGACTATCAGGAGCATACCGGTAAAAGTCTCTGCAAAGGGTATTCCTGACTCTTTTACCGTCAGGGGTGAGATATATATACCCCGGAAGGGCTTTGAGGAGATGAATGCTGCGCGTCAGGCTCTCGGGGAGCCGCTTTTTGCCAATCCCCGTAATGCAGCCGCAGGCACTCTCAAGCTGCTTGATCCGCGGATTGTGGCCTCGCGTCCCCTTGAATGCTTTCTCTACTATCTGCTGGGCACGCAGCTTCCCGCAGATAACCACTTTGACAACATTCTGGCAGCCCGTTCGTGGGGATTCCGAACTCCTGACATCATACAGCTCTGCAACAGCATGGAGGAGGTGATCAGCTTCCTCATTCAATGGGAGGATGAACGGAAGAGTCTGCCCTATGACACTGACGGTGTGGTAATAAAGGTCAACTCACTGGAGGCCCAGAGAATACTGGGTGCCACTGCCAAGTCGCCGCGCTGGGCCATAGCGTATAAGTATGCAGCTGAGCAGGCGGTCACAAGGCTATTGTCAGTCGATTTCCAGGTTGGCAGGACAGGTAATGTTACTCCTGTGGCCAATCTGGAGCCTGTATTGCTGGCAGGCACAATGGTAAAGCGTGCCTCTCTTCACAACAGCGACCAGATTGGGTTGCTGGGCCTGCATTACGGCGATACCGTTACTGTGGAAAAGGGCGGTGAGATCATTCCCAAGATAGTGGCAGCAGATACCAGCAAACGCCTACCCGGTGCCGGGGCCGTGACATTCCCGCAGAAGTGTCCTGAATGCGGTACGCCGCTGGTGCGCAATGAGGGTGAAGCAAATCACTACTGTCCCAACTACATCCATTGCCCCCCCCAGATCACAGGACGCATAATTCACTTTGTATCCCGTAAGGCAATGAATATTGAAGGACTGGGCGAGGAGACCGTCGAGCTCCTTTACAGGACCGGGTTGGTACGCAGCGTGGCAGACCTGTATGACCTGAAGCATGAGCAGTTGGCATCGCTGGAGAGGTTGGGCGACAAGTCGGCCTCCAATATACTCTCAGAGCTTGAATCATCCCTCTCCGCCCCCTGGCACAGGAAGCTATTTGCTTTGGGTATCAGGCATGTGGGTGAGACAATTGCCAGGATACTCGCTACCGGTTTCCCTGATATTGATTCGCTGATGAAGGCCACTGATGAGGAGCTGACAGCCCTGCCCGAGATTGGTCCACGCATCAGCGCCAGTATCAGGGAATATTTTAGCGACGCGGAGAATATTGAGACCGTCAGGCGTCTGAAAGCCGCCGGTATGACCTTCGGCCGTGCAATACAGGAAACGACCCATGACGGGCCGCTGAAAGGCATGACGGTAGTGATAAGCGGTACATTCAGGAACTTTACCAGAGATCAGTTGAAGGAGGCTGTCGAGGCTGCCGGCGGCAAGATTACTTCTTCAGTGTCAGGAAACACCTCTTTCATCATTGCCGGCAATGATATGGGGCCTTCGAAGCGGGCAAAGGCAAATGCTCTTGGAGTACGCATGGTCAGTGAGGATGAGTTCATGAAAATGACAGAAGAATAATGTTGACCTGATGCGCTATGACCCAAAAAAAATATAGGTTTGCATAACGATGGAAATTCTAGGCAATCTCAGACTCAAGGCCGGCAGGATGATCATCCGGAGGCGAACATCACCCTTCAGGAGGATCAGGAAGGAGTTTGACCTGGAAAAGGTAAGAAGGGTAGGCATACTATGGGATGCCTCATCAGAAAAGGATTTTCAGCACCTGGCTGCATTGAATAAACAGCTTATGCAAGCCGGCAAGAGTGTTGAGGTGCTGGCATGGATACCTGGCAAAACCGTTCCCGACAGACTTACCGGCCTGACATACATGAAGTTTCTGAAGCCGGCTGATCTTAACTGGGCTTTCATACCCACCTCGGAAGATGCCAGGAAATTCATAAGTTCAGACTTTGATCTGATCATAGACATCAATCCCGGTTCTGTTTTTCCGCTTACTGCTGCTGTCTTCCTCTCATCATCGCCCATGAAGGTTGGTCCTGACATGGCCACTGAACCCGAGAAATCGCCTTACGACCTGATGATCAGGACACCCGGTCCGTTCAGCACAGCCTCTTTCATTGAGCAGGCTATGCTCTACCTGGCAATGATCAGCACCCCGGAGACGAGGGCCTGACAATTCAATACCAATCCGGATGGCAACTATACACCGGCAGAATCGCCAAGATTCTGTCCGTGGCAATGCTTGTACTTCTTACCGCTGCCGCAGGGGCACGGATCGTTTCTTCCCACCTTCTTGTCGACCCTCACCGGGGCCATCTGCTGCTGTTTTTTCTCGGGTGCCACTCCCCCACGGCTGCCGTAGCTGTCAAAGTCGCTCTTCTGCGTCTTCAGCCTGGTCATGTCTGCCTGTCTGCGTCGCTGTGCCTCTCTCACGTTGTCAGGTGAGGCCACGGGGATGGTACCCTTCATAAGCAGGCTTACCACATCCTGGTTAATCTTATCGATCATGGTTTTGAAGAGCTCGAATGATTCGAACTTATAAATCAGGAGGGGATCTTTCTGTTCGTAGGTAGCATTCTGCACTGACTGTTTAAGATCATCCATCTCCCTGAGGTGCTCCTTCCATGCCTCATCTATGGTAGCCAGCACCGAGGTCTTTTCAAATGAGCGAAGCAGTTCCCTGCCTTCGGTCTCCACGGCACCCTTCAGGTTGGTAATTACGTTGTAGGTCCTGACCCCGTCAGTGATAGGCACAACGACGTTCTCATATGTAGCAGACATTCTCTCATATACATCTTTCAGGATGGGAAGTGCCGTGGAAGCGATCACCTCGCCCTTACGGCGATAGGCATCCAGTACCTTGTCATAGACAACATCTGTTATTTCCTGGGTGCTGTTTTTGTTGAAATCACTCTTGTTCACCGGCGAGTCTACTGACAGAGACCTTATGAGTGATAACTGGAACTCTTCAAAGTCGGAGCCTTCCTTGCTGGTGTTGACGACCTGTTCGATGACGTCATACATCATATTGGCAATATCCACGCCTAGTCTCTCACCGAGGAGTGCGTGGCGTCTCTTGCTGTAGATCACCTCTCTCTGGGAGTTCATGACATCGTCATATTCCAGCAGTCTCTTTCTGATGCCGAAGTTATTCTCCTCCACTTTTTTCTGGGCTCTTTCTATGGACCTGGTGATCATCGGGTGCTGTATCATCTCCCCCTCCTTCAGTCCCAGTCTGTCCATGATACCGGATATCCTCTCCGAACCGAAAAGGCGCATCAGGTCGTCCTCAAGTGAAACGAAGAACTGTGATGACCCGGGGTCTCCCTGTCGACCGGCGCGTCCTCTCAACTGCCTGTCGACGCGACGCGATTCGTGCCGTTCGGTACCGATGATTGCCAGTCCGCCAGCCTTCTTCACTTCAGGTGTAAGCTTGATGTCAGTACCGCGGCCGGCCATGTTGGTCGCGATGGTGATGGTGCCTGCCTTTCCTGCCTCAAGCACTATCTCTGCCTCTCGCTGGTGCAGCTTGGCATTGAGGACGTTATGTTTCAGTCCCTTCATCTTGAGCATGCGGCTGAGCAGCTCCGAGATCTCAACGGAGGTGGTTCCCACCAGCACAGGTCTTCCCTGTTTGTTCAGGTTGACTATCTCATCAATAACGGCATTGTATTTTTCCCTTTTGGTTTTATAGACCAGGTCTTCATGGTCGTTCCTTATCACCGGCACATTGGTAGGAATAACCACAACGTCAAGCTTATATATGTTCCAGAACTCTCCTGCCTCGGTGATGGCCGTGCCAGTCATACCGGCCAGCTTGTGGTACATCCTGAAGTAGTTCTGCAGTGTGATGGTGGCATAAGTCTGGGTAGAGGCTTCAACCTTTACATTCTCCTTGGCCTCTATGGCCTGGTGGAGTCCGTCGGAATAACGTCTTCCCTCCAGGATGCGTCCGGTCTGCTCATCGACGATCTTCACCTTGTTATCCATTACGACATACTCCACATCCTTTTCAAAGAGGGTATATGCCTTCATCAGCTGGGTCATGGTGTGGACTCGTTCCGACTTGACCGCGAATTCCTTGAGCAGTTCATCCTTGGCTCGCATCCTCTCCATCTCATCCTTGACGGTTTTATCAATCTCTGCGACCATGGAGCCTACGTCAGGCAGCACAAAGAAACTTGCATCTTCAACCGATGTAGATATAAGGTCATGGCCCTTTTCCGTAAGCTCAATGGAGTTGGCCTTTTCATCGATAACGAAAAAGAGTTCTTCGGTGACTTTTGGCATCTCCTTGGAGTTGTTCTGCATATAGAAGTTCTCCGTCTTCTGGAGCAGTGTTCTCACCCCCTCTTCACTCAGGTACTTGATTAGTGCGCTGTTTCTGGGGAGTCCCTTGTAGGCCCTCAGCAGCAGCAGTCCGCCCTTCTCATTGTCGCCTTCATTGATAAGCCTCTTTGCGTCGGCCAGCAGCTGTGTGACGAGTTTTCTCTGAGCACTCACCAGTTTTTCAACCTTATGTTTGAACTCATCGAACTGTAGATTATCGCTCTTGGCCGTGGGTCCCGATATGATGAGCGGGGTTCTGGCGTCATCAATCAGCACCGAGTCAACCTCATCAACGATGGCGTAATGGTGTTTTCTCTGCACGAGGTCTTCAGGGTTGATGGCCATGTTGTCACGCAGGTAGTCAAAGCCGAATTCGTTGTTGGTCCCGAACGTGATGTCGGAGTTGTAGGCCTTGCGCCGTGCCGGTGAGTTAGGCTCGTGCTTGTCGATGCAGTCGACCGTCAGTCCGTGGAACTCATACAGCGGTCCCATCCATTCGGAGTCGCGTTTTGAGAGGTAGTCGTTCACCGTGACAATATGCACGCCGCGGCCTGCCAGGGCATTGAGGAATACCGGCAGGGTTGCCACAAGGGTCTTTCCCTCACCGGTAGCCATCTCGGCAATCTTGCCCTTATGGAGTGCCACTCCTCCTATGAGCTGCACGTCATAATGGACCATATCCCATAGGATCTCGTTTCCACCTGCCATCCAGCGGTTGTTCCAGTATGCCTTGTCTCCCCTGACTGTAATTGAGGGTCTGGTAGCAGCAAGATCACGGTCCCAATCTCTGGCAGTGACCTCCAGCACCTCGTTCTCCTTGAACCGTCGTGCTGTCTCCTTGACTATGGCAAATGCGGCAGGCAGCAGCTCGTCGAGCTTCTCTTCAATTTTCTCAAGTATGAGCTTATCCATCTTATCTATCTGATTGTAAAGCTCTTCCTTCCGGTTCACATCCTCCTCATTCTCTGCCGCTGACCTGATATCGCTTACCTGCTTTTCCAGGTCAGCAATATGTTCCTTAATCTCCTTTTTCAGTTCCGCTGTTCTATCCCGGAGGGCGTCATTTGACAGTGAGGCAATAAGAGTGCTTTCCCTGCCGATCTTTTCCACAAACGGATTGATCTCCTTCAGATCACGAACCTCTTTATTGCCCAGAAAGAATGACAGTATCTTATTGACAAAGCTCATTTACGTTGTTTTTAGAAACATTCGCAAAATTAATACTTTTTTCCGGTTCAGGGCCTGCGGTCATTGTATAAGAGGGCGGGCCGGAATCAGGAATTAATGCTGAAACTGACCTGTCCGCCGTTAATATAAAAGGCTGCTGCGATCCGCAGCAGCCCTGAGTTTCATTTCTGATTCCGCATCAAAAGGGAGGGTGTCAATTCTCTCCCCTCAGTCTCATGATGTCACGGTCGAGGAAATAGAGTCCGTGTTCTCCGGCCATTGATAGCTTATCGATTATAAGTTGAACGCTGATCTCTTCCTCAAGCTGCTCCTCAACGAACCACTGTATCCAGTTGGTTGTGGCATAATCGTTTTCGGCTATGGCTGTGGCAAGCACCTCATTGATGCTGGCGGTGATGTACTGTTCATGCTTAAGCACCTCTGCGAACATCTCCTTTACGCCCTTGTATTTCACCGGTGGCTGTTTTAAGGCCGGAATGCAGGCGCATCCGCCGCGTTCATTGACATATTTGATGAACTTGAGCATATGCTGCCTCTCTTCGTCAGCCTGCGTGTAAAGCCATCCGGCTATGCCGGCCATGCCTTTGTTCTCTGCCCATGAAGCCATTGCCAGGTAAAGGTTTGATGAGTATCCTTCTCTTTCTATCTGCCTGTTGCAGATATCTTCAACTTTTTTTGTCAACATGTTTTTTAAGTTTTATGGATTTGATGAGTTGTACCAGGTTACTAATTGCTTTTTTTGGTTTGAACCTGCCATGAAATCTAATTTCAGATCCTTATTTGCATTCATGCCAGGTCATTTTTCCTATCAGTGAACAATCATAATGTGATAATGTTCAGGCCAGTATCTCCCTCACCTTCTGCACCAGTTCGGAGGGTAGAAAAGGTTTGGAGAAAACATGGTCTGCTCCCAGTGTACTGGCCATCAGCAGGTAGCTACCCGGACCTGCCTTGCCTCCGCCGCTTATGGCTATCATTTTCACCGAGGGTTTCAGCTCTCTTATCTTCATTATCACCATCAGTCCGTCCTCTTCAGGCATCAGCAGGTCTGTAACCACAAGGTCTACAACCGAGGGACGGAACCGGGCTAATGCCTCTCTGCCATTGGCGGCGGTAATAACGGTAAATTTACGTTTTTCAAGAGCATCTCTGAGCATCTCGCGCAGATCAGCATCATCCTCGACAATCAGTACGCCTGCCATATCAGAAGCGGTTGGATAGATTCATCAATCAGTTTTCCGAAGGTAGCTCTTTTCGTCCACAGTGCCAAATCCGGATAGCGGGATCAGCAGTTCCACGACGGTTCCGGTGCCGGCGTTGCTGTTTACCCTGACAGCTCCTCCCAGGTCATGTATTATAGCGCTGACGACCATCATGCCCAGTCCTGTTCCACCCGCCTCCTCACTTTTGGAGAAGAATGGCTCAAAGAGCCTTTCGGTTGTCTCACGGTCCATCCCCCTGCCGTTATCAGCAAACCTCACCAGGGCAGTGTCAGCCGCTTCCCCGTCGCTGCCGTTGCGATCACTCACAGCCTCAAGGGTTATCACAAGTCTGCCCCCCCTTTCCTTCATGGCATTAAGGGCATTGGCCGCAATGTTAATGAAGAGCCTGAAGAGCTGCGCAGGTACAGCATCAACGTGCAGCTCCGGCGCCGTTATCTTTTCGGCAATGGTGATATTGTCACCTGCCGATAGTCTGAGGAATCTGACTGCATCTGCAAGTATTTCGCCGACATTTACTCTCTGAGGTGGCTGCAGTGCCCCCCGGCTGAGATCAATCAGTTGTGCCGTAAGTGACCTTGCCCTGTCGGCGGCCCCGATAATCCTTTCCAGGTATTTTTCCGTTGCGGCAGCATCACCGGCAGATTCCTGTGCCAGCTCGCTGTATCCGTAAATAGCTGTGAGTATAGTATTCAGGTCATGGGCTATACCTCCCGCGATGGCGTAGGCCATGGCTGAAGTATCATTTTGCCTTCCAGCTTCTTCCGCTGCGGGGAGATCACTTTTCTTCTTTATTTTTTCGCTCACGGGTCAGGAGTGACTATTCGTAATCAAGGTTGAAACTCTTTTTCAGCTCTTTCAGTGCAGGGTTTTTGGATGCCATATGATTGAACTTCTGATCGGGCGAATAGAGAATCTCACCTCTCTCTGTAGCCTCCACGGTGGTGTTGAGTTTCAGGGTACTGTTCTGCAGGGAGGTACGGAGGTGGTTTTCCAGCCGTGCCCTGAAGTTATGGTCGAATGTCTCCTTCAGTGCTGAGTTGTCAAGCTTGAGCACCACGCTCTTATCCTCGCGGAGCTCCGGTGTCACGGCTGCCAGTGTGACTGATATTCTTGGGCTCTCCTCTTTGATGTCAGCGGCAAAGGCATTCCATGCTTCCTTCAGTTCATCCGGGGAGAACTCCCTGGCCGGAGGGCCGGTGACTGTTTCCGGCGAAGGTTCGCTGACGCCGTTATCCCTGGTTACAGGAGCGGTGATGAGGTTTTTGATTGAAATCTTCTTGTCATCAGGGGCCTGAGGTGTCACCTTACGGGGTGTGAATGCTGCCGCCGGGGGTGATGAGGTAATTATTGATGCAGGAGCTGCTGCCGTGGGTGGAGCCGGGTCAGTTATCGTGCCGGCGGATTTGGGGTCAGCTTTTTTTTTTGGCTCTTCAGCCACCGGCTCCTGTGACACTTTGCACATGCGCATCAGTGCGAGCTCTACATGGAGGCGCTGGTTCTTGCTGCTGCGGAAGTTAAGCATGCACTGGGATCCTATCTCAAGAGCCTCGTAAATGAATGTCAGCGAGGACTTTACGGCCTGTTCCCGGTAACGCTGTCGTATTGAGGGTGAGGTCTCCAGCAGTTTTACCGTTGCCTCATCGCGGCTCACCAGCAGGTCACGCAGGTGATTGTTGAGTCCGGCCATGAAGTTATAGCCGTCAAATCCTTTATTAAGTATCTCGTTGAAGGTAAGCAGTGCTTCTGACACATCTCCCTCCATTGCCGCAGCGGTGATCCTGAAGTAGTACTCATAGTCGAGCACGTTGAGGTTGGCAATGACATCGTTGTAAGTAATGTTTTTACCACTGAAGCTGACGATCTGGTCAAAGATGGAGAGTGCATCGCGCATGGCACCGTCAGCCTTTGTGGCTATCACATGCAGTGCCTCATGCTCGGCTTTCACTCCCTCATTGCCGGCCACCCAGGTGAGTCGCTGCACGATATCGTCAACACTTATCCGGTTGAAGTCGAATATCTGGCACCGTGAAAGTATTGTAGGAATTATCTTATGTTTTTCGGTGGTTGCCAGAATAAAGATGGCATGTGCCGGTGGCTCCTCCAGTGTCTTCAGGAAGGCGTTGAAGGCCTGTGCCGAGAGCATGTGGACCTCATCAATGATATATACGCTGAATTTTCCAACCTGCGGGGGTATCCTCACCTGGTCTGTCAGGTTGCGGATATCGTCCACGCTGTTGTTTGATGCGGCATCGAGCTCATGGATGTTGAATGATGCCTGCGAGTTGAAAGAGCGGCATGATTCGCACTGGTCACAGGCTTCGCCGTCAGGTCCGGGAGTGGAGCAGTTTATCGTCTTTGCAAAGATCCGTGCGCAGGTAGTCTTGCCCACGCCCCTGGGGCCACAAAAAAGATAGGCCTGTGCAAGAAAGTTATTCTTTATTGCGTTCTTAAGAGTAGTGGTTATGGTATCCTGCCCCACGACCATGTCAAAAGTGGCAGGCCGGTATTTCCTGGCAGAAACAATGAAGTTATCCATAGCGGGCATCAGCAGTCTGTCTGGTTTATCAGTCACAAATATAAGCAAATAGTTGCGGGATTATTTTTTTTTAAGATTTATTGTCTTACTTTTGCATCCCAATTTATTAACACCATTATAAACCAAAAAAGAGATGTTGAATCAGTACGAAACCGTTTTCATTGCAACTCCCGTTTTGTCTGAGAATCAGATGAAGGAAGCGGTTCAGAAATTCAAGAAGATCATCACCGACAATGAGGGTGAGATCGTTCATGAAGAGAACTGGGGTCTTAAGAAGCTCGCCTATCCCATTCAGAAGAAGTCGACAGGTTTTTATTATCTGATCGAGTTTCGTGGGCCCGGTGAGTTGATAGAGAAATTAGAAGTGCAGTACAGGAGGGATGAGAGGATCATCCGGTTCCTGACATTCCGTATGGACAAGCATGCCATTGAGTATGCCGAGAAGAAGAGAAGAATGAAGGAAAGCGAAAAAGTTACGGAGGAATAGAGATGGCACAGAACAATTCAGAGATCAGGTACCTGACACCGCCTACAGTAGAGATCAAGAAGAAGAAATACTGCAGGTTCAGGAAGAACAAGATCAAGTACATTGACTATAAGGACCCCGAGTTCCTAAAGAAATTTCTCAATGAACAGGGTAAGATCCTTCCCCGCCGTATCACCGGTACGTCGCTGAAGTATCAGCGGAGAGTGGCCACTGCCATTAAGCGTGCACGGCATCTTGCCCTGCTGCCTTATGTTGCTGACCTGTTAAAGTAAAGGAGGAAGAGAGATGAAGATAATTCTTACACAGGATATGGATAAGCTCGGTCAGAAGAACGATATCGTAACCGTAAAGACCGGGTATGCAAGAAACTACCTGATTCCAAAAGGTTATGCCGTTCAGGCAACGGACTCTGCCGTGAAGATCCACAATGAGAATCTGAAGCAGAGGGCCCATAAGGAGGAGAAGATAAAGAAAGAAGCTGAGGTGCTGGCCGGCAAGCTTGCCGAGGTAAGACTGGTTTTGGGAGCCAAGGTGAGCTCAGCAGGGAAGATATTCGGATCTGTAAACACCATTCAGCTGGCTGAAGCGCTCAGGGAGAAGGGTTTTGATATAGACCGCAAGAATATTATCCTGGGCGAGGAGGCTATCAAGGAGATTGGCAATTACAAGGCTGTAATCAAGCTGCACCGTGATGTCAGGGTAGACATCGATTTTGAAGTCATTGCCGAGTAGGCGTTTGAAAGACTCAAATGAGAATATGGCAGAGGCGGGTCCGGAGACCCGCCTCTCTGTTTTTATTATCTGACCGCTATCGTCTCAATCTCAATGAGTGCACCAAGGGGCAGACCTTTGACGGCGAAGGCTGCCCTTGCCGGTTGGTCAGAGGTATAGAACTGTGCGTATACCTCATTCATTGCCTTGAAGTCCGACATATCTGAGAGAAGACAGGTCGACTTCACCACGTTGTCAAGAGTATATCCCGCCGCCAGCAGTATGGCCTTTATGTTGTTCAATACCCTGGTAGTCTGTTCGGTGATGCCTCCATCAACCATCTTGCCCGTTGCCGGGTCAATTGCCACCTGTCCGGATATGTACAGTGTACCGTTGGCCTCCACGGCCTGGCTGTAAGGGCCTATGGCACCGGGGGCAGCCGTTGTGCTGATAATTCTCTTCATTTCTGATCGCTTTATTTCATTAGTAATTCTCATGGTAGTCCTTGCGTCTTTCGTACTTGAGATCCTGAAGCATGCTTGCTTTAGCCCTGATGGTGAAGTTCCAGCTTTTCATGTAGCCCGTGGGTATCCATGAGAAACTCATCTCCCAGCAGTGCAGGTCGCGTGATATTCCGACCCTGGTCATGGTTATCTCCTTCTGCTTGAAGTCGAACCCGGTATTGTATGTGACGGCCATCTTCGGGGTAAGCCTCAGATCGCCTGACATGGTAAAGGTCTGTGAGATATTGGTGCGTAGTCCCGGCTTGCTGTAGCTGAAGTTGTATGCCATCCTGAGCGACCACGGCACATCGAACTTCACGTACCCGTACTCATCATAGCTGCTGCCTGCCAGCGGCAGGCTGCTCTGCGATCCCGTTTCTTCCGGCTGCATGCTTCCCTGAGCTCTGCCCATTCCCTGAGAGCTTCCGGTTGCAGAGGTCTGCTGCCTGCCGCTCTCATTACCCCTGAGCAGGCGTCCCAGGTCGAAGTCGACACTCATGTTGAGGCTTGTCATCCTTGCCAGCCCATGACCCTGGACAATGGCAAACTCCTTCACTGCACCGCCCTGTTCATTGATGCCGTAGAGATTGAAACTGCTGCTTGCCTGGATGTTGATGTTCTGTGCAAGGGTTGTACGGAACGACAAGCTCACCGGTGACCAGTGCAGAGAGTCTGCAAAGATATTATATGAGGTATTCAGTGAGAGGCTCTCTATCAGCTTGATTTTTTTGGGCTTGCCTGTGGTGTCATTCCTGGCATATACCTTGGCCTCAACAAGGTTGGTAAGGCTGAATGTGACCGAGCCCGAGCGCCGTCCCGACGAGGGTGTTCCGAACAGACCTCCCTCATAGATTGAGTATTCCCGTGTATTGCCGAGGGTGTCATACTGAACGGTCCTGTACATGTCACTTGACAGCCTGTCGGTCTCCGGGGAATAGGAGAATCCCACCGAAGGCTTCATCACATGCCTGATGGTTTCTATCCTCGATCCTTTACCGGTAAACTGGAATGTTCCGTAGAGCTGAGGATTGAAGGAGGCGCTTATTGCAGGTACAAGGGCATGTCCGTATGTAAGGCCCCTGACCGTATCATTGACGACGGAGGGCACGATCTTGTTGCGGGACTCGTCATAGAAATCGGGCACCCATCGCTTTTCAATCTTCTGTGTATAAAGCACACCGGAATAGCGGAGCGAGGGTGAGATCGAGAAATTGTTGAAGGGCCTTATCTGGAGGCTTAGCGGAATCTCATGCTTGAATCCGTTCTTCATCCCCCTCCACATTGCACTGGTAAAAAAGAGGCTGTCATAGGTGTCGATCTTGTTGTCAAGTGAGGCAGTGTACTGCGTCGTCAGGTCGTGGTACCAGCGCTGTTTGACAGGTGGTTTTTTTGGCTTCAGGGGATAAATCCGGGCAACGGTCAGGCTGGCTTTGGGAAGGTTCAGCATCATAGTCTTGTTCTGCACGTTTTGCGACTGGTTAAGGCTGGTGGCAAAACTGAATGGTGTACCTGCCCATGTACGCGAATAACTTACACTTGACTGCCTGGTGGTCGTAACGTGGTCTGTCACATCATAGCTGTTGTCCTTGTCATAACCGCTGGAGCTCATGTTGACGCTTGCCGAGAAGCGTGAACCGGGACTGGCCTTGGCATCCTGAGAATGTGACCAGCTGATGCGGTAGTTGGAGCTCTTGCCATAGTCGGGCATGCCCTTGTAACTGGTGACGTTGTTGGCATAGCTGAACCCGAAGGAGCCTGAAAACTTGTATCTCAGCCGGTATGTGGTGGCTGCATCCGCCAGCCATGTGCCGTTGGTGTAAACGGTGCCCGTAAGCTTCAGGTCGAAGTAGTCGTTCAGGGCAAAATAGTAACCGCCGTTGGAGAGGTGATAGCCCCTGCGTGCCTCCTGACCGTACCTGGGCATAATGATTCCCGAAGCCCTTTTCTTCTGTATCGGGAAGAATCCAAAGGGCAGGATCAGCGGCAGGGGGATGTCAGCAACGACCATATAGGCGGGACCGGAAACGATCTTTTCACCAGGATAGACCTTGGCTTTGGGCAGTGAGAGATAAAAGTGGGGCTCCTCGGCGTCGCAGGTGGTGAACTTGCTCCTGCTTACGTGAAGGGTGCCGTCTTCATGCCTCTTTGTCTTGAGGCTTTGCAGAAAACCTCCCTCCTGCTCCGTGGTGACATTCCTGATAACACCCTTCTGTGATTTGAAGTTGTAGGTAAGCTCCCTGGACTCAAACTCTTCCGACTTGTCCTTGAATACCGGCTTGCCAACCATCTGTCCCGTGGAATCGATTCTTCCGGTAGCATATACAGACCCTGTCTCCATGTCCAGCACGATGGAGTCAGCGGTCAATTCTATGGTACCATAAGTAACTCTTGCATTCTCCACCAGGCTTACCTTCTTGGTTCTCAGATCTGTTTTCATATAGCCGTCAGCAGTGTAGACTATTGTTTCTTCGACGGCATCAGGAGATATTACCAGAGGTAGTTTTGCACCTGCAGTATCGGGTAGAGATAGATAAACTCCCGCGTAGAGGGAATCAGGTTCTTCATTGCGGTCGTTAAGCATCTCAAGTGTGGGAAACGGAACGGAGTCAGGTTTGGCACCGGGGAGGGTGTCCAAAATGACCGCCGGGAGCGTATCCGGCGTTACAGCGGTGAGCGTGTCCGGCAACTGAACCTCCCTGACGCCGGCCCTCACCGGGTCCTGGGCACTGAGTGCCGTGGAGAAGAGAAGCGGCATGAAAATTGCCACAAACAATCCGGATGCGTGAAAATGCAAGTTAAATGCTATTTTTGCGTAGTTGTTGTGCATCTCTGACATGCCAGCGACAAAACTAATTAAAATTCTCAAGGCTGTAATGCGGCATATTACCAAAATAAGAGGGTTAAAAGATATTCTGATATGTCTCCTGCTGTTGGCTTCAATTACCATGCCACTAACCGGATGGTCACAGCCGGTACCGGAGAAAAAAGAATGGGTGGTTGTAATAGACCCGGGACACGGCGGAAGGGATCCGGGCACCCACGGAGCAAAGGCAAAGGAGAAGGACATTAATCTTGCAGTAGCACTCAAAACGGGAAAATATATAAGTGAATATCTTAAGGATGTGAAGGTTATTTATACCCGCGATAAGGACACCTACCCGGGTCTTGATGAGAGAGCAGATGTGGCAAACAGGCATAAGGCAGATATATTCATTTCGATACATTCAAACTGGTGGTCCGACAAACGGGTAGCCGGCTCCGAAACATATGTTCTGGGACAGACCATGGACGAAGCAAACCTCCGTGTTGCCATGAAGGAGAACTCCGTAATCACTTTGGAGGAAAATTATGAGACCAAGTACGAAGGTTATGACCCCAACTCGGCAGAGTCTTTCATAATCTTCTCGCTGATGCAAAATACCTATCTGAAACAGAGCACTGAGTTTGCTTCTCTGCTACAGCAACAGTTCAGGGATAGAGTAGGCAGGAAGGACAGGGGGGTAAGACAGGCCGGATTCCTGGTTTTGTGGCGGACCACCATGCCCTCAGTATTGGTTGAATTAGGGTATGTCAGCAATGCTGAGGAGGAGAAGTTTCTTATGTCAGAACAGGGTCAGGATTACCTCGCCTCTGCTATTTTCAGGGCATTCAGGGACTACAAGCAGTCGATTGATAGCCGTTCAGGCATCAGGATAGATAACTCTGCGCGCACCGTGGCAGAGCCGGCGGCTGTCAGTGGCAGCCTCAGTGATGGGACCTCGGGAGTGGCAGCGGCTGACCTGAAGGGTGATCTGCCGGCCGCATCGGCCACTGAAGCCGGGGTTGAAGCAAAGGCAGCAGGTATAACTGCGGATGTTTCAGGGCATAAGTCTTCCGGAGAGCCAGCGTCGACTGCAGTCGCCACCTCAGGCGGAGCAGCGGCCTCCTCTGCTGACGACATATTCTTTATGGTGCAGATAGCTGCCATGCCCGGTGACAGGGAGATGAGCCCCGGACTGCTTGAGAACATAGATACGGTAACCAGGATTAAGGAAGGGGAGCTTACAAAATACGCTGCGGGCAAATTCCCCGTTTATAATGATGCCCTGAAGTACAGGAGGATCCTTTCATTAAGATTTCCCGACGCATTTGTCATAGCTGTCAGGAACGGCAGGACAATGCCTCTCAGGGAGGCTATACAGGCAAAAAAAACAGACTAACAGAATGAAGATATCACACGAGGTTAAAGTAGGGGCCGTTGCGCTCGTCACCATTATTGCATTCATACTTCTTTTCAGTTTCCTTAAGGGCACTGCCCTCTTTACAAGCACAGACACCTATCATGTCGTCTACGGCAACATTGCAGGACTGACCGAGTCGAATCCGGTTGAGATAAACGGCTACCAGGCAGGTGTCGTGCAGGACATCAGACTGATAAACGACGGTTCCGGACGGATACTGGTATCTATGTCCGTCGACAAGCATTTCAATGTCCCTGCGGACACCAGGGCTGAGATTACAACAGCGACCCTGATTGCAGGCATGAAGATCATACTTCGCATGGGGCAAAGCAACGAGATGTGTCTCAATCACGATACGCTTGAAGGTTATGTGGCGACGCCGATCACGGAGAGGCTCAGCGAGGCCCTGGCCCCTGTGGAGGATAACCTTGCGGAAATGATCGTTAAACTTGATTCCGTTATCTCATCGGTCAATGCAATATTCACTCCCGAGTTTGCAGCCGGCATCAGGTCGACAGTTTCAAATGTTAACGGCCTTACTGCCAGACTTGAGGAGATCACGGAAAGCAAGAAGGATGCTCTCATGGCGTCGATAGAAGATCTCAGGGTCTTTACGGCAATGATGTCAGCAAACAGCTCTTCCCTTGATTCTACAATGAAGAACCTGGAGCTGATCTCAGAGGCTTTTGTATCGGCAGACCTGGAATCAACGCTCACCTCGCTGAAGTCGTCACTCGTCAGCCTCGATGAGCTTGCTAAAGGCCTGAGTCAGGGAGAGGGATCAGCAGGAAAGCTGATGAGGGATGACTCACTCTATACGAATCTCAGCAACACTCTCAGCAGTCTCGATCTTTTACTGCAGGATATGAGGAACAATCCGGGCAAATATGTTCATTTCTCCCTTTTTGGCAAAAAGAGCGAGTGAAATGTCCGAAAAGTGTTAAACGATATTGTATCATCCTGTTACATGAATATTTCCGGAAAATGGTCTATGGGCAAATATAAAGACAGAAATATCCGCTTCTTTTAAGTAGTTGGGAAACATTGTCTTCCCTGTAATGCACTGATTATCAATATATTATTTTTTTTGAATTTTATTTCGTACTACAAGGACCTGAGGTTCATTACCATAAAGAATAAATGTAAAAGTCAAGAGAAAAAAAATTTTTTTTTACCCTTTTTTTTTACAAATATTGTCACGGGTTTCGTCACCTGAAACAGGGAAAAATCTTTTTTAATTTCAATTTTAATGAATAAGTCACACGATGAGGTTTGGAACAATTGTCTGGAGATTATTCGTGACATAATTCCTTCGGCCAGTTTCAAGACATGGTTTGAGCCTATCGTTCCGCTCAGGCTCGAAAAGAACATACTGACAATACAGGTGCCCAGTCCTTTTTTTTATGAATATCTTGAAGAGCAGTATATTGACATTCTCCGCAAGACATTGCGGCGTGAGATAGGCAATGAAGCCAAGCTTGAGTACAACATCATCATGGAGAATGCCGGGTATGCCAACGGGAAGCCCTACACCGTGCGTTATCCTTCAAGGAACAAGAGTGATCTGCACAACAAGCCCATGCAGGTGCCCTTTGAGGCAACCCAGCCTGCCATCCGGAATCCTTTTATAATACCTGGCATCAAGAAGCTTCACTTTGACCCACAGCTCAATTCCGACTACTCATTTGCGAATTTCATTGAAGGTGAATGCAACCGTCTTGCCCGGTCGGCAGGAATAGCTGTTGGCAGCAATCCCGGAGGCACAGCCTTCAACCCGCTGATGATCTACGGTGACTCCGGCCTCGGGAAGACGCATCTTGTACAGGCCATAGGTATACTTGTCAAGGAGAAGTTTCCGGACAAGACGGTGTTGTATGTAAACGCCAACAAGTTTCAGACGCAGTTTGTTGAATCTATTAGAAACAATAATAAGAATGATTTTCTCCATTTCTACCAGATGATTGACGTGCTGATCATTGATGACGTTCATGAGTTTGCCGGGAAGGAGAAAACGCAAGACACATTCTTTCACATTTTCAACCATCTGCATCAATCCGGCAAGCAGTTGATACTCACCTGTGACAAGCCTCCGGTAGAGTTGCAGGGGATGGAGCAGCGTCTGCTGTCGCGTTTCAAGTGGGGTTTGCTTGCTGACCTGCAGAAGCCCGATTACGAGACCAGGCTGGCCATACTTCGCAAGAAGGCCTACAATGACGGCATAGAGCTTCCCGATGAGATCTTTGAGTTCCTTGCAGAGAACATCTCATCGAACATCAGGGAGCTTGAGTCAGGCCTTATATCGCTCTATGCCCAGTCGACTCTGAACCGCAAGGAGGTGACGCTGGAGCTGGCGCGACAGATGGTTGACAGGCTCGTCAACACCCAGCGCAGGGAGATAACCATTGACTACATACAGAAGGTTGTCTGCGAGTATTACAAGATCCCCGTTGATCTGATGCAGGGCAAGACACGCAAGAGGGAGATTGTTCAGGCCAGGCAGGTCTCAATGTATTTCTCGAAGAGTCTCACCAAGGCATCACTGGCAAGCATAGGTTTCTCCATTGGTGGAAAGGATCATGCCACCGTGCTGCATGCCTGCAAGACCGTCAACAACCTTATTGACACTGACCGCCATTTCAGGAGTCAGATACTTGAAATAGAGAAAAAGCTGAAGGTATGAAAGCAGATCCGGATCTCCTCATGGAGGAGTTCTTTAAAACATACGGGGACAGGGCAGCAGACCCTGTTTTTTTTTATTCACCGGGACGTGTCAACCTGATCGGGGAGCACACCGACTACAACGGAGGATATGTATTTCCCTGTGCGTTGGATTTCGGGACGGTGATGGCGTTGCGGCAGACGGGCGGAACCAGGATCAGGCTCAACAGCCTCAACTTCCCCGGTGAGGTGGATGTTCCTCTGGCTTCCTCATACACGCCCATACCGGGAAGCTGGACCAACTACCCCGTCGGAGTCATCAACGAGTTTGCCCTGAAGGGCATTGCCGCTCCCGGGCTGGAGCTTCTCTTCTTCGGGGACATCCCAAACGGAGCAGGTCTCTCCTCGTCGGCATCCATTGAGATGGTAACGGCCGTCGCCATGAACGAGATCACCGGGGAAGGTTTCGGCATGATGGAGCTGGTAAAGATGTCGCAGAGGGCTGAGAACATTTTTGCGGGGATGAATTGTGGAATTATGGACCAGTTTGCGGTAGGTTTCGGGAGAAAAGATCATGCCATCAGTCTCAACTGCGATACCCTGGAGTACAGTTATGCACCGTTGATTCTGGGTGACCACCGGCTGATAATAACCAATACAAATAAGCGACGTGGTCTCACCGAATCGAAGTACAACGAGCGGCGCGCGGAGTGCGGGAAGGCCGTGGAGCTGATATCCCTGCACCATCCTGTCAGGAACCTCAGCCAGCTCACTGTTGATGACCTGTGGATGGTTGAAAAATACATTGACAGCCCGGTGATACGCAAGAGGGCCAGACATGTCATTACAGAGAACGGCAGGACCCTTGAAGCCATCACAGCGCTGGAGAAGAACGACATTGAAACATTTGGCCGGCTGATGAACGAATCTCACGATTCTCTCTGTACCGATTATGAGGTTACGGGCATCGAGCTTGACACACTGGTTTATGAGGGCCGCAGGCTTCCCGGGGTCATCGGCACCAGGATGACAGGTGCCGGCTTCGGGGGTTGCACCGTCTCGATAGTGGAGAGCCTTCACACAGAAGAGTTCGTAAACCGGTTAGGTGAGACATACAGTGCCCGGACAGGTCTGAAGGCTGATTTCTACATGCCCGGCATCGGCGAGGGAGCAAGGAGGATTTGAGATTTGCGATTTGCGATTTGCGAATAGTTACAGAAATCGAAAATCTGAAATCGCAAATCCACTACTGCCTGCTGCCCATTCCCTTACTACAAGTCCATCACGCACCTAAATCCCACCGTGGCGCTGCGGTCATAGCCGGGTGAGACGAGAAGCTGCATCTGTGTCTTTGTCAGCGGCTGGGCTCCACCCTGTATGTACCACCAGCTTGATTCCGGCTTGAAGTAGCTCCCTCCCCTGATAATATTAAAGTAATAGGCTCCGTTGGAGTAGACGTCGCCGGTCATCTGCCATACATTGCCCACCAGGTCTGCCACGCCGTAGGGGCTCTCTCCTTTCGGGAAGGCATCTACGGGTGTGGGCCTGCCAAATCCGTTATTGCATTTTGTTGCATGGAACTCGTCGCCCCACGGCCAGTCGCGACCGTCAGTACCCTGTGCTGCCAGCTGCCACTCCTCCTCCGTTGGCAGTCTCTTTCCCGCCCAGCGGGCATAGGCCCTGGCATCCTCCAGGCTCACCCATACCACCGGGTATCGTTCCTGACCGGCTGCCGGCAGTCCCATCTCCCAGTGTCTGAGGTAGTTGGCAGTATCATCAGGGATGTATCTTGTCTCTCTGATAAAGCGCAGGAATTGTTCATTGGTGACCGGGTATTTGTCAATAAGAAAGCTGTCGGTCTCAGTTGTAATCACCTTGCCCGCATTGGGATAGGATATAAACTCATCATTGGCATCCAGCCTGTAGCTCGTCGTCGCTGCCGGCACAATGACCATATCATCCGGCATCACCACCGGCGGTAGCGTCCGTCTTCTCTCTGAGACCAGCCATGGTGTTCCTGTCCGGGCGGTAATCACTCTTTCATCAAGCAGCAATCCCTCATCCGTTAGTTCGATGACTATCTTTTCGCCGGATATCCCGAACAGTTTCTCCAGGGGAATCAGGGAGTCGGCCGGCGACCTGAGCTCCATTAATGAATTATTGCCGTATCCCGGTGATCCGCTGTAGATTGACAGAAGGCCGGTGGTGTCACAGGAGAGATGCAGGCTGTTGCCTTCAATGCGGCTCCTGATAATTTGAGGCAGCAGTGCTATGCAATCAACGGAGCTCTCTTTCCTGGTTCCGTTATGAGACCGGCTCCATCCCTCGGCTTTCACCGGCACCATCAGCTGACCGTTAATTACTGATGGCAGCAATTCCTCATGCCTCCATAGTGAGACGAGGTGTTTGCCGGCAGTATCGCCAACGGAGAAGAGAGGTCCGTCGTAACCCAGGTTATCCATGTTCAGGACGGTATAAATGCTCTTCTCTCCTGCCCTCCATCTGTTGACATAGAGCCTGTCTGCCATGCTTTTAACCAGCGGGGTCCACTTCATGTCGAGGAAGGCGTCGCTGTTTCTCCTGAGAATGTATGTTGTTGATGCAAGGTAGTTCAGGTCTGCCATGTATTCTGCATTGCGTCTTCCCGGTCTGTAGAGGTTCAGTTCGGTCCCGTAACCATTAAAGAATGCGACGGATATTTCTCTGTGCAGGATATCCTCTCCGACGTCTGCAACACGAAAGATGGCAAAGTCTGGTCGCACCAGCTTGTTCAGGTTCAGTTCAGGGCTCAGGAAGAGTGCATTATGTACCCGTGCTGCAACGATTTCCGGCATATCCCTTATCACCGGCATACCTTCGGAATACATGACCACACCCTGGCGTACGGTATCTGCCGCATACTGCATCTCGGCCGAGGATCGTCCTTCGGTGTCAAGCACCACGCCGTCAGCTTCCGTTTCGGCAATCATGGCTGCCATGCCCGAGAGGTGGTCTTCCTCCCTGGTGCTGCGGTCCCACGGGTTATAGGCGATAAAGAACCGGCAGTCAATCAGCCTGGCCTGCCGGCTGACAGCTCTCAGTTGCTCCGTTCCTCCGGGCAGGTCCCGGTAGAGGTCCCACTGGTTTCTCTCATCCAGACCGAGCCTGGGCCACGTGGGCCATATACCGTATACATCAACATGCCCGAAGAGGCTGTTGTACTCCGACAGCAGATTGCCGAAGTTATATTGGCCGCTGAAACGGTCATGGAATTCCCTGTCCCATGCCATCTGCAGTATCATCAGGTAGCTTTTCCGTATCCACTTCAGGTCATCGCGTCTGTATAGGGCATCATCAAAGCTAAGCAGGTCATAGAGCCATCGTTCTGAGAACATCAGTCGCACTCCCTCCTGCCAGGGCCCGCTGTAGAGGTCAGCCCAGATATGGTATGTTACTGTAGCTCCCGGCGGTAAGATTGTTTCATACCGTCTGACTGTTCCGTTATCGGTGCCAATGCGCCTGGCAATGGCACTCACCGACATTCCTCCGCCAGCTTCGAAGGCTGCAAAGCCTGTCTCCCAGGCATTGTCAGGCAATATCACCCTGACAGGGCTCTTTCCCGGCAGGAAGAGGTTAGCCCTTGCAAGTCCCGGCGGTCCGTAGCCGGTGATCCAGGCACTGTTGCCATTCTCACCGAAGGGAACAACATCACTTATAGTAACCGTGTCATTCCAGTTGTTTCTCAGTACCAGCTCGGCTAAAAAACCGGGATGAGATCCGCCCCTTGGAGTATATCCGGCCTCAACACCACCGGGAAATATCATCACAAAACGGCTACCCGTGAGCCCGGCCGGCACATCGTCAGAATCGAAATAGACACCGTCGAGCCTGAAGCTGAAGAGAGGTCTTGGGGTAGTCAGGGTAATGCGGCTGCTGCCTTCGAGGATCAGGGCTGCGACATCTGCACCGTTGTCCTTCACAATGCCGAGATTTTCAAGCTTCTGGGCTGAGAGCGGCGTCAGGAGGAGTAAAAAAAAGACGAAAATTCGAAACTTTACGCAGTACATTCGAGTATAACCTGAAAAATAACTATCCGACTTAACGGGAGTGCAATTTAAGATATTGTATCTGAAAATAAAAGGGGAAGGTACAGTCAATGAGCTATTTTAGGCAAAGAAGTTAATTTTATCAGAATGTCAGTGATTTTATTACTACTTTTAGATGCCGATCCGGGCTGAACCGATGAAAAGAAAAAAGATCAAAGGCATATCGTTGATCATCCTGTTTCTGGTGGCGATCCTGCTGATGCCGGGTTGTGCATCGACCAAAAAGAATTCTTACCGCGAGGCAAGAAAGAACTCATACATAGACACCTCGCAACTTGGCCGCAATAAATATTTCTTCTCAAAAAAATACCAGAAAAAACTGTACCGTTACAAGAAGCGGTGATTCACTCTTCGCAGATCACCTCCAGACCGTCCCATGCCAGTGTGACATTTACAGGCAGTTCCCTGTTCACCTCTTCGTATTTTCCCATCTGATGGCTGATATGTGTAATAAAGGCCTTTTTGGGAGAGATTTCCTGTATAAAATCGACTGCCTCTCCGAGGCTGAAATGTGATACATGCTTCTCTTTCCTCAGGGCATTGATCACCAGGTACTTCACTCCTACCAGCAGTTCTTTTGTCTCCTGCGGAACATAGTTGGCGTCAGTAATGTAGGCCATATTCCCTATCCGGAAGCCAACTATTGGTAGCCGGTAATGAAAGACCCTCAGGGGTATCACTTCAACGCCATTGATCTCAAAGCTCTGGTCACTGATATTGTGCAGTTCCATCCTGGGTACACCGGGATACCGGTTTTCCGAGAAGACGTATGCATACTCTTTCCTGACGGCATTCTGGACCCTCTCCTCTGCATAGATGTCAATTGCCGCCTGGCTCCTGTGGTTAAAGGCGCGCAGGTCATCCATCCCTGCGATATGGTCTTTATGCTCATGGGTCAGGAGTATGGCATCAATCTTTTTGACCCTGTTGGTCAGCATCTGCTGCCGGAAGTCAGGACCTGCGTCAATGACCAGGGTATTATTACCGGTCTCCACGAGCAGCGAGGTTCTGAGCCTCTTGTCCCTGCTGTCAGCCGACATGCAGGTAGAGCAGTCGCAGGCAATTACCGGCACGCCCTGGGAGGTTCCCGTTCCAAGAAAAGTTATTTTCACTGATATTCGGATTCGTTATGCAAACATAACCCGAAAAAAATAGAAGAACAATATCGGTTGTCACTTTGGCATGAGCATAGGCTTTTATCTATCTTTACCGTATGATTATTCAGCACGGATGAGTGGAGTACTATATATGGTGCCGGTAACGCTTGGCAATCCTGACCATGCCCGGACCATACCTGCTGGCACACGGGAGCTTGTTCTTTCGCTAAGGTTGTTTGCCGTTGAGGATCTGAGGAGTGCGCGGCGGTTTCTGAGAAGCCTTGACAGCAGTTTTCCGCTTGACGACGCTCACTTTTTTCATGTTGGCAAGCACTCTGACCCGGCCGTGATCACTGAACTCATCGGAAGGGTGTCAGCGGGTACTGATGCCGGGGTCATGAGTGAAGCCGGGATGCCCGGGCTGGCTGATCCCGGAAGCCTGGTTGCTGCTGAGGCACACCGAAGGAATATCAGGGTTATACCTCTTACCGGTCCCTCCTCGGTCATGCTGGCCCTGGTCTCCTCGGGACTAAACGGGCAGAGGTTTGCATTCCACGGTTACCTGCCCAGGGAGAGCACAGCCAGGCAAAAGGCCCTGAGGGATCTTGAGAGGAGGTCTGCCGGCGGTGAGACGCAGATATTCATGGAGACTCCCTTCAGGAACGGAAAGATGCTACATGATATTCTTTCAGTGTGCAGACCCTCAACGCTGCTATGCATAGCAGCAGACATCACCCTCGAAACCGAGGTTGTACTTACAAAGAGCGTAGCTGCCTGGAGAGAGGCGCCACCCGATATTGACAAGAGGCCTGTGGTCTTTCTCCTGCAGTCGTGATGAGCTCTCTCATATTGTAAAACACATATCGGTAACTGTTTCTTTAAATTTTTATTGGTTAAATTGTCATCCCTAAATGCTATTACTATGTTCAGAAAAATCTTTTTATCGGCCTTGATTGTATCTCTTGCGGTTACAGTTACGGCACAGAAAACAGACATGAGTCTCTTCAGCGGAATAAAGCCAAGGAACATTGGTCCGGGAGGAATGAGTGGCAGAGTGACCGCCTTTGCCGTCGATCCAAGGAATGAGAACATCTTCTATGTCGGCACCGCCTCCGGCGGTCTCTGGAAGACAACCAATGCCGGCACTACCTTTACACCCATCTTTGATAATGAGGCTGTGGCTTCAATCGGTGCCCTTGCCGTTGATCCCGTCAGGCCTGACATCGTTTGGGCAGGCACGGGGGAAGGCAATCCGCGCAACAGTGTTACCGGGGGTTATGGTATTTACAAGAGTAACGACGGAGGTTTAACCTGGAAATGCATGGGTCTGGAGCTTACCCGTTACATTCACCGGATAATCATTGACCCTGTTGATCCGGATATCATCTTTGCAGGTGCCATAGGTAATCCATGGACACCTCATACCGAGAGAGGACTATACCGGTCCACTGACGGCGGCAATACCTGGAAGCAGGTTCTCTTTACCAATGAGACTTCCGGGGTAGCTGATATGGTTATGGATCCTTCCAACCCCGGCAAGATCTTCGTGGCCATGTGGGATCATCAGCGCTGGCCCTGGTTCTTCAGGTCATCGCCCGAAGGATCTGGACTATGGCTTACACGTGACGGAGGGGACACCTTCACCGAAGTCACCAGTGGCTTGCCTGAGGTGAAGGGCCGGATAGGGCTTGCTATAGCGGCATCGAATCCATCATATGTCTACGCCTATGTCGAGTCAAAGCCATCGGCCATCTACCGTTCCACTGACGGCGGTGTCACCTGGGAGAAGAGGGGTGAACGCAACATAGGCAGCAGGCCTTTCTACTATGCGGAGATATATGTTGACCCTCAGAATGAGAACAGGGTCTACACTCTCTATTCGGGTGTCAACGTAAGCGAAGACGGTGCCCTGACCTTTGACAAACGCACGGCTGAGTCAGTCCATCTTGATCACCATGCCTGGTACATCGATCCTGTCAATCCGGACCGGATGCTTGACGGCAATGACGGGGGAATGGGCATCACATACGACAAGGGAGTCACCTGGAGACACATTGAGAACCTGCCCGTAGGCCAGTTTTATCACATCAATGTTGATAACGAGTTGCCCTACAATATATACGGCGGGCTGCAGGACAACGGCTCATGGAGGGGTCCGGCCTACTCATGGCATCGTGGTCCGCTTATCAATGAGATGTATGATTTCCTGGTGGGAGGTGACGGCTTTGACGCCATGCCTGTCCCGGGCGACAGCCGCTACTGCTATGCACAGACGCAGGGAGGGTCATTGCAGAGAATAGATGTGACCACCGGGTGGAGTAAGAGTATCAGGCCGGTGGCCGAGGGTGAGGAGAAGCTCCGTTTTAACTGGAATTCAGCCCTGGCGCAGGATCCCTTTGACAATAACACCATCTATTTCGGAAGTCAGTTTGTGCACAGGAGCAGGGACAGGGGTGACAGCTGGACCAGGATCTCCCCTGACCTGACCACCAACGACCCTGAAAAGCAGAAGCAGGATGAGAACGGAGGCATCACCCATGAGGCCACCGGCGCGGAGAACCACTGTACTGTGATCACCATCTCTCCGAGCCCGCTGCAGCGGGACATAATCTGGGCCGGCACCGATGACGGCATGATACAGGTCACCAGTGACGGTGGCGCCACCTGGAAGAACAGTTCTCAGAACATCAAGGGTATGCCGCGCAACGGATGGGTGCCCCAGATAACAGCATCAATGCATGATGCCAGGGAAGCGTTTGCTGTTGTCAACGATTACCGGCAGGGCGACAATGCAGCCTATCTCTTCCGGACGAAGGATCTGGGCAAGAGCTGGAAGCGGATCATAGACGATACTGATGTCCGGGGATATGTGCTCTGCTTTGCTCAGGATCCCGTTGAGCCCCGGCTGATGTTTGCAGGTACCGAATACGGCCTTTATGTTTCGTTTGACGGCGGTGAGGAGTGGAACAGGTGGAACAGCGGATATCCCACAGTCTCAACCTATGATATGGTCATTCATCCCCGGGAGCATGACCTGGTCATCGGGACCTTCGGTCGCGCCGTCTGGATCCTTGATGACATCAGACCCCTGAGGGCCCTCGCGTCAGAGGGAAAAAAGCTGCTGGAGAGCAAGATTACGGCCTTCGAAGCACCTGAAGCCTATATGGTTTCTACCCGCAACCTTCCCGGTTACTATTTCTACGGCGATGCCATGTACCGCGGTGAGAACCGGCAGCAGGGAGCAATGATCTCGTTTTACACAAGTGAGCCCGCAGGTAAAATCAAGGCAGAAATAAGAGATGAGACTGGCAAAAGTGTCAGGTCGACGGAGGTAGATGCAGTGCACGGTTTTAACCGCCTTACATGGCGGTTTGACCGTGATCCTCTCCCTGTGGCTTCATATCCCTCAGCGCAGCAGCGTGAAGATCCGAGATCGAGGTGGTACAGGAACTTCGGCGGGGTTGTCATTCCCGGCACATACAGCGTGACCCTGACCACCGGAGAGAGCAGTTCCACCACCAGTGTGAAGGTAAGTGCCGATCCGCGCAGAGAGGCTCCGGACAGTGAGGCATTAAGGAAGTGCTATGAGAAGGCTGAGGTATTCAGTACACGTGTCGCGGAACTGAATGACAAGCTTAATAAGATCACCGCGATCAGGGAGAGCATTGCGAAGAGCGATAGCCTGATATCAAGAATACCCGACTTCGCAGCAGCGGTATCTGATATTCATAATACTGTCAAAGAGGAGCTTGCAGGTCTTGACAGGACTTTTGGGCGCAGGGATGAAGGTCTCATCTCCAGGATCAACGGTTACCGTGCGCTGCTTATGGCTTCGGGTGTTCTCTCGCAGCAGGAGGAGAAGAGCATGACCGATGCTGAGGCGGCGCTTACTGAGGCTGTGAAGCTGATTGACGGATTCCTTGAAGGACCGTGGGCCGAGTATGCCGATACCCTGAAGAGGGTAACCGTTACAGGTGATGCGGTAGTTATAGGAAGATAAGAAAACAATCAATCAAGGGGCTGCCTCTCTATGACAACAGAAGAGGCAGCCCCGCTTTTTGTCCTGGTATGGGAAGAGGCTAATTGTATAAATGTTCAGATTATTTCCTGGCCCTGACGAGTTCAACCACCTCCATCTGGTATAGCAGAGGAGTATAGCCGGGAATCACCGAGTAATAGTTGCCATAGTAATCGTAGTACCCAAATCCCATTGATCCGTATGCCAGGCTGGAAGGAAGCAGGATCTGTGCCTTCGTACCCAGTTTCATATACCTGAGTCCCAGTGACCATCCCTCAATAGCCTCGTAGGATCCGACCCTCAGCCTGTATGGGGTGTCTGCTTCCACATTGCTCTGAACCTGTTCTCCGGTGAGGAAGAAGAGGGTATAGTAGACCCCCACGGAATCTCCTGTTTTGATAAGCTCGCCTGTACCGGGCACCTTTTCAATATAATAAAGGCCATCAGAGTCAGGAGCAATATTGATATTATTTTCAGCTATATAGGAAGCTATAAGGCTCTTCTCTTCCTCTTCGTACGCTTTTGCCGGGTTACATGATGCTATTATTGCAGCCAGGGCCACGGCTGCGACTGCATATAGTGAACTTCTCATCCTGTTTTTCAATGTTTCCCTCTTTGCAGCAAAAACTGTTCCAAACTAATTGATCTCCTTGATTCTGATCCTGTAGAGCAGTATTGCACGGCCCGGTATCATATCACCGTCGCCGGTATGACCATAAGCGAGGTAAGGGGGTATTATGAAAAGATAATCGCTTCCTTTTGTCATCATCTGGAGTCCTTCAGTCACTCCGCTCCCGGCATCCGCATAGCCCACCCTTATTGTCTGAGAACCGCTGTAGCAGCGCTCTCCGTTTATGAGAGTGCATTCATAGTCAAAGGTCACATTGTCGCCCATGGCGACTTTGTCTCCCGTTCCCTCGGTGATTACGTTGTACCAGAGTCCGGTTCCGGTTTCGGTGAAGGGTATGTCGCTTTTACTGATGAAGTCAGTAATCTCCATACGGTCACGTGTAATCAGTGACCTGTTCATCTCTATCAGGTCTGCCTCGGATGGCGCCTTTGATCTGCTGTTGCTGTCAGGCTTGTTCTGACAGCTGACAGCGATAAGGAGCATAATTATTGTAAAGATCTGTTTCATTGTTTTATTTCAGCGGCAGCTGCCTCAAGCTCATCCCTGAATAAGGGAAGGGTATTCTCAAAGTGGCGTACCACATCTTCAATTGAGCCTTTCATCTCACCACCTGCTGCATTGCGGTGTCCGCCGCCGTTAAAGCACTGCCGCGAAAGCTGGTTTGCATTGAAGCTGCCTTTGGAACGAAGCGACATCTTTACAAACCCGTTGCGTTCCACGAAGAGCACGGAGAGCACAATTCCCTGAATAGTCAGCAACACATTGGCAAATCCCTCGGTATCGCCCTTGACATGGCTGAAACTATCAAGATCCTCGCGTGTCAGCCATATATATGCGGTATGCAGTGCCTTGTTGACCACCATGCGATTATGCAGTGCGAAACCCTTGAGACGGATCCTGTTTTCCGAAAAGTTGCTGAATATGTGATTGTAAACTATCTCCTTGTCCACTCCCATATCGAGCAGGTGGCCCACGGTTCGCATGGTATCACCCGTATAGTATCCGTGCTCGAAGTTACCGGTGTCGGTTATGATTCCCACATAGACGGCGGTAAAAAAATCGCTGTCGTTGAACTCCTCCCCTTCCATGTCGTTGACAAGAAAGTATATGAGTTCCGATGTAGAGCTTCTTCCGGTATCGGAGATGACGAGGTCAGCGAAGTTACCAGGATCGGGATGATGGTCTATAATCACCTTCTTCGCTTTGGATGCGAGCACCAGTTCTTCAGCCTTGCCCATCCTGGAGGTGGAGTTGAAATCGACCATGATGATAAGATCAGCATCACGGATCATTTTTGACGCCTCCTCCTGGTTGTGATGGAAGTCAACAACCTTATCCACATCGTTCATCCAGAGAAGGAACTGCTGAAGTGCATTGGGAGATATCATCCGGGGATCCTTACCATGGGCAATGATCCATCTCCTGAGTGCCAGCATGGCGCCGATAGCATCACCGTCAGGATTGATGTGGCATATGAGCAGAATATGCTCCGCTCCCTCAATGAGCTTCTTTAATTCTTTTGTATATTTACCGAACTCTGGCACAATCGTGACCTGTGAAGGCGACAAAGGTAAGAAAAATAAAAAAGTATTAAAATATTGGCTTACTAACTCTATCAATAACTGGTTATGGACTCTGATATGACTTTTTCCATTATTAAACCTGACGCCGTCAGCAGAGGGTATACGGGTCAGATACTATCAAGGATCACCGATTCGGGATTCGCCATTGCGGCTCTAAGGATGTTGTGGCTTACCAGGCAGCAGGCCGAGGATTTTTACTCCGTGCACCGTGAACGGGGATTCTATAAAGGGCTTGTGGAGTTCATGTCATCCGGACCGGTGATAGTAACGGTACTGAGAAAGGCCAACGCCGTTGAGGAGTTTCGCAGGCTGATAGGCAGCACCGATCCGGCCAAGGCTGAAAAGGGAACCATCAGGGCCGATTTTGCCACTGACGTTCAGAAGAATGCGGTCCACGGATCCGACTCGCCGGAAAATGCCCGGAGAGAAGCTTCGTTCTTCTTCCCTGCCATAGAAATCTTCTGACGACGAACAAAAGAACCGTTCCGCTGTTCTGATAAAAAATATTCATGACTTCCAGACTTTCTCCCGACTTTTCTGACAGGAAGACGCTTGAGAAATACTCATCCGCCTATACTCTCTCCGATATGGAGATATTTATCTTCCCTGAGCTCTTTTATCCCCTGGTGCTGGCAAATATCATGTCGCCGCTGATCTGGCAGTGGCGTGACGACCCCTGGTTCAGAGAAATGCACCGCAAGAATTTCACCAGCAGGGCCAACCGCATCAAGCAGTATATTATTGACAACTATATCTTTAACCTGGATCTTGAAACCTGGGGGCTTACTGAAAAGGAGAGGGAGATTGCCAGATTCTCTGATTTCTTTGACACGGAGTTACTAAAGCAATCAAATGCTCTTTTCGGATATGAGGGAGACAGGTATTATTTCAGTATTGACATCCGAAAGCATTTCGGTCTTGACAAGTATGATTCTTCAGTCATACCATATTGGAAGACAGAGACTGTGGAGGCGATGAATGCCTTCAGGCACAAGGAGCACTACACCACTGGGGCCGGTGAGTGTGTCAGTCTGGCGGCGCTTTATGCTGCTGCCATGTTCATTGTAGGGGAGATACCCCTTGAGAAGATATTTATGATAGCCACTCCTCTGCACTCGCAGAATTTCATAGATGAGAAGGAGGGGCTTCTCACCAACAACCGCCGTATCATGACCAGAAACATGTGGTTCAACGGCACGTCGTTATCGGGGAAAGCGCGCAGGGCTCTTGAGAATGAAAAGGTTACCATAGTCTCACACATCACGGGGCATATTCATGCTGTCTATGACAAGGCGACCATCAACAGGGATGATTACCTGAGTTTCAGCCACAAGCTGAGGAACTTCATTACTACATCCCTGACCCCTGCAGTATTTATCAATTTTTTGAGGTTCAAGTCAGAGTACAAATGTCTTTTCCAGTATTATTATCTGCGCACCGGCTCCGCCTATTATATCACCCTGGAAAAGCTTTTCGAATATGAGCACTCATCCAGGGCCGGCATGAACGAGGAGACCCGCTACAAGCTTTTGGCGGAGGTGGACAACGAAGAGTTTTTCCCGGATCCGATACCGGGCAGGATCATCCTGAACGATGTTGAGAGCTTTCTGAGGGAAAGGGCAGGGTCAGACCTTAATGAACTTGAAGCAGGATTCCTCGAATCATTTCCGACGGAATATACCGACTGTGTCAGGAGGATGTTCATCGATATCAGGGCATTCACTATAACAGAGCCAAGGCTTCCGTCCGCTGACAGAGATTTTGTTTCAGCAGTGTCTCCGGAAATAGTTGTCACGGACAGCCGTGATGATATTATACGCAAGATAAAGGCTTCGGCATCACAGTCGGAGATGTCGCTGCTGGCGCTCTACGCCTACCGTGACATGGAATATGCCGACTGGAGGCCGTTCATCAAGGCTGCCATGGAGAGAAATCCGGTATGTCACACGGCACTTGCAGGTGGATCGGCTGACGATATCTATAAAGTACTGTCGGGCATGAAAAACAAGTCGATCTATGATTCGGGCAGGATGGCACAGCCGGATGAGGTATGGAACTTCGGGCGGGGCGACGGTGCCGAGAAGGCATTTCTGATGGCCAATGTGCTTTTGCACAGCGACCCCGGAGCAGAGGTCACGATACACCTGGATGAAGGAGAATCTGCGGTTCTTGGCTTTGCAGGAAGAGAGTACCATTTTGTCAGTTCAAAGGGGCACCATCGCAGGATAGAGATACGGATGGGTGATTACAAAGTATCCTGAAATGTGACAGGTTTTCGTACAGCGATCGCTGAACGGTTAACTTTGATATCTGAGTGTTTCTGGCGAGGTGGCCGGCAAATGTTGTTATCTGAGTGCTTCGCGAGGCGTGGCCGGCAAATGTTGTTATCTGAGTGCTTCGCCGGCCGGGACAGTTCAGCCTTAATCAGTGATTGTCAACATGTCAGCGCCGGCCGGCGAGCGGTCATCAGTGAACGACGATCTCTTTGACCACCACCTCTCCTGCCTTGCTATTCAGCTGGTTGCAGAGCGACTCCCGCAGCATCATCAGTTCATTTTTCACCACTGAAGAGGTGAGGTAGATGTGCAGCACACCCTCTTTCAGGTATATTTTTTTTGTTCGGGCGGATATCACCTTGCCGGTGATCCCCTGCCAGAGGTTAAGCACCGATGCCTCTTTCAGCTTTGGCGCCAGCCTGTATTCCCTGACAAGGTCATCCAGTGCCTCGCCAATGGTTATGGTTTTATTCCTGCGCATCTGGCTGTTTTCTTCCGTTGGTTATCTCCTCCTCTATTCCTCCCCTGCCGATACGGTATAGTCTGAAATCGACGCCGGTGGTATCGAGTATGCGGTGTATGCGATCCTGTTGTGTGTCTGTAATGAACACCTGTCCGAACTCTCCGGAACTCACCAGTCTTATTATTTCTTCCACCCTGTTGCTGTCAAACTTGTCAAAGATATCATCCAGCAGCAGTGCCGGCGCAAAGCCGTTCATTCTTCCTATCAGTCCGTACTTTGCCAGTTTGAGTGCCACGATGAATGACTTCTGCTGGCCCTGGCTTGCCGTAGTACGTGCCGAATAGCCGTCTATCTCGAAGAGAAGGTCGTCGCGATGTATACCGAGGGTAGTGAACTGCATGGCCAGATCCTTCTCCCGGACCTTGGCAAGCTGCTGACGGAAATCCCCATCACTGACATGTGACCTGTATCTTATCCCCACCTTCTCGGCTCCGCCGGATATCTGAGCATAATAGGATGCAAAGAGGGGAACAAGCTCATCCGTCAGGGCCTTGCGTGAGCGGTTGATGACTTCTGCCTCAGGCTGCATCATCTCGTCGTAGACCTCAAGCATACTGCTGCTGTCGCGGCCTCCCTCCCTGAGTATCCTGTTTCTCTGCATCAGCGCCTTGTTATATCGCATGAGTGCATCAAGGTATACAGGGTCATACTGGCTGATGATCATATTCATGAAACGGCGGCGCTCATCGCCGGGGCCCGTGATCAGGATGCTGTCAGCCGGGGAAAGCATCACCACAGGGTATCTGCCCACATGATCCGACATGCGCTGGTACTCCTTGCCGTTGAGCCTGAACACCTTCTGCTTCTGTCTCTGAAAGCCGCAGGAGAGTTCATCGGTATTGCCATCCCTGACGAAGAGACCCTTGAGGATAAAATAATCCTCACCGTGCTTTATACTGAGAGCATCAGAATTGTTGAAGAAGCTCTTGGTGAGTGAGAGGTAATGCACTGCGTCGAGTATGTTTGTTTTTCCGACTCCATTGTTTCCCACAAAGCAGTTGAATCCTGGTGAGAGATCGAGGGAGACCTCCCCGTAATTCTTGAAATTGGTCAGTTCCAGCCTGGCAAGGTGCATATTCAGTTATAGCTTCTGAAAGAATTTCAAAGTTAAGAAAAGAAAAGGCAGAGGCAACCGGCGGGGCAAAAACAGAGTCAACCCCCGGATCAACCGACAGGGCAAGAACAGGGTCAACTGACAGATCAACTGCCAGGGCAAGAACAGGGTCAACCGCCGGATCAACCAACGGTACGACCGCAGTGGCAAGAACCCTGGCAATCATCCTTCATCTCTCATGCTTACACTCACCCGGCTGCCGCCTGCCGGAGCATTTTTTTATGCTTTTATTTTTTAATAAGTAGAGAAATATTACTTTTGCGGAGTTATTTTTCTGACCTGTAAGAGAGAACATTGAAATGAGCAAGAAAAAGGATACCGGCAACAAGGGAATGGAGAATGTTGAACAGACACTGACAAAGACTGAACATTTCCTGGAGCAGAATTACAAGCCGCTTTTGTACGTGCTGGCCGGAGCCGTAGTCGTGGTTGGGCTAATCTGGCTGATCAGATTGTTCAACAACAAGAAGAATGAAGAGGCTCTCAGTCAGTTATTCATGGCAGAACAGTATTTCGGGCAGGACTCCCTTAAGCTGGCTCTCTACGGTGACGGCAACAACCTCGGTTTCATTGACATAGCTGATGAATACAGAAGCACAAAGTCGGGAAAGCTGGCCAACTTCTATGCCGGAGCCTCACTGATGCACCTCGGACAGTTTGAAGAGGCTCTCGATTACCTTAACAAATACAAGATCAGCGATGAGATACTGGCCCCCCAGGCCAAAGGGCTTATAGGTGATGCCAATGTCGAGCTGGGTGACACCGGTGAGGGTATTAAATACTACCTTGAGGCTGCCGATATGGCTGATAACTCATTTCATTCTCCCATCTATCTCATGAAGGCAGGAATGCTGTATGAGACCGGAGGAGACTATGCCAGGGCTCTGGAGATTTACAAAAAGATACAGGACAAATACCCTGACAGCAATGAGGGAAGAAGCATTGAGAAATACATCGCCAGGGTAAAAATGCATATCGACTGACAGGTGGCAACCCGCAATCTATCTGAATACGATCCCTCACAGATCCCCGATGCATCAGGGATGAGGTTCGGCATAGTAGTAGCTGACTGGAACAGTGAGATCACCCATACTCTTCTTGAAGGAGCCGTCAAAACACTGAAAGGGCATGGCGTATCGGATGATAACATCGTTGTACATCATGTCCCCGGCACTTTTGAGTTAACACTGGGGGCACAATGGCTGGCCGAGTATGACGACACCGACGGGGTTATATGCCTCGGATGCGTGATCCAGGGAGAGACACCGCATTTCACATACATTTGCCAGGCAGTCACCCAGGGAATCACGCAGCTCAACCTCGATTACAACATACCGTTCATCTTCGGTGTGCTCACCACCCTCACGCAACAGCAGGCCCGGGAACGCTCCGGCGGCATACACGGCAACAAGGGCGACGAAGCTGCAATTACGGCGATACGCATGGCAGCACTTCAGCGCCGGATGGAAAAATAAGTTTCTTATTTTACCTTTGGCAGAGGGCCCTGTAGGGGCACCACGTGCAGCGCCGTTCAAACTGTGTCATCCTGTATTCCTCATCCTCTGAGAAGATACGCCCAAGTGTCGCATCCAGCTTTTCCGAAAACCTTCCCATGAACTGTTCCCATGATTTCCGGTCAGCGCCGGGGCCGTTGAGACCCGCCACCGGAGCATAAGGTGTGAAATCAGCTGAGGAGAGCTGCTGCACCCAGTATATGGCCGGAATAACCAGTCTGTCTTTATGAAGGTCACGGATCAGGCAACTGTAGATCAGCGCCTGCAGGAATGCATCGTTTCTTTTTTCCTTTTCTTCATCAAAAAGATCTTCCGGTACCACAGCCTCCTTCTTCGGTGCACCGGTCTTATAGTCGACAACCCTTACCACCCCGGCAGTGCTGTCAACCCTGTCGGCCCTTCCTCCTATTCTGATCTCCCTTTCCCGGCCGGCTCCGTTCGCCACGGTGCGGACAGCAGTGAAGTCATCTTCGAGGTTCAGCAATATCAGCCCCTCATTTCCGGCATCATACTTCAACAGGTCATTAATATACCTCTCCAGCACTTCTACTATTATCAGGCCTCTTCCCTCCATGAGGGTCTCCATGGTCCATTTCATCTCCGCCAGTGCAGAGCCGATGATGGCATCTCTGACACGGGTGCGGTCAGCGGCCAGTGATGCGATTGCTGCCGGTGCTCCCGGATCCTCTCTGAACGGGGCATAGAGACTGTTGATTGTCTCATGGAGTATGTTACCGAACCTGCGCTGGTCAATATCCTTTTCCAGTATCTCCTCCTCAGGCATTCCGCACACATACCTGTAGTAGAATTTCATACGGCAGGTGACCCAGGTATTTATGGCACTGGGAGAGAGGTATTTTCCTGTTCTGCCGTCTGTGCCGTAAAGATCCAGCAGCAGCCTGTTATGTTCCTTACTCTTTGGCAGCCGTTCGGGCATCATGCGGCTGCGACCGACACTGATACGGGTGCTCTGCTGAGCGGGATGGAAGACAGGGCTGTAACTCATCCTTACCAGGTAGCGGCTCATCTCTCCGCTGCTGAGGCCCTGGGTCGCCGAGTTGTAGATGAACCAGCCTCTGTCGGGCTTGCGCAGAAGCCTGAAGAAATAGTATGAATAGATTGATTCATGCTCATTCAGGGTGGGAAGCCCGAAGGCTCTGCGGATGTTATATGGAATATAAGTGTTGTCAAACGACTGTCCCGGGAAGGTACCCTCATTGAGCGAGAGGAAGATGATGTTCCTGAATTCCAGGGCGCGGGTCTCAAGCACCCCCATCACCTGGATGCCACGCAGGGGCTCGCCGGAGAAGGGCACGACAAGCTTGCGGAGAATCCTGTCAATGAGCCTGATGCATGTATCAATCTTCAGGTCCAGGCTGTATGAGCTGATCAGGTTACCGATCCGGGTCATGCTGCTCATGGCCATCCTCAGATACTCTCGGTCTGTACTGAGAGTCAATTCCTTATCCTCTTCGGCGGCGAAGGTGGCCTCTTCAATCGTCTCCATCACGGCTGAGAGAAATCCCGGCAGATCGCTGCCGCCAGCGGGTATGTCAAAGAGTTTTCCCAGGGGAAGGCGTGACCGGAGCATCTCCTCGGTCACCCTGATCATATTACCTGAAATTATTGCGCTGATTACCTCACCCGCGTCGCGGCCGGCCAGCAGTCTGAAATACTGGTGCCTGAGGAGAGCGATCACCTCTTCACTCCTGAATGATCTGTCGCCGCTGCTTATCCTCGCTGATCTTATAAGCGACATCAGCTGTTTCAGGAATGAGTATAGAGAGGTAAGGCGGAAGGGGTGGCCCATTGTGACATTGACATCACCCACGGAGGCGGGCAGAGAGTTAAGCACTGGCATCAGCAGCTTCTCATCGGCGAGTATCACCGCGGTGTCAGTCATATCTCCTTCAATTGCTATCTCATCCTTTTCAATGATCTTTGACACCATGCGGGCCTGGGCAGTATCTGAGGGGGTATCAATTATGTTCCAGGTACCGTGGGGATGTGATGCCTGCTGACCCTCCCCCGGCGGGAGATCATTGCCAAACTGCCTGATATTCTCACGCATGAAGACAGAGGCTTTGTGACCCGGGTCCTCCATGAAGAAATGGTCGTTATCCCAGTAAAATTTAGCCTGCCCCCTCTCCCTGAGATACCTGAACAGCTCTCTCTCGCAACTGTTCAGTGCGTTAAGTCCTGTCACATGCCATACAACCCCTTCGGGCACCTTCAGTGTACCAGCCATAGCCCTCTCAGCTACATCGCGGCAGAGCATGCCGTCTCCTGCCAATCCCTTTGTCCTCATCGCTGCTCTGAAATCGTTGAAGAGAGGTCCAAGCCTCTGCCACACCGAACGGAAACGTGAACGTGCCTCGCTCTCGGCGGAGCCGGGATTAAACGATTTCCAGAATCCCCTTATGATCTCATTCTGCTCATCCGTCAGTCCGCCGAATTTTGCATCTATCTCCTTCATCTCGGAGATATTGCTGTAGAGTTTGTCAGCATCGGCAAGCCAGAGGTCAATATCATTGAAGTCGCTGATGATGACCTCGCCCCACGGCCAGAAGTCGTCAAAGCTCATCTCCTCTCCGAATCTCTTTCTGTACACGCGGTAGAGTTCGAAGATCATCGTCTCAGTATCGGTTGGCCTGAGCTCTGTCAGTGACTGAAAAAGTTCACTCACGGTGAGCATCACCGGCGACCACTGGGGCCTGTCGCTCAGTCGCGAGAGGTATTTTGCCAGGTAGAGTCCGGCCCTCCTGCTGGGCAGTACCACTCTCTGGCTGATCATCTCTTCGCCATGATTAGTGTGGAGTTCATATGCCACTCGCTCAAGGAAATCCATCATAATCCGGGTTTATAAAGTCTGCCCTGCCATGTTGCCCGTTCTTCGAGACGCTGTGTGAACAGTTGCAGGATTTCGTTGCTTCGCAGGCTCCAGTTGCGCGGGTCATCAAGCATTCGCGGCGGTGCCTCACCGCTTATGCGGTCAATCATAATGGCAGGTTTAAGTCTCTCAATGAAAGATATGACAAGGTCTATATAATCATCAAGCGAATAGAGGTCAAACTCTTCCGGTTTGTCCCTGAACTCGTGTGACATGGCTGTCCCCCTGATCAGCTGCAGCTGCCTGATTTTAAGAACATTAACCGGCATTGATGAGATCACCTCTGCGCTTGCGGTTATCTGGCTCCGGCTCTCACCCGGGAGGCCGAAGATAAGGTGTACCCCGGTGCGTATCCCTCTGCGTGAGGTCTCCCCTGTGGCCCTCACGGCGTCAGCCAAGGTATGGCCCCTGTTGATCCGTTTAAGTGTCACATCACTGACAGTTTCGATACCGTATTCAACAGTAACAAACCTTTCAACAGACAGTTGTGCCAGGTAATCGAGCAGCTCGCTGCTGACACAGTCGGGGCGGGTCCCTATGACCAGTCCGGCCACTGCCGGGTGACGGAGGGCTTCCTCATAGAGTGACATCAGCCTTTCAATACCTGCATATGTATTTGTATAGGCCTGGAAATATGCAAGATAGTTATCTGCCCGACGATACCTTTTACGGTGGAAGGCAATGCCCCTGTCAATCTGCTCCGTGACGCTGCTGTCTGGTGTGCAGTATGCGGGTATGAAGGCTTCATTGTTACAGTAGGTACATCCGCCATATCCGAGTGTTCCGTCACGGTTGGGGCAGGTAAAGCCTGCGTTTATGCTCACCTTCTGCACTCTCATCCCGAAGTGAGCGGTGAACCAGTCGGTGTATGAGTTATACCGTCTTGCCGTTCCCCATGGATATGTCTGTTCCCGGGTCATACCTCCTCCAGAATATCCTTTTCCACATACCAGAGCCAGGCGCTCACCTGTGTGTATCCCATCTGCTTAAGCAGGTCGCAGTAGCCGGAGGCCTGTCGGCGGTGACGTTCATCCGGTTCTCCGAACTTGTAATCCACCACCGTGACGTTGCCGTTGTCTGTCATGATGCGGTCAGGGCGGCGGGCGGCGCCCGCAGGCAGTATGATAGTGGCTTCCGTCAGCACGGTGCAGGAGCCGTCGAACCAGCGTCTCACCCTCTCAGTAGAGATTATCTTTCGTACCCGCGTGACTATCTCATCACGTTGTGTAAGGGGAAGCAATCCGCTGTTGCACACATAATCAGCGGCAGCCCCGATATCACCGGCTGTTATCACCCTGCTCAGCAGTTCATGCATCATGATGCCGTATGCCCTGCCCCCGCGCTCCGTCAGTTTGACATCATCGAGCGGGAGGGCGCCGCCCGTTCTCAGTCTGAGCCTGCCGCTTCTCTCATTTACCTCATAGTTATCGAGGTCCCATGTTAGCTCCTTTTCTTCGGTTGTCACTGGAGGAAGCTCCCCGCATACTATGTGTCTTATGTTGTCAGTCTCACTGCGAGAGAAGTCATCGGGCAGGCTTTTCACCGCCTCATTGAGCAGGCTTTCGGCGCTGGCACCGCCGGAGGTGGGTTTGGTCGTCTCCGGAGCCATAATGCAGAGCACATCCACTGCGCGGGTGAAAGCTACATAGAGAAGGTTGATGCCGTCAATCCATTCTGACACCTTCTCAGTCATCGCCTCTCCGGCAAAGAGAGAATCATCGAGGCGGCTGCTCAGTTCAGGCAGCACGAAGGGCATTGGGGAGAAAGGCTCCGGCACATCAGTGACCCAGAGCAGTGGTCGGCTGAAACCCCGTCTTCCAAAATTCCACGAGACGAAGGGTACGATTACCACCTTTCCCTGCAGTCCCTTGGCCTTGTGTATTGTCATCACACGCATGGCCTCCTGACGGTCGGACTGGCTGAGGGTGCTTTTGCAACCCTCCCTGTCCCACCATCCGACGAACGACGACAGGTCAGAGCTGTAGCGGCCGGAGTAAGTCAGCACCACGTCCTGCAGGGAGCAGAGGTATGCAACATTTTCACTGCGGCTGCCGAGACCGAAGTAGCGGATCATGTTTTCCGTGGCGCTGAAGAGCGATTCGTTCCTGAAGGCATTGAGTGCCTCCTCCCATCCTTCCGGCATCGGGTCATCACTATCCGTATTCATTTCTCCGGCATTCACCGGAGGATTAGTGCCACCCGGCTCTTTCTCGCCGTTATGCGCCGGACGATCATTGGAGTCTGTTCTCCCGTCACCGGCATATACCAGATGCTCATCGCCACCCGTGGCGAGAACGTAAGATCTGACCATCAGGCTCCTGTTGATACGGCTGCCGGGGTCAACCAGGTACCGCAGTGAAGCGATAATGAGGGTGACGGCCGGGTTGCGCTCGAGGAAGAGAGAGTCACCAGAGGTAACCTCGAAGTTGTATCTTGACTTTCTCTCATCGGGGCAGGCAGCACTGTACTCAAGCAGGCGGCTGATGATGCTTTTCCCCTCCTCGTTTGTGCGGCACAGGAATAGTATGTCATCAGCCCTGTAGCCGTGATCCTGTAACCTCTCCACCAACGCAGGAATGTCATTCAGCACCCTATCCTTCCATTTCTCATCCTCTGAAGCCCCGTAAAGGCTGACCTGCACCATCCCACCTGGTTTGGCATCGGTACCCTTTTGCACTGACTCTGCATATATAGAACTGATTTTCAGCTGATCATAGGAGAGTCTTTCATCGCATAGTGCGGGTATAGCCCCTGGAGCGAAGATGTGGTTGTTAAACCTGATGACATTGTCACGGCTGCGGTAGTTGGTATCAAGCAGCACGTTTCGCACTGCCTCATCGCCAAAGGCTGCCGCCGCCTCCCGATGTATGATTCTCCAGTCGCTGTTTCTCCACCGATAGATTGACTGCTTCACATCGCCGACAACAAGGTTGTCCTTACCGCGCGACATTGTTTCACTCATCAGTGGCCGGAAGTTATTCCACTGTATACGTGAGGTATCCTGAAACTCGTCTATTATGTAATTGTCATAAGCTGTGCCTATCTTTTCATAAATGAATGGAGTGTCATCATCTTCTATAAGCCTGTTTATCAGCTCGCCGGAGTCTGACAGGAGGAAGAGGTTTTCATCATGTGCAAGGCTTCGTACCCTTTCGCTTATGGCTCCCAGTATTCCTATCACGTGTATGGTCCTGACCTGTGCCATGGCGGAGAGGTAAAGCCTATATCTCTTTTCAAAGAGTGACATGATGGCCTTCACCGTCTCTCCCAGCCCCTTTTGCATGGCTGCTTCAAAGGCAGCAATCACCTCCGGGGCAGCGCTCGCCGGATAATATTTACCCTCTTCCGCTGCCTTGCGCCAGGTGGCGTTGGGAGGTTTTGTCTCACCCCGTGCATACTTTTGCATGGCATCACCCACTCCACCCCTTGACTTATTGAGGAAGTCATCCAGGGTAAGTCCGCATTCGCCGCAGAGAGTGACGCCCCTTTCAGCCAACGCTCTCAGTTCTGTCTCAAAGCCTCTTTTTATGATGTATATCTTGTCAGCGTACCGTTTAAGCACTTCGTAATCGCCAATCGTCTGCTTTTCCAGGGGGCTCAGCTGCCTGAAGTTCTCCGTGAAGATCAGTTCGGCCACCTCCATGATCTCTCTGCGGATATCCCATCCCTTATTGTCATCAAGGCGGGAGCCGACGTACGATGATATCCAGGCCAGCAGCCTTCTGTCTGTTGCCACCTCTGCCAGCAGTCCGTCGACGGCATCAGAGAGCAGGTTGTTATGTTCAAGTTCGATTTCATAGCCTGAAGGAATATCCATCTCACGTGCAAAGGCCCTGATCACCCTCTGGAAGAAGGAATCAATGGTACCGACGGTGAATCGGGAATAATCCTGCAGGATGTTATTGAGTGCCAGCGGGGCGTTCTTTCGCACCGTCACCATGGCGTCATCAGGGTCAGGCCACAGCTCCGGGAAGAAGTTGCAGAGATAACCGGCAAAGGTACTCCTCTCCCTCTCGCCTTCGGGACTCTCCTCTCCGAGGAGCGACAGCCGCTGCAGTATGCGGCTCTTCATCTCGGCAGCGGCGCTGTTGGTAAAGGTTACGGCAAGAATCCTGCGGTAGGCGCCGGGATCACGAAGCACGCGCGACAGATAGAATGCAGTCAGGGCGTGGGTCTTTCCCGAACCGGCCGATGCACTGTATTTCAATAATTTACCCGGAGAGTTCATCTTTTGAAAAATAGTAAAAAAAGAGTTGCGCTCCGAGCCGGCGTTGAAGTAGTTTTCAACATATTGAGTTAAGAGCTACCTTTGCGGTGTGAAGAAGAAGGTTGCAGTAGGGCTGTCGGGAGGCGTTGACTCCAGCGTCGCTGCGTGGCTCCTTAAGGAGGAGGGCTACGAGGTGGAGGGAATCTTCATGATCAACTGGCATGACAGCCAGGGGGTGCTGAAGGGCGATTGTCCATGGGATGAGGACGTAACCTTTGCAGAGATGGTGGCCAGAAAGCTTGGTATTAAGCTGCGCACCGTTGATCTCAGTAAAGAGTACCGCAACAGGGTGGTCAATTACATGTTTAATGAATATGGTGCGGGTCGCACTCCCAATCCTGATATCCTTTGTAATCGTGAGATAAAATTTGACTCTTTTGTCCGTGAAGCGCTCAGCAGCGGTGCAGACTATGTTGCCACGGGCCATTACTGCCGCACGGTGACAACAGAGACTCCGTCCGGTCCCATGCACAGGCTTCTGGCAGGAGTGGACGGAAATAAGGACCAGAGTTATTTTCTCTGCCAGGTGAGCCAGGAGCAGCTTGACAATGTACTGTTTCCTGTCGGTGCCCTGTTGAAGCCGGAGGTACGCAGGATAGCTGCTGACCTGGGTCTTGCGACAGCCGACCGCAAGGATTCGCAGGGCATCTGTTTTGTTGGCAAGGTTGACCTGCCTCTCTTCCTTCAGCAGCAGCTGGAGGCCAGAAAAGGCAGGGTCATTTACACCCCTAAGGAGCATCCTTTCCGGGCATGGTCTGACGGTCTGCCGGAGAGTGACGTTTCTTCATCCGAACTTCAGCTTATGGCTGCACCGCATGCTATGGGGCCGGGTGACGGAACGACTGCAGGAGCACACAACGGGGCACACTTCTTCACCGTGGGACAACGCAAGGGACTGAACCTGGGCGGGTACAGGGAGCCGCTGTTTGTAATAGGCACCGACACCGTCAGCAACCTGGTATATGTTGGTGAGGGTCAGATGCACGGCGGACTATACCGCAAAGGACTCTTCATAAGGGCTGAGGAGGTTCACTGGATACGTACAGACCTTGTGATGAAGAGCGGTGAAAGCCGTGATTACCTTGTGCGTATTCGGTACCGCCAGCCCCTGCAGAGGGCCAGACTCTATGCCCGGGAAGAGGGCTGTTACATAATCTTCGAAAAGCAGCAGCGTGGTATTACTCCGGGGCAGTTTGCCGCCTGGTATGACGGGGAGGAGCTGCTGGGGTCAGGAGCCATATTTCATTAGGCCACCTTCGCCAAGGCTTCGGCGGCTGGAAGCAGTCGGCCACCTTCGCCATATCCTACGTTAAAACTACGGATGTCGAAGAAGGTTTCGGCGGCTGGAAGCAGTCAGCAGTCCGGCAAACTCTAAATACCTGATTGACTGAAGACTGAAAACTGAAAACTGAAGACTGGGGACTGAAGACTGAAGACTGCCGACTGGGGACTGAAGACTGCCGACTGGGGACTGAAGACTGCCGACTG
>WOYX01000058.1:0-39952 GCA_011620595.1 Bacteroidales bacterium | reverse complement strand
ACTGAAGACTGGGGACTGAAGACTGTCCTCTAGGAGAGTCTATTCCGGTAGTCTTCATATTCAAATTCGCGCACGAGCCGGAATTTCTGACCGGCGGTCCAGATGCCGATATGGGGATGCGGCACTCCGTTGAATGTTGTGGTCTTGACCATGGTATAGTGGATCATATCCCAGAACACGATGCGGTCGCCCGGTTTCAACTCGCGGTGAAATGACCAGTCGCCCATGAAGTCGCCGGAGAGGCATGAGTTACCGCCCATGCGGTAAGTCGGTTTTCCCGGCACGGGTTCAAAGGCGCCTATGATTACCGGCTTGTAGGGCATCTCCAGGCAGTCGGGCATATGGGCGGTGAATGAGACATCAAGGATAGCCGTTTTGATGCCGTCACGCTCGACGATATCTTCCACCGTGGAGACAAGCTCACCCGTCTCCCAGGCGAAGGCGCTGCCAGGTTCAAGAATGATATGAATGCCGTACTTGCGGCGGAATTCACGAAGCAATCCTATAAGATGTTCCGTGTTGTAGTTTCTCCCGGTCATCAGGTGTCCCCCTCCCATATTGATCCATTTGAGATGAGGCAGCAGGTGTCCGAATTTCTCATCAACGGCATTGAGCACCTTTTCCAGGGCATAGGAGTCGGATTCAAACAGCACGTGAAAATGGAGTCCTTCCACCCCATCCGGCAGTCCCTCCTTCAGGTCGGCAGCCGTGACACCCAACCTTGAGCCGGGGGAGCATGGATTATAGATGCCATGGGCAACCCCGGAGAACTCAGGGTTGATCCGGAGTCCCGGTGAGATATGCTGTCCCTCGCGTTTGAGCACAGGGGCGAACTTACGGTACTGTGCCAGTGAGTTAAAGGTTATGTGTGAGCTGTAGCGCAGTATGTTACCGAACTCCTCGCGCCTGAAGACGGGGGAATAAGTATGTGCCGGCATGCCCATCTCCTCGTAGCAAAGGCGGGCCTCATGCATTGAGCTGGCAGCAGCACCGGAAATATATTCGCACACTATCGGGAAGACAGACCACATGGCAAAACCCTTGAAGGCCAGTATTATCTCTGCGCCGGAGGCGTCAGCCACATGTTTTATGGTTTCCAGGTTACGCCTCAGGCGCTCTTCCTCTATCACGTAGCAGGGCGAGGGGACATTTTGGTAGTCTATCATCTCAGAGTTCCAGGTCAATGTCAAACTTCTCGTGCCATGGCAGTCCCAGCTTTCCCATCTCCAGGAGGAACGGGTCGGGGTCAAACTGCTCGACGTTCCAGACTCCCGGTCGTTTCCACAGGCCTTTCAGGTACATCATGGCTCCCATGGCTGCAGGTACGCCTGTGGTATAACTCACTGCCTGGGTGCGGGTCTCGCGGTAAGCCTCCTCGTGACTGCAGTTGTTCCAGATGTAGTATGTGTGCTCCTTCCCTCCCATATCGGTGCCCCTGATGCGGCATCCTATGGAGGTCCATCCCTTATAGTTTTCGCCCAGCTCTCCAGGGTTGGGAAGGACGGCCTTAAGGAACTGTATGGGGACGATCTCGACGCCGTTATACACAACCGGGTCTATGCGGGCCATCCCTATGTTCTGGATCACCCTGAGGTGTGTCAGGTACTCCTCGCCGAATGTCATCCAGAATCTTGCCCGCTTTATGGATGGGAAGTTCTTAACCAGTGACTCCAGCTCTTCATGATAGATAAGATATGACTCCCGCGGGCCGATGCCTGGGTATGTCAGCGGCCTGTGTATCTCATGGGGCTCGGTATAGACCCATCTGCCATCCTCCCAGTATTTGCCTTTTTGGGTCACCTCGCGGATGTTGATCTCGGGATTGAAGTTGGTGGCGAAAGGCTTGCCGTGGTCACCGGCATTACAGTCGACGATGTCCAGGCAGTGTATCTCGCTGAAATGATGTTTGGCAGCATAGGCGGTGAAGACACCGGTGACGCCCGGGTCAAACCCGCACCCTAGTATGGCGGTGAGTCCTGCCTCACGGTAGCGGTCATGATAGGCCCATTGCCAGGAATAGGCATATCGTGCCTCTTCGGGAGGCTCATAGTTGGCCGTGTCAAGGTATGCCACGCCTGTTGCCAGGCATGCATCCATGATGTTAAGGTCCTGGTATGGCAGCGCCAGGTTAACAACGATATCAGGTCTGAACGACTTGATGAGCTTCTTCATCTGTTCCACGTTGTCTGCATCGACCTGTGCCGTCCGTATCCTGTCATCACCAATGCGTTCAGCAATGGCATCGCACTTGGCCTTCGTGCGACTGGCGAGCATGATTTCGGTGAATAGGTCAGGCAGTTGAGCCATTTTTGTCACAGCCACGGTACCCACGCCACCGGCACCGACAACAAGCACTTTTCCCATCTGCAGATAATTTAGGTTATGCACAAAGGTAATTTTTCCGGACATTTTTTTAAGCCCCGGATGCGGGTTAACGTAAAAGTTATATTTTTGCAGTCGTATCAACACTATTGTCTTAAATGGACGATTATCACGCGAACCGTTGTTTTAATTTCGTTCTGCTGAGGTAAGCTGGCGACAGGTACCTCCGTGGAATATAAATAGGAGGTATTATATGATTACTTACTGGCAGATGATCCCAAACGGTCTCCTTCCGTTAAATTCTTTCGAAAAGGGCTGTATTGTCAACGTCACTGACCCGACACCGTCAGAGATTGGTATTTTAAAGACCACGCTGAAGGTCCCTGATGATTTTCTTACTGACATTCTTGACGTTGACGAGCGATCGCGTATGGAGATTGAGGATGACATGCTGCTGATGATCTACCGTATTCCGTACCAGAATCAGTCTAACGGTTTTCCCTTCACTACCATTCCCCTGGGGCTGGTGCTGAAGAAGGAGAGTCTGGTCATCATCTGCCACAGGAACAATGAGGTGCTCGACGATTTCTTCAGTCGCAGCGGCAAGGGCATAACAATTGAGACGAAGATAGACCTGATACTCCACCTCTTCCTGCGTACCACCATGTTTTACCACCGCTACCTGAAGCAGATCAACAACCAGACGGCGATGATCGAGCAGGACCTGGAGAAGTCGACGCGCAACCAGGAGCTTCACCGTCTGCTGAAGATGGAGAAGTGTCTTGTTTACTTTACCACCTCGTTGCGGTCAAATGAGATGATGATGCTCAAGCTCAAGAATTCCAAGTGGATACGCGATTACGAGTTCTCGTCTGACCTGCTGGAGGAGGCGATGATTGAGAACCGTCAGGCTATTGAGATGGCCAAGATCTACAGTGACATTCAGAGCGGAATGATGGATGCCTTTGCATCGGTGATATCAAATAATCTGAACATCGTGATGAAGTCGCTGACTATAGTGACGATTGTGCTGATGATTCCCACCCTCATTGCCAGCTTCTACGGCATGAATGTCCCCAACAGGCTGGAAAACAGCATGAATGCCTTCTGGTTCATCCTGGGAGGATCCGTGTTGCTTGCCCTGTTAGGGGTCTTTATTCTCAGGAAAAAGAAGCTGATGTAGTCCGGCTTTTTCTACTGGTTGCTCTGGCCGGTCTCTCTGCCACTTTAGTCTGCCTCCAGGCTGTAACCCAGGCTGCTACGGAAATATTTCCCGGGCCGGCGGGATGGTCTACGGTTATGGTCTCTCTGTAAGCCTTCCTGCAGCTGTCGACGCAATCAAGCCTGTTTCGCAAGGTGTTTTCTTATCTTTTCGAGACTCTGCGGTGTGCCGCAGTCGAACCAGTATCCTTCATCGTGAAGGAATGACATTACCAGGTTATCCCTGGCGAGTGTTAGGTATAGTGATGTCAGGGAATATATTCCTGCCGGCATCATCTCAAATATCGCAGGTGAGAGCACCTGGATGCCTGAGAAGCCCACCTCATCCAGCTTTTTGCTGCTGGCGACTGTTATTATCTCCTCTTTGGTGGCATTATTGCGCCATCCTCTTATGCGGCCTCCGGCATCAACGAGCAGCTGCCTGTTACCCGGCCTGTGTCTTACGGCGAGGGTAGCAAGGGCTCCCGATTCGGTGTGGCGGCGATACATTTCGGTGAGACTGAAGTCAGTAAACTCATCGACGTTATGGCAGATAAAGGGACGGTCGTCAAAGAAGTCTCTCACCTTCAGCAGTCCGCCGGCGGTATCGAGCAGCTCCTGACTCTCATCGGAGACGGTGATGGCATATCCCATGCCGCGCAGTTTCTCCACCTCCTCCATCATCTGGTCAGGGTGATGATGAATATTGATTATGAGGTCATCAAAGCCGGCAGCCACCAGTTTTTCTGTGGTCAGCTGCAGCATGGTGCTGCCATTGATGTCAGTCAGGGCCTTGGGTTTTGTCCGGGTCATCTCTCCCATCCGTGTGCCGAGTCCCGCAGCAAAAATCATCGCTTTCATCACTGCAGTTCCGAATGAGTTACCGATACTGATACCCCGGGCATGGCTGAGAGCATTGATGCCACCTTTGCGGCGCACCACACCGAGCGGTGCTGGCCTCCGATACATCCGAAGGCCACATTAATCTCCAGCACACCCTTTCGTCTCAGCATAGGGAGTGAATTGCGTATGATGTTTGAGCAGTCTCCGGCGAAGGCGATGGCCTCGTCATCATTTCCGAAAAACTCTGCAATCGCCGGGTCAGATCCCGTCAGATCACTCAGTTCAGGCACATGTGCCGGGTTACGCAGTCCCCTGCAGTCGAACACGAATCCGCCGCCGTTGTCATAGTTGACAGTCTTTCCCTTGACATAGGAGAAACTCTGAATGTTTATGGTTACCATCTGCTGGTAGTGCGACAGTATGCGGTATTTTCTCTGCAGCGGTACCGCCTCTGAGGCTTTTCTGAGTTCCGGGAGGTCAATGCACAGATCGTCGCCCGCAAGAAGCTCATTCATAAGTTCTACGGCCGGGACAATGCTCTCACTGAAAGTAGGTTTATTTTCATGCAGTCCCCTGAAGCCGAAGGCCCCCAGGGCCTGCATCAGCCTTATGAGTGTGAAGGCTCCGCTATACCTGGCAAGTGAGTCTTTGGGTGTGCCTGTTGCCTCGGCAAACAGGTGCAGGTGCCGGTCAAGGGTCTTTTTCCTCAGCTCCGCAGGTATATAAGCTTTGGCATCATAGACCAGCGAGGCGATGTCATAGTGTGGAGCGCCAAGCCTGCCTCCCTGGTAGTCAATATACCACGGAGTGCCATCCCTGAGCATAATGTTGGCGGTCTGGAAATCGCGGAAGAGAAAATAATCCTGCCCCGCATCAAGCAAAAACTGTGTGAGGGCCTCAAAGTCGCGCTCAAGCCGTGTCTCGTTGAAGGGTGCGGCGATTAGTTTCAGGAACATGTACTTGTAGTAGTTCATATCCCACACTATGCTCTGCCGGTCAAAGCTGCGATGCGGATAGCAGAGTGAGAGGTCGAGTCCCTTTATGCCCTCTGTCTGTATCTTCACCAGGTCGGCAGCAATGGTCATGAACAGCTCCTCGGTCTCGCTGTTGAAACGCTCCTCGTCGGGTCTCTGTGCAAGCCATGTAAAGAGGTTCATGTCGCCAAGGTCCTCAAGAAAATATATTTTCTCGTCAGGGTAATAGACAAATACTTCCGGGACATGCAGTCCCTTTGACCTGAAGTGATTGGAGAAACCAACGAAGGCATCGTTTTCCTCGCGGCTGGGGTTATAGGCACCGATGACCTGGTCTTCGGGATATACCAATCTGAAATAGACCCTGTCAGAGCCTGACTGTGGCAATCTTGTCATCACCTCGGGTGGTGAGCCCTTCCACCTTATAAAAGCCTTTTCAACGGCACTTCTTATATCCATATCAAAACTTTATCATTATTTTTTTCCGGTAGAGAATATATCCGAATGCCCATATCAGTGTCACCTGCAGCAGGGCAAAGAGGAGGCTGGCAAGTTTCTGTTCCTCAAACAGAGGGCTGCAGAGGTTTGTGAAAATCCAATTATAAAGTGTTATCTCCCCTATTTTAACGGCGAGCATGGTCTTGGTCCATATTCCTGCCAGGAGGTATGTGCTCATCGGGTTCATGCCGAATGGCAGAAAGAAATTGAGCTTGAGCAGGAGGGCAAATGCAATGACAACCAGTCCGACGGTTATCAGGAATGATGAGCTGTATCCTGTCTCAGCCGTCGCTTTCCAGAGAAGCCCGGTCACGGCCATAAGGGCTCCCCCGGCAAGGATGATGCCTATGGTTTTCCATCCCTGTATCCTGAAAATATCTATTATCATTACCAGCAGTGCCAGGATAAGCATTCCGATACCGCCTGCATAGATTACATATGAGCTTGTCCAGATAGGTTTGTTGATCGGGAAATATTCTCCCCACAGCAGCCCGGCCGCTACAAGGAGTGCTCCGACAGCCGCGAGCCAGCCTACCGTTTTCCATGAGGAGCCCCTGACGCCTATGAGTCCGCCGGACATAAATCCGAGCAGCACCGTTGCGGTTGCAGGGAGGGTGCTCAGCAATCCTTCCGGGTCGAAGGGCATGCCGAATCCCTTGTAAAGGTGCTTTTCTCCCAGGAGAGCCAGGTCGACCTTCCTGGCGAAGTTTCCTTCAAGTGAGTAAGGGTCATCTCCCCCCAGGAAGTACATCAGTGCCCAGTATCCAAACAGCAGCACAGCTGCCGGTATCCATATCCGGTTTCGCTTTACCAGTAACACTATCAGTGCTCCCAGTCCCCATGCCAGAGCGATGCGCTGCAGGACGCCCATTATCCGCAGCGTGGTGTAGTCGCGCCCGAAGTACGGGAAGATATTAAGAAAGAGTCCGGCTGCAAATATCAGCAGTACTCTGCGCAGCAGACGGATTATTGCCGGCCGGGAAAATTCAAAATTGTACTTGCGCAGCGAAAACCACATCGCCACTCCTGATATGAAAAGAAACGAGGGGAAGACCAGGTCCGTGGGTGTACAACCGTGCCACGAGGCATGTCGCAGTGGCGCATAGACGTGGCTCCAGGTACCCGGGGTGTTAACAATAATCATGAAGGCAATTGTCATGCCCCTGAACACATCGAGGGAGACCAGCCTGGCCGACTGACCCTTCGGACTTTTTGCGGTACTTTTTGATACTGACATGGCATTTTTCATTGATTTCGTAAAAATAGCATTTTGGGAACAATCAAAGCGGCAATCGTTATTAAAGAAAAATACTATTTTTCGTCCGCAAATCAGGGCGCTGTTTTTGTTTTACATATGCCTGCGGAAAATCTGACGTTTTTATGTAAGTTTGATTGCTTCAAAAACCAATTAGAGAGTTATGAGAAAGAGATGCCTTACAACTGTTGTTTTGCTTACTATTCTTTACAGTGTGCCGGTGAAGATGCTTGCAGTAGATGACAATTTACCCTGGAAGAGATACGTTGATGATCCCAGAGTTGACAGTATCCTGAACACTCTCACCCTCAGGGAGATGATTGCCCAGCTTATCTGGGTGCCGGCATGGGCAGCAGATAACGGGGACAATTTCAGGCAGGTGGAGGATCTTGTCACGAAGCACGGAGTAGGCGGGGTAATCTTTTTCGAAGGGTCGCGCGACAGGCAGGTCAGGTTTACCAAATATCTGAGGACGATTGCGAAGGTTCCGCTGATTATTGCCCAGGATGCCGAATGGGGTGTGGGCATGCGCCTCAGCGAGATAGAGGATTTTCCGTGGCAGATGACCCTGGGCGCCGTTCAGGATGACTCACTGATATACAGGATGGGATCAGCGATAGCATGGCAGTGCCGCGACATAGGTGTGAACCTCAACCTTGCTCCCGTTGCCGATGTCAACAACAATCCGATGAATCCTGTCATCAACTACCGTTCATTCGGAGAAGATCCGGCGAAGGTGGCAGCCAAGGCGGTGATGTACATGAAGGGTCTGCAGGATAACGGGGTCATGGCCTGCGCAAAGCATTATCCCGGTCACGGTGACACCAATGTTGATTCACATACCGGGCTGCCGGTTATATCGGGAGACCGTCAGCGGTTTGAAGCCGTGGAGCTGGTTCCGTTCCGCCGTCTCATTGATGAGGGTATCGGGTCAGTTATGAGCGCCCACATCAACGTGCCCGGCCTTGATGACACACCACGGTTGCCTGCCACCTTCTCACGCAAGATAATCACAGGCATGCTGAGGGAGGAATCTGGTTTCCAGGGACTTATACTGACCGATGCGATGAACATGGCAGGAGCCACGATGACCTTCCCTTCAGGAGTAGCCGATGCAGAGGCGCTGAAGGCCGGCAATGACATCATAGAGTATTCCACCGATCCGATTCTGGCAATTGAGGAGATATACCGCAGGGTTGAAAAAGGAGAGATATCAAAGGATGAGATCACTTCAAAGTGCCGCAAGCTTATTGCAGCGAAGCTATGGCTGGAGGGTACCGGAAAGAATCCGTACGGCGAGTCCTCCGGCAGCGGGGCGATTCCTGCCACAGCTCATCCGGCGCTGATGAGGGATCTCTATGCAGGAGCCGTGACCGTGATTGAAAACAATGGCAATCTCCTGCCGTTGCAGCGCACTGATAAGATCAGGATTGCCACCGTCTCTGTCAACAGACTGGCAATAAGCGATTTTCAGAAAACTATTGACAGATATACCAACGCTGACCATTTTTTCATTAACCCGGGCAACGAGCAGGATGCCCATTATGTTCTCTCCAAGCTCAGGGACTACGATCTGGTCATTGCAGGGTTCTCATCTCTTGATCAGAAGCCTGCAGGCTCATATGGTGTGACGCCACAGCTCAACAGTCTGTTCAGGCAGTTGGCATCGCTTGAAAGGTCGGTTATCGTATGGTTTGGCAATCCCTACGGTATTGCCCGCCTCGACATGAGCAATAAGCCATCGGCTTTGCTTGTTGCATACCAGGATAACAAATATTCTCACCAGGCTGCGGTGCAGGTGATCTTCGGAGGACTGGGTGCTTCCGGGCGGCTGCCGGTAACAATTAACGGTGATTATCCTGAAGGGTTTGGGATCAAGACACCCGGGAACCTGAGACTGCAGTACGGATTTCCTGAGAACGCAGGACTTTCGTCGGAGATACTGAACAGCAAGGTTGACTCCATTGTACAGTCAGGACTCGATTCCATGGCCTATCCGGGCTGTCATGTACTGATAGCGAGAAAGGGTATTGTGGTGCTGAACAAATGTTACGGCTTTCACCTGTATGACAGCACCGAGGCAGTGTCGGAGCATGATCTGTGGGACCTGGCCTCTGTCACGAAAGTATCAGCGGCGACACCTTCTCTGATGCTGCTCTATGACCGCGGGCTCTTTGATCCTGACAAGACCCTGGGTCACTACCTCCCGTGGTACCGTTTTTCAAACAAGGGTGACATGCTTTTACGTGAGATGCTGGCGCATCAGGCAGGATTGAGGTCCTGGATACCCTTCTGGCGCAACACGCTGGAGAATGACAGCACATTCAGGCGTGGCATATTCAGGGACTATAGCAACAGGAGATTTGCATTGCAGGTATCTGACTCGATATACATGAACAGGCACTATCTCAAGGATATGTTCAGAGAGATACGTGACAGTCCCACGGGAGAGAAGAAATATGTCTATTCCGACCTCACCTTCATTCTGGCGGCCGAGATTATCGAGAGCCTGTCAGGAACCACTATTGATCAGTTTGCGCCTGAAAATATCTACAGGCCCATCGGAGCGCTGAACATCACCTATAATCCGCTGCAGAAGTATCCCAGGGAACGGATAGTGCCCACCGAATACGACTCTCTTTTCCGGAAGCAGTTGCTTCGGGGAACGGTGCATGATGAGGGTACGGCGATGCTGGGAGGCGTCTCCGGTCACGCCGGTCTGTTTGCCACCGGCAATGACCTGCTCAAGCTGGTGGAGATGTACCGCAGGGGAGGCGAGTACGGTGGTGTGCGAGTACTGAGCAACGAGGTACTCAAAGAGTTCACCAGGGTTCAGTTCCCCGAAAATGATAACCGCAGGGGACTGGGCTTTGACAAGCCGCTGTTGCCGAACGACACCATCCCTCCGGAAGAGATGTATCCCTGTCCGTCGGCCTCACCAAACAGCTTCGGCCACTCGGGGTTTACCGGCACATTCATCTGGGTTGATCCTGACGAGGAGATATCGTATGTCTTTCTGAGCAACAGAGTTTATCCGACGCGTGACAACAGCAAGCTGTCTGATCTCTCCATCAGGGGCAACATCCTTCAGGCAGTATACGATGCGATAATTAAATGATCTGTGATTTTCGGTTCCCGAATTTAGATTGGGAAATAAATCGAAAATCGACCACCGCGAATAAAAAAAGCCGTTCATCACGGCTTTTTTTGTGCCCAGGACAAGACTCGAACTTGCACACCCTTGCGAGCACCAGCCCCTCAAGCTGGCGTGTCTACCAATTTCACCACCTGGGCGGTTCCGGCTCAGAATTCAGTTCCAGGGGCAAGATGCTGATGCTCTTTGCTCTTTGTACTGTACTCTGTGCTGTTTTTTTGTGCCCAGAACAGGACTCGAACCTGCACATCATTGCTGACACTAGTCCCTGAAACTAGCGCGTCTACCAATTTCGCCATCTGGGCTATTATAAGTCAAAAGTCAAATTTGACCTCTTTTGTTTTGCGCATTTTATCCTTTGACCTGTAACGCGGGTGCAAAAATAAGGGTTTTTTTAATAATTCAATGAACTGTAATATTGAAAAGCGAAAAAATATTCGAACCTGCGATTTATTGCCGGGCTGAAATACTATCTCCCCTGTAAGAATATTGCCGGCAACCCGAAACCTGAGACGGTGGGTAGACTGACAGAATTTGACCGGCCTGCAGAGAATCGGATGATTTTATGTAAGTTTGATCGCCGGAATGCAGCAATGATGTGTGAGCTGAAGGCATCCCGTAATACAAAGAAGAGATGAAGGTATTCAAATTCGGCGGAACCTCTGTCGGGAGCCATGGACGGTTCAGGTCACTGATACCCCTGATCAGTGACGGGGAGTCCAAGATCGTGGTACTCTCGGCCATGGCGGGCACCACAAATGCCCTGGAGGAGATATCCCGGCTGTTTGCCACAGGTGAGGGTGAGGAGGCGGTGGCCGGGACAGAGGCCTTACGCAGTCGCTACCACCAGATAGCGGACGAGTTATACTCATCGTTAACCTGGACTGAAAAGGCCCATGATCTGACAGATGAGCATTTCAACTACATTAAAGCTCTTTTTTCACGTGAGTACAGCAGGCATAATGAGAAGCGTATTCTTGCCAGGGGAGAGCTCCTGTCGAGTGCATTCCTCCATTTTCTCCTCTGCGAGGAGGGGATTGCCTCTGTGCTTGTGCCGGCCCTCAATTTCATGAGGATAGACAAGGACGGGGAGCCGGACTATTTCTACATCAGAGAGAACCTGAAGCGTGAGCTTGGCGCTGTCAGGGATGAAAAGATCATTATTACTCAGGGGTTCATCTGCCGTAATGCCTATGGTGAGACCGACAACCTGCACAGGGGCGGCAGCGATTACAGTGCGACCATCATCGGGGCGGCAATCGGGGCGGAGGAGGTACAGATCTGGACTGACATCAGCGGACTCCACAACAATGACCCCCGGTATGTAGCCAACACCAGGGTAGTCAGGCAGCTCTCCTATGATGAGGCAGCCGAGCTGGCCTATTTCGGGGCGAAGATACTGCATCCTTCAAGCATCAACCCTGCGCGCCTTAAGAAGATACCCGTGCGGCTCAAGAACACCATGGAGCCTTCTGATGAGGGGACGGTAATCGTCTCTGCATCTACACCGGAGGACTACAAGGCAGTGGCGGCAAAAGACGGGGTGATATCACTGAGGATCCGCTCTGCCGGGATGCTGATGGCATACGGTTTCATGAGAAGGATCTTCGAAGCCTTTGAGGCATACAGGACACCGATAGATATGATCACAACCTCCGAGGTATCAGTTTCACTGACAATTGACGACCCCACCTGGCTCAGCGAGATTGTCAAAACACTTGAGTCAATAGGCAATGTGGAAGTTGAGAAGGATCAGACAATCATCTGCATTGTTGGTGATTTCAGACCTTCGAGGGAGGGTTCTGCCCCTGAAATCTTTGAGGCGCTGAATGAGATCCCCGTAAAGATGATATCATACGGTGGAAGTGACAACAGTATGTCCATATTAATCAATACAAGCGACAAGGTGGTGGCACTGAGGTCGCTCAGTTCAAAACTATTTCCTGAAGAGTGATGTTTACAAAAGAGACCACAGAACGGTTGCAGCAGCTGGAGACGCCATTTTACTATTATGATCTCGACCTTCTGCGCGAGACCCTTGCAGTAGCATCGGGGGAAGCTGCCAACAGGGGATTTAAGCTGCATTATGCCGTAAAGGCAAATTTCAATCCAGTGATAATGAAGATCATTGCCGGATATGGCCTCGGTGCAGACTGTGTAAGCGGCAATGAGACAAAGCTTGCCGTGGAATGCGGATTTCCTGCCGCGGAGACCCTTTTTGCGGGAGTGGGCAAGAGTGACCGTGAGATCGAGACCGCACTGCAGCTGGGCATCAGCTGCTTCAATGCCGAGTCGGTTGAAGAGATCGGAGTCATTGATGAGATAGCCGGACGCTTGGGCAAAAAGGCTGTTGTCGCTCTGCGCATCAATCCCAACGTGGAGGCTCATACCATCAAACATATTACCACTGGCACTGATGAAAACAAATTCGGCATCAGGATCGCTGAACTTGAAAGGGTTACTGCCCTACTTGAAGAGATGGAGAACATTAAGTACCGGGGGATTCATTTTCATATAGGATCCCAGATCACCGATCTGCATGTCTACCGCAATCTATGTTTGAGGATCAATGAGTTATGGGAGTGGCTGACTGACAGGGGACTGGAGCCGGCCGACATCAATGTAGGCGGGGGTCTGGGCATTAGTTATGAGGATCCTGACCGCTTCCCACCTTTTGCAGATTACTTTGAGGTCTTCAGCAGGCACCTTGACAGCAGGATACAGAGCACCATTTCATTTGAGCTTGGGCGATCGCTTACTGCCGGTTGCGGATCGCTGATCTCGAAGGTGCTGTTTGTCAAGCCGGGTGCAAGGGAGACATTCGTCATCCTCGACGCGGGTATGACTGACCTGCTGAGGCCGGCTCTCTATCATGCATCGCACCGCATAGAAAACCTCACCTCAGAGCTTCCCCCAAGGAAGTACACTGTTGTGGGTCCGATATGTGAAACCACGGATACCTTCGGCAAGTACATCGAGCTTCCCGAGACCAGGCGCGGTGATCTCGTAGCCATACGCTCTGCCGGTGCCTACGGCGAGGTGATGGCAATGCGTTACAATATGCGGTCGCTGCCGGCGTCGGTATTTTCGGGTGATAAAGGACTTATTATCAGGCAGTAAGCAGTAGTGGTCAGTCTTCAGTCGGTCACCTGCAGCGGTCGGTCTTCAGTTGGCCACCTGCGTCAAGGCTACGGTGGCTAAGAGCAGTCGGCAGTCGGTTCTCTGTAACTAATTGATTGACTTTAGACTGTAGATTGTTGACTGTGGATTTCGCGCTGCGAAAAAAAAAGAGGTTGCTCATTATGGGTCAGCCTCTTTTTTAGTTAGTTATTCACTATTTCTTTCTCAGTTTTTTTCTGACCGGTTCCGAGAGCAGAAGCATGATCAGGCCGAAGGCCAGTGTGCCCAATCCTGATATCAGGTTCACATTTACGTTGAGTGATCTCTCGTACAGTTCCACATCCCCTATTGTGGCAAGGCCGTAGATGGTGATGATCAGTCCTACTACTGAGAACATTAATCCGATGGGAAGTCTTATGTCAAGCATGATATTTCTTTTTTTTGGTTACCAGAACAATATAGAAAGCACGACCATAATGATTCCGACGATCAGAGCCAGGAACCAGGGTCTCTGGTACCACAGCACACCGCTGTCATCAAGTTTAGGTGTCATAGAGTAGACCAGGCCGTTCAGGTCAGAATCGGTTTTGTCACGCCTGGAGAGCAGCGAGATCACCACTGTCAGCAGTGCTGCTGTTGAGAAGGCGAAGATGGCGGTCCAGAAGTTCTGTGCCATCTCAACCGGGTAGGTATGGATAACACCTATCCATCCTCCCTTCACAAGTGTAGTGGCTCCTTCAGGCTGGGTTAGGCCATGATGTGCAAGAGCAACCAGGAAGCCCATCAGGAGGCCGATGAAGGCAGCATTGCCTGTCGACCGTTTCCAGAACATCCCCAGGAAGATAACAGCAAAGAGCGGAGCATTTATCATTGAGAAGACCGTCTGGAGGAAGTCCATTATATTGCCAAATTTACTGGCAATATATGCTGCTGCAATACTTACCAGCACTCCCACGATTGTTGTAATCCGGCCCACTTTCAGGTAATGCTTTTCATCAGCCTCATGGTCATCTGTTGCAGGTCTGATATAACTCTGGTAGATATCATAGGTCCAGACAGTGTTGAATGCCGAAACGTTTCCGGCCATGCCTGACATGAACGAGGCCAGCAGGGCTGTCACTCCCAGGCCAAGGACGCCTGCCGGGAGATACTGTTTGAGCAGCATGATGATAGTATAGTCGTATATCGGTTCTCCTGCGGCATTGAGAGGCAGAACGAAGTTCTTGGAGGGATCATTGAGAAGTACCAGGGCTGCAATGCCGGGTACTATTATCAGGAACGGAATAAACATCTTGGGTATGGCGCCAATCAGGGGAACCTTGCGGGCTGCCGTCATAGACTCGGCGGCCATGGCGCGCTGCACTATCAGGAAGTTGGTACACCAGTAACCGAAGGAGAGCACAAAGCCCAGTCCTGCCAGTATCCCAAACCACTCCACCCCCAGCGGGTTTGTTGCGGAACTTGAAGTGTATTTCCAGGTGGTAGTCCATGTATCGGCAGCAAATCCCTTACCTTCGACGATCGGTGCCAGGCTCTCCTGCATGCCTCCCCAGCCGCCCACATCGCTCATGACCAGGATAGTCATGGGCAGCAGGCCGATGATGATGATGAAGAACTGCAATACCTCATTATATATGGCTGACGACAGTCCGCCCAGGTAGGTATAGGCAAGGACTATGGCTGCCGACGCCAGGAGTGAGACGTTGAAGTTCCATCCCAGGACGTTTTCCAGCAGAATAGCCAGAGCATACATTGATATCCCTGAGGCAAGGACAGTCATCAGCGCAAAGAGGAAGGCGTTCAGGGCGCGGGTTTTCTCGTTATAACGAAGTTTCAGGTATTCAGGCACTGACCTGGCCTTAGATCCGTAATAGAACCGCATCATGAAAAGAGCGAGGAATATCATTGCCGGGATGGCTCCTATCCAGTAGAAGTGGGTTGTCAGCATCCCGTACTTGAGGCCCGAGCCTGTCATGCCCATTACCTCGAGGGCACCGAGGTTTGTTGAGATGAATGCCAGCCCTGCAACCCATGCCGGCATAGCACGTCCGGCCTCGAGAAACGCAGTGGCATTCTTCATGTACTTTTTCAGGGCCCACCCCACACCCAGTACAAAAAGGAAATAGACCGCCATTATAAGGTAGTCTATTCCACGAAGCGCAAATGTTGTGTCCATGTGATTTCTTCGATTAGGTTTGTTAACACACAAACTTAACGAAATTTCTCATATGGACTGATTTGCTTATTTTTTTTGTTTTGCAGTCGGGTTACTTTTTCACGGCCGTCTCCGGGTTCCTATCCTTCAGGGGCAGCAGCTGTTTCCTGTCGCGTTCGGCACTGCTCTTGGCGCCGGTATAATCGACCCATGCCACGAACTGGTTCAGCTCGTTCTTATAGAGCTGGTCAGTCATAATGAAGCCTACATCCTCATTTCTGAGCGTGTAGTTGTTATGGTTCTGATGCCATACATCAACATAGTAGACATAGGGTCCCAGGTTGGTGAAGACCACCTTGCCGGAAGCGTTGGTGAAGCCCTCGATTATGGCATTGGTCTCATTGTCCCAGTCGGCCTCAATCGGGTAGAGTATCACGCTTGCCCCTGCAACAGGGTACTGGTCAAACCATTCGAGGACCTCTATCTCGAGCATGGTGGGGGAAAGCACCTCAATGTCGAGATATGACCTGTCTACTTCTCCGGTCTTGGAGTATGCACTGAGGATCACGGTGAAGATTCCTGAGGCAGAATAGGAATGAATTGGTTCATAGGCATCTGACCATGTTCCGTCACCAAAATCCCATTCATATTCCACAGCGTTGTAGGAGTTATTGAAGAAGACTACCTCTTCTCCTATCTCTGCCCTGATTTTGTCCGTGAAAAAGCCGGCATCGGGGCTGACCTCGCATGAGCTGAGCATTATTGCCACTGCTGCTGCTGAAATTAATAATCTTTTCATGACTGCCGTTTTTGGTACTGTTTTGTTAAATCCAAAATCTGTGCCATTAATTTTTTATACTGAACCTGCACCAATGACACATATCCTCACAGCAGGCCATCGCCTCTGATTATGAGCAAAAAATATTATCTTTGCACACTATTTAAAAAAGGTAATATGATCAGGATAACGTTTCCCGACGGTTCGGTGAGGGAGTATGAGGAGGGTATCACCAGTCTTGGCATCACCAGGTCTATCAGCATGGGTCTTGCGGCCGAAGTTTATTCGGCCACGGTCAACGGTGAGCTATGGGATCTCACCCGTCCCCTCACGGCTGATGCCACCGTCAGGTTTCACAAGTGGGATGATGCCGAGGCCAGGCATACCTTCTGGCACTCGTCGGCTCACCTGATGGCCGAGGCTCTTGAGGCGCTGTGGCCCGGGATGAGGTTCGGCATCGGTCCGGCCATAGAGAACGGGTTTTATTATGATGTTGATCCGGGAGAAGGCAAGGTAATCACCGAGGCTGATCTGCCTCTCATAGAGGACAAAATGAGGGAGTTGGCCGCCAAAAACAATCCTATTGTGCGCAGGGAAGTGAGCAAGCAGGAGGCGATGGATTTATTTACCAGGAAGGGAGATGAGTACAAGACGGAGCTTATCTCGGAGCTTGAGGACGGGACCATCACACTATATAGCCAGGGCAACTTCACCGATCTGTGCCGCGGGCCGCATCTGCCTGACACATCACCGATAAAGGCCATAAGGGTTCTCAGTCTTGCCGGGGCCTACTGGAGGGGCGATGAGAAGCGCAGGATGATGACCCGTATTTACGGCATCACCTTTCCGAAGCAGAAAATGCTTGATGATTACCTGGTTATGCTCGAGGAGGCGCGCAAGCGTGATCACAGGCGCATAGGTAAGGAGATGGAGCTTTTCGCCTTCTCGCCGCGCGTGGGCATGGGACTGCCTCTCTGGCTGCCCAGGGGAGCTGACATGAAGCAGCGGCTGATCGACTTCATGACGGGTGTGTTAAAGGAGAGGGGCTATGTGATGGTCTCGACGCCTCATATAGGCAATGTAAATCTCTACAAGACCTCAGGTCACTTTGAAAAGTACGGGGCAGACTCATTCAGGCCCATCACCACTCCGCAGGAGGGTGAGGTCTTCATGCTCAAGCCGATGAACTGTCCGCATCACTGTGAGATTTATAATGCCACACCTCATTCATACCGTGACCTGCCGGTCAGGATGGCCGAATTTGGCACGGTTTACAGATATGAGCAGAGCGGAGAACTGCACGGGCTGACGCGCGTGCGCAGTTTCACGCAGGATGATGCGCACCACTTCTGCCGTCCTGACCAGCTTAAGGAGGAATTCAAGAGCATCATTGACCTGGTGCAGTATATCTTCAAAATAGCAGGTTTCAGCGAGTTCACCGCTCAGATATCACTCAGGGATCCCTCCAATCGTGAAAAATATATCGGCTCGGACGAAAACTGGGAGAAGGCCGAGAAAGCTATAATCGAGGCATCGGGTGAGAAGAACCTGGTCACCACCATAGCTGTGGGTGAGGCCGCCTTCTACGGTCCGAAGCTCGACTTCATGGTGAGGGATGCCATTGGCAGGAAGTGGCAGCTGGGAACCATACAGGTCGATTACAACCTTCCGGAGAGGTTTGAGCTGACATACACCGGCAGCGACAACCAGAAGCATCAGCCTGTGATGATACACAGGGCCATATTCGGATCCATGGAGAGATTCGTGGCCGTGCTGATTGAGAATACAGCGGGGAAATTCCCCATCTGGCTCACACCGGACCAGGCTGTGCTGTTGCCAATCAGCGAAAAATACAATGATTATGCAAAAACTGTTTTAAATCTCCTTAATAATTCCGATATTCGCACCCTGATTGACGACAGGAGCGAAAAGATAGGTAAGAAGATAAGGGATAACGAGTTAAAGAGGATTCCGTACCTGCTTGTTATAGGTGAACAAGAGAGTGAGGCAGGAACAGTTTCTGTCAGACGTCAGGGTGAAGGAGACAGGGGTGTGATGAAACCCGAAGAGTTCATCAGCCTTGTAAAGGAGGAGATAAGGCAGGAATTAGGTAACTAAGTAATTGAATTTAAGAATATTATTAATTTAACTGGAGGACAAGACCATAGCAGGACCAACCTATTTAAGATCGTATAACAGGCCCAGACCCAGGCCGGGCAGGAAACCTGAACCTGAACACAGGATCAACAACAGGATCACGGCAAGAACAGTGAGGGTTGTTGGCGACAACCTTGAACCAAGGGTCATGAGTATAGGAGAAGCCCTTGAGCTGGCAGACCGGATGGAGTTGGATCTTGTGGAGATTTCTCCGAACGCTGAGCCGCCGGTCTGTAAAATAGTTGATTATCAGAAGTTTCTTTATCAACAGAAAAAGAAACAGAAAGAGATCAAGGCCAATGCGGCAAAGATTGTTGTAAAGGAGATTCGTTTCGGCCCAAACACTGACGATCACGACTACAACTTCAAGTTGAAGCACGCTATCAATTTCCTTGAAGAGGGAGCAAAAGTAAGGGCCTATGTGTTTTTCAAAGGGCGGTCGATACTCTTCAAGGAGCAGGGAGAGAAACTGCTGGCGCGTTTTGTGAATGACCTGGAGGAGTACGCGAAGGTAGATCAGACGCCCAGGCTTGAGGGAAAGAGGATGATTATCATCCTTTCACCAAAGAAAAAGAAGTAATTTTTTTTATACACATTATAAATAACATGCCAAAAATGAAAGTAAATCCGGGTGCAAAGAAGAGGTTTTCTTTGACCGGTTCAGGTAAGATTAAGCGCAAGCATGCTTTCAAGAGCCACATTCTTACCAAGAAGTCAACCAAGCGGAAGAGGAATCTTACGTACGACGGACTGGTAGACAAGGCTGATGAGAAGAATGTCAAGCTTCTGCTTGGTCTCAAGTAGTATTAACCGCCTGACAGCGTGATAATCAATTGAATTATTAACCGGGATGTGAAGCATAAAAGACCTTACAAGGCGCTTACATCCGAAAAAGAGTAAAGAAAATGCCAAGAGCAACAAATGCACCAGCATCAAAGGCAAGGCGAAAGAAGGTATTAAAGCAGACCAAAGGGTATTTCGGAAGCAACTCGAATGTTTACACTGTTGCCAAGAACGTACTTGAGAAGGGTCTGGGCTACGCCTACCGTGACCGCCGTGCCAAGAAGGGGCAGTTCCGCGCGTTGTGGATCCAGAGGATCAACGCCGGGGCACGCCTGTACGGAATGAGTTATTCGCAGTTCATCGGCGGACTTGAGAAGAAGGGTATAACCCTAAACCGCAAGACGCTGGCCGATCTGGCCATGAACCATCCGGAAGCCTTCAAGGCGATAGTGGATAAAGTGAAAGAATAATAAAAAGCGGGGCGACCCGCTTTTTTATTTGCGATTTGCGATTTGCGATTGACGATGTGCAATTGGCGATGTGCGATTGACGATGTGCGATTGGCGATGTGCGATTGACGATTTGGATTTGCGACTTGCGAATTGCGATGTGCGATTTGCGATTTGCGATGTGCATTGTGCGATTTGCGAATTAATTACAGATCAGCTATCAGTGATTAAATCGAAAATCATAAATCGCAAAGCGGAAATCATCGCTTGGCTCCTTTGAAGAATCTTTTGAACCTTATCTTTTTAAATCCCTGCGCCTCCTTATCTATGGAGAGCCATACGATCACCGGGCGTCCTACTATATGGTCTTCCGGGACGAATCCCCAGAAGCGTGAGTCAGCTGAATCATGCCTGTTATCACCCATCATCCAGTAGTAATCCATCTTAAAGGTATAGCTGTCAGCGGGTGAACCGTTGATATATATGACTGTATCGTTTATCTCCAGATCATTCTCCTCATAGATGTCAATTACGGAGGTATAGAGGCTGATGTTGACCATGTCAAGTTTCACCGTGGTTCCCTTTTTCGGTATCCAGAGCGGACCGAAGTTATCCTCGTTCCATCTGTACTGCGGGTCATGCGGGAATATATACGGAGCGTACTCCCCTGCCCTTCTGTAGTCGGCTTCGACACCGGTGACATTGGCAAAACCCGATATCAGTTCAGCGTTTTTTGCTGTCAGGGGCAGCCGGTATACAGTGCCGGAGAGCATCATCGACTGGTCTGACCGGGAGATATCCATTCGCTCAAAAGCCTTCGGGTTGATCCGGGTGCCGTTGGTGCGGACGTAGTATGAGGTCTGCTGTGTCTCATGAACCCTGGCTGCAACACCGTTAACAAAGAGCTGACCGCCCTTTATGAATACTGTATCGCCGGGAATGCCAACACAGCGCTTGACATAATTGTCGCGGCGGTCAACAGGTCGGTAGATGACAGTATACTCATTCCATATCAGCTGCCTGGCAAGGGCATTATACTGCTCTTTCTCCCTGAGCGGTCTGTTTGCCCTGATATCTTCAGCATTGAGCATCTCGGCCCTCTCCCTGACCAGTTCATAGTAGCTCACGGCCTGGTTCTCAAGGCATACAGTATCACCGGCAGGAAAGTTGAATACCACTATGTCATCGTTTTTGACATGACCGAATCCCTTAAGTCTCTTGTAATCCCACTGCACAAGGTTGGACCAGGACTTACCCTTACCCTTTGTGAAAGGCAGCGTATGCTGGGTAAAGGGAAAGGCTAACGGAGTATTGGGCATGCGTGGACCGTAGGCCACCTTGCTGACGGCAAGATGATCACCCACAAGGAGAGTTTTCTCCATTGAGGGGGTTGGTATGCGGTAGTTCTGGAAAAGGAAGATATTGATAAGCGTGACTGCGATTACTGCAAAGATCAATGCATCAAGCCATTCAACCAGGGTGCTGTTATTGCCGTTGCGTTTCTTCCAGAAGGCCCAGTTGACTTTTTTGCTGACATAGATGTCAAACACTATTGGCAATCCGAGGAGCAGCCAGTAGTTACCCACCCAGATGACCCAGAGCAGGTAGAGCAGGCCTGCCACACCGAATTTAAAATATCTGTTATGCAAAAGTTCCTTCATCGCTTTAAATTTTCGCTGCAAATCTACTATAATATATTCAAAAGTCAGCCTGATGGAGGAGACTCCTGCCCTGCCGGCAACTATTCTTCAGCCTGCAGTTTGATCTTTTCTGTCTTTTCAAGGTCTTTCACATAGTACCTGGAGCCCGCAAAAAACAGCGCAGCACCAATGAGGAGCATGAAAGGAAGCAGTGCCATGGCTTTTTCAATATCAAACATATCATAGAGTTTACCGATGACCAGGGGCGCGGTGGAGGCCCCCAGCAGGTTCTGCACCACCACGGCCACTGCATATGACATAGCCCTCATTCCGGGGTGTATCACATCCTGTGTCACTGCAGCCGCCGCCGGCAGGAAAGCAGTGACCGTCACGCCCATCAGGAGGAAGAATACATACTGTATTGTGCCATGGGTCATCCACAGTGCAAACATGAGCAGGATTGCCGACGATACCGTTGTTATCGTCGGAAACAGAAGACGGGCCCTGATGTTTGATTTTCGCCATCTGTCTGTTATGATTCCTCCCAGCGGTGCCCCTACTATTGCCAGTACCATAACCGCACTGGCCATGGAGCCGGCTTTTTCTACAGGCAGGTCACGGGTGACATGAAAATAGGTTGAAAGCCATGTCATCAGTGAAGTTGTCACAAACACAACCGCAGCAAATCCAAAATAGGTCAGAAGCAGAGATGGTTTTGAGAGAAATTCCCTGACCATATCCATCTTCTTCATCTTCACCTTGATGTTAAAGCTGTCTGTAAATGAGAGATCGACAGTTTTATAATCCTTGACAAAAAAGAAGAGTACAGCGACTATCATTCCTGGCAGTGCAACAATGCCGAAAGCATGCTTCCATCCAAGCCTGGCTGCGATGAATCCACCTATAAGGACGCCAATTGCTGTGCCGAGAGGTATGGATGCATTCCATAGGCCCATCATCCTCGATCTCTTCTCCTCGGGGTAAAGACCGGATATCACGGCGCTTCCTCCGGGGGCATAGCCAGCCTCGCCCACTCCTATCAGAGCTCTTGCCATAACCAGCTGCACGAAGTTGCCTGTAAGTGCGCACAGGGCCGTAGCCAGGCTCCAGATGACGGCCATGATACCAATGGTCTTGGTACGGTTCCAGCGGTCGACAAGAATTGAGATGGGGAATGTCAGCAGAACAATGGCCCAGTAAACAGCCGAAACGAGCAGTCCGCTCTGGGTATGGGTGATCCCGAGATCCTGCTCGATATGCACGAACATGGATGTCACAACCATCCTGTCGATATAATCGAACATATATAGCAGGAACAGCAGCATGAACACGTAATTGGTGTATCCTTTTGTGTAGAGATACCCCGGAGGAATGATCTTATTTTTCATCATGTGAGATATTGGAGTTTTTGTTCACAGGTAACAGGGACCTAATGTAATGTCAATTTTTTTAAATTGCATCAGTTTTGGCACACGAAAATCATGAAAAAAAACATTCTTGCACTATTTGTTCTCTTTCTTATGCTTGCAGCGGGCTGCGGGAAAGCGGAGACAGCCGACCTTGTAATTGTCAACGGAAAAGTTTTTACGGCGGACTCTCTGATGCCGGATGCTGAGGCCGTTGCCATCAGGGGCAACGTGATACTGGCCGTTGGCAGTCAGAGAAAGATAAGCAGGCATATTGATCCTTCAACCACCAGGGTGATCGATGCCGGCGGCAGGAGCGTCATTCCGGGCTTCAACGATGCTCATGCGCACTTTGGCCCTGTAGACCCTGACTATATTGAATTGAGGTATATAACTGATCCGGCCATCATCACTGAAAAGGTCAGGGAGCAGGTCTCCCGGCTGAAAAAAGGTCAGCTTGTTTACGGCGGGCACTGGGAGCATGAGATATTCGCCACCCGCGAGTGGCCGAACAAGGAGCTTATTGATGCTGTCTCGCCGGATAATCCTGTGGTGCTGCGCCGCACTGACGGCCACAGTGTCCTTGTCAACAGCTATGTACTGAAGCAGTCAGGAATATCCGGTGCGACCCCTGACCCGTTCGGAGGAGAGATAATGCGCGATCCGGCAACCGGCGAGCCGACAGGTATTCTTAAGGAGAGTGCCATGTCGCTTATAAGGACCGGGGCTGTGAAGGTGGAGAGAAGTGCCGAAGAGGAGAAGGAGAGAGAGTGGCGGGGATACCTTCTTGCACTGCAGCAGGCTGCGGAGTACGGTATCACCAGCATACAGATACCCGGGAGCGCCGACTTCGGGATGTATGACTCAATAATGGCGGCGGGGATGCTCACATGCCGTATAGATATAGGTGCCGGGCTCACTGCTGACCCGGAAAAACTTGACATATGCGATGAACTAAGGCAGAAATACCCGCCGTCAGGCAACTGGCTCAGGTTTGGTTACCTGAAAGATTTCATGGATGGCACTCTCGGCTCGGCCACAGCGATGATGTTTGAACCATTCAATGATGAGCCTGATAAGACAGGGCTGCCGCAGATGAGTTACGAGGAGCTGGAGGCCAGGGTGCTGGCTGCCGACAGCCGGGGGTTTCAGATAGGTATACATGCCATCGGGCCCAAGGCCAACAACTGGATACTGAATGCCTACGAGAAGGCAAGGGAGGTCAACGGCATCCGTGACAGCCGTCATCGCTCGGAGCATGCACAGATACTCACAGAGAAAGACCTGCCTCGTTTTGCACAGTTGGGCGTCATCGCCTCAATGCAGCCCACCCACTGCATCACCGACAAACGGTTTGCTGAGAAGCGCATCGGCACTGACAGAAGCCGGTGGGCTTATGCCTGGAAGAGCCTTGCCAACAGCGGGACACATCTGGCATTCGGAACCGATTATTCCGTTGAACCTCTGAACCCCGTGGAAGGACTCTATGCTTCAGTCACAAGGAAGGACCGCAAGGGAGAAGAGGGCGACGGATGGTTCCCGATGGAGAAGATAACCATGGGCAAGGCCATAGAATATTATACGTTGGGAGCAGCTTACGCCCAGTTTATGGATGACAGAAAGGGTATGCTGAGGAAGGGCTATTTAGCAGACATAACAATCCTCTCAGAAGATATCTTCAATATCAGCGAGGAGATGATTATGTCCGTGAAAACTGACTATACTATCGTTGACGGAAAGATAGTCTTCGAAAGAAACAGATAAAAATCTACTTCGTCTGGTCGTCAATGGTTGCTCCGGGAGCATTCTTGGCAACAGAGGCAATGCCGTTGTCACAACTGGCCTGAGCTTCGTACATTTCGCTCTTACCGATAACCTGACCGTTTGATGCTTTCAGATTGAAATAGAATTTCCCGTTCTGGGCCACTTTTGCATCGAACCTCCTGGGGTCAGCAGCATTCTTCATAACCGACTTGACGCCGTTCATACATGAGGGTTTTGATGCATAGCCCTCACTGGCCAGTATAACCTGACCGTTGCCGGCGAGAAGGTTAAACTGAAATTCGCCGTTCTTTCTTTTCGAGATAACAAATTTACCCATTATTACTAAATTTATTTAAAGGTTAACTTTGTCGTGTCGTTTCCAAATATACAAAAAAAAACTGCATTAGATTTACCAAAGGGGTTTTTATGCGAATAGATATCATTACAGTACTGCCCGACCTGCTGCGCAGTCCGTTCAGTGATTCGATCATCAAACGGGCACGGGATAGGGGTGTGGTTGAGATCAACATCATCAACCTGCGTGATTATTCAACCGACAGGCACAGGAGTGTTGACGACTATCCCTTCGGAGGCGGAGCAGGTATGGTATTGATGATTGAGCCGGTCTACAACTGCATCACTCATCTCACCTCGCAGCGGCACTATGATGAGATCATTTACACGTCGCCCGACGGCATACCCTTCAGTCAGTCTCTTGCCAACGAGCTGTCGATGAAGGAGAATATCATTATCCTTGCGGGTCACTACAAGGGTGTGGATCAGCGCATCAGGGACCGTCTCATCACGCGGGAAATATCGATAGGCGATTATGTACTTACCGGGGGCGAATTGCCGGCCGCCGTGATAACTGATGCCATTGTGAGGTTACTGCCGGGTTCCATCTCAGATGCCGAATCGGCGCTCTCCGACTCGTTCCAGGATGATCTGCTGGCGCCGCCCGTTTACACCAGGCCTGCAGATTTCAGGGGATGGAAAGTACCTGATATCCTTCTTGGAGGAAACACCGGGGAGATAGAGAAATGGCGTTTTGAGGAATCGGTCCGAATCACCCGTGAAAAACGGCCGGGTCTCCTCGACGATGAATCATGATTGTTTATATTCTTTTTGTCGAAAAAGCTTTGTAACATTGCCACCCTGCTGACAACACAATAAATAAAAACGATATGAAACCTCACGATTACATTGAGAGAGAAGAGAAGTACGGAGCACATAACTATCATCCCCTGCCGGTGGTTCTTGACCGTGGCGAAGGGGCATATGTATGGGATGTGGAAGGCAAGAGATACTATGATTTTCTCTCGGCCTATTCAGCCGTGAACCAAGGCCACTGCCATCCTAAAATAACTGCAGCGCTGATTGAGCAGGCGCAGAAACTAACGCTCACCTCCAGGGCATTTTTCAACTCGGTGCTTGGGGAATATGAAGAGTACATCACAAAATACTTCGGCTATGACAAAGTACTGCCCATGAACAGCGGTGCCGAGGGTGACGAGACAGCCCTCAAGCTTTGCCGCAAGTGGGCATACCTGAAGAAGGGCATCAGGCAGGATCAGGCGAAGATCATCGTCTGCGAAGGCAACTTTCACGGGCGCACCATCACCATCATTTCCATGTCTACAGATCCGGATGCTCGAAAGGATTACGGTCCCTTTACTCCCGGATTCATCACCATACCCTACAATGACATACCGGCGCTGGAGAAGGCTCTGGAAGATCCTGACGTGGCCGGTTTCCTTGTAGAACCGATACAGGGTGAGGCAGGTGTCTTTGTTCCGGATGAGGGATATATCAAAAAAGCCTATGATCTCTGCAAGAGCAGGAATGTACTGTTCATTGCCGATGAGGTGCAGACCGGGCTGGCACGTACGGGTAAGCTCCTGGCATGCGATCATGAGGGTGTCAGGCCTGACATACTCATTCTCGGCAAGGCGCTTTCCGGGGGAGCAATGCCCATCTCGGCAGTGCTGGCTGATGATGAGATCATGTTAACCATTAAGCCGGGCGAGCACGGCTCCACTTTCGGAGGTAACCCGCTTGCCGGAAAGGTTGCGATAGCAGCACTGGAGGTGATAAGGGAGGAGAAGCTGGCAGAAAAGGCTGAGAGGCTCGGCAGGATATTCCGTGACGAGATGAAGGCTATTAAGTCGGACATGATAGAGCTGGTGCGCGGCAAGGGACTTTTAAATGCCATCGTCATCAGGCCCAAAGACGGCAGAGAGGCGTGGGATGTCTGCCTGGCGATGATGGAGCTGGGGGTGCTGGCAAAACCGACTCACGGGCACATCATCAGGTTTGCTCCGCCACTTGTGATCACCGAGGAGCAGCTTCGTGATGCCATCTCACTGATAAAGAAAGCCTTGCTTCAGTTCAGCTGATTTTGTCAAGCTGAGCGGAGTATTGCAAATATCACCCCGCCCGGATATTAAAAGAATGCTATTTTTACCGGCGCTAAAAAATGAACTATGAGAGTTGTCTTCATATTATGTGCTGCCATTGTCCGCACTGCATGTGCCGGTACCGGGAAAAACCCATCCATCACGGCTGAGGAGCTGACCCTCATCACCGGGAAGCTTGAAGAGAAGGCGGCAGAGACAGAATCCGCCACAGGATTGATAATGCAGACCACGGTTGATGCCGAAGCGGACGTGGAGAAGAGGGAGGCGGTCACCTCCAACGTGGTCATGATGCTGGAAGGGAACTCAAACAGGGGAGAGTATGTAATAATAGGAGCGCATTATGATCATCTCGGCATGGGCGGGCCGGGCTCAGCCAGCTCAAGCCTGGCCAGACGGTACCTGTCGAAGTCTTGCGCAACGGCAACAAGAAGTTATTAATCATTCAGTTATAATTATCTATCAACTAAACCAAGATGAGAAAATTTCTTTATTGGACCATCACCGTTATAATTACCATCACCGCCGCGATTTACCAGAGGACAACCGGACCGACATATCCCTACAAGACCACGACGACCATTGACGGAACGGAGTACTCGTTCGCGCTCAAGCGGAGCCAGACAAACACCCATCCATGCATGATAAAGCTTGAAGTACCGGAGGAGGTGGCAGGTGAGATATTTTACCGTCGATTGAAGATGAATGAAGAATGGACTGCTGTGGAGATGAAGCATGACGGTGTCCACCTGGCCGGTGAGCTTCCCTCCCAGCCTGCCGCCGGCAAGCTTGAGTATTATATTGTTCTGAAAACCTCATCAGGCGTTGAAACAGCAGTCATGAAGGAGAAACCAGTGGTTATCAGGTTCAAGGGTAACGTGCCGGCAGTGATAATGATCCCTCATATACTCATAATGTTTTTTGCCATGCTCCTGTCAAACCTGGCGGGTCTTACCGCCGCCTTCGGCCGCAGTGAGCAGAGAAGTTACGGCCGCTGGGCCCTGTGGCTATTGCTGGCCGGGGGCATGGTCCTGGGACCTCTGGTGCAGAAGTATGCCTTCGGAGAGTTGTGGACAGGTGTTCCATTGGGGTGGGACCTGACTGACAACAAGACACTTATTGCAGTTGTTGCATGGGTTATTGCGGTTGTCATGAATAGCAAGAAAGAGCGTCCCGGTTATACCATTGCAGCGGCGGTGATCCTGCTTCTGATTTACTCCATACCCCACAGCCTTTTCGGGTCGGAACTCGACTTTGCCACCGGTACGGTAACACAGGGTTAAAAGAAATTTTTATCCTCCTGCTGCTTTTTTCTACCTTGGATGCAGCATTCGCGAGCAGTCTTCGTCATTGAATTGAAGAGTTCAAATGATGGGTGCAGCGTCATACATACTTAAACAAGATCTTGAATCAGGAATGGGAAATGTTGAAGCAGCATTCAGGAACATACACCAGGACCTTATAGACGGGTGCCGGGAAGGTGATCAGAAGGCTCAGTTCCAGGTTTACAAACTCTACTACAAGGCTATGTACAACACAAGCCTGAGAATTGTAAACGACAGCATGGAAGCTGAGGATGTAATGCAGGAAGCGTTCCTGTCGGCCTTCGAAAAGATAAACACCTATTCGGGGACAGTCAGTTTCGGCGCCTGGTTGAAGAGAATAGTGGTAAACAGGTCACTTGATGTCCTGGGAAGAAGAAAAGCGATCTTTGAAGAGCTTGACGGTCATGACGGTATCCGCGACAACAGCATTGAAGATGCTGAATACAGGGAGGAGACGGAGACCAGGGTGGAAGAGATCAAAGCGGCTATTGAGCGGCTTCCGGAAGGATACCGCGTTATACTCTCTCTCTATCTCATTGAGGGTTACGACCATGATGAGATAGCTGAGATGCTCAACATCTCAGGCAGCACCTCGCGGTCACAGCTGTCGAGGGCAAAGCAGAAGCTGGTGAGTGAAATAAAGAAAGGAAAGATAAAAGAATAACAATATGAACAGACTTGAAGAGATAATCAAAAGAGAAAGAGATATGTTTGACGACCGGGAGCCGTCAGACGGCCACTTCGAGAGATTCAGCTTTAAGCTTGCCACCAGGCTGCATGCCGGAAAAGCAAAGAGGAGCATCATGCCCTATCTGCTCAAGGCTGCCGTGGTAACGCTGCTTGTGACCCTCTCTTCACTCTGGACGTTTGATCACTTCGTGAGGCCGAACCTCAAGAAGCAAATGACCCTCAGTGAGGTCTCTCCCGAGTATCGTGAGGCAGAGAGGTATTATGTGAGGCAGGTAAACATGATGGAGAATGAGTTCACATCACTGGACCTTGCCAATCCTGAGCAGAAGGAGATGCTTATGAGTGAGTTGGCAGCCATGGACTCAGTTTACACTGAGTTGCAGAAAGAGCTCAGGGCCAATCCCAACGACCAGCGGATCATTGATGCCATGATAAGTCATTACCAGACCAAAATAGAGGTCATGAGTTATTTACTTGACCAGTTGAGACAGATAAAAGCAGAAACCGAAAATCCAGTCAGCCATGAAAAAGTTACTATTTAACAGGAGAGTTGCGACCCTGGCACTGTTGTTCTGCGCCGTAGCTCTGACAGCCTCCGCGACAGAGGTAAAAAAGGAATATCACAGGGAGAAGACGCCCACTGACAACACCACACTCACGGTGATCAACAAGTTCGGTGCTGTGGTCACTGAAACCTGGGATCAGAACAATATCGTCATTGACGTGACGGTCAAGGTTGAACACTCCTCCGAGGAGAGGGCACGGAGGCTTCTGGAGATGATCACCGTCAAATTCACCGAAGAGGGAGAAGACCTGACAGCTGAGACAATCTTCAGTGACAGCTTCTCGTCAACCAACTGGAAGGGGAGCAACAACAACTTCAGCATCAACTACAACATCAAGATGCCGGCCTGGATCAGTCTCGATATCAGCAACAAGTACGGAAACACTGTTGTGGATGAGGTGGCTGGCTTGGTCAGGCTGAATAGCAAATACGGAGATCTCACCGTTCACAAGCTTTCGAGGGGTAATCTCAAGCCGATGAATACATTGATAGTTGCCTACGGCAAGGCCACGGTTGACGAGTTGGGGTGGGCAGAGATCAACGCCCGTTACTGCGGCATGTTCAGTGTTGAAAGGGCTGTGGCGTTGTTGATAGACAGCAAGTACTCGAAGGTTTCAGTTGATGAGGTAAGCTCCCTGGTAGCCGACAGCAAGTATGACGGTTACAGCATCGATGCCGCCAACAACATAGTTGTGATGGGAGGATATACTGACCTTAAGTTCGGCAGGGTAAACAAGAAGCTGGAGGTTGAGACCAAATACGGCAATCTCTCCGTAGAAAAGATACCTGCAGATTTTGAGTCGGTGACCGTGAAGGCAGGGTACTGCGGGGTGAGGCTCGGGATTGACCCTTCGGCCTGTTACATGCTGGATGCCAGCAGTTCTTACGGCAGCATCAGGATTGATGATGCAAGGTTCTCGCCGGAGAGGAGGATTGCGGGTAACACCAGCACGGAGCTTGCCGGCAAGGTAGGCAGTTGCAGCGATCCATCTGCAACAGTGAAGATAAACACCTCATACGGGTCTGTAAGACTCTACTAGATAAATTGGATTTTTACTCAATCGAGTAGGAGGAAAATGAAATAGGTTTCCTCCTATTTCATTTTCCGACCTCTCACACCACCGTACGTACGGGTCTCGTATACGGCGGTTCCCTAAGATACAACTTTCACCTGAATGAAGTGGTCCGATAAGAAGACGTAGCCAGCAAGGCGGAGACGCTCTGTGGTAATAGTCGTGGCAAGGATATAACTACCTGCAATGTGCCAATAGCCTTTCCTTGTGTTCGCCCATGCCGGGCGCACAAGCATCTGCAGGGGTGGTCCGTGTCAGGGCGGGTTCCGTGCTGCTGCACCGCTTCTCCCGACCTGAAATGTCGGGGCGGTGGTCCGCGTCAGGGCATCAGTTTATCCGGTTCATCGGAGAAGATGAAGACACCCTGTTTCCCGGCTGAGGTTTTATAGCCACGGTACATCCCCTCTGTGTTGAATGGCATGCTTACATTGCCTTTGCTGTCAACGGAGACCACACCTCCTGTGCCACCGACCTTCACCAGTTTCTTTTTTATCACCTCTCTCGCCGCCTCATCGAGAGACATCTTCCGGTACTCCATCAGTGCTGATATATCGTGTGCAACGGTATATCGTATGAAGAACTCACCGTGGCCTGTGGCTGACACGGCACAGGTGGCGTTATTGGCGTAGGTGCCGGCCCCTATTACCGGGGCGTCGCCCACGCGGTTATAGCGCTTATTGGTCATTCCTCCGGTGGATGTTCCGGCGGCCAGGTCGCCGTTCATATCGAGGGCCACGCATCCCACGGTTCCGTGCTTGTCGTTTTTAAGTGAACGCTGTAGCTCGTTATACCGCTTCTCATCACGGAAGTAAGAGGGGTCGACAATATCCAGTCCCTTTTCTGCAGCAAACTCAGAGGCTCCCTTACCGGTGAGCATGACGTGTGGCGACTGTTCCATCACGGCGCGTGCGGCGGTGATAGGGTTGCGTATGTCGGTCACGCCGGCCACGGCGCCGGCGGCGAGGTCACTGCCGTCCATGACCGAGGCATCGAGTTCATTGCGGCCCTCGTGGGTGAAGACGGCCCCTTTGCCGGCATTGAAGAGGGGTGAGTCTTCCATCAGCCTGATGGTACGTTCCACGGCGTCGAGGGCCGAGCCGCCGGAAGCCAGGATGGCTGCGCCGGTGTCAATGACAGCCTGCATCATGGCCCTGTACTCAGCCTCCCGCTCCGGAGTCAAGCGCTCGCGGGTGATGACACCGGCGCCGCCGTGGACGGCTATGGTCCACTGTGACCCGCTCTTCGGCAGAAGAAGATCTATCTCCATGATTGCCTTGATGGCACGGTCGGAGAAGAAGTCACCGGCTGGAAAGAGAGAGAACCTTCCTGCCCCTTCGTAGTTGTCCCTGTCGATGAGCAGGACCTCCTGCTGGTCATTGCGATTGACAATCTCGCTGAGGGTGAAGGCTGCACGGTAGCCGTCAACGCCGGCAACCACAGCCATACCCTGACGCAGTGCATCAGATGACATCCGGTAATAATCACGCAGCACCTCTGTAAGCATCCCCCCGGTAAAGGGTGTGGTGCCGTGGATGCCTCTACCCCTGCCGTAAAAGACAGTCTGGAAGGTCTCATTCTGAATTCCGGCAGGCAGTTCCGACAGGATTTCTCTCTGGCGGCCGTTGACGCATATCCTCATGGTCTCGGAGAAGAGAGGAGATATTTCCCTGTTAATAGGGTATTTGCTGTCAAGCGACTTCACGGTGATGCGCACCGGATTGCTGATATTCCTTACAGTGACAAGGTCATTGCCTGCAATGATTTTTGTCTCCTGCGGCAACGGCCACAGGTCCTTGCTCTTTGACGGCACTATTCGGGCCACCGAGGTGGCGATCAGGAGACGGTGACGGTTAACTGGGTAATAAATCTCACCCCAGGAGAAGGTTACTTTTTCGCCCCTGTCATTTTCGACCTCCACATAGAGGTCAATAATAGGTGGAAATTCAGCCTCATTCTTCTTTTTGAGCACGATTCTGTTAAGAATGTCGCAGAGAGAGTAGCCGTCATAACGGTAGGCTCCTGTAAATCCGACGGAGTCGCCGGCCAGCACGGTTTCCTTGACGGTGATACTATGCTTTGGCAACCGGGAGACATCCACGGTAATATCCTTCTCCACCTCGCCGGTGACAAGAATCTTCTTGCTCCCCTTCAGCAGGTAGGAAGGTTCATCATCGTAAAAGTCGTTTGTCTGTGCTCCGGCAACCACAAAAGCCAGCAGCATAATCATTGTAAAGGCAATTTTCTTCATGATTGAATATTTCATTAGATTAAATAATTACTGTTTTATTGGTCTAATGGAGCTTACATGAAAAAATAATTATTTCCTGTTGCGTGTTGCTGCTCATGTAAGTTTCATTCGTTTAATTAATTATTATTTCATTGGTTGAATGGAACTTACATGCAGTAAATAATCATTGCATTTTGCGGGTTATTGGTCATGTAAGTTTCGTTATGCAAATTTGTTCATTTTGCCGGGTAAATTTAATGATTATTAGCATTAATGCGGGAACATGTAAGGTAAACGATTCAGGCAGGGAGACCGCAGGACAATTTGATTTTCGCAGTTGAGGATTCCCGCAGGGAGACTGCCGGGCAATCTGCTTTTCACCGCAGGTGGCATACCGGTGCCGCACGATCTCTCGCCACAGAAAAGCAGACCGGAAACTTATTATAGCAGTTCAGCTGTGCCAATGCCTTTTCCGGCATCTCTCCGCACCGCTATTCCGGCGCTTTGAGATCAGATAATCCAATGATTATTATGGGACATCGACGGGCGAATTACCTTCATGTGACGGTTAACAGGATAACCCGAAAGGACTTTTCTGCAACTCTCACAGATCGAGTTCCACGAGGGTAATTCCGGCGCCGCCGCGGTCAACATGCTCGTCGGCAATATGTCTTACGACACCTGTGGTTTCAAGGTACTGACGAATCATCTGCCGCAGTATGCCATTGCCCTTTCCGTGGAGGATGCGGAGGTTTCTGTACTGTATCATCAGTGCCGTGTCAATGAAATCCTGCACCACCTGCAGCGCCTCCTCGGTGCGCATTCCCCTGACGTCGATCTCGGGGCTGAACCGGTTGCGGCGTGCTGTCAGTGACCAGTCGATATTTTGCTGAGGCCTCTTCCCTGCCTGTTCTTTCCTGTAGATGGCGCCATCCACTGGTTCAGTACTGCTGATATCAACGCTCATCTTCAGGCTGCCGGAGACTATCTTCAGCTTCTTGCCCTTTATTTCAGTAACCTCTCCGACCGTATCGGTCCCGGTGATCCTCACATAATCGCCCGGCGAGATTCCACCACCCTTTTTGGGTGTGACAGCTTTCTCTTCAGGCTCCTTTTTCCCGGAAATACGTCTGACTATACTTGCGGCAGGCTTATCGAGCTGTGGAGGCACGTTCACAGGTTTCTCCCGGGGTTTCGTCTCCTTCTCAATCTGATCACGGAAGGTCTCCAGGGCTTCGCGCACCTCTTTGGTCTTCTCTTTCTCGGCCTGTGCCTCACGAATGGACCGGATGGTATTCTCGATCATCCTGTTGGTATTGCGCAGCATCTCTTCAGCCTTGTTTTTGGCCTCTCCGATGATCTCCTTCTTCTGGGTCTTGATATCACCCAACTGACTTTCGTATGAGGCGATCAGCTCCTCGAGTCTTTTTTCATGTCGGCGGACAGTCTCGCGTTTCTTCTCCCAGTACCGTTTGTCGCGTGCTATCTCGCGCAGGTTACGGTCGAAATCGACGTTCCCCTCTCCTGCCCTGGCGGCAGCGTCAGCGAGAATCTCATTGGGTAGTCCTATTTTTCTTGCTATCTCGAAGGCAAACGAGCTTCCCGGTTTACCCTGGTCGAGACGGAAGAGCGGCTGCATCAGCTGGTTGTCAAAGGCCATGGCTCCGTTGCTGATACCCTCCTGTGAAGTGGCGAAGTGTTTCAGGTTGGTATAGTGAGTTGTGATGACCCCGTATGCCTGTCTTGCATTGAGTTCCGCCAGGATGGCTTCGGCGAGGGCGCCTCCCAGCAGCGGCTCCGTGCCGGTGCCGAACTCATCTATCATCACCAGTGAGCTGTTGTCGGCATGCCTGAGCATCTGCTTCATGTTAATCAGGTGAGAGCTGTAGGTACTCAGGTCGTTCTCTATGCTCTGCTCATCACCGATATCAATGAAGAACCTGCCGAAGATGCCTGTCTCAGTCCCTTCACCCACGGGCACGGTCAGACCGCACTGCAGCATATACTGTATCAGTGCCACCGTTTTGAGGCATACTGACTTTCCGCCTGCATTGGGACCGGATATGACCAGTATGCGCTCTCTGCTGTCGATGGTGATTGTCAGCGGCACCACCACCCTGCCGGGGGTGCGGGCAAATGCCAGGGTAAGAAGCGGGTGACGGGCGTTTATCCATCTTATATGCGGTGTATCGGCCACGGGAGGTTTGATGCTCCGAAGCCTGTTGCCGAAGAGTGCTTTGGCACGTATAAAGTCGATCCCGGCGAGGAAGGAGAGGTTATCCTGCAGGTCATCGATATATGGCCTGACGGTATCGGCCAGTGCAGTCAGTATCCTTACTATCTCACGTTTCTCACGATGTTCCAGCTCCGTAATCTGGTTGTTGAGTTCCACCACCTCTGCCGGTTCGATAAAGACTGTTTTGCCTGTGGCCGACTCATCATGAATGAATCCCTTTATTCCCCGTTTTCCGGAGGCGCTGACAGGTATGACACCCCTGCCGTTACGCACTGCCACCGTGACATCGCGGTCTACCAGACCGTCAGCCTGTGCCTGTCTGAGCACGGAGTGCAGTTTTCTGACGGCTGCCAGTGATTTGGATGCAAGGTCAGCGCGTATCTCCTTCAGTGCCGGCGATGCGTTGTCGCGTATCTTGCCCTCCTTGTCAACAATGCGGTCAATAGCTTCCGAGACAAAAGGATAGAGCACCACCTCCCCTGCCATGGCGGTGAGGGTCGGATACTTCCCATCCTTCCTGTTCCTGAAGAAGGCAGTGATACGTCTTATTGTTTCAAGTGAACCCCGCAGTGCCACCACCTCATCAAGCTCCGGGAAGGTGCCTTCGATGCGCAGCTTCTCAAGCATGGCATGGGGATCATTGTAATTATCAGAAGGAAACTGTTCTCCATCAGAGAGTATCTGCTGGAACTCCTCCGTCAGGTCGAGCCTGTGCCGCACCTCTTCGGGGGAGAATGATATCTGCATCTCCTCCACCCTGCGAACGCCGGCGGGACTGAGGCATCCGTCGCTGATCTGTTCCCTTATGCGGTCAAAACCTATCTTAAGCTCGTATGTGTCAGGATATATCATCAGATGTACCTTTCAGCACAAAAGTAAAGTTAATTAATGTTAATGCATCGCCGACATAAAATTTATGACCCTATATTTATTCCGGCTAAAAATCAGTGAAATGAAACCTGCATGAGCAAGGCCAGATCACTGGCTTTTATTTTAATGGTTTGTACAGGTTCCTTCCGATAATTCAAACAAGCATATCATAAACGAATGAAAACAGCTTCTATCACCCCTGCGAGAGCGATAATCACCGCTCTTCTCCTTGCATTGTTTTTACCTCTCTCATCACAGGAGGTTGCGCTTGACCTTGAGATGGTCTACAAGATCAGGCAGGAGGGTCAGCGCAATTCAGACATTGAGACGCTATCCTATATCATGACCGATCTTGCCGGTCCGCGTCTGACAGGATCTCAGGGAATTGACCGTGCCAATGAGATAGCCCGTGCAAAGCTTGCCGGGTACGGTCTCTCCAATGTGCGTATTGAGAAGGTCAGCGACTTCAGTCGCGGCGGATGGGATTATACAAAGGCTTATGCTGCCATGACTGCGCCCTATTACAACAACTTCTCTGTAACTCCGGTGGCCTGGACCTCCGGCACGGAAGGATTGCTGAAGGGTGAGGTTATTCTTGTTGACATCAGCAAGGTTGAGGACATTGAGCAGTACCGTGGCAAGCTAAAGGGCAAGATCATCATGACCCCTTCCACCTCACAGTACGAGGTCAGTTTTGAGCCCCTGGCCAAAAGGCTCACCGGGGAGGATCTGGAGAGGATCTCCACGGTCTCTCCCGGCGGCACCCCTACGCGCAGGATGATGGGCGACTGGATGGCCATGCGAGAGCTGAGGAACAAGATAAACGAGTTTCTGAAGAGCGAGGAGGTGGCTATGATAATAAGCCGTGGCAATGCCTTCAACATACCACGTTCCTCCGGTACGTCATATGACGGCAAGGGTCAGCCGCCGGTGACGGAGATCAATATCCCGATGGAGCCTTATGGCAGGATGGAGCGCCTGCTGAAAAAAGGTGAGAAGGTTGAGGTCGAGGCTGAGATAAATGCTGAGTTTACTCCCGACAGAAGTGTTTATAACGTCATTGCCGAGATACCCGGCACCGATCCGAAACTGAAGGACCAGGTGGTTCTGCTGGGCGGGCACATCGACTCGTGGCATGGCGGTACAGGTGCTGCCGACAACGCCTCGGGCTGCATAGTGATGATGGAGGCTATGAGAATACTGAAGTCGCTTGACGCCAGGCCTCGCCGCACAATACGCATAGCTCTCTGGGGCGGTGAAGAGCAAGGCCTGAACGGTTCGCGCGGTTATGTCTCCAAATACCTGTTTGACAGGGAGAAGAATGAGAAAAAACCGGGTTATGACAAGTTCTCTGTCTATTTCAACATGGACAACGGCACAGGTCGTTACCGCGGCATCTATCTGCAGGAGAACAACCTTGTCCGTCCGTTGTTTGAAGATTGGATGGAGCCGATGGAGGATATGGGGTTCAACACCATTGCCATTCGCAACACCGGCGGCACCGACCATCAGAGCTTTGACGGGGTTGGACTGCCCGGCTTCCAGTTCATCCAGGACGAGATAGAATACGGCCGTGGATATCACACCCTGGCTGACACATATGAGCGTCTGCTTATGCCCGACCTGAGGCACAACGCAATAATAACGGCCTGGCTGGCATGGAACGCTGCCATGGAGGATGACCTCATGCCGCGCAAGCCGGAGATGAAATCAACGGAACAGAGATCGCCTTTCGGATTCTGACCTGCCTGGCGGGCTCAAAACATTTTTTGTTTTTCAATTCTGTTATTGTTAAAGAGGCTGACCCGCAACAGGTCAGCCTCTTTTTGTTACTCCCTTATTCCTTCGAGGTCAAGGATGAAGGCATACTCCAGTGCTACGGTCTTCAGACGCTCGAAGCGGCCTGAGGCGCCTCCGTGGCCTGCGGTCATGTTGACATCCATGATGAGGATGTTGTCATCGGTCTTCATGTCGCGCAGTTTGGCAACCCATTTGGCAGGTTCCCAGTACTGTACCTGCGAATCCCAGTAGCCTGTGGTAACCAGCATGTTGGGATACTCCTGCTCCTTAACCTGGTCATATGGTGAGTATGAGAGCATATAGTCGTAGTACTCCTGCTTACGAGGGTCGCCCCACTCGTCCCATTCGAAGGTGGTGAGGGGTATTGAGGCGTCAAGCATGGTGCTTACAACATCAACGAACGGAACGGCGGCTATGATGCCGTTATAGAGTTCCGGCTCCATATTGACAATTGCACCCATCAGGAGGCCACCGGCGCTGCCACCCATCGCATAGAGGTGTTCGGCAGAAGTGTATTTCTCGTTTATAAGGAACCGGGCACAGTCGTTGAAGTCGGTAAAGGTGTTGATCTTCTTCAGCAGCTTGCCGTCTTCGTACCACTGTCGACCCATCTCGCTGCCACCCCTGATGTGGGCAATGGCATAGGCAAATCCCCTGTCAAGGAGGCTGATGATGGATGAGCGGAAATAAGGATCGGTTGAAGAGCCGTACGAGCCGTAGGCATAAAGCAGCAGCGGAGCGGTGCCATCTTGCGTAAATCCCTTGCGGTATACAAGGGAAACAGGAACCTGAGTTCCGTCTGTAGCGGTAGCCCAGAGACGCTTTGACTCATAATTGTCTTTGTCAAATCCTCCCAGCACGCTGTCCTGCTTCAGCAATGTCTTTGTGCGTGCAGCCATATCATAATCGTAGGTTGAGTTGGGGGTTGTCAGCGACGAGTAGCTGTACCTGAGGAGGGTAGTATTACCGTTCGGGTTGACGTTTATGCCGGCCGTATAGGTCTCCTCGCCGAAATCAAGAAAATGTTCAGAACCGTCGCCCAGGTTGATGATTCGGAGGTTGGTAAGACCCTTAATACGCTCGTCAGCCACAAGGTAGCTGTCAAAAATCTCATAATTCTCGAACAGGACATCATCACGGTGAGGTATAACTTCTTTCCATGCAGCCATGCCTGTTCTGCTTTCAGGGCATGACATCAGTTTGAAGTTCTTTGCTCCGTTGGCATTGGTTCTGATGTAGAAGACCCCGTTAAGATGGTCTAGTGAATACTCATGGCCTACCATTCGCGGTGCGAATATCATCACCTCGCCGCCGGGATTGGCTGCTTCGATGAGGCGCACCTCTGTTGTGAGTGTCTGATTTGACGTTATCGTAATATATTTCTTACTCTTGGTTTTACCGAGATAGACGGCAAAGGTCTCGTCGGTCTCGTCAAACACCACCTGGTCTTCGGAGGAGGGAGTACCCAGCTTATGCTTCATGACAACGGCAGCGCGGAGAGTCTCCGGATCCTTTTTCACATAGAAGAGGGTCCTATTGTCGTCAGCCCAGACACTCTGGCCGGTGGAGTTGACGATGGTATCAGAGAGATGTTCGCCGGTGTTGAGGTCCTTGACATAGATTGTGTATTGCCTGCGGCTCACATGGTCGACGCCATATGCCAGGAGGTTATTGTCAGGTGAGACAGATGCACCGCCGACGCCGGTATAATCATGACCTTCAGCGAGGAGGTTGACATCAAGCATCACCTCTGCTGTTTCCGTGCCATCCTTTCTCCGGTAGAGGACAGGATACTCCTTGCCTTCAAAGTATTTGGTGTGGTAGAAATAGCCATTGTCCAGGTAGGGAACGGTCTCATCATCTTCCTTGATACGACCCTTGATCTCTTCGAAAAGCTGCTGCTGAAATTTGGCAGTGTGTTTCATTGCAGCCTTGGCGAAGTCGTTCTCGGCGTTGAGATAAGCAAGTACCTTAACAGTCTGGGAGTCGGGCGTTTCCGCATTCTTCTGTTCATCGCTGAGGCGCATCCAGAAGTAGTTGTCAACACGTTTGTTGCCGTTGCTTTCAACGACATAGGGTATCTTCTCAGCCACAGGAGGCTGGGGTGTCTTGCCGCACGATGTAATGACGAGGGCCACGACGGCAGTCAATAGTAAGGAAGTCTGTTTCATAATTGGTTGATTGATATTTGTTTTGTTTGGTCTGAAGGTCTGAAGGTCTGAGGTCTGAAGGTCTGAGGTCTGAAGGTCTGAAG
>WOYX01000057.1:10355-125823 GCA_011620595.1 Bacteroidales bacterium | reverse complement strand
AGCTCAATGTCACGGGTCTTGCCGTCAGCGGCAGCGGAGATATCAGCGGCACACTACATAATATCACTGACATTTATCTGGAGGTTACTTTTACAATAACACCAATAAGCGCATTCGGCTGTACCGGAGACAGTTTCCAGGCTACAATAATTGTAAATCCAGTGCCACGGGTTATTCCTATCAATAACACTCCCCGCATCTGCGACCAGGGAACAACAGAAATTATTCTGACCTCGCCCACAGTCACGACTTCAGGAGTGATAGAATTCAACTATACGATCTCTGCAACTGCACCCGTCAGCGTGGTCGCAGGCAACAGGGCACCGGCCAACAGCCAGCCTCCTGGTACGGCCCTACAGTTTCAGTATACCAATGAGAGCGACACAATACAATCGGTCTACTTCCATATTACCCCGAAAGTATCCGGATTGGCATGCCCCTACGGCAACCCGCCGGTTATGTCTGAGGTTAAGGTGCATGCCCGGCCACTGCAGTCGCTTGAGGTTAAAGAACCGATAACATGCTACGGAGGACAGAACGGCGTTCTTGAAGTGATCCCGGCAAAGGGTGTTGACCCGCTGTGGGTGGAATGGACAGGCCCCGACTACTGGGAAGATGAGGGGTACAACATGTTTATCCTTGATGAGAGACAACCGGGCCTCTATACTGCCACGGTAACCGACAGCCTCGGTTGCTACAACGTGGGAACACTAAATCTTCTCGAACCCTATACCGAAGTGGCATTCTACTTTAACCAGTTTATATCCTGTCCCGGAGCCAATGATGCACAAATAACCCTGGCATTGACAGACGGGGAAGATCCACCCTATCAATACTATATAATGCGCGATCTGATCGACACGCTCTACCAGGGCCCCCTGCCTCCTGTAAACTTTCCCCCGGACCCCGTGCATATATCAGACGTTGCTCCCGGAGAATATCTCCTGATTGTCGAAGATGCCAACGGCTGCAAATTGCCGGAGATCAGGACACTCTTTGACGCTCCTGTCACTGAAGTAAAATTTGGAAAATCTGATTACTCGGGTTACAATATCTCCTGTGAAGGGTATAATGACGGATCCATCTGGGTGAGCAGCATACGAAGCTATTACATGGACGGTGCGGACACGGTATTTGTCACTAACGTGGCTCCTTACACTTATCAGTGGACCGCTTCAGACGGAGGTGTCATAACAGGCAGTTCAACTGAGAATAATCTCGTAGGCGTGCCGGCAGGGACATATCACCTGACAGTTACTACCAGTAAGGGTTGTACATTCCAGTTTACAGAGGTGCTGACCGAACCCGACGGCATCGACCTGCTGGCAGAAGATATCTCATTGAGTCCTGACGGCAACTATCAGATATCATGTTATGGCAGCAATGACGGATATATCGACCTTCAGTTCGACGGCGGGACAGGGGTCTACACCTATTCCTGGACGGGTCCTGAAGCGTTCACAGCCACCACGGAATCAATTGCCGGCCTGTACCAGGGTACCTATGACCTCACTGTCACTGATGCGAACGGATGTCAGAGGTTCTACCAGTATGTACTTGACCAACCCGATTCAGTAGGAATATCTGTTATAAAATCTCTTACCGGTGATGGCTTGTATAACATAAGCTGCAACGGTGAAGATGGCCAGATTGACATTACAGTCACCGGAGGTAGCGGCCCGGGCACCTATGCTTATGACTGGAAAAACGACAGCAATCCCGAATGGTCAAGCAATCTTGAAGACCTGAGTGTCAAGGCAGGTTCATACAGGGTGTATGTCACCGACGCCAACGGTTGCACAACGGACAGGGGAGTAGAACTCACCCAGCCCTTGCCACTGGATGCCTCGGTTGCCATCTCGGATATCACCTGTCTGACAGCGCCGGTTTACAATGACGGAGCTATTGACCTTACAATTGAAGGAGGCAAGGCCCCGTACAGTTACCTGTGGACAGGCCCGTCAGGTTACACATCCGGTGAACAGGATATTTCCGGGCTTACCCAAGGCGACTACAATGTGATGGTCACCGATGACTACGGCTGTATCATAGATGCAAATGCACAGCTTTCAATGCCTGAGCCGCTGACCGTTGAGAGGATTTTGTCAGATTATAACGGGTTTAATGTCAGCTGTATGGGGAGAACTGACGGCTGGATGAAGGCTGTCCCGGTGACCGGCACTGCACCTTTTCAGTACTCATGGAGCGGTCCTGACGGCTTTACCGCCATTGACACCGATTCTATCTACGCTCTCAGGGAGGGTACCTATAGCGTTACCGTGACAGACAATAATCTGTGCAACACCGTCAAGGAGACGACGCTTGTCTCGCCCGGTCAGTTGAGCCTGTCGATCAACAAACAGACCTCCGGGGGAGGCAACTACAACATCAACTGCCACGGTGAAGCCACGGGTCGTGTTGACCTGACTGCAATCAACGCGGCAGGCACAGCGTCATATCTGTGGTCTGATGGTGTTGCAGGCTCAAGCCGTAATGATCTCAGGGCTTCCGAATATGAGATTATTGTTACTGATGGCAACGGCTGTTTGGCCGACACAACTCTCACACTCACCCAGCCTGACCCATTAAGCATATCATTCAGTATGGTTTCACCCTTCTGTCCGGAGAGCACTGACGGAACTATCTTTGCCGGGGTGACGGGAGGCGAGGGTGCCTACAGCTTTATGTGGAACAGCGGGCAGACAACGCAGGAGATAACAGGACTTACCGCAGGACTCTATATTGTTGATGTCAGCGATTATAACGGATGCTCTGCCTCAGATTCATTGACCCTCGCTCCGCTGAACGGGATGTGCGTGGGAATTCCAAATGCATTCTCACCAGACGGAGACGGAATAAACGAATACTGGGTCATCAGCATGATATCCCTCTATCCGGAGGCGGAGGTGGTCATTCTCAACAGGTGGGGCGAAATGGTATGGAAATCCGAGAAGGGATATCCAGATCCATGGGATGGTCGTGCTTCCAACGGCAGAGCATTGCCGATGGATTCGTATCATTATGCCATTGACCTTCACAATGGTGAGAGGCCTATTGTCGGACACGTGACCATAATAAGGTAAGCTATGACTGAAAGAAGAGCAGCGTGTAAGATGAGCAGATGGTTGTTGTTACTGGCAACGGTGATGATGGCGGCAGGGCTTGAAGCCCAGCAGCTGCCTGTCTACAGCCAGTATCTCTTCAACAAGTATCTCATAAATCCGGCCGTGGCAGGGAGCGACGGCTACACAAGCATCAACCTGACCACCAGGCAGCAGTGGGCAGGATACCAGGGGGCACCTCAGACCTATTCCCTAAGTGCGCAGGGACGTATTCTCAAGCAGAAATACATTATCAGGGACAACATATTCGACAAGAAGATATTCAAACCTCACACAGAAGGTAAGGTGGGAATCGGAGCTACAGTATTCAGCGATATCAACGGTCTGGTGCGGCGAACAGGATTCTCCACATCATACGCCTATCACATATGGCTTCACGGCGGAACCCAGCTTTCTTTCGGGCTGGCATTCACAGGTTATCACTACAAGATCGACCAGCGACAGATACAGTTCGAGGATCCCGATGAACCCTGGATGAATACTGACTTCAGGAAAGGCATCTTTGTGCCTGACTTCAATTTCGGAACATACCTCCTTAACAGAAAGTTTGCTGTCGGTTTCTCCGTTCAGGACATGATGGAGGGATTCATCAAGGCAGGGAGCCAGGCCTACAGGGACCTGAAGATACAGAGGACATATTACATCTTTGGCAACTACGACTTTGAACCTGACAACAAGACTCTTATCCAGCCTTCGCTGCTGGTCAAGATGTCAGAACAACTTCGCCCCCAAGCCGATATTGGTTTGACATATTCCTATGATAATAAGATCTGGGTGGGGGCGACTTTCAGGACGGGCAGTGCGATCATCGCCAATGTCGGTGTCAGAAGGGACAGGCTGTTTTTCGGTTATTCGTTCGACTTCACGCTGCAGTCGATACAGATGTCGACATACGGCTCGCATGAGTTTATTATGGCAGTCCGTTTCGGGGACACACCCAGGAAGTACCGATGGCTTGACAGATACTAGGGAAATTATTCTGACATTACGGAATCAGGGGGCTGTCACCTGCCTGACAGGTATCAGGTTTTCTGCTTTGATATCACATAGATAAGGGAGCTTGCCTTGTTACTTCGGAAGAGGTTTACCACAGCAAGAAACAATCCCGTAACTATGCCCCTCAGAAGAGCCAGTTGGCGACCCCGGTTCCTGTAGCTAAGAGCAGCGATATAAAAGAGGTCCAGAGGCAGCGGACGGATTGCCTCGCATGCAAATCCGTGCTCTTCTGCCAGATGCAGTAGCGTGTCGGGCGAGAAATGCCAGAGGTGTCTTGGCACATCCAGTGCAGCCCAGTTCTCCCCGAACCACTGTGCATCCGAAGATTCTATATTTGGCAGGGCGATGATGCAACGGCCATCATCGGCAAGTATTCGGCGAATCTCTCCCATCCATTTCTCCGGTTCGTAGAGATGCTCCAGAACATGCCATAATGTAACGCAGTCAGCGGAAGCATCACCCAAATCATTGACCGCGGAAGGATTGAGAGTCCTGATGCCAAATTTTGCTGCCGAAAACTCACGGGCCCGGTCATTTATTTCGACACCGGTGACATTCCAGCCCTTCTGCTGCATGAAGGAGGCGAAATAGCCGGTACCGCTGCCGATATCGACAATTGTCCCTATACTTTTTCCTGTCGCCCTCCTCGCCAGCCTGAATTTTCTGCCGAGCATGAACTTCCTGGCCAGATGGTAGAACAGTTCGGTCAGGTTCTGCTTTTTGTCAGAGTGAGATATATAATCATCTGAGACATAATACCTGCCTATATCATTCTCCTCCGGTGGATCAGCAGTGACGACAAGTCCGCAACCACAGCATTTTGCTATGCGGAAGCTCTCGCCGGTGACCAGGTGATCAGGTGCAGTGAAGAGATCTGAAAAATCAGAGCCTCCGCATACGGGGCATGTTCTCACCTCAGCCATTCCTGCGGCTTTGATTGAAACGTGAAACACCGGCAAACAATATCAGGGCCAACAGCACCACTGAGCCTGCCAGTGACACCATGTTGCCTATTCTGTACGACCGGGGTGCGAACCGGAATATTACCGTATGACTTCCTGCGGGCAGATACATTCCCCTGAGAACATAGTCTGCACGGAAATGATCTGCAGGGACATCGTCGATATATGCCTGCCATCCCTGTTTATAGTAGATCTCCGAGAAAACAGCAAGCCTGTCCGTAGAGAGCTCGGCTCTGTAGGTGAGATGGTTTGGCAGGTATGATTCAAGATAAATAGTGTCAGAAGGTGAGCCGGGACCGACCGGCAGCGGTATCATATCGGCAAACCTTCTGTCGACTACGGCCTCTGATCCCGGGTTGAGAGTCTTGACGGCGCTGAGCTCAGCGTCGGCATTTTCAACAATTGTAACCCTGTCAACCAGCCATGCATTACCCAGGGCATATCTGTTTTTCAGCGGAGGGGAACCCGGATCAAGTATTATATATTTGGTATTCAGCATATTCAATGCGTTTAGGTTTTGCATTACCCCCTCTGCATCCTCCAATGATGAGGCTGTTCTGAGGCTGGTGACAAGTGAGTTTATCTCATCCATGAGGATTGCCTCTATCAGCTCCTGGTATCTCTTCATCTTTACCCCGCTGTATCCTCCTATAGACATATGATGGTATGAGGTAGAGGCATCATTGAAGACGGAGACAGTCAGGTTCAGAACGCGGTGAACACCCGGATCACTGAGGATCTCCTTGTCTGCCACTGTGGGCTCAAAGGTATTGGCGGCGGATCTCTTCGTCTCAAAGTTGGAGGCACCCAGGTATCTTGCATCGACCGGTACCTGATCAATCAGGAAAAGTACCGAGAGGCCTATGAGGGTGAGCTGCAGCTTTATTTTTTCCTTAAGGAAGAACCAGAGCAGAGCAGCACCGGCAGCTATCAGCAGTGAAGCTCTCAGGGCGTCGGTGCGCAGCATCATCTTCCTGTCGGCGATCATGGCATCTTTCAGCCACGACAGGGAGTCGGGCAGGGAGATCTCATCAGGCCTGAGGAATGATCCTGCCAATCCGGGAAAAAGGAAAAGGAGAAGGGCGATGCCTCCGGTAATCAGAGCAGCTGTCAGCAGGGATTTCAGGGCTTTTTCACGGGTGACGGATCCTTCGGTTACTGCCTTAAGGGCCAGTACGGCAAGGAGCGGCACCAGCACGCCTGCCATGACCAGTGTCATTGATACTGCACGGAATCTGTCGTACCCCGGGAACCAGTCTATGAACAGGGATGTCACCGGCATGAGGTTCTTGCCCCATGACAGTACCAGGGAGAGCAGCACGCCGGTTAGTATCCACCATTTTTCCCTGCCTTTGACAATAAGGAGTCCCAGCACAAACAGAAAGAGAACCACGGCACCGAAATAGACCGGTCCGCTGGTGGAGGGCTGTTTCCCCCAGTAGCTGAAGAGTTGCCCCCGGGCCTGTCCCAGGTTATTTTTACGGAGTGCCTTTACCGTCTCGGAGTCACTCGGGAAGGGTGTGGTGGCGCCACCCCTGAAGTTAGGCACAAGGAAAGTAAGCGATTCTGCTATCCCGTAGCTCCACTGTGTAATATACTCTTTGTCAAGTCCTCTCTGATCGCTGCCTTCGGCTGCAGTAAGCTCGCTCTGGCCCCTCGTTGATTCCTTGCTGTATTCCAATGTAGAATAGAGAGGGGCGAAGTTGACGGCGAAGGCGATCAGAGCCGCGACAACAAGTATTCCAAAAGTCTTCATGAACGCCGGCAGAGTCTTGTTCCTGAAGGCATCTGCAAGCTCAAAGATGCCGAAGACAAGCACTATCAGTCCGGTGTAGTATGTTATCTGGAAATGGTTGGACATGATCTCCAGGGAGAGGAACAGGGCAAACAGTATTCCGCCTGCGAGGGCATTTTTTCTGAAAGACCAGACCACGCTGCCCACTACTGGTGCCATATATGCCATGGCATAGGCTTTGGTGTTGTGACCTGCCGAGAGGCTTACGAAGAGGTATGAGCTGAAGCCGTAGGCAATGGCGCCGGCTATGGCCAGCCAGGGGTTTACCCTGAAGAAGAGAAGCATGATATAGAACCCGAGCATCGACAGAAAGAGTGCTGCGACAGGTGTATTGTATATCTTCAGGAAGTTATCGAGGTGCTTGAAAAGGTTTCCCGGATATTTGGCAGATATCATATAGGCAGGCATACCTCCGAACATCGAGTTGGTCCATAACGGTTCATCCCCGTGTTCTTCACGGTAGTCGCTGATCTCCTTTGAGGAGCCAAGATAGACTTTGGTATCATGTGCATCAAGCTTCCTGCCTTCAAGCACAGGATAGAAGTATGCAAAGGAGACGACCGTGAACAGGAGCACGGCAATGATATGGGGCAGAGATGATTTCAGTGCGCTTGATTTCATGGAGAGATCATTTTGGGAAAACCCGTGATTAAATAATACCTGACAAAAATACACCAACTGAGGTTTAAATCAAATGAGTATATTATTATACATTTGCCGGAGCAAGAGAGTAAGATGGGAATTGTTCGGAATCAGACGCTCCGCGGCACAGCATGGTCATATCTTGGAGCCCTCCTCGGGTTTGTGAATATTATCCTTCTCTCGCCGAAAATCTTCAGCACCGGAGAGATAGGGGTTGTGCAGCTGCTGATGTCGCTGGCCACCATGCTGGCACAGTTTTCCAGTCTCGGATTCATCAATGTAATCAACAGGCTCTTCCCCTGGTTCAGGGATAACCGTGAAAAGCACAACGGCTTCCTCGGTCTGGCAATGATCATAACCCTTGCCGGGTTCATCCTCGCGCTGGTATTTCTGAAGTTTTATTCTCCGTATTTTGAGAGGGCAAACATGGAGCGCTCTCCGCTGATAACCGAATACTCTTACTATCTGCCGGCTTTGCTGCTGATTACTCTTCTCTTCAATCTGCTCGACAATTACAACAAGGTATTGTATGATGCCGTTCTGGGGACCTTTCTGAAGGAGTTTCTGTTCAGGGTGCTGAACTTTGGACTTATCTGTCTCTTCTGGTTCGGGGTCATCGACTTCTCCGGTTATCTCTTCGGATATGTTATCTCCCAGGGGGTGCCGCTCATCATAATTTTCATCAGCCTGCTGGTGAGGGGGGAGATATCACTGAAGGTCAAGCCTGCATATATTAACCACGGTTTAAGGAAGGAGATTTTCTTTCTTTCACTCTTCGGCATCCTTACGGGTTTCAGCTCCATTATACTTACCACTCTCGACAAGGTGTTCATCAACAGGTACCTTGGAGAAAATGAGGTAGGGATCTATGCTATTGCGACCTATTTTGCTGTGTTGATAGCCCTTCCCGGCCGGTCGGTGGCCAAGATCTCCATACCTTTTCTGGCAGAGTCATGGAAGAATGATGACCTGGATACCATTTACGACCTCTATAAAAGGAGCAGCATCAATCAGTATGCCATCGGACTTCTGATCTTCACGGGGTTGGTTGTCAATCTCGACAATATATTCCGTCTCCTTCCGGAAGCTTACGGCAACAGCGGAGGGGTGATCATAATGGTCGGACTCGGGTACCTCATCAGCATCATAGCAGGCATCAACGGCATCATTCTGAGCACTTCAACCCTTTACAGATATCAGACCTGGCTGATGTTCATTCTTGTGGCCCTTTTCGTTGGCACCAGCATGATTTTCATTCCCTTGTATGGCATCAACGGCGCCGCCCTGGCAACGATGATCTCCAACATTATCTACAATATGCTTGGTGTTGTTGTAGCAGGCAGGAAATTTGGTATCTGGCCCTTCAGTACAGGTCATCTGAAGATGAGCCTGGTGGCGGTTGTCGCTGGTCTCGCAGGATTCGTACTGCCACAGATGTCGCTCGTGACTGACATACTGCTGAGGAGTCTGCTGGTAATGGTTGTTTATACCGTTGGCCTCTATTACTGGCGGCTCTCTGATGATGTGAACAACCTCATTGACCTGTTGGCCGGGAGGTTCAGGGGAAGATCATAGGATATCGCCCAGCATCTTACCAAGCTTTGATGAGAGTGCCCGTCGTGAGTATTCAAGGTGATGGCCGCTTCGTTTAACCGGTTTGCCATCAGCTACCTGCAGGATAAAATTCCTGATACCTACAGTATCATCGTAAGCAAATATGCCCTTATAGCCGCATTTCTCAAGTAGCAGAGCAGCATCGCCATCCTTCGGCCCCAGCAAAAGTATCGGCTTTTCGGTAGCCAGGTACTCAAATATTTTTCCGGTAAGGATAGATCTGTTTGAGGCATGGTCAGGGATAATCAGCAAGAGCATGCTTGATTCCATCATATGCCTTATAGCCACTGGATGATCACAGTATGGAATGAACTCCGTGCCCGTTTCACCTGCCGGGAAAAGTGCCCGGACCGGTGCGGAGACCGTGCCTACAAACCTGAGGGTCACAGGCTGGCCACCGGTCCGCAGCTCACGTATGGCCCGGAGGAAGCCGCCCACAGGATATGACGGAGAGAGAGTCCCGACGTAGGTTATGGTAAAGATATCAGGGAGGGTTGGCATGATCCCCTCGAAATCCTCTTCATCAAAACCATTTGGGAGTACGTGTGTCTTACCCGCGATATTCTCACCCTTTTCAGCGAGGAGGGAAGCCAGTGTCTGGCCAACCGTAATGATACTGTCTGCTTTTGAGAGCACGTTCTTCTCCATGCGGCTGTCAACAATTCTTGCCGGCAGGGATGGTTTGAACAGGTCGTAATAATATATATCCGTCCAGGGATCCCGCATATCAGCCACCCATTTGATCTTCGGGAAGTAGCGCTTCAGCCGGAGGCCGATGAGCTGTGTTGAGTGTGGCGGGCTTGTTGTAATTACATGGGTTATATTCTGGCTCCGGATCAGCTCACAGGCTTTCCTGAATGCATATCTGTTCCATCCCCTGCGGGGGTCCGGGATAAAGAAATTACCGCGGATAAAACGGCTGAGCCTGCTCTTCCTGTCATTGTCAGAGCCTGAGGCAAATCCTGAGTGAGGGATTTTCGACTGGTCCTTGCTGTAGAGAGCGAAGTAATTAACCGCCTTTGTTCTGAATACTTCAAGGTCAATGGGGATTTCGCCGTAGAGTGACTCATCCATGTAGGGATAGGCGGCATATTCAGGGTCTACTGTAAGCACGACGGGTATCCAGCCGGATGACGGGAGGTATTTTGCAAACTTGAGCCACCGCTGCACCCCTGCGCCTCCGCTGGGAGGCCAGTAGTAGGTTATAATCAGAACCTTTCCCGGCCTTGACCTCATTTTACAGTTTCTTAAGTTGCTCCTGCAGACTGACCTTGTCGGCAATGATATTTTTCAGATCAGCAATGGCTACCCGTTCCTGGAGCATGGTATCGCGGTATCTTATGGTGACGGTCGAGTCATCCACAGTCTGGTAGTCGATGGTAATGCAGTAGGGTGTGCCGATGGCATCCTGTCTGCGGTAGCGCTTGCCTATCGAATCCTTCTCATCATACTGGCAGTTGAAGTCGAACTTCAGGTCATCAACGATCCTGTGTGAGATGTCGGGCAGTCCGTCCTTCCGGACAAGGGGAAGGACAGCGAGCTTCACGGGTGCAAGCACTGAGGGCAGCCTGAGGACGACCCTGCTGTCGGGCACACCGTCTTCCCCGGTAAGGTCCTCTTCGTAATATGATGCAGCCACAACCTGGAGGAACATACGGTCGACGCCTATGGAGGTTTCTATCACGTAAGGAATATACGACTTATTGATCTCAGGATCAAAGTACTGCATCTTCCTGCCGCTGTACTGCTGGTGCTGTTTCAGGTCGAAGTCGGTCCTGGAGTGGATTCCTTCCACCTCCCTGAATCCGAACGGGAATTTGTATTCTATGTCAGTTGCCGCATTGGCATAATGGGCCAGCTTGTCATGATCATGGAAACGGTAGTTTTCGTCTCCGAAGCCCAGGGCACGGTGCCATTTCATCCGTGCCTCCTTCCAGTGGCTGAACCACTGCAGCTCTGTACCCGGTTTTACGAAGAACTGCATCTCCATCTGCTCGAACTCACGCATGCGGAAGATGAACTGCCGTGCGACGATCTCGTTTCTGAAGGCCTTGCCTATCTGCGCTATTCCGAAGGGCAGCTTCATGCGCCCTGTTTTCTGGACATTCAGGAAGTTAACGAAGATACCCTGGGCAGTCTCGGGGCGAAGATAGATCTTCATTGCTCCGTCAGAGGTGGAGCCTATCTCCGTTGAGAACATCAGGTTAAAATGCCTTACTTCAGTCCAGTTTTTAGTGCCCGAGACGGGGCATACTATCTCACTGTCAATGATTATCTGTCTCAGTTCGGCGAGATCGGATCCGGCCAGGGCATCAACAAACCTTTTGTGAAGCTGTTCGTATTTTTCGCTTATCTCCAGTATGCGCGGATTGGTTGACCTGAATAATGCCTCATCGAATTTTTCCCCGAACCTGTTTCTGGCTTTCTCAACCTCCTTCTCAATCTTTTCGGAGAGTTTTTCAAGATGCTCTTCAATAAGTACATCGGCACGGTATCTCTTCTTGCTGTCCTTGTTGTCTATCAGCGGGTCATTGAAGGCATCCACATGGCCTGAGGCTTTCCATGCGGTCGGGTGCATGAATATCGCAGAATCCAGGCCGACAATATTTTCATGGAGCAGGACCATGCTGTCCCACCAGTACTTTTTGATGTTGTTTTTCAGTTCAACGCCATATTGGCCATAGTCATAGACGGCAGCCAGGCCGTCATAGATCTCACTTGAGGGGAAAATATAACCATACTCCTTGCAGTGCGCAATGAGTTTTTTAAAGAGATCTTCCTGGGCCATAGTATTTTTTGGGTTCTGCCTGTTAACCGGGCAAAAGTATATTAAAATCTGCTGTTTTACAATTGACCGTAATTGTGTAAAATCAATTTGTATCTTTGCTAGTTGTCTTTGAAAATGGCTGTATGAAAGTTCGGTGTGATTTTCTGGTAATAGGATCGGGTATCGCCGGTCTCTCCTTTGCTCTCAAGGCAGCGGATCACGGGACGGTATGCGTGATAACCAAGGCGGGGATGGGGGATTGCAGCACACAGTATGCCCAGGGGGGTATTGCGGCGGTGATGTACGAACCTGACAATTTCGAGAAGCATGTCCGGGACACCATGGTGGCTGGTGCAGGCTACAGCAATGAAGAGGTGGTGAGGATGGTAGTCAGTGAAGCCCCGGCGAGGATCAGGGACCTGATAGAGTGGGGAGTGGATTTTGACAGGAAGCCTGACGGCAGTCTCGACATGGCCATGGAAGGCGGTCATACGGAGCACAGGATACTTCATCAGAAGGATTCCACCGGGGCAGCAATAGAGGAGGTTCTCATACGAAGGGTCCGGGAACATAATAATATAACTGTTTTCGAGAATCATTTTGCCATCGATCTTCTCACTCAGCATAACCTCGGGGAGTATGTTACCAGGGAATGGAAGGACATTCAGTGCTACGGGGCCTACGTGGCTGACCTGGAGAGCAGCAAGGTGAAGACATTCCTTTCGAAGGTGACCGTTCTGGCCACCGGCGGATGCGGCAACATCTATCTGACCACCACCAACCCCGCTGTTGCCACGGGCGACGGTATGGCCATGGTACACCGGGCGAACGGGATACTGGAGAACATGGAGTTCATCCAGTTTCATCCCACGTCACTTTATAATCCCAATGTCAGGCCATCCTTCCTGATCACGGAGGCCCTGAGGGGTTTTGGTGCGGAGCTGCGCAACAGTGACGGGGAGAAGTTCATGCCCAGGTATCATGCCAGGGGCTCCCTGGCCCCGCGTGACGTTGTAGCGAGGGCCATTGACAACGAGATGAAGCTCAGGGGTGATGACTGTGTATGGCTTGACTGCACACATCTTGATGCCGGAGAGCTACGGTCACATTTCCCTCACATTTATGAAAAGTGCCTGCAGGAGGGCATTGATATCACACGGCAGATGATACCTGTAGTTCCTGCAGCACATTACTCCTGCGGCGGGGTGAAGGTTGACATGAACGGCAGAAGTTCCATAGAACGTCTTTACGCCATAGGAGAGGTCTCTTCCACCGGGCTTCACGGGGCCAACAGGCTGGCATCCAACTCGCTTATCGAGGCTGCCGTCTATGCACACAGGGCGGCCGCGGATGCAGCAGGCCGGATAGCAGGACTGAGTTTTGAGGAGAAGATTCCCCTGTGGAACTACCACGGCACTACAAACCTCGAGGAGATGATCCTTGTGACCCAGAATTACAAGGAGATGCAGATGATCATGAGCAACTATGTAGGTATTGTGAGGTCAGACCTCAGGCTGGCACGGGCAAAGACAAGGCTCGAGATCATCTATCAGGAGACGGAAGACCTATACCGCCGGTCAACGATCTCGAGAAAGCTTATTGAGCTTCGCAACCTGATCGCTGCCGGATATCTGGTAATAAAGATGGCAAAGAACAGGAAAGAGAGTCTCGGGCTGCATTATTCAATAGATTATCCGGCGAGGCCGGGCTCGGAATTTTAAATGGCAATTTCCATGGAAAGCAACGAAATCCTTGAGTCACCCGTGCAGGGTGACACCCCCTTCATAACCGCACCCTTCCGGGGGAAAAATGCCTTCTGGAGGTATTTCCTGGGAGGGGTGACCCCATTTCTTGTCTCCAATATCATCGGGGCAATACCACTGGGGATAGTGATGGTAGCCTATGCCCTTGACGGATCAGAAGTCCCCCAGAAGGGAGGAATGCCCGATTTTGAGATGATGGGGATTGATCCAAACATCGGCTTGCTCCTTCTCCTGTTTCCATTTATTCTTGCCTTCTTTACGATAGTCTTACTTATAAAGCCGCTGCATAAGCGCAGTTTTGGCACGGTAATCAACGGTGGCAGGAGAGTACGCTGGGGAAGAATGCTCTTCTCGGCATTGGTATGGACGGTCATCTCAGCTCTCTGGCTTGTCTGGTCTGTCAGGTCAGACCCGGGCAACTTCATCCTGAACAACACCTCCAACAGTCTTATAATCCTTGCGGCAATCGTACTGCTGCTGATACCTTTCCAGGCGGCCTATGAAGAGATTCTGTTCAGGGGCTACCTGATGCAGGGGTTTACGGTACTGTCACGCAACAGATGGCTTCCCATTGTTATTACCTCGATACTGTTTGGGCTTATGCATGCTCTCAACCCGGAGGTTCAGGAATTCGGTTTCCTGACGATGATACCGCAGTATGCATTTTTCGGGCTCGTCTTCGGCATTCTGACAATGCTTGATGACGGCATCGAGTTAGCCATAGGGGCCCATGCAGCCAACAATGCTTTTCTCTCAATCTTCGTTACCAATAAGGACGCTGCCCTCCAGACGGAGGCAATGTATGAACAGCTCAAGGTCTACCCATGGCAGGAATTTGCGGGGCTGGTAGCCATGTCAGTGCTGTTTATTGCCATCATGGCCGTGGTGTTCCGCTGGAAGGATATCCGGAGGCTCTACGCCAGGGTGGTTGTGTCACACACCGTAGATGCCGGTCAGGCTCTCACCTCTGAATGACCCCCACTTCTCCCTGATCTCTTCGATAATCCCTCTTATCTCGTCAACGTCGAGGGAGGTGAGCAGCCGGAGTCTCGTATCCCTGAAGTTGGGCAGTCCCCTGAAATAGTTGGATAGATGTCTGCGCATCTCCAGGATGGCACTTTTCCCCTCCTTGTGCTCGAGTGACTTTTCCAGGTGCAGCAGTGCCAGGTCGGCTTTCTCGCTGACAGTCGGCTCAGGCAGCAGCTCGCCCGTGTCGAGGTAGTGGCGTATCTCCCTGAAGATCCAGGGCCGGCCGAAGGTGGCTCTGCCTATCATTATCCCATCAACCCCGTAGCGGTCGAACATCAGCTTTGCCCTTTCCGGTCCGTTGATGTCGCCATTGCCTATTATCGGAATCTTCATCCGTGGGTTGTTCCTTACTTTGCCAATGAGTGTCCAGTCAGCTTCTCCGTGGTACATCTGCGACCGTGTGCGGCCGTGTATCGTCAGCCCGGCTATTCCCGTATCCTGCAATTGTTCTGCCATATCCACAATGATCTTGTTGTTTTCGTCCCATCCCAGCCGTGTCTTGACAGTCACCGGGATCTTCACGGTCCTCACAATAGCAGAGGTCATTTCGATCATCAGCGGGATATTCTGCAGCATGCCTGCGCCGGCACCGCGGGCGGCGATTTTCCTCACCGGGCAGCCGAAATTCAGGTCAATAAGGTCCGGATCGGCCTCACTGGCCCTGAGGGCGGCCTCGACCATTGAGTCAATGATGTGACCGTAAAGCTGGATACCCATAGGCCGTTCATAGTCGAACAGATCAAGCTTCTTCACGCTCTTCCTGCCATCCCTTATCAGTCCGTCGGAAGAGATGAATTCAGTGTACATGAAATCGGCTCCGAACATCTTGCAGACATACCTGAAGGAGGGGTCTGTAATATCCTCCATGGGAGCCAGGAAGAGAGGCTGATCCCTTAATATCGTTCTGCCGAGTTGCAATGCAGGACTATTGGTTTTCCTGTTTCACCTCGAACAGGGTGGGAGAGAGGTCGCGGGCGGCAGTCTCATTTTTACGGAAGACATAGGCCACTCCGTACTTTTCGGCACTGGCCCTCTTTTCATCTTCGGGCAGGGAGGAGAACTTGTCCTCGATCTCATTCCAAAGGAGGGTGATCAGTTCGTCGGCCTGACGGCGCATGTCAGCAGTACGACTGACACAGTCTGAGGCTCGCCGGTTGATGGTCTTGTAATGATTTCGTGTCTCCAGGAAATTTTCATACCTCACCTTGACCACGGCGATGGACGGGTTGGTGACCGGAGAATTTCCCTTAAGTATCCGGTACTCTTCCCCGTCAATGATGCGCTTGCCCCAGGCCACAAGCTCATTCTCCGTTGTCAGTGCAGGGATAGAGCCATCGTCCGGAGCGATGCCGTAGAACGATCTTGTCTCCGGGGGTATCTCACCTCTGGCAACAGCCATGTTCATCACTCTCAGGAAGTGGGTAATATAGATCCGTGCTTTCCTGGCTGTCTCCTGGTTGCTTCTGCTCTTTTCTGACTGGTTGGCAAGAGTCTGGCGCTGATGGCTGACGGCATTCTCAAAAAGAGGAAGGAAAGCCTGCAGTTTGACCAGGGTCTTCATGGAAAATGCAAGCCTGAACGGAGGGATATTCTTGCTCATCTCAATGGCTCTCTTCATGGCGCGCAGACGGGCCGTGTCAGTGTTGGGCAGACGGCGATAGGGCATAATAAACTGATATTATCAGGATTAAAGTACTGCGAATATACACACTTGTAAATTGATAACAATGCCCTTCGCAATTTAAATTTACTTTTATCCCGAAAAAAGTCGGCAACTCTTGGTACATTAGCAATCTGGAACCAAAAACTACAGATATGTTTGCCAAAGAAGTTTACATCAATCGCCGCAAAAAGCTGAAGTCCCTCCTCAGTGACGGCATAGCCCTCCTTGTGGGTAATACAGAGGCTCCCATGAATTATCCTGACAATACATACCACTGGCGGCAGGACAGTGATTTCCTCTATTTTTTCGGAATAGACCTTCCCGGTATTGCGGGTGTTATAGATTTCAATTCCGGAGAAGAGATAATATTCGGCAATGATTTCGATGTGGATGACATCGTATGGATGGGGCGACAGCCTCTGATGGCGGACCTGGCCCACCGTGCCGGTGTCTCTGTTATAAGACCTTTGGCCAAGCTTGAGGATTATGTTCATGATGCCTTGAACAAGGGCAGGGTTATACATTTCCTTCCTCCGTACAGGGCTGAGACCAGGATGACACTTGGGGCACTGCTTCGGGAAAATCCTTGCCAGATGCGCACGAAGGCATCGGAGAGTCTGATCAGGGCTGTGGTATCCCTGCGATCGATCAAGGAAGATATTGAGATTGCAGAGATCGAAAAGGCAGCAGACATAGCCTGTGAGATGCAGACGACGGCCATACGCATGTGCAAGCCGGGGATGACGGAGAAGGAGATATTCGGAACGATTGAAGGGATTGCATGGGCCAAAGGGAGCGGACCATCATTTCCGACCATTCTGAGCATCAACGGTCAGACGCTTCATAACCATGTCCATGTGAATATACTGAAGGAGGGGAGGATGATGGTCACCGATTGCGGTGCCGAGTCAGATATGCACTATGCTGCCGACCTCACCCGCACCACTCCTGTCGGAGGTCGTTTCAGCCAGCGCCAGAGAGAGATATATGAGATTGTACTCAAGGCCAACACTGAGGCAATCAAGAGAGCCGGTCCGGGCATTTCAAACCGTGATCTGCATCTTGGCGCCTGCACTATTATTGCTGCAGGGCTTAAGGATCTGGGGCTCATGAAGGGTGATGCTGACGAGGTTGTCGCTGCAGGAGCTCATGCTCTCTTCATGCCTCACGGTCTCGGGCATATGATGGGTCTCGATGTGCATGACATGGAGGGACTGGGAGAGAATTATGTGGGTTACAATGACGAGGTGAAACGCAGCACCCAGTTTGGCCTGAAGTCGCTTCGCTTTGCCCTGCCCTACAAGCCGGGCCATGTCTTCACGGTAGAGCCCGGCATCTATTTTATCCCTGAGCTCTTTGACAAGTGGAAGGCCGATGGGCTGCATGCCGGTTTCATCAACTATGACAGGGTGGAGAAGTATCTTGACTTCGGCGGGATAAGGATTGAAGACGATGTTCTGATTACTCCTGACGGTGCAAGGATGCTTGGCAGGACAGCTCCCAAGACGGTAGCGGAGATTGAAGATACCTGCCGGCAGGCTGCAATGTCATAGCAATCACCGGACGGCGTTGCCAGTGCAATCCTATGGTGTTGCTGCTGTCACATAGTTGCAGCAGGAGGTTTGTTCAGAGTGCCTTGTAGTATTCCCTGTTCAGCCTGGCAATATTGAACAGTTTGATCTGTTTGGGGCACTGTGACTCGCAGGCACCGGTATTTGAACAGCTGCCAAATCCCTGCTTGTCCATCTCGGCTATCATGGCTCTGACACGTTCTTTGGCCTCGGGCCTTCCCTGTGGCAGCAGCGCATACTGCGATATCTTGGCTGAGACGAAGAGCATTGCCGATGCGTTCTTGCAGGCTGCCACGCATGCGCCGCAACCGATGCAGACAGCAGAGTCAAAGGCCAGATCACTGTTATGTTTTCTGACGGGCAGAGCGTTGGCCTCAGGCGCCGCACCTGCAGAGACCGAGATAAAGCCTCCGGCCACCTGTATCTTGTCAAGGGCACTGCGGTCGACAATCAGGTCTTTCACCACCGGGAAGGGTTTGGCTCTCCACGGCTCGATGACGATGGTTTCCCCGTCCTTGAAATGTCTCATTGACAGCAGGCAGGTGGTCAGTCCCTTTACCGGTCCATGAGGATAACCGTTTATGTACATTCCGCAGCTGCCGCAGATACCTTCATGGCAGTCGTGGTCAAAAGCAACCGGCTCCCTGCCCTGTTGTATCAGGGTCTGGTTGAGTAGTGCAAGCATCTCAACGAAGGACATCTCGGGAGCCACTCCGTCGAGATCATATGTTTCGAATCGGCCCTTTGCGGCGGCGTTCTTCTGTTTCCATATTTTGAGTTTGAGCTTCATATCTTACCTTGCTATTTTTTTACTTGTAACTTCTCTGTTTCAGTTCCACGAATTCAAACTTCAGCTCTTCCCTGTGCAACACCGGAGGCTGATCATTATTGTATTCCCATACGGCCACGTAGGCAAATTCATCATCGTTTCGCTGTGCCTCATGATCTGCCGTCTGGCTCTCCTCCCTGAAGTGGGCTCCGCATGACTCTCTCCTGTTCAGTGCGTCGATGACCATCAGTTCTGCCAGCTCCAGGAAGTCAGCGACCCTGCCTGCCTTCTCCAGCTCCTGGTTCAGCTCATCAGCAGAGCCCGGAACGGCAAGATCCTTCCAGAACTCTTCTCTCAGTTCCCTGATAAGATTAAGTGCCTGGGTCAGTCCTGCCTCATTTCTGGTCATGCCGCAATGATCCCACATTATTTTTCCGAGTTTCTTGTGGAAATCGGTAGCCGTCTGTTTCCCCTTTACTGACAGGAGTCTGTTGATTCTCTCCACAGCCCTCTCCTCGGCTTCCTGGAACTCGGGGGTGTCAGTTTTGATTCTTGGAACCTTTATCTCCGGGGCCAGATAGTTACTGATGGTGTATGGCAGAATAAAATAACCGTCTCCCGCACCCTGCATCAGCGAGCTGGCTCCCAGGCGGTTGGCACCGTGATCTGAGAAATTGGCCTCGCCGATGGCAAAGAGACCCGTGATTGTTGTCATCAGCTCATAGTCAACCCAGAGGCCTCCCATGGTATAGTGTCCTGCCGGGTATATTCGCATGGGCTCTTCATATGAGTCTATTCCCGTAATATCCTTGTACATCTCGAAGAGGTTGCCGTATTTCTCTTCGATCGCCTTCTTGCCCTGCTTTTTGATGGCGTCGCGGAAGTCGAGGTTTACCGCCAGTCCTGTCGGGCCGACACCGTACCCGGCATCGCATCTCTCCTTGGCAGCCCTCGATGCCACATCGCGCGGCACGAGGTTTCCGAAGGCCGGATATCTGCGTTCAAGGTAGTAATCACGTTCCTCTTCAGGTATCTCATTTGCGGGCCTTTTGTCGCCCCTGACCTTTGGCACCCACACCCTGCCGTCGTTACGAAGTGACTCGGACATCAGCGTCAGCTTGCTCTGGAACTCATTCATCTGCGGCACACTGGAAGGATGGATCTGCACGAAGCTGGGGTTGGCAAATGCCGCACCTCTCTTGTAGGCTTTCCATGCTGCCGAGGCATTTGAGTTGACTGCCAGTGTAGAGAGGTAATAGATGGTGCCGTAACCGCCTGTTGCCAGTACAACGGCATGGGCTGAGTGTCTTTCAATCTCTCCTGTGATAAGGTTCCTGACAATAATGCCGCGGGCCTTGCCGTCTATGACGACAAGGTCAAGCATCTCACGCCTGGGAAACATGGTGACGGTTCCTGCCTTTATCTGCCGGTTCAGTGACGAGTAGGCTCCGAGCAGCACCTGCTGACCGGTCTGGCCACTGGAATAGAAGGTGCGGGAGACCTGGACACCTCCGAATGAACGTGTGGTGAGTGTACCGCCGTACTCCCTTGCAAAGGGTACACCTATTGCAGTGAAGTGGTCAATGATCTGGTTGCTCACTTCTGCGATGCGATAGACATTTGCTTCGCGTGCCCTGAAATCGCCTCCCTTGATGACATCATAAAAGAGACGGTAGACACTGTCGCCGTCGTTCTTGTAGTTCTTGGCTGCATTGATACCTCCCTGGGCCGCTACCGAGTGTGCCCTGCGGGGTGTATCCTGGTAGCAGAAGACCTTGACATTGTATCCCAGCTCCCCGAGTGAAGAGGCAGCAGGAGCTCCGGAGATACCGGTGCCAACAACAATGATGTCAAGTTTTTTCTTATTGGCCGGGTTGACCAGTTTGGCCTCTTTCTTGTATTTCGTCCACTTTTCTTCAAGCGGACCGTCAGGAATCTTCGAGTTCAGAGTTATCATGTTGTCTTGTTTCTTCAGGTTATTTAAAAAAGCCAGATCACAAGCGGGATAATGGCGAATCCGACCGGCACAGCAATTGCGTAGATGAGGGAGATGGCCCTGATGACCGGCTTCCAGAACTCATTGGAGAGGCCGAGAGTCTGAAAAGCCGACTGCAGGGCGTGGTAAAGATGAAATCCCAGCAGCAGGAAGCAGATCCAGTAGAGGATGGCATAACCGGGAATTGAGAAGAGCTGCCAGGCGACCGAATAGAAGTTCTCGGGGTCGCCCTCCACCAGGCCCAGTTTGATGAAGTAGAAGTTGAAGAAGTGGATCACCAGGAAGATCAGAACTGATCCACCGGTCCAGATCATGAACCTGGAAAATGCACCGGTCTCCGATTTGTTTCTGACTTTGTAACCGACGGGTCTTGACAGCCAGTTCTGTATCTGCAGGAAGATACCATAGGTTATATGTATCAGTATCGTCAGGAAGAGCAGCACCTCTACAACCTTTATCAGCGGAAATGTTGCCATGAAGTGTGCCGCACTGTTGAAAGGCTCCGGGTCACTTTTTAGCAGCATCAGGTTAATGCCCAGATGAACAGGAAGAAACAGCAGCAGGAAAAGACCGGCCAGTGCCATCACAAATTTCTTCGAGACGGCTGAGAAGAGAATTTTATTCATCAGTGTGGTACTTTTGATTTCGGGATTAATTGAAAGATAGCTGGAATCTCTTTTCTTCCTCGTAAATTTATAAAGTTTTTATTCTATATCAAATGACCAATGAACAAGAGTATAATATTTAATGGCATCCCGGTCTCGTACCATGATGCAGGGAAGGGAAGGCCGGTTGTTCTTCTGCACGGGTATCTGGAGAGCGGAGAGGTATGGCAACCTCTTACGGAGCGGCTTTCACGGGAGTTCCGGGTGCTTGCCGCAGATCTTCCGGGACATGGCAGGTCAGGAGTTGCCGGTGAGGAACATACGATGGAGTTTCTTGCCGATGCGGTCAGGTCGGTGATTGCAGATGCGGGGGTGGACCGGGTGATGATGGTAGGGCACTCCCTCGGGGGATATGTCGCACTGGCTTTTGCCGAGCTCTGGCCTGATCTTCTTTCGGGCTATGTGCTTTTTCATTCACATCCCCATGCCGATTCGGCTGAAACCATAGAAAAGAGACACAGGGAGATAGCTGTTGTGCGTGCCGGCAAGAAGAACATCATGTATCCAGGGAATGTGAGCATGATGTTTTCGGAGAGGAATCTCAGGGCCATGCCTGAAGCTCTTGACAGGATAAAAGAGATAGCTTCCGGAAATTCCGCGGAGGGTATCATAGCGTTGCTTAAGGGGATGATATCCCGGCCGTCAAGACAGTCAGTGATTGAGAGCGGCATTGTACCCCTGCTGTGGATCCTTGGCAGGGGAGACCTCTACTTTACTCCTGAAATGGCATTGCGTGACGTAAAACTGCCGGCAAACGCTGAGGTGGCGATACTGGAGAATTCTGGCCACCTGGGTTTCATAGAGGAGACGGAGAGGTCAGTACAGCTGATAACCGATTTCGCCCGGCGGATAAGCTGGTACAATGAGTGATCAATCGATTACTTCCCTGACCGCCTGATCAGCCGGGTGAAATAGTGATCAGACCATGACCATCAGGCCTGACGGATAAGTGGGTATCAGGAGTGATCAGATGCCCTGAATGTACTCAAGTGCTTCGAGGAGTGTTTTGTCTATTGCCTGCCAGATGGGGTAGAAGCCTTTGTTGTCAAGCATATTGCGTGCGATATAGGCCTTCAGCTGAACATGAATTATATCCTTCGAGATGGCTATCTGCTGATTGTTGGGAGCAATTCCGTTCTGTTCGGCAAACCTGATGAACTGTGAAATCAGGTTCTGGTCGGTGAGCCACCTGTCAAGCGAGGGCAGATCCTTATATTTCTGCATGATATTACGGTTCTCTTCCGTGAACTTCAGGGCAAACCTGTATATAAGCCCGGAGTTTCTGATGGCAAGAAAGTAGTCAGATATACCTGTTGTGTCAATGGGGATGAAGATATCCGGCATAATGCCCCCGCCACCGTAGACGGTGCGTCCTCCGGGGGTAGTAAAACGGAGGGAATCATCCATTCTGATTGAGTCGGCCTCCTCAAACTCACCGTGCATAAGCCTGTTGCCGAGATCTTCATAATATTTATCGATGCCCTCGTCATAGGGTTTCTGTATTGACCTTCCGGTAGGGGTATAGTAGCGGGCAATGGTGAGCCTCATTCCCGATCCGTCGCGAAACATCACGGGTTCCTGTACCAGTCCCTTGCCGAATGAGCGTCTTCCTATTATGGTTCCGCGGTCGTTATCCTGTACGGCACCGGCGAGTATTTCGCTGGCTGAAGCGCTCCATTCATCGATCAGCACCACCAGTTCACCCTCTTCAAAATCGCCCCTCGAGGTGGCCTTTATCTCCTGACGTGCCGTGGATTTACCCATAGTGTAGACGATGAGCTTACCCTCCGGCAGGAACTCATCGGCGATCATGGTGGCGGCATCCATCACTCCGCCGGAGTTGCCCCGCAGGTCAAGGATGAGCTTCTTCATACCCTGTTGCTTCAATTCACTCAGTCCTTTTTTGAACTCCTCGTGGGTTGTCAGGGCAAAATTTGAGATTTTGATATAGCCCACATCGTCAGACATCATATAGGCTACATCCACGCTGTAGATGGGTATCTTGTCGCGAGTGATGGTGAAGGGCAGCAAAGTGTCGGTTCCCTTGCGTTCGATTTTCAGTTCGACCTTTGTGCCGCGGGGGCCCTTGAGCATCTTGACGATCTCTTCATCAGGAATGCTTTTGCCTGCTATAAGGGAGTCGTTTACCCGGATTATCTTGTCACCGGCAAGTATTCCGGCTTTTTCTGACGGTCCTCCCGAGATGGTGCTGATTATCAACACGGTGTCAGTCAGCATGTTAAAAGATACTCCAATACCGTCGAAGTTTCCCTGCAGCGGTTCGTTGGCCCTTGCCATGTCGGTAGCGGGAATATATACCGAATGGGGGTCGAGCTTGCGTAACATGACAGGGATGGCCTCTTCAATCAAGGCATTGCGGTCTATCGTATCTACATAATCAGATTCGATAATGTCAAGCACCCTGTTTAGCTTATCATTCGAGGGAGGGAAATTTGTATAGAGTCCGGTCTGAGGATGGGGCATGTAAAACCCGATGAGCAGTCCGACGGCAATGGCAGCCGAGATTATCAGAGGGAGATACGCTCTGTTATAATTCATTTTCATCTTTTGCAATGTCGATATAAACAAGCTCAATGCCTGCCCGTTTCAGCAGTTCAATACCGTCGAGGTTGCGGTACTGGTTACTGTAGACAACACGGCTGATGCCTGACTGTATGATAAGCTTGGCACACTCCATGCAGGGTGAGTCAGTGATATACAGTGTGGCGTTCTCACTTGAGTTGTTTGACCTGGCAACCTTCGTTATGGCGTTGGCTTCAGCATGTAGAACGTAAGGTTTGGTAACATTATTCTCATCTTCGCAAACATTTTCAAATCCTGCCGGGGTACCGTTGTATCCGTCAGAGATTATCATCTTGTCTTTCACTATGAGAGCACCCACTTTTCTCCTTTGGCAGTAGGAGTTTTCGGACCATATGGCCGCCATTCGCAGGTATCGCCTGTCAAACTGTGTCTGCTTCTTCCCATAGGGATGAACAGCATCTTTTTTTGTCATGATTTAAAAATTCGTCGGCAAACTTAACCTTTTTTGTCACACCTCAGGCATAAATCTCTCCTTTAAGGTAGAGTAATGCCCTTCCTGCTATCAGGGTGCGGTCGCCCTTAAGGCTGCACTCAAGGTAACCGCCCCTCGATGAGAGCTGTCTGGCTGTCAGGTGATCCTTTTTCAAACGCTCTGACCAGAAGGGCGTCAGAGAAGTATGGGCTGAGCCGGTGACCGGGTCTTCGTCGATACCCAGACCCGGGCAGAAGAACCTTGAAACAAAGTCAACATCTTTAGCGGGTGCAGTTACAATCACTCCCCTTGCCTCGATGCCGGCCAGCATCCTGAAGTCGGGTCTGAGGGCGAGGATATCATCTTCGCTGCCGTACAATAGCAGGAAGTCGCTCCTGCCAATATGGCACTCAACCGGATTGTTGCCGAGGCTCTTCCCGAGTATTGGGGGCAGCTCACATTCGCTGAGAGTGTCTGCCGGGAAGTCGAGCTCCAGCAGGTCTCCTCTCCTCGTTACGGTAAGGCGACCCATGACCCTCGAGCGGAAGATGACCTCATCGCTTTGCGGTTCAATGATATTGAGGACCACGAATGCCGAAGCAAGGGTGGCATGGCCGCAGAGGTCGACTTCCGTTTCCGGGGTGAACCATCTGATAAGCCATTCATTATTTCCCCGGGTGATGAAGGCTGTCTCGGAAAGATTGTTTTCCATTGCAATCTTCTGCATTGTTTCTTCAGTGACCGGGTCAGTGAGAATACACACTGCAGCCGGGTTACCGGTAAACGGCCCGTGGGTGAATGCATCCACCTGGTAGATTGGTATCTCTTTCATAGGTAAATTCCTGTTTTGGATTCGAAAATACTTAAAAACATCCGGCAAATCGGAAGCCGTTAGCAATCAAGCCATACGCTCCGGTTTGCCCGGTAAAGTTATTAATGTTTCCGGTTTTTTGTGGCTTTGCAAGGCTGTAACTGTTATATCTTAGTGGCATGATAGAGATACCAGATACGGGAAAGGGTACATCGATTGTGAGGCTGACTCCTGCGCGGTGCAATATTTTTGCGGTGACGCGCAACAGCCGTACGATAATCATTGATACGGGGATTTCTTTTGACAGGGCAAGGATAGAGCATGCTCTGGAGCGTAAGGCACTTGTTCCTGAAGCAGTTATACTTACTCACACGCATTTTGACCATGCGGGCAATGCTGCCTGGCTTCAGGCGGAGTACGGTGCGGAGGTGGTTGTTCAGGAGGCCGAGAGTGGGTATCTGGCAGCGGGTGACACCCCTATTCCTGAAGGTACTCATGCTGTCACCAGGGGACTGGTAAGCCTGGGGAATATGGTTACCCCGATGTTCAGGTACGAACCGTGTCATGCTGACCACGTTTTCAGGGAGACGTTTGACCTGAACAGGTTCGGAATCAACGGTTACATAATTCACACGCCGGGCCATTCACCCGGAGGAGCTACTGTGGTAATTGACGGTGTTGTTGCCGTTGCCGGTGACTCAATTATCGGCACCACCCCGGGCAAGCCTTTCCCTCCCTTTGCCGATGATGTGGATCTTCTTCTGAAGAGCTGGAGGAAGATTATTGATACGGGTTGTGAGACCTTCCTTCCGGGTCACGGAAAGCCGGTCAGCCTGGGAGAGCTGAGAGAGGAATATGAGAAGAGATCATCGGTATCGGGCGGATGAACTTGCCTTACTATCACTGCTGAACGGTTTCTACTGGCTGGCTGAAGAAAAAACTCGCAAGAGTTTATTTGTTCCATTCGGATGAACCTATCCGCCGTTAGCAGAAAATCCATAAAAAGCGACTCTTGTCAGTTGAGGTACAGAAGTAGATCAGTTCTCCTCCGAAATTACGTCCATATAGGATTTGTTGTATTCTTCGCCGTACTGATTCCGATACTCCCTGGTGTAGTTTGTGTAGAGCTGTTTTGAGAGGAAGACCTTTCCCATCCCGCTATAATATTTGCATTTAAATGTCAGCGCAAGATCATTTAACGGATCCACGGTAAAGAGAGCATCTGCAATTGAGTTCAACAGTTCCGGATGCATTTTCTTATCGAGCTGGTCGGAATAATCTGAAAGAATGGTTATAGTATAGTCGGCGACCTTTGCTTTGACATCATCAAGCCAGCTGTATGTGCATTCCGGCAACAGAGCCCCCCTGCGGACAATTGAAACAAGTTTCATGATATCATTTTCCCGGATCGTTTCCTGCCGTACAATTTTGCTGTACTCCAGGAAGTCTACATGAATGTCCTGAAAATCAATGATCCATTTACCGGAGCGGTTTAACAAAGAGTACTCCCCGATGGTATCCAGCAACTGCCTAAGCTTGGCAAAATAAACTGACCTGTTGTTTCGGGCACTCTCCTCATTCTTGTCATACCACAATACCTCCTTAAGAGCAGATGAAGTTATTCCTTCTTCGGGTTGCCTGCAGACAAGAAGCAGAAAAAGTTCCCTGAGTAAAGGAGAAAAAGCTGACTTTATATCCTCTCCGGTTTTATTCCATATCTCAAAACCGCCAAAGAGATAAACAGAACTGACTTTCATCTGCATTGTGTCAGAAATCTTTTCATTCCTTATTAGAATTGATGCAGACTGATCCTGTTTGTTTTTTTTCTGCAGATATTTGTTTCTCAGATGGATAATGACAAAGAAGAGTACATCCGCAACTACAAGCATCAACAAAAGGAAGATTTCAGTATAATCCATTCTCTCAGGGGAGCTGTCTGTCACAGAGAGAGAGGAAACTGCTGGATAATGCTCATCAGTGTTGTCCGGAGCTTGTCCGGTTTTCTTAAATACTGATACAGTAAATTTGTCGCCCCGATGAAGACCAAGGCCTTCAAGACTTATGATTGTGTCTGCAAAATTGAGCTGAAATAGATCCGAAGAGGCACTTAATGTCGCTTCTATTTCCATTGATGTATCATTGTGGAATCGGGAATCGGAGATGAACCTATGCACTTTTCCCCCTGCAATCAGGTAAAACAGATGTTTATCGACAGTTCCACAATCCACAATCAGATTAATAAGCTGCAACTGTCCTCTGGATACCCCGAAAAGGAGTGCCGGACAGCTCGCATCATCATCAGGAAAGGCTGCTGTTGCCCTTATGGTAACTCTCTGTTTCAGAATAATCGATTCCGATATTGCTTGTGGATCAGCATCTGCAATGCAATTATGACTGAAAACAAGAAAGGTCATGGCAAGCAGACAGCATTTTAAGTAGCGTACGGCCATCCGGAATGGATTATCGGTTTTAACTTATTGGTCTTCAAATTTAAAAAAAATCACATTAATCGAATATTAAGCGATATATTAATCTGTTTGTTTGCCGCCCCCTATTAATTTGGAGACAAATTTTTCTTCGGTGGTTTATGTAGGAGGAATAATTGCCATTCACTTTGTTGTCTTGACAGTCTTCATGCTCTACAGGAGATATAATCCGTCAGTAACCCTGTTAATAATGGGTATGCTGATGTTTTTTCTTGCTTCACTGCTGGGTGTATCGAAGCCGTTGGAGATGGATCGCAGCAGCGGACTGCTATTCTTTGATTTCTTCAGCTATGTAATATCAAACTTTACCGGAAGGATAGCCAGTACAGGACTTCTGATCATGCTTATAGGAGGCTATGTTGAGTACATGAAGAGAATCAAAGCCAATGACGCACTGATTTATGTTTCGATGCAACCCCTGTCAATTCTCAAGCAGTATCCTTATCTGGCGGCTGTAATGATTATACCTATTGGTCAGATACTTTTCATGGCAACACCTTCTGCAGTCGCCCTCGGTTTACTGCTGATAACTACCATATATCCGGTTCTGGTCAGCCTTGGTGTGAGCAGGCTTACAGCAGTGTCAGTAATTGCAGCATGTACCGTTTTTGACATGGGGCCAACTTCGCAGAATGCGCTGGTAGCAGCCAATACTATTGATACAGACAGCATCATTTACTTCGGCAGGCAATTGAGGGTAACGTTGCCTCTTACGATTGTCATGATGGGGTTGCTTTATATTGCGAACAAATACTTTGACCGTAAGGATGAAGTTGGTTTGGTAAGCAGTGTCAGACATTCCGACATTCAGGAGCTCATTAAATCCACGCCACTTTATTTCGCCCTGTTGCCAACCCTGCCTCTTCTTTTCACAGTTATCTTTTCCGAATCCATCAACCTCTTCCACTTTGGAATCGCAGTAGATATTGCTCCCCTGATACTTATCTCTTTGCTTATATCCGCCATTGCTTACCTCTTTCGGAGCAGGTCTCTGAGGCAGACCTTTGCCTCTTTTACACCTTTCTGGATAGGCATGGGAAGGACTTTCACATCAGTAATTGTCCTTATTGTCTGCGCGGCGATTTTTGCACTTGGACTGATGAACCTGGGACTGATTGATATGATGGCCTCTCTGGTACAACTGCTTGGGCTAAACTCAATTTTCGTCATTATTCTTATGACAGTCTTCACTTTTGCATCTTCCCTTATAACGGGGAGCGGTGTTGCGTCATTTACTGCAATCAGCGGTTTTGTTCCTGAATTTGCTGCAAACTTTGATATTGCTGCCATTAACATGATGATACCCGTGCAGCTCTCAGCTGGTTTGGGCAGGGCAGCATCACCAATAGCGATAGTTATAATAGCAATATCGGAGATCGCAGGAGTTTCTCCCTTCGACATTGCTCGCAGAAACATATTACCATTTCTTGCAATAGCCCTGATGCTTGTCGCACTTTCATACATATTTATTTAATGAGAAAAGATTTTCACCAATGACAAAAAAGCTGACATTCTCACTCTTGCTTTCTATCCTTTCACTGGGGCTCCTCCTGTCGCAGCAACCGGATTTTATAACAGAGAAATATTTCCCCGATCCCGATATTCGGTTTAACACACCTACACTTTCCATTGAGGAGGAGAGGTTTGCCACGTATGATGAGATAATAAGGTGGATTGAGGACAGTATCGCAGTACATTCATATGCACAGGTTGAGATTATCGGAACCACACCGCTTGGCAGGGAAGTTCCTGTGATTTACCTGTCGAATGGTTCATCTGCAGGCAAAATAAGGATCTGGATGCAGGGTCTGCTGCATGGCAATGAACCTGCCGGAGGGGAGGCTTTGCTCTATCTGGCCAACAGGATTCTGACTACCGTAAAAGGATCAGAATTTCTTGACAACATGGAGATTGCCATCTTACCAGTAGCAAATGTCGATGGTTATATTGCGATGAGCAGAAGATCAGCCGGTGGGTATGATCTGAACCGTGATCAGACAAAGTTTGCTGATCCGGTAAGTAAGATGATTAAGAAGGCCTTCATCGACTGGCAGGCGGATATTGCATTTGATTTCCATGAGTTTCAGCCAACAAGAAGGGAATTTTCAGGCATTGGAACGAAGGGAGCTTCAACCGCATATGATGTATTGTTCCTACCCTCAGGCTACCTGAATATTCCTGAAGGTTTAAGAAAAGTATCCCGTGATATCTTCCAGAGAGAGGCGGAGCTAGCCCTGGATGAACACGGTTACACACACAATTTCTATTTCACGGCGGATGTATCAGGAGACGAGATGATCCTCAACAAGGGAGCACAGAGTCCTCATTCAAGTTCCACTTCCTACGCGCTCTCCAATGCCATATCAATGCTGGTGGAAACGCGAGGTATCGGACTGGGGCGCACCTCTTTTCCGCGCCGCACAAACAGCTCCTACGTAGTTGCAAATTCATTCCTCGAGAGTGCGCTGCTCCACAGGGATGAAATTCAGGATATCGTTGCCGGTGCGAGAGAAGCCACAATAGCGGCAACGGAAGAGATCGCAGTGCTCAACGAGCCTTTGATTTATAATACTGGGGTGAATTTTATAGATATGTCAAACGGAGAGCTCATCACCCTTGACCTCAAAATAAGGGATGCCGAAAATTTGACCCCCACACTTACCCGTCCCAGACCGGAAGGTTATATGCTTGAGGGCAGTTGCATAAGGGAAGCAGAGATTCTTTCGCTCCTGGGGTTGGAGGTTAAACAGATAACAAAGAGAAAGAGATACAGGGTTGAGAGCTTTGTTATCAGAAAATACGAAGAGGCTGAAGCAGAATGGGAAAGGATAAATACTGTTGATGCAACCGCCGATTTAATTAATCAAAAGAAAGTCTTCCCCAAAGGTTCATATTACCTTGATCTGCATCAGAAGAATGCCAACTATGCAATTTCCGTTCTTGAGCCTGAATCACCGAACGGGTTTGTATCATACAGGGTCACCCCGACCTCAGCAGGTGATACCCTTAGGGTTCACAGAGTAGTTAAATAAATGAAAACCACATACTAAACCAAAAAAAACTACTATCAAAATGAAGAAAACATTTGCAGTTCTGTTGTTTCTTTTCTTCTGTGCCATGGCAGGTGCCCAAATCAGGGGAAGAGTTACGGATGGTGACAGGAATGAACCCTTTGCAGGGGTCACTGTACAGGTTAAGGGAACACAAAGGGGTACCTTTACTGATGCCTCGGGAATGTTCTCGATCATTGCCGATGAAGGAGAGACACTCACCTTTTCCTTTATCGGGTATAAAGCTGTTGAACAACTGATTACAGGAACAGGAAACATCAATATTGTGCTGTATCCGGAGGAGACATTGCTTGATGAGATTGTTGTTGTCGGATACGGGGTGCAGAAGAAGAGTGATGTCACCGGGTCAGTGGCTTCAGTAAGTCCCGAGACTCTTGAAAGCCGCCCCAGTTCAAACCTGATCCAGTCACTTCAGGGGTCGGTTGCCGGGCTCAGCATCAGTATCACCGGTTCAAATGCAGAGGGCTCCGCTACTACAACACGCATCAGGGGAAGTCGTTCCATAACTGCATCAAATTCTCCGCTGGTAATACTCGATGGTGTGCCCTATTCGGGCAACTGGTCCGAGATTAACCCTAATGATATTGAGTCGATGGAGATCCTGAAAGATGCATCTTCATCAGCGATATACGGGGCGAGGGGCGCCAACGGGGTTATCCTCATACAGACCAAGAAAGGTAAAGACGGAGAGAAGGTGCTGGTCTCATATGATGCCAGCATTACCTCATCAACTGCCATCAACATACCAAAGATGATGGATGGACCAACATTTGGTGCCTACAAGCTTGAGGCAGGACTGGTGCATACCTTAACGGAGGCTGAGATGTATGCCCAGAACCTGACAACTGACTGGATTGACCTGGCCCTCAGAACCGGGTTCAATCAGCAGCATAACCTTTCCTTGAGAGGATCAGGCAACAACTCCAGGTATTTTATCTCTGGCAACTACACCTCAAACAAGGGAATAGCGAAAAATGATGATTTCAGCCGCATCACCCTTCGAATCAACTTTGACCAGACCGTAAACAAATACATAACCATTGGCACCAGCACCCAATACGGGTTTTATGACAGAAGCGGCAATGCAGCTGATTTTGATGATGCTTTCACAATGAACCCGCTGGGTAAAGCCTATACCGAATCAGGAGAACTTCGTCTTTCCACCTGGGAGGATGCCAGCTATTCAAGGAACCCGCTTAGCAGTCTGAATGATGTCAATGTCAATCATAAAAATGTACTGGTGTCGAATAACTACATAGATATCAATCTTCCCGTCAAGGGCTTAACCTACAAACTAAACACCGGTTACACATATCAGACGCAGACTGAGCAGAATTACCAGGGGCTGAATACCTACGAGGGCCTTCTGAACAACGGTGTGCTGGAGATATCCAACAACTACCAGGTTGACTGGCTGGTGGAGAACATACTCTCTTATACCAGGTCGTTCGATAAGCACAATCTCTTTCTCACCGGTCTCTATTCAGCACAGGGATACAAACAGGAGTCCAACGGTATTGAGGCAACAGGCTTCCCCAGTGACGTAATGACATTCTATCAGCCTGACAAGGCAAGTTTTATGGATCCCAATGCATCACAGGACAAATCCAGTCATCTCTCCCAGATGTTAAGGGCCAACTATGGATATGACAGTAGATATCTGCTTACAGCCACGGTCAGACGTGACGGTTTCTCAGCTTTCGGAGCTGACCGGAAGTATGGTATTTTCCCCTCGCTGGCCCTGGGATGGAACATTACCAATGAATCTTTCATCAGTGATACACAATTCAATGAGATTGTCAATAACCTGAAGCTAAGAGTCTCATGGGGGAAAAACGGCAATGAAGCCATCTCACCCTATGCAAGCCTTCCAAATCTGAGAAGCCTCGATTACCTGTCAAGTGATCACAGTCCGCTGTTCGGATTTTACCCCTCAAGGCTGGCATCAGCATTACTGGGATGGGAAACAACGACATCGACGAATTTCGGGTTTGACTTTGGGCTCCTTAATGACCGCATCACCGGTTCATTTGATTTTTATCTTTCCAGGACTTTCGATTTGTTGCTGTCAAGGTCAATTCCTCCGATCAACGGTGCCAGTGAAATACTTGAAAACATTGGCCAGACAAAAGGCAATGGAATTGATTTTCAGATATCTTCTGTAAATATTGATAGTGACCGGTTTAAGTGGTCAACCAGCCTGAGCTTTGTACAGAACCGAACAGTACTGGTCGATGTCGGCTTATACGGAGAAGACGGTGAACCTATAGATGATATCGCAAGCGAGTGGTTTATCGGGCATGACGTAAGCGTAAACTATGATTATCTCTTTGGAGGCATCTGGCAGGAGGGTGAATCAACTGATACGGATAAGACTCCCGGCTTCATAAAGTATGTTGATGTCAATAAGGACGGTGATCTGACACCTGAAGATGACAAGCAGATCATAGGCAGGAGAACGCCCTTTTTTACAGCGGGTTTAAATAACACATTTACTTATGGGAATCTCTCTCTCTCAGTCTTTGTGAATGGGGAGGTTGGTGAGACAAGACCCAACTATCTGCTTACGCCAATGACACTTTCGTACAGGCAGAATCAGCTTGACAGGGAGTTCTGGACTCCACAGAACCCTATTGAAACATTTCCTGCCAACATTCCTGATGGTTCAGTGAACGTACGAAGGATGAACTTTTACGAGAGGACTGATTTCCTCAGGATTCAGGATATCACTCTTGCCTACATTTTTGACGGGAACCTTATCGGCAAAGCCGGCTTATCGAGGCTTGAGGTTTACGGGAGTGTGAGGAACCTTTATACTCTTACCAACTGGTCAGGACTCGATCCGGAATTCAATGCAACGGGAACGGTACAGAGAGCCATACCTCAGACGAGACAATTCACATTCGGAATAAGGACAAGTTTCTAATCTCTAAACTGCTATAAAAATGAAAAAGATAGTATACTTTATGATAATGGTTTTTGTCTTTGCAATCTCCTCTTGCAGTGAGGATTTTCTGACAGAAAAACCGGTGGATGACATCTTTGCTGAAAACCTTCTGATAAACTACAGCGGTTTTCAGAATATGCAGAACGCTATGTTTGCTCTGGTCAGGGATGAGTATGACCGCGGTGACAGGTATTATGGAGGCACCTCCTTTGGCAGCATACCATTTACCAAGCACACGCTTTTCAGCGCCGGTGCAGACAACTCCTGGGGTAATAACCGTCACACCAATTTCAGGCATATAAGTTTTCCGAAGAATATTACTGACATGGAGGATGTAATACCGTTCCAGGCTGTTTTTGAATGGCTTTACAAAGCCATTAACACCTCTAATATGATTATTACGCGTGCGGAAAATCCGGACATCGACTGGCAGGGCGGTTCTGCAGAGGAAGATTTGCAGAACAAGAATACCATCATTGCCAATGCCAGACTAGTGAGGGCGTGGGCCTACAGGCACCTGACATATGCCTTTGGGGCTGTTCCTCTGTCTACCGAGGAGATCACGGGCAGCAATTACCGGACTGACTGGGAAAGAACCCCTGTTGCAGAGATCCGTGATGTTATGGAGCAGGACCTGCTCTTTGCCATAGACAATCTTCCGATGAGAACGATCAACAATACAGTACCGTCCGGAGCAGTTGCGCGCCACTACCTGGGAGAGCTCTACCTGGCTATGGGCAGACCCGGAGATGCAAAATCAATACTTCAACCTCTTGTAGAGGGTTCTGAATACTCTCTGATGACTGAAAGATTTGGCAAGAATGCATCCAATCCTGGCCATGCATTTATCGACGTTTTCCGTTCACCGCTCTTTTCAGACGGCAACCTTGAGGTTCTGTGGGCATTTCCCAATACAGAGCCTGAGAATGCAGCATCCGGCTACTCTCCCAACATCTTCATGAGAAATATGTGGAGGAACTACTACTCAAGCCTCTCTGATATAAGCAAACTGAGCCATCCCGATTATCCAGGGCAGACTATCAAACTGTTCTGGTCACTCAACGGTGGCAAAGGTGCAGGGCGACTGGCAATCTCACTTGGGGCATTCGATCTCTATAAGTTCAAGGAGCAGGAAACTGCAGATGTCAGATATGATGACCATTCAATCGTGTGGCATCTCTATTTCCTGAACACAGACAACCAGGTATATGAGGTGCTGAAAAGTGATGCCAGCCTGATAAACCTTAAACCCAACTCCAAGATGAGCGATGATACCGACCCAACCATCAAGCAGTATAACTGGCCCTCCACAAAAAAATGGGACTATGTCAATCCCATTTTTGAGCAGGCTGATGCAGACAATGCCTACAATGACATCCTGTACCTCCGGCTGGCAGAAACATATCTTCTTTACGCCGAGGCCATGTTTAAGCTTGGACAGGGCGGAGAGTTCTGGCTGAACAAGATTAGGGAACGTGCCGGAATAGTCCCGATAGATGCATCGGAAATGAGTATTGACATGATACTGGATGAGAGGAGTCGGGAACTCATTACTGAAGAGCACAGGAGGCATACGCTGATCAGGCTCAGCCAGGAGAACGGAGGCGATGAAAGGCTGGCATCCAATATCTTCAAGACCAGGGTAAGGACCTACAATGAGGTCTCCGGCAGGGAGGTACGAGGAATGTGGGATGATGAGACACCTGTTTTACTTCCTATACCACAGGCATTTATAAATGCAAATTCAGGAAGAGTGATTCAGCAGAACCCCGGCTACTAGTTTATGACTGCTATTGGATTTATACTCTGTATTGCAGTTATTGCTCTTACGGCTATACTGCTGTACAAAAGGTTTAATCCGCAGGGTGTTCTGATCTTTGCAGGATTGTTTATGATCAGTATTGCGGCTGCTATGGGGTTGAGCCCCATAGCAGTCTCAAAACCTTCCGGCAGTGCAGTCTTCGATATCGTCCAGGTAATCGATGACGGCTTTGTGGGCAACCTAACAAGGATAGGCCTGATGATAATGACAATCGGAGGTTATGTAGCGTTCATGAATAGGATTAAGGCCACCGACTCTCTTGTTTATATAGCGATCAAGCCTCTGGGTTTTTTCAGGAAATATCCTTATCTGGCATCAGTGATTGCCATTCCCATTGGTCAGATACTGTTTATGACAATACCCTCCGCGGCAGGCCTCGGACTTCTCCTGGTAGCTTCATTTTATCCGGTTCTGGTAAGCCTGGGATGCAGCAAACTGACAGCTCTTTCGGCCATAGCGGCGGCAACCATTTTTGATCAGGGCCCGGGGTCTGCGAATACTGCCATGGCGGCTTCGCTAATTGGTAAATCAAATATGGAGTACTTTGTATCTGATCAGCTTCCCCTGGTGTTTCCTACCACAATCGTGGTAATGACGCTTTATTACTTCAGCAACAGGTATTTCGACAAGAGAGACCTGAAAAGAGGCCAGGAAGCAGTCATCACTGAAAGCGGACCGACAAAAAAACCGGACGTACCATTGATTTACGCCATCCTTCCCATGTTGCCACTCCTGCTTCTTGTTATTTTCTCTGACTATGTGGGACTGGTCGAAATTCATCTCAGCACAACTGTAGCCATGCTTTTCTCTCTGATTGTATCAGTCATTTTTGTGATGATATTCACGAGAAACTTCCGCAGTGTCATAGATATGCTCGACAGCTTCTGGAAAGGAATGGGATCGGTTTTCAGTACTGTTGTTACTCTGATAGTAGCGGCAGAGATCTTCTCCAAGGGTCTTATCGGACTGGGGTTCATAGACACGCTTGTTTCAGGATCGACACATCTGGGTTTTTCAGGGGCCGCCATATCAATATTTATCACCATACTTGTTTTCCTGGCTGCAATGCTCATGGGAAGCGGTAATGCGGCATTCTTTTCATTCGGGCCCCTCATTCCCGACATCTCCGGGAGGCTGGGAATGACAGCTCCTGAAATGATACTTCCTATGCAGCTTTCATCAAGTATGGGCAGGGCTACGTCGCCTATTGCCGGTGTTATAGTAGCGATAGCAGGTGTTGCAGGGGTATCTCCCGTAGACCTGGCTAAGAGGAACATGCCGCCACTCATTGGGGGACTGGTTGTATTGCTGGTGTTTCACTTCGTTATTTAAAAAGTATTATATATGACATACCTGTTAAAAGGCGGAGACGCTTATGCCCCGCAAAAACTTGGGAAAAAGGATCTCCTGATCATAAACAATCAGATTGTTGCCATAGAAGACTCATTGTCGGTCAGTGAGCTTTCCCCCACGGTGATTGATGTGCGCGGCAAAATTGTATGTCCAGGGTTTATAGACCAGCATTTGCATATAACCGGCGGTGGAGGTCAGTTCGGATTCTCTTCATTTATTCCTGAGCTCTTTGCCGATGATCTGCTGGCTGTTGGCACAACAACTGTCATGGGTCTTCTTGGCACCGACGGGTTTGTCAAGGAGCTGACTACCCTCTACAGCAAGGTAAAAGCCCTTGATGAAACAGGGGTTACGGCCTACATGCTGACCAGTTATTACGGACTGCCTGAAAAAACAGTTTGCGGCTCCGTTGCGGAAGACCTGATTTTTATTGACAAGGTGATCGGTTGCAAACTGGCAATCAGTGATGACAGGTCATCCTTTCCCACCCTTCATGAGATACTGAGGCTCATAAACCAGGTGAGGCTGGGAGGATTTACTTCCGGAAAAGGCGGAATCCTGCATATTCATCTCGGGGCCCTGGAATCAGGGATCGATGATTTGCTGACAATTGCTGAGAAATATCCGACCCTGATCTCCTACATTTCGCCGACACACTGCTCACGCACGCAGAAACTGTTTAGTGACTGCATCAAATTCGCGAAGGCCGGGGGTATGATTGATATCTCAACTGGGGGAACTACATTTACTAATCCTCACAAAGCAGTTAAAATTGCACTTGATGAGGGTGTCCCGCTTGACAGAATAACATTCTCAAGTGACGGCAGGGGAGGAGTCAAAAGAGAGAATCCGGCAACGGGTGAAATAACTTATACCCCGGCACCGCTTGACCTGAACCTGAAGGAGATGGTCAGCCTGGTGCAAAATGATATCCTGCCCCTGGATGACGCCCTACAGCTGATAACAACCAATCCGGCCAGGAATATGAAGATAAAAAAGAAAGGAGCTCTCAGGCCGGGTTATGATGCGGACATTGTCATACTCACGGATCAACTGGAGATTGATGGGGTCATTTCCATGGGAGTATTACGGGGTAATGACAGGTCCAATCAATAATAAACAATAGCCTAACACATTATGAAATATCAAAAATTATGAATTTATCCCCTTTTAAAGCTTTCATAGCCTTTGGAACAGCGTCTCTGGTTATGATCACCTCAGCATGCATGAACTCAGCAGGTGACAGAAGAGATAACCCGGAGCAGGGTATTCTGACTTTCGAAACAGGGCCACTAATCAATAAAGGGGATATCAAGGTTCACTATTATATGCCTGCCTGGAAAACCACAGGGATGCCATTACAGTTTGTCATGCATGGAGCAGGCAGAAATGCCGACGATTATCTTGAAGGGTGGAAGGCCAAGGCGGATGAGTATGGAGTGATAATAGTGGCACCTGAACTGACAAAGGAGTCATTCAGTTCTACTGAATATATCAGTGGTATGTTTCTAACACCTGAAGGTGAGATATCCGATCCTGAGGCAACAACATTCTCATTGATAGACAAGATTTTTGAGTTCGTTAGGGAAGAGTTGCAACTTGATAACCGCAATTATAACATCTACGGTCATTCAGCTGGCGGTCAGTTTACTCACAGATTTATGCAGTTTTATGACAGTCCCTATGTTGATAAAGCGGTAGCGGCAAACCCTGGTTGGTATACTTTCCCCGATGATGAAGCAGAATATCCCTATGGCATAAAAGGAATATTTACCGACAGCGACAGTCTGAGAAAATCATTTTACCTTGATAATCTGACAGTACTCCTTGGCACTGCCGACACTATCAGGGATAAGGATCTCAGGCAGACGCCCGAGGCAGATCTTCAGGGTCTTACCAGGCTCGCCAGGGGAGAATGGTTCTTTGATTACAACAAAGCCAGGGCTGAGGAGAAAGGGTTTCAGTTCAAATGGCAGAATGTATACGTTCCCGGGTCAGGCCATGATCATACCCTGATGTCACCGGCGGCAGCAGATGTACTTTACGGAAAGAATGGAAACAATGAAGGAATGTAATTCACAGGGAGACAGGGGAAGTAATCACCAGGCAGATTCAAAATGAGCAGGGAAACTCTTTAAGCACTCAGCATGAAATTAAAGAATAACAAGTGGCTCACAATAGGCGGATTGTTGGTCGCCGGAATTCTGATCGGCAACTTTGCCATGGAAGATCCCGGTAACAAACTGGGGATTGCCGTGCTGATATTTATTGGGGGGCTCTGGGTGACCGAGATAATACCGCTGGCCGTTTCCGGCCTGCTTGTGCCAATCATAGCCGTTCTCTTCAATGTTTTTAATCCGCGGGAAGCACTGGCTCACTTTGCTCATCCCGTAATCTTCATTTTTATCGGGGGTTTTGCTCTGGCAGCTGTATTGAATGAGCATGGGCTTGACCGGTGGCTTGCCGGTAATCTAATTCACCTGGCCAAAGGGAGGAAATGGGTGGCAATAGCCTCAATCCTCGGGGCTACCTCATTACTCTCCATGTGGATGAGCAATACTGCCACGGCAGCAATGTTCCTGCCTATCGGAATGTCACTGATTGATAAGACATATCCCAGGGCCCGGACATTTGTAATACTTGGGATTGCGTTCGCCGCCAGTATTGGAGGTATAAGCACTGTGATCGGCAGTCCTCCAAACCTTATTGCAGCAGGAGCACTCAATATTGATTTTGCCACATGGTTCAAATTCGGGTTTCCGTTGACATTAATGCTCTTCCCGTTGTTGCTCTTTACACTCAAGGTAGTTATCCGGCCTGAAAAGGATTTTCATCTCAATGAGATGGAAAGGCAAAAACACGACTGGAGCAGAAACCAGACAAGGGCTACGGCTTTTTTCTTTTTGATAGTTCTCCTCTGGATAGGCTCAAAACCTATCGGAGACCTGATGAACATTCAAAGCTTTGATGCCATCGTGGGTGTTCTGGCTGCGGCTCTTGCCCCTATTTTCGGACTAACCACATGGAATAAGCTTCAGGGTTCAGTCAACTGGGGAATACTGCTCCTGTTTGGAGGAGGTTTATGCCTGAGTGCCCTGATGTCAGAGACAGGCACTTCTGCAATGATTGCCAGCAGCATTCTCAGAAATATTAATGCGGGACAGGGACTGTTGCTGATATTCTTGGCGGTCATCTTTATTATCGGTCTTACGGAAATATCAAGTAATACAGGAGCTGCAGCCATTACCATTCCCATAATGATGGAGGTGGCGATGCAGTTCAATCCTGAGTTTGTTCTGCCAATGGTAATGGCTATTGGAATAGGGGCCAACTGTGCTTTCATGCTTCCTGTCTCAACGCCGCCGAATGCACTTGCCTATGCAACCGAAGAGGTAACCGTTAATACAATGATCAGGGCTGGGGTCCTTCTTGATCTGCTGGCCATACCCATTATCTGGTTCTGGGTTACCAAGAGTCTCATTATTTAGCTTTGCAACTGATGCGGTATCTTACCGCGCATCATGCTTATTTCCCTTTGATCAGGACGTACCCAGGCATTTGTCAGAGCTTCAGTTTGATGTTTATTTTCGCTAGCAGAACTGTTAGCCCGGCCATCAGGAGTGTCCAGAGGTCCTTGTGCATGCCGGTGGTCTCCGGGTTCACTCTGTCTGAGTTGAGCATCAGTACGCCTATAAGAAGCAGTGACATAGTCCGGATAAATATATGCATCAATTTCTTTGATCCCGTCTCGCCTCTTTTTATCCTGCCTGAAATAGCGAATGGTATTGCCATGCCAACAATAAAAAGGAAGCCCGGAAAAACCCGGTCGGCGAGTCTCATTCCGTCATGGTCAGCCGGCATATGACCAAGCCACGCAGACTCCACATAGATGCCAAAGTCAACAGGCGGTCAGAAACATGGCAGATCATTCAACAAAAAAAAGGAAGAAGCCGATTTTAAATCGGTGTCTTCCATCTATGTACCCGGAGCCGGGATCGAACCGGCACGGCATCGCTGCCACTGGTGTTTGAGACCAGCGCGTCTACCAATTCCGCCATCCGGGCATAATTACCATAATTTATTAATATAAAGTATATTCTGTCTTCAGTCTACAATTCGTTTGTGAAGGTATGGAAATTATTGCTACAGACAAATATCCGTCATGCCACGCTCCATGCACCATGCCCCTTGCTACTTTCCGCAGGCTTCTTCAATCGCCCTTCGGATCCCCTCTGCATCATACCCGCACTCATGCCACAGATCCTGCTGAGAGCCGTGTTCCACGAAGTAGTCGGGTATGCCCATGCGCCGTATCTCAACTGCATATCCATTATCTGACGCAAACTCCAGGACGGCGCTGCCAAAACCTCCCTTGATCATACCGTCTTCGACGGTGATGATCCTGTGGAAGCTTTTCATAACCTCATGCAGCACCTCCCCATCAAGCGGATTGGCGAAGCGCATGTCATAGTGCATCACCGTGATGCCTCTGTCGCGCAGTGCTGCCACGGCTTCAACGACAAAGTTGCCCGGATGGCCCAGGCTCAGCACTGCGATGTCACTGCCCTCGCTGATAAGTCTGGCTCTGCCCACGGGTATCTCCTCAAACGGCTGCTGCCAGTCGCATATCACGCCGGTGCCCCGGGGATAACGTATGCTGAACGGTCCCTTCACGCTGTCGAGCTGTGCGGTGTACATCATGTTGCGCAACTCTACCTCGTCCATGGGGGCGGCAGTGATCATACCCGGTATGTTGCGCATGAAGGCGATATCAAAAAAGCCGTGGTGTGTTGCTCCGTCGCTGCCCACCAGTCCGCCGCGGTCAAGGCAGAAAACAACTTTCAGTCCCTGTAAGGCAACATCATGAATCACCTGGTCATAGGCACGCTGCATGAACGAAGAGTAGATATTGCAATAAGGGATCATACCGTTGGCTGCCATACCGGCAGAGAAGGTCACCGCATGCTGTTCGCAGATGCCAACGTCAAAGGCCCTGCCGGGCATCTCCTTCATCATTATGTTGAGTGAGCAGCCGGTAGGCATGGCCGGTGTGACACCCACAATCCTGTCGTTCTGCCGTGCCAGTTCCAGAATGGTATGTCCGAACACCTCCTGGTAGAGAAGGTGTTTGGCACAGTCGGCCGGTCTGATCAGCTCACCCGTACATTTATCGAACTTGCCGGGAGCATGAAATACGGTCTGTAGCTCTTCTGCCCTGGGAAATCCCTTTCCCTTTACGGTGACACAATGGAGAATCTTGGGTCCGGGGATGGTCCTGAGGTCTTCGAGAACCCGTGTCAGGTGAAGCACGTCATGACCGTCAATAGGTCCGAAATACCTGAACTTGAGTGCCTCAAAGAGGTTGCTCTGCTTCAGCACGGTACCCTTGATGCCTCCCTCAATCTGTGAGGCAAGTACCCGTGCCCGGGCGCCCATCCTCCTGTATCGGCCCAGGAGACGCCAGACCTTATCCTTGAACCTGTTGTAGGTACTGCTGGTGGTTATGTCGAGGAGGTACTCCCTGAGGGCCCCGACGCTGGCATCTATTGAGATATTGTTATCATTGAGGATCACCAGGAGATCAGCCTTCTCGTTCCCGGCGTTATTCAATCCTTCAAATGCCAGTCCTCCCTGCAGGGCGCCGTCGCCAATCACTGCCACCACCTTGCGTTTTTCGCCCCTGGCCTGTGCTGCCACGGCCATGCCTAAGGCAGCGGAGATGGATGTTGAGGAGTGCCCCACGCCAAAGGAGTCATACTCACTCTCAGCCATGCGAGGGAAGCCGCTGATGCCCTTGTACTTGCGATTGGTATGAAACTGTGCCTTGCGTCCGGTAAGTATCTTGTGTCCGTAGGCCTGGTGTCCTACATCCCAGACTATCTTGTCCCAGGGAGTGTTATAAACATAATGGAGGGCCACGGTAAGCTCCACCACCCCGAGACTGGCACCCAAGTGACCGGGGTTGTTGCTTACCTCGTCAATGATATATTGCCTGAGCTCGTCACTGAGTTGCACCAGGTCAAGCCTGTCGAGCCTCCTGAGATCCTCAGGAGTGTTGATTCCGTCAAGCAGCCGCTCTTTTTCTGACATCAGTTAAAGGTAACAAAAGACCGGGCAAAGATACTTATATTTTAAATTTTGTTACAAATGACCTTTGCCCGGGGAAGCTTGTAAAATATCTTAGTTGTTAATTAATCCTTATTTTTTCAATAACATGTTTTCTCATTTATTGTTTAATTCGCAGACAATGTATGGATAAAAAACAGACAGGTCATGAACAGGCTAAATCTCATTTTTCCGGTCGTGATGATACTCTTGCTTTCAGTTTCATGTGTTACGGGCAAGAAATACAACACGCTTAACGACAAGAGTCTCATGTTGTTGTCGGAGCGTGATTCGCTCAAGGCAGAGAACATCTGGCTCACCATGTCGAACAGGGAGCTGACCACGAGGTCAATGCAGCTCACCAACGATACTGAGAGGCTTATGGAGGAGCTCGAAGAGGTTCGCACGGAACTGACGCAGAGGAGGGAGGAGCTCGGCAGTCTCTCGGCGAGGTATGATGAGTTGCAGAGGGCGCAGCAGGAGCTGGCTGAAGGCAAGGCCCAGGAGACGCAGCGGCTGCTGGCCGACCTGAGGCAGGCGCAGGCTGACCTGCAGCAGAAAGAGAATCTCATGCGCGACCTGGAGATAAACCTTGACACCAAGAAGGCCACACTGGAGGAGCTGACCTATGAGCTTGAGAGGCGCAATGCCAGGCTGACGGAGCTTGAGAAGATGCTCGATGCGCAGCAGCAGGCAGTGAAGGAGCTCAAGGAGAAGGTGTCGGATGCACTGTTCGGGTTTGAGGACAACGGTCTTACCGTCACCATGAAGAACGGACAGGTATATGTCTCGATGGATGACAAGCTGCTGTTCAAGACAGGCAGTTACGAGATAGACGCAAACGGGCGCACGGTGCTGCGCAAGCTTGGGGCGCTGCTGGAAAAGAACCCCGACATCACCATCACCATCGAGGGCCATACCGACGATGTGCCGTACAGGGCTGCACCCGGACAGCAAATACTTGACAACTGGGACCTGAGCGTCAAGAGGGCAACAACAGTAGTCAGGGTGCTCACCCATGACACCAATATCAACCCCAAACGCCTGATTGCTTCAGGCCGTAGTGAGTATATGCCGGTAGATACGGGAAAGACTGCTGACTCAAGGCAGAAGAACAGAAGGACGGAGATCATACTTACTCCCGATCTCACGGCCCTGTATGATATTCTTGAGAGCTACTGAGGGGAATCCTGCCCGGCGAACTCTCCAAGGCGTATTTCCAGCCTTTGCAGTGCTTCAACAAGATCTTCTTCGGGCTTGAGGAAATCGAATCCCTTCCAGAAGCCGGCGTCATATCCGGTTATGGTATTTGAAAATACAGAATAGGCTGGTGCCAGTTCATCATGATCAAATCGGGCGACATCTGTTGTCCGGTGATCTGTGACTGCCAGCTCAAAGAATATGTTGAAGCGGCTGTTGAAGATTCTCTTCCTGCTCCTGGCCAGGAAGCCCAGGTCTCCCCTGACGTGTGACAGGAAGTATCTTCCGTTAACATTGCGGTAGCGCGCCCTGTACCTGACATATTCGGGTCTCATGGAGTAGGCACGGGGCAACCTGCTGATATAGGATGTGGCTGTCTGGTCAATATAGAGCGGGTTGATCTCAAAATCTGCAAGCACCAGGGCGTAGTTGTCGACATTTATATAGATGTCGCCCTCCATAAGCGGTTCGGTAATATCCTCCCTCTGGCGGAATGATATCACAAATGCCGACTGGTCGTCAATAGTTACAATATCTGTCAGGTGATATTCATAGGAATCGAAAGATGCCGGGTCAAGAAAATCGAACAGGTTTTTCATGACATCCAGTGTAAGAGTTGCACTCAGTCCTGCCTTAAGTCTGACAGCCAGGGTATCCTTAACCTCCAGGTTTTCGATCTTACGGCTGCGCAGCACCTTTATCTGATCGTTCTGCAGTGATCTTGCATAGGGGCTTTTGTAAATCTGTACCACTGCTTCGGAATAGATCTGTGGCTCCTTCCTGCGGTAGACCCCTTCGCGGTAGAATCCCGTAAGCAGGGCAGGGGTGGTGCCGTAGTTGGAGGCGACGGAAGAGAGGATTTTCCTGATGATGAGATGAGGGTCCTGTGCCCTGATGATTATCTCGGGGATGGGGATGTAGTCTCTCTCCATGCTGATGGTCAGAATATTGCCAGGAAGGCTCCTGACCGGTATCAGGCGGTTGACATAGCCCAGGTATGATACCGAGAGGGTGTCATCAAGGAACAGGTTGTTCAGCCTCAGGATGAAGTCGCCGTTGAAGTTTGTCACCGTACCTCTGCCGCGGTGGCTGATGCCTACTGTTGCATATGGCAGAGGTTCGGCAGTCTCCGCATCAGTGACCCTGCCGCTGATAAATATTTCTGCCTGCGGGTTGTCATATTCCTGCCAGGCATCAGGAGGGAGGGCTGTCTCGCGGTACAGAATGATGTGTTTCCCTATAACTGAGACCCTGACATCCGGATTACCCGATACAGAATCCAGCAGTTCACTCAGCGGCATATCATAGGAGGGGAGTTCAAAGATCCTGTCCGGGCTGATTATCCGGGTGTCATAGGTAAAAAGATAGCCGGTAAGTTTGCTTACCTCGCTGAGTGCCTTTGAGACTCTGATGCTGTTGCCAGGCAGCCTTATCTCTCTTTCAAGGATGTTATCCTGAGGAACAAGCTGTAACGGCAGCAGAAGCAGAGCGACAACCGCTATCCCCCTGTTTCTCACTGAACCTGTCGGCCACATCGGTTGTTACCGTACCTGCCCGGGATAAAGCCTGTATACACCTTCTTCCCTGACAGAATGAAGGTTAAAGGTAGTGCAAATTACCTTAATAATTGTATCGTGAGGCTGATCCACAAAGGGTGATGTCAGCCTGTATTCATAGATGGCCGGGTCTGCGGCCACGATGCTGATATTGAATGTACGTTTCAGATCAGCGAAGACCGTCTCCAGTCTCTCACCGTCAAAAACAAGCATGTCGGTGTGCCATGAGAGATAGTTGGCATCAGTGTTGACCGTCTGCCATGCACCCCTGTCAGAGACACGTCCGACGAACTGCGGTTCCAATGTCACATTGTGGGAACCGTTGTCGCTGGAGAGCATCACGGTGCCTGATTCCACATAGACTTCCACTTCATTGTTACCGTTATCGGTCATGACGCTGAATGATGTTCCCTGGACCTTCACGCTGGCTTTGCCGGCATCGATGATGAAGGGGCGTGATGCGTCAGCGGCGATGTCAAAGAATGCTTCCCCGACAAGTGAAACCGTCCGGATATCGCTCCTGAAATCTTCGGGATATGTCAGCCTGCTGTCACGGTTGAGATATACCCTGCTTCCGTCAGCGAGCAGAACCTCAATGTTCTTTTCATCGGGCCCTGAGGAGACAGTGATCTTTTCTGTACCTGCAACCTTAAAAAAGAGCCATCCCAGTCCTGTCACGATGATGACCATGGCGGCTATCCTTGCAAAAGAGTAGATGAATGACCTCCTCTTAAGGGTTATGACCGGTGATTCGGCTTCTATTCTCCGGTTCAGCCTATCCCATGCTTTGTCAACATCAATTGTCTCACCATCAATGTTTTTAAGGTCATTCCACTTTTTCATTATATCATTGTCTTCATCAATGAGGATGCGGGCTGCCTCTTCGCCTGCCGTACTCTCTCCGGAGAGCCACGCGGCTGCATCAGCCCAATCCAATTCTGACATTTTTTCTGTTTTGTTTAACTTCTTCATTGCTCTGTCAGTGCTTTTCTGAATTCCCTCAGTGCTTTTCCCATGTCTGCCTCCACCGTCTTGACGTTAACGGCAAGTTTTTCAGCTATCTCATTGTATTTCAATCCTTCGAACCTGCTCATCCTGAAAATCGTCCGGCATCTTCCTGGCAGCCGTTCAAGTACTCCGGCAATTTTTGTCTGGAGCTCGCTGTAATAAATTGCCTCGGTAACCGGTTCGGAGGAGAGCTCTGTTCCGGCGGCGACTTCCCCGGCATGGCGGCTCACCACCTGCTGATGTTCAATATGATGCAGTGCCCTGTTGTGTACCGAGCGGAAGAGATAACCGTTCAGTGAGCTTTCAATGTTAAGTTTCTCCCTGTCCTGCCACAGTCTGAAAAACAGTTCCTGTACTATCTCTTCAGCAGTATCGTGGTCCCTGAGGATGCGCTTCGCATAGCACACCAGTGAAACATAGGAGGAGCGGAACAGTGTCTCAAACTCAAGTTTGTCTCCGTTCCTTATCCTCCCTATTATCTCACTGTCAATGTTCATGCGCACATGGTCCCGGCCTATTCTTTCCTGTCGCTGAATCTGAGTTTCCTGCTCAGTCGCCTGATGGCTGCCTCAATGCTCTGGTCGGGCTCAATCACGTTATAGTCACCCCAGAATTCGGGATCGGCAAATGCTGCCACCTCCTCGGTGAAGAAGTCGGTCGGGCGTATTCTCTCCCTCGCTGCAAACTTTACAACATCCTCTTCTGTGCGGTCTGTTATTGCCAGTTCAGACATTGTGGTATAGTTGGTGTTGAAGAGTTTCTTCTTCCAGTTGACCTTGAACTTGACCTCTGCCCTTGAGTGGCTGAAGTACCATTTGCCGTCCATCTCGCGGTAGCGCACATAGTAGGATGTCACCTCGGGGGTCACCTGCATGCCCAGCGGCTTCTTCCTGATGAACATTGAAGCTGCCAGCTCCTTGTTCTCAAGGTTGAAGGCAAATTCTGCCTGTGCAACCGCATAGGTTTCTATGTCGATGAAGAGGCGCCCCTGGTAGAGTGGTGTGGTTATCGAAGGCTTCTGGTTGAAATTGATGACGTAGTTTGTCCTGTCATCGATCACCGCTATGTTTGAGAGCTCCAGGTCATACTGGTTGAGTGCCTCCCTGGTGAGGAATGTTTCGGGGTTCTTGACCACGTCGAGGTAGAGTGTGGTTGTGGGACCACCCTGGAGTTTGAAGAGCACGGTGTCCATCTTCTCAACGTCATTGCTCTTCCTGGCCTTGTATATCCTGACGGCATCAAAGCGAAGGTCATTCTGGTAGGGGGCCTTGAATATCTCAACAACGGCTTCGCCGATGGAGATATAACTTCGGTTTTTCCTGATGGTTTCACGGTAGAAGCCGGTCATGTCATTGGGCACCGTGGGATAGTTTTCATTGATGCGGTCTATGACCTGCAGCATTATCTCATCAGGGACGAGGGGTTTAACGATCACCTCCCTGATAGGGATGAGTGCGGTCTCGAGCTCGATCACGTTTCGCTGCCCGTTAGTCTTCATCTCTTCAATGGCCACCACCCTGTTCTTGTAGCCCACATATGAGACCTCGATGTTCCCGGTCTGATCACTGCTGACCTTGAGGGTAAATTCACCGTCAAGGTTGGTCACGGTAGCTATGTTGCTTCCCTGCAGTGCTATTCCTGCAAATACAAGAGGGACACGGGTCTCGACATCAACCACCCTGCCTCTTATTGTTATCAGTTGCTGCTGCTCCTTCTCCTTCCTGTTCCTGTCGGCGGAGTCAGATGCATTGATCTCTCCTGCCGGCATAATCAGCAGGAGGGCAGAAGCTATTGCTGTGTAAAAGATTTTTGTTTTCATTTTCGTGTTGTTTGTGGTTTCCTGATTTCTGATCTTCTTTTCATTGATAAGACCGGAAATATACTCTATACCCTATACATTGAGCCAAAAAAATTGTTCATTTGCCTCTGCCATGGCTATCAGATATCTGAATGCAAGTTACTCTGTTTTATCATACGCCGCCAGCAGATACGCGGGCATCTCTGCCGCCGCGCCTCTTCCCCCGGCGATAAGCCTCGAGCTGAGCAGCGTATGTAACCTCTCATGTCCCGAGTGTGTAACCGGGGCCGGATTGCTTTCGAGGAGAAACAGCTTCCTGAATTACCGTCTTGCGGAGAAGATTGCGGAGGAGCTCAGAGGATTTACACTCTCCGCCTGGCTCAGTTTCCAGGGTGAGCCGATGTTGCACCCCGACTTCTTCCGGATCGTGGATTTATTCGCGCGTATGAACCCGGTGATTGCCACCAACGGACATTATCTTGACAGGGAGAGATGCATCGGCCTGGCCGATTCTCCTTTGAAGAAGATAATTATTTCATATGACGGAGTCAGCTCCGCAACCTATGGTATCTACAGGCGTGGGGGTGATCATGAACTTGTGACCGAGGGCATCATGCGGCTGGCTGCCACCATCAGGGAGAGGCGCTCCGGGCTGAAGATCGTGCTTCAGTTCCTGCTGCACCGGGGCAATGAGCATGAAGCCCGTGCCGCCGCTGCCTTTGCCGGATCAGTTGGCGCGGGATTCAGAACAAAGAGCATGCAGGTGCTTGACCCCGCCAGGGCGGGAGAGTGGGCATCGGCAGATCAAGGCAGATCACGGTATGTCAGAGGTGATGACGGAAGCTGGCAACGTGCCGCGTCACCGGGGCGGGGTTGCCTGAGGATGTGGTCCTCGGCTGTCATAACTTCTGACGGTGAGGTGGTACCCTGCTGCTTCGACAAGTGCGCCGGGCATGCAATGGGAAATCTGCACAGCCGGAGCTTTGCTGAGATATGGCGCAGCGAAAGATACAGGGATTTCAGGATGGCTGTAATGAAGAACCGCAAAGCTATAGATATCTGCAGCGACTGTCCTCAGGGCACAAGGCTGATCTTCAGGAGCTGAGCAATGCCTGTTTTGCCATATGTTCACAATGCCAAAAATTCCCGGAAAATCTTCCTGATGGAAATTTGCATTTAAAAACCGGGAGATTTTATGTAAGTTTAGGTGACAAAACCACACCGCTATGAAAATCCTTAGAGTATCCCTGATTGTCATTGCTGCCGTTGTTGGGGCAGCGCTTCTGGCAGGCATGATCATTGTCCCATCCCTTCGCCGCTCGGGATTGCCTGAGCTGAACGGCGAAAAAGCAATAGCCGGGCTTACGGCTGATGTAAAGGTCATCCGCGACGAGCGGGGAGTACCTCATATATATGCATCGAATGAGCACGACCTCTATTTCATGACCGGTTATATTACCGCCCAGGAGAGGCTCTGGCAGATGGATATGGTCAGGCATGCGACGCAGGGCAGACTTTCGGAGCTCTTCAAAAGGGATATGACGGAGACGGATCATTTTCTTCGGGCTCTCGGCATGTCTGAAAAGTCACAACTGGTTCTTGAAAAGGAAGACCCCGGGATACTCGCGGCGCTCGAGGCTTACACTGACGGTGTCAACAGGTGGATGGAAGAGACCGGCAGGAAGCTGCCACCGGAGTTCAGGGTGCTGGGCTACCAGCCTGAGCCGTGGACTCTGACTGATATTGCCAATATCATCGGTTTCATCGGGTGGGATCTGGCCTCATCAAATCTCAGCGATGAGATCAACAATTACAGGCTTGGCAGGAAGCTCGGACCGGTGAAGGCCTCTGAGCTGATAGCAGACTGGAAACATGTTGACGAGGTTGTTTTCCCAGGGTTTGAGCTGGATAAAAAATTATTGGAGGATGCGCTTATATCAATAGGTTCCCTGAAGGAGATGGAGGAGCTGGGCATCGTCTCTCTTTCAGGAAGCAATAACTGGGCGGTCTCCGGCAGCAGGAGCGAGACCGGGAAGCCCATTCTTTCCAATGACATGCACCTGGGGCTCAACGTTCCAGGTTTCTGGATGCAGGTGCACCAGGTGATTCCGGGCCGCATCAATGTGACCGGGGTGCTCTTCCCGGGCGAGCCTTTCATCATTGCGGGTCACAATGAAAGAATAGCCTGGGGCATGACCAACCTCAGTGTCGATGACATCGATCTTTTTGTGGAGACGGTAGATTCCACAGGCAACAGCTATTTGTATAACGGGGAGTGGCTGCCCTTCAGAACCAGTGAGGAGATATTCAGGATCACGGATGATTCTTCGCAGACACGGACCATCAGGTATACTCATCACGGACCGGTCATCTCAGGCATGAGAGGCATAGATGATGAAGTGCTGACAATGTGCTGGACAGGCTATGACTACAGTGACGAGATCAGGGCGGTTTACCTTCTCAACAGGGCAGGGTCGTGGGATGAATTTCGCACTGCACTGAGCCATTTCAGGTCTATCAGCCAGAACTTTGCCTATGCCGATGTTGAAGGCAATATAGGTCTTCAGACCGGCGGGGGAATCCCGCTCAGAAAGGGCACCGGTTTGCTGCCCCGCAGGGGCGATACGGACGAATATGAATGGAAGGGCTATGTGCCATTTGAGCTGCTGCCCTCTTCGTTCAATCCGGACAACGGGTTTGTATCATCGGCCAACCAGCGTACGGTGACAGGCGAATATCCTTTCTACATCAGTGGCGAGTTTGCAATGCCCTACCGGATCATGCGTATCCGGGAGATGGCCGCAGAGAAGGAGATACTGGGTATTGACGACTTCAAAAGGATGATTACCGACAACCACTCTGCCTATGCTGCCATGCTGACACCGGTAATACTGAGGGCAGCGGAGGCAATCAGCGATCCGGGCGACGGGGTAAAGGCTGCCCTCGTGGAGCTTAAGGGATGGGATTATGCCATGGATGGATCCCTGATTGCGCCAACGCTGTTCGAGTTTATACGTATAGAGCTGGCCCGTCATATCATGAGTGATGAGCTCGGAGAGCTCTACGGATCGCCCCACGGCCGGCAGCATGATTTTTACATCTATCGGATGATCAATGAAGGACCGGACGCGTGGGTTGACAATAAAACCACGGTGGAGGTTGAGACCATGGATGATATCATTGCCCTGAGCATAGCATCTGCTGTTGACACCCTCACCGCCAGGTACGGTGAGTTCGGGGAGAGCTGGCAGTGGGGTAACATACACACCCTCACCCTTGAGCATCCCATGGGCGGCGTGAAGATCCTCGACAGGCTGCTGGGTCTCAATTCAAAGACATACGGTGTTGGGGGTAGCTACCACACAGTGGAGCCTTATGCCTTCAGGGAGAATTTCGGAGCGTACCACGGTGCCTCGGAGAGGCATATCTTCAATACGGCGGACTGGGATCAGTCGTTGACGGTAATACCCACCGGTACCTCAGGTATCCCTGGCAGCCCCTTCTATCTCTCGCAGACGGAGACCTATGTCAACAACGGCTTTTACAGTGAGCCATTCACGGAGCAGGCCGTCAAAGCAGCGAAGAAGTATGAGATGGTATTCAGGCCGGCAGGTGAGCTTTAGACAACCACTTTTGTGACAGTGACCTTGCTGCCGCAGTATATGCGGGCGTTGTAGTCTGTGTCTGTAAAATCATCATTTGCACCTATAAGTGTATAGTTGCCGGCAAGGAGCTCTTCAGGAGAGGCAGCCCTGTAAACCGCTATCTGGTTATCCATGCCCATTGACGATAACATGATCTTCTGATTCACCTCCGGGGTAAAGGAAAACCAAACGCTGTTTTCAACAATATATTCACCTGTGCTGTACTCATCGCACCATGACAACTGTCCCGTACAGCTGTCGAACGGGGGTACAGGTTCCCCGCCCTGAACGGTTGCACATTTGTTTGAGAATGGTCCGTTCTCACCTATGGCTATCGGGGTTGCGTGCACCACATTGTCATTTGTCTGAGCCATCAGGGGGATGCTGACAGCCAGGAGGTTCTGGCAGGTTCCCTGTATGCCTGTTACTGTAAGCTCAATATCCGTGCTTTCTGTAAGCTCCACCCCGTCACGTACTTTACCACGGCCGGGTTGAGGGTATTGTTTTCTATGTAAAAATAGTCGTCCGCATCTTCTGTCAGACCGTCAGGATCTCTTTCTCCTTGACCTCAATGATCCTGTCTACTTTGGCTATATACTTGTCGGTTATCTCCTGGATGATTTTCTGTCCGTTTTTCTCCTCATCTTCTGGCAGACCCTCCTTTTCAAGGTTTTTGAGTTCGTCGAGGAACCATTTGCGGCTTGAGCGTATACTGATCCTGGCTGTCTCACCCTCCTGTCGCACCTGTTTTACCAGCTGGTGCCGGCGTTCTTCGGTAAGAGGCGGCACATTAATGCGGATAGCCTCACCGTTATTCATCGGCGTCATGCCTATATTTGCTGCGAGGATGGCTTTTTCGATCACTCCCAGCATAGATTTCTCCCACGGCTGGATGATGATGCTTTTCGCATCTGGTGTGTTGATGTTGGATACCTGAGCGAGAGGAGTGCTGGTTCCATAGTAGTCGACATTGATACCGTCAAGCAAAAGGGGGTTGGCCCTGCCGGCACGGAGGTGCGACAGTTCATATTCGAGATGCCTGATGGACTTTTCCATCCTCTCATCGGCTTCATCCCTTATAAGTTCCAGTTCGTCAGTCATTGCGTCAGTATTGTTCCGTATTAGGCAAATGTAGTTAAAATTTTTTCAGGGAGTGATGAGGGTACCCTGACTGCTTCCGCTGACGACTGCCCCGAGGTTTCCCTCCCTGTTCATATCAAAGACTATTACGGGCATGCTGTTCTCGCTGCACATGGCAAAAGCTGTCCGGTCCATCACCCTGAGCTTTTTCTCCAGTGCCTCGGCGAAAGTAAGAGTTTCATACCTCACTGCTGTAGGCTCTTTCTCCGGGTCAGCGGTATAGACGCCATCAACCCTGGTACCCTTGAGCATCACATCGCAATTCAGTTCCACGGCTCGCAGTGCGGCAGCGGTGTCAGTGGTGAAGAAGGGATTGCCGGTACCTCCTGCCAGTATGCAAACGCAGCCGCATTCAAGTGCTGATGAGACCCTGTCGCGGATATAGAGCTCTCCCACGGGTTCCATGCGGATTGAGGTGAAGACTTTCGCGCTGCATCCTGCCCTGGTAAGAAAGCTTTCCAGTGCAAGGCTGTTGATGACGGTGGCAAGCATGCCCATCTGGTCACCCTTGAGACGGTCATAACCCTCACCGCTGCTGCCCAGTCCGCGGAATATGTTTCCTCCGCCGATGACAATGGCAACCTGACAACCCATCGAAACCACGCTCTTTACCTGTTGGGCATATGCAGTCAACACCCCGGCATCAATGCCGGTGCCGTCAGGGCCGCCGGCCGACTCGCCGCTGAGCTTTAGCAATATCCGTTTGTATTTCATTGCAACATTCTGTTATTATGATGGTAACGAAATTAGTAAAAATTGTGCCCGGTCGGGGAGGGCAGTCAGAAAAAAATGCAGCAGAACCCTGTTGTAAGGGTTTTGCTGCATCAGTACAATATCTCTTTCAGGGCAACTGCTACTCCTCCTCCTTCTTCTCCAGTGTGTCTGTTCTGAATATGTAATAGAGGGGGCAGGTGCCTGAAAGTGCAGTGAGAGCCAGAATGATGGCAAGAATGATAAAGATCAGTCCGAGGATCTTCGTATTGATGACAAAATAAAGGATCAGCAGCACTGCTGCCAGTACAAGGCGCACGATTTTGTCTGTTTTACCGATGTTCTTTTTCATTGGGTTTAATATTAATTGTTTTAGTGGGCAAATAGACCCGGGGAAATATATAGTCATTCCTTTTGTGGGCACCTGCTCATGCAAGTTACACAAGGAGATGATATTTTTCCCGGTACAAGTTACTAATTTTTAAGTTTTGGGTCAAAAAAAAGGAGGGACTCCCGGTTGCGGGAGTCCCTGCCTTATGAGTTGTCCGGAAAGATAACCCTGTATCCGCCCCGGCTTATGTATTCAGCGTGAAGCGAACAAATCCGGTGACCGTAAGATCTTTTGCCTGGCTCTGCAGATACTGCCTGATTGTAAGCTTGTTGTCCTTGATAAACTCCTGGTTCAGGAGAGTGCTCTCCTTGAAGAACTTGTTGAGTTTGCCCTGGGCAATTTTTTCAAGCATCTCTTCGGGCTTGCCTTCGCGTTTGGCCTGCTCCCTGGCGATATCCAGCTCCTGTGCGAGTATTTTCTCAGGCACGTCATCCTTATCGATGGCGACGGGGTTCATGGCAGCCACCTGCATAGCCACATCCTTGTAAACTTGCGGATCGATGCCGGCTTTATTGAAACCGACGAGAGTTGCAAGCATGTTGCCCTGGTGGATATATGCCTGAACGGCTGCTGCCTCAATCTTGCTGAAGAAGGAGAGTTCAAATTTCTCGCCGGTGATTCCGCTATGCTCAAGCACCATTTCGGACACTTTCTTACCGTCTGTGACGGTCTCCTTAAGTGCCTCAAGATCAGCAGGGTCACTGCTGAGTGCCGTGTCGAGAATCTTATGGCTGAGAGCGATGAAGTCAGCGTTTTTTGCAACAAAATCGGTTTCGCAGTTGAGGGCGATCATCATGCCCCTGGTGCCGTCAGCAGTTGTTTTTGCCAGTACGACACCTTCGGATGCTTCGCGGTCGGCACGCTTGTTTGCGATAGCCTGGCCCCTCTTGCGTATCAGTTCCTGAGCTTTTTCGAAATCGCCCTGTGCTTCTTCGAGAGCTTTCTTGCAATCCATCATGCCGGCGCCAGTCATTCTTCTCAGTTTGGCGACATCGGCAGCGCTAATATTTGACATAGTATAAATCTTTTTTTAATGGTTGAACAATTATTCCTCCTCACCGGCGACCTTTGCATCAGTTGCTTTTTCTTCCGCAACCTCAGACACCGTCTCCTCTTCATCCGTCACCTCAACTTTTTCCTCTTCATAATCAAGGGCACTGTATTTGCGCTTTCCGGTTCCCCCGGAAGCCTCCTCCTTATCTCCTGAGGTACTATCCTTGTCTTTCTCTGACTTGCGCTCCTCGAGTCCTTCCGCAATGGCTTTGCACATGATGTCAATCACCAGTGAGATGGATTTGGCTGCATCATCATTTGCAGGTATCACAAAGTCTATATCAGAAGGGTCTGAGTTTGTGTCAACCATGGCAAAGACGGGTATGCCCAGTCTTTTAGCCTCATGCACGGCAATTTTTTCCTTGACAACATCAACCACGAAAAGGGCTGAGGGTTGCCGGGTCATGTCGGCAATGGAGCCGAGGTTCTTTTCCAGTTTGGCTCTCTGGCGTGTGATCTGCAGCCTCTCTCTTTTTGAGAGGTTGTCGAATGTGCCGTCGGTGGCCATCTTGTCTATTGATCCCATTTTCTTGACCGCCTTGCGTATCGTGGGGAAGTTGGTGAGCATTCCTCCAGGCCATCTCTCAGTGACGTACGGCATGTTTACCGCTCCCACCTTTTCGGCGACGATCTCTTTGGCCTGCTTTTTTGTGGCGACGAAGAGCACCTTGCGACCCGACTTGGCTATCTGCTTAATGGCAGCTGCTGCCTCGTCAATCTTGACGACAGTCTTTTCAAGGTCGATGATGTGAATGCCGTTGCGCTCCATAAAGATGTAGGGAGCCATACCCGGGTTCCATTTTCTCTTCAGGTGCCCGAAGTGTGCGCCGGCATCAAGTAATTCTTTAAAACTGGTTCTTGACATTTTGATAGTGATTGTTAAGTTTACGTTCTGTGAAGTCAATTGCAGAGTAGTTCCTGGCGGGAAGTCAATGCAATTTAGATACTAAACCTGCATCTATGATAAATTGCCGTTGAACTCCTAACGCTTGCTGAACTGGAATCTCTTGCGTGCCTTGGGTCTGCCGGGCTTCTTTCTCTCGACCTCGCGCGGATCGCGGGTAGTGAAGCCTTCTGCTTTCAGCTTCGGCTTGTACTCCGGATCTACCTTGATCAGAGCTCTGGAAATCCCAAGACGCACCGCCTCTGCCTGACCTTTGAATCCACCGCCGTCAAGGGTGACTCTGATGTCATATTTGTCGGCAACTTCAAGAAGGTTTAGTGGCTGAAGGACAACATACTGAAGGATCTCGTTCGGGAAATACTGCTTATACTCCCGGTCGTTGATCGTAATCTGCCCCTTACCGTCGCTGAGGTAAACCCTGGCGACCGCTGCCTTCCTTCTTCCGATAGCGTTGATAACTTCCATGTTACTTACTTAATGGTTTTTAAATCGATTAATTTGGGTTGCTGGGCCTCATGTTTGTGTTCCGGGCCCTCATACACATAAAGGTTCCTGAAGATGGCGCTTCCAAGCCTGTTTTTCGGGAGCATTCCCTTCACGGCGTATTCAATCATCCGTGTAGGTTGCTTCTTCATCAGCTCGTCAGCCTTGACGATCCTCTGGCCTCCGGGGTAACCGGTATGCCTGATGTACTCCTTGTCTGTCATCTTTGCTCCTGTCATCGTGATCTTCTCCGCGTTGATAACGATGACATTGTCACCACAGTCGACATGAGGTGTGAAGCTGGTCTTGTGCTTCCCCCTCAGCATCAGGGCAACAACAGATGCCAGACGTCCGAGCGTCTGACCCTCCGCATCTACAAGTACCCACTCTTTTTCAACAGTAGCCTTGTTGGCCGATACTGTCTTGTAGCTTAAGGTGTTCACTTTGGTACTAAGGTTTTGGTAATTAATATAAATTCAAAATAAAAACCCCAATTTTGGGGTCTGCAAAAATACAACTTATTTTTATTCTGAGCAATATGTTGTACTTTTAATTTTCCCCGGGGACCAATCTGTTAAAGAGAGATTTGATGCGACAATAGTAACTGTTCCTTTACCATAGCTCCATTCTTTTCTTATTTTTACACGCTGTTAGATTTCACACAATGGAGAGATGACACTTAAGAGCATAGACAGGGAATATCTTGAGCTGGCGATAGATACCGCCTTCAGGAACATCACCGAAGGGGGTGGTCCCTTCGGTGCGGTGATAGCATGCCACGGCCGTCTTGTAGCCCGTGCTGCAAACATGGTGGTGCCATCGCATGACCCTACGGCTCATGCCGAGATAGAAGCCATTCGCCAGGCCTCCGCCCTGCTGGGGACACATGACCTCAGCGACTGTGTGTTGTATGCATCCTGTGAGCCCTGTCCCATGTGCCTTGGAGCCATTTACTGGGCGGGCATCAGAAGGGTTGTCTATGCCTCTGACCGTCACGGTGCCGCTGCTGCGGGGTTTGATGACGAAAAGATATACAGAGAACTGACGCATGACAAGGATGACAGGAGTATAATGATGGAGCGCGGGCTTATTGAACAGGGAGACAACGTGCTGAGAAAATGGGAGGAGTACCCTGATAAGGTAAGATACTGATCAGCGACGATGCCAAGAACAGCGAAATCATTCTTCCTCGGTGATGCGGTGACCGTAGCCAGGATGCTTCCGGGGATGGATATCGTCATAGGATCGGGTGATCATTGTGGACGATACATGATAACCGAGACCGAAGCCTATCTTGGAGAAGAAGACAGGGCCTGTCATGCCAGCAAGGGTAGAACCGGACGTACGGAAGTGATGTACATGGAGGGGGGACATCTCTATATTTACTTCATTTACGGCATGCACTGGATGATGAATATAGTAACTGGAATGATTAATGAGCCGCAGGCTGTGCTTATCAGGGGCGTGGCATCGGTTTCCGGTCCCGGACGTGTCACACGGGCGCTGGGCATAGACGGTTCATATAACGGAGAAGATATGAACGTCTCCGCCCGCATCTGGCTGGAGGATACCGGCCGCAGGCCGGCACTGAGGGCCATCCCGCGTGTGGGCATCAACTATGCGGGAGAGCCGTGGGTCAGCATGCCCTGGAGGTTTATTACTGAAGATAAATAAGATAAGGATATGGTAAGGGATTTCAGGCTTTGGAACAACATAACAGGATGGGCACTCTTTGCAGTGTCGCTCATGGTGTACCTCCTGACGATAGAGCCGACTGTCAGCTTCTGGGACTGCGGTGAGTTCATTCTCTGTTCATACAGGCTGGAGGTGGGTCATCCTCCCGGCGCGCCCTTCTTCCTGCTGCTGGGCCGCTTCTTCACGCTCTTTGCCGGCGGTGACACCTCGAAGGTGGCAATGATGGTGAACATCATGTCGGCACTGGCAAGCGCCTTTACAATACTGTTCCTCTTCTGGAGCGTCACAAGGATCATACGCCTTGCCACCGGGGACGGCACGGAGGTCACGGGAGGAAAAGCCCTTGCCATTCTGGCTTCGGGAGCAGTGGGTGCGCTGGCCTATGCCTTCTCTGACACCTTCTGGTTCTCGGCGGTGGAGGGGGAGGTCTATGCCACCAGCTCGCTCTTCACTGCCGCGGTATTCTGGGCCATGCTGCGATGGTATGATGAGGCTGACGACCCGCATGCAGGCAGATGGATTATACTGATAGCTTACCTGATGGGGCTCTCCATCGGGGTTCACCTGCTCAACCTGCTGGCGCTGCCGGTGCTGGTTCTCATCTGGTACTTCCGCAAATACGAGGTTACGGCAAAGGGTGTTGTCTACGCCACCCTCACGGGCTTTCTGATCCTGGGGGTGCTTAACTTCCTCTTTATCCCCGGGGTGGCCAAGGTAGCCGGGTGGTTTGAGCTCTTCTTCGTGAACACGCTGGGCATGCCATTCAATTCCGGACTATACATCTACCTCGTGCTCCTCGTTGGCCTGACAGCCGGAGGCCTCTGGTATTCGCTGAAGAAGAAGAGAGTCATCCTCAACCGGGTGCTGACCGTGGCTGCGGTACTCCTTCTCGGATATTCGTCATTCGCACTCATCATCATCAGGGCCAACGCCCATCCTCCCATGAACCAGAATGACCCGTCCGACGTCTTCTCATTCATCTACTACATCAACCGGACACAGTACGGCCGGGCACCTCTTGTTTACGGTCACTATTACTCTGCTCCCGTGGTAGGCATTAAGAGAAAGACGGGAGGGTACAACAAGAAGGAGGGCAGATATGTCCCCTACTACAGTTCAGAATACGAGTATGACAAACGTTTCATGACCCTGTTCCCCCGGATGTACAGCAGTGACCCCGATCATATCCGTCAGTATGAATACTGGGGCAAGGTGAAAGGACGTAAGATAGCCGTCAGGTCAGGAGGCAGCAACGAGCAGGTCACCCTTCCATCATTCGGCGAGAATCTGCGCTTCTTCTTCCGCTACCAGGTGGGGGTGATGTACATGCGATACTTCATGTGGAACTGGTCCGGACGCCAGAATGACCTCCAGGGTAACGGCAACGTAATGGATGGGAACTGGGTTTCGGGCATACCCTTTATAGACAATCCCCGTCTCGGAGACCAGTCGCAGCTTCCGGCAGAGAACCGGAACAATCCGGCTCATAACAGGTACTATCTCCTTCCGCTGCTGACCGGCCTGGCCGGGCTCTTCTGGCAGTACCGGAAAGACAGGAAGGGGCTTTCACTGGTGTTTCTCCTCTTTCTGATGACCGGACTGGCCATAGTCACCTATCTCAACCAGAATCCCAGCCAGCCAAGGGAGAGGGACTATGCCTATGCGGGCTCGTTTTATGCCTGGGCAATGTGGATAGGCATGGGGGTGATGTTCTTTTTTGATCTTCTCAGGCGGTTTATGAAGGATTACCCTGCGGCGGTGATCCCTTCGGCAGTGCTCATGGCTGCCGTACCTCTGCTGATGATTCTGGAAAACTATGATGACCATGACCGGTCTGACAGGTATACGGCACGGGATATCGCATCAAATTATCTCTCGACGTGTGATGAGAATGCCATTCTTCTGACCTACGGCGACAATGATTCGTTTCCGCTCTGGTACATCCAAGATGTGGAAGGCTTCCGCACCGATGTGCGTGTTGCCAATCTAAGCTACCTGCAGAGCGGCTTTTATATCGAGACCATGAGCCGTAAGGCATTTGAGTCCGATCCGTTGCCATTCACCCTGCCGCCTGACAAATATGTCGAGGGTGAGCGTGTGCAACTCCCCGTGGAGGATATTATCAAGGAGCCCACACCCATACGCAAGGTTGTCGAGTTTGCCGGGTCGGATGACCCCAAGGCAAAGGTTGACCTCTCTGGCCGCGGCGACTTCTTCAACTTCATACCGGTGAGGGAGTTCATCGTAGATGTCGATTCGGCGCATGTGCTCGCCACCGGTGCCGTACGGCCATGGCATGCCGACAGGATGCTGACACCGATGATCTGGAAATTCAGGGGCACCATGGCCATCAAGGATGATCTTGCGGTCATGGACATCATGGCCGGCAACAACTGGGAGCGGCCCCTCTATTATGCCACCACCGTTCCCGGTTCGACATATATCGGCCTCGAGGATTTCTTCGTCCTGGAGGGTATGGCCTACAGGGTCAGCCCGATAAGGATTGATCCACCCGCACCAGGTGAGACCGGCATGGTGGACACCCGGGAGATGTATGATAATATGATGAACAGTTTCAGGTGGGGCAACGCCGGCAAGGAGGGCGTATATCTTGACGAGAACAACCGGAGGCTGTTCGATGTCTTCCGGCGTCAGTTCGCGCGACTCTCCCAGGCGCTGGTTCTCGAGGGAGACACTGTCAGGGCTCTGGCGGCGGCCGAGAAGGGACTGGGTATTGTTCCTCCTGAGAAGATGCCATACGATTACTTCAGCATCGAGCTTGCCGAGGCACTGGCCATGGCCGGAGAGAGAGAGAGGGCAGAGGATATGTTTAACACCATCACCGACAATGCCCTGGCCTCGCTCTCCTTCATAGCCGCCCTGCCTGATGAAAAGGGCTATGGCCTTGACTATACGGTTTCAGTATCACTGCAGGCCCTCCTTGAGGTCTACAGGAAGGCAATCTCTCTCGGCATGCCGGCGCTGGCTGAGAGGGCCTCTCAGGAGCTCAACAGGTATTACGGGGAGGTACGGCCGGGATGATCAGGAACTATGGCAAACCCTTTCCGGCAGCGGTAATATACCCTGATGCCATTTACAGGATCGCCGGTTCTGGAAGAAGGCTGGGTCTTACCTTTGATGACGGGCCGGACCCCGGATCAACTCCCGGGATTCTTGATATCCTCGACAGTCATAATGTGAAGGCCACCTTCTTCTGCACAGGCATGAAGGTGCAGGAGCAGCCCGGGCTATTTGCAAGGATAGCAGCCTCGGGTCATGCGACGGGCAATCATGGCTTCAGCCATCTCAACGGTCTGAAAACGCCGGTCAGGGAATACTGTTCTGATGTTCTCAGGGGAAGGGATATCACCTGCAGTAATCTCTTCCGCCCACCCTATGGAAGGATAAGGGTACGGCAGTACAGGATACTGGAGCGGAGCACACGGATCGTCTTCTGGGACCTTATGCCCTACGACTTTGACTGCACACTTTCCCCTGATGCTTCCCGCCGCATACTGATGCAGAGGCTGCGGCCCGGTTCTCTTATCGTTTTACATGACACCCCCTCCTCGTCCTCTCTCCATTATCTTGACAGTTTCATCACTGAAGCGCTGCGGCATGGGTATACTTTCAGCCTGCCGGACGATTATTCGGCGGGGGCCTGAGTTATTTGCAGGCCGGGGTTACATTTTCCAGCTAAATCACAACACTGGTCCTGTTTTTGGTTTGCCTGTGCAAATCAGGGTGATTTTATGTAAGTTTGAAGACGGAACTAACGCTGAACAATGAATATACTAATCCTCGGGTCCGGAGGTCGTGAGCATGCATTGGCATGGAAACTGTCGAAGAGCAGCCGGCCACTGAAGCTGTTCACTGCGCCGGGCAATCCGGGCACTGCCATGTTGGGAGTGAACCTGCCGGTTGATCCTCTTGACTTTACTGCCGTGCGGTCTGCAATACTCGAACACAAAATAGGAATGGTGGTTGTGGGTCCGGAAGCACCGCTGGTTGAGGGAATCACAGATTATATTGAGGCAGATCCGGAACTGGCATCCGTGGTGGTGATAGGACCGGGGAGCAATGGGGCGATGCTGGAAGGCAGCAAGGATTTTGCCAAGGGGTTCATGAAGAGGCACGGGATACCCACAGCTGCCTATGAGACCTTCACCTCAGAAACCATTGAGGATGCCGTGCATTTCATGACCACCCTCACCCCGCCCTACGTGCTCAAGGCTGACGGGCTGGCGGCAGGCAAGGGGGTGCTGATCATCAGTGACCCCGATGAAGCGGTGAGTGAACTGAAAGCGATGCTCGGCGGCCGTTTCGGCAAGGCAGGCAGCAAGGTTGTCATTGAACAGTATCTTGCCGGTATCGAAATGTCGGCTTTCATTCTCACTGACGGCATCTCATACAGGCTGTTGCCTGAGGCCAAGGACTACAAGCGCATCGGTGAAGGTGACACCGGAAAGAATACCGGAGGGATGGGAGCCGTCTCACCGGTACCGTTTGCCACTCCGGAATTCATGGGTAAGGTGGAAGATAAGGTGATCAGGCCCACAGTGGAGGGTTTGCGTGCTGAAGGGATAGAATATCGCGGCTTCATTTTTTTCGGGTTGATGAACGTCGGCGGCGAACCTTATGTCATTGAGTACAACGCCAGGCTGGGCGACCCTGAAAGCGAGGTGATACTGCCGCGTATAGAAAGTGACCTGTATGATCTGCTTGAGGGGGTGGCCCGCAGGGATATTGAAAGCCGCACCCTGGTGACCTCCCCTGACAGCGCCGCAACCGTGATGATGGTTTCTGGAGGCTATCCTGATGCTTACAACAAAGGCTTTGAGATAACAGGCCTCGACAGTGTCAGGGATAGCATTGTTTTTCACGCAGGAACCGGAGAGAGCGGCGGCAGGATAGTGACCTCAGGCGGCAGAGTGCTGTCAGTCACATCAAGGGGAGAAACGTTGGAGGAGGCGCTGGAGAAGAGCTACCGCACCATCTCCGGGATAGGCTTCGAGGGAGTAAATTACAGGAAGGATATAGGTTTTGACCTGAAAAAGATTAAAAGATGATCAGGTTTTTCAGGGGATCGGGGATAGCTCCGGTGACACTTCTTATGCTCATCACCCTGGCTCTGTGGAGTGAACATTTTCTTTCACCTCCTCTGGTACCCGACATTACCGGTGGTGCGCCCATGCCTCTCTGGGGCCTGATAGCAGGAGCACTGTCGGCCATGCCTCTGATGGCCGTAATACTCTCATTTGGCCTGATGCTGGTTGTGGCAATCGTAATGGTCAGGTTCAATATTGCAATATTCTTCATTCCTCGCAGGACCTATCTTCCGGCCCTGATATACATCATTCTCTATTCACTTTTTCCCGGAGAGATGGTGCTGAATCCTGCTCTTCCCGCTGCCCTGCTTGTGATGATCGGTCTGTGGAGGATGATATCAGCATACCGTGTGAACGGGCTCGCATTTAATTTCTTCGATGCCGCCCTGCTGATCTCGGCAGGGAGTATGTTTTATGCAGACGCGGTATGGTTCGTCCTGCTCGTCTTCATTGGGGCACTGATACTGCGGAGTCCGGACATCAGGGAGATGATCTTTGCCCTGGCGGGTGCGCTGCTGCCATGGCTGGTACTCTATGCCGTCTGGTACGTGACCGGAGGCAGTGTAGCTAACCTCACTGAAATAGTCAGACACAATATCTTCGATGAGATGTCCTCTGTATACATTGCCCGTACCATGGTCATACTGCTGGTGGTGGCCGGACTGAATTTTCTGCCTGCGCTGGTATCCCTGGCGGGAGAGATGCCCACGCAGAAAATCAGGTCGCGCAAGACCTTTGAGATACTGCTCTGGATGACGTTCATCTGCCTGGCATCTTACATATTTGTGCCCTCGGTTTCGGTGGAGATGAATGCGGTGACGGCAATACCCGTTGCATTCATTATGGCCAATTACATGGCCCTTACCCGCAATCTCGTCTTTGCGGAGATCCTGTTCTGGCTGATGGTAATAATGATTGTAGTATCCCGGGTCTGGCCTTTCTGATCACCTGATCATACACACCACGCCCACTCCTGAACCCTGTTTTCCGTCACGGAAATTATACCAGAGGGTATAGAGTCCGGTCTTGTTACAGATGAAGTCAACGGACGGGTATCTTTTCCCGGTGCCTTTGTTGTATGAGGAGATAAGCTCCTTTCCCTGGTCATAGATGGTGACCACAAGCTCTCCCTTTGATTCCGGGGCATCACAGACGGAGAACCTGTACTTCATGTTCTTCATGAGGTACATGTTTGCCTTATAGACCGGCGTTGCAGCATCGGGGGCTGTCTCGGGCAGCTGCACCCTGAAGTCTTTCAGGTATGTGGTATTGTCTCCGGCGCTGAGGACACACCTGCTCACCAGGTCATCGGCGGCAGGCTGGCCTGAAGCCATGCCCGACAAGAGGAGCAGTGCGGCAGATATAATGGCAAACCTGTATATCATCTTATCCTCCTGATATTAATTTGTTTCTCACCTTTTCTGAAATACCGGTAATTTCTGCAAGCTGGTCATCAGTCATCTCAACGATACTCTCCTCATGCTGTATCATCACCAGCCGACCGTCCTCTTCAACCGTTTCCGGTTCTCCGAGCCTGTAGGTTATTCGCACATCGCGGTAAGTATTGCTGATCTCTTCCATCATGTTGTAGAGCGACGAGTAATCACTGTTACTGTCACGGTAGGGTCGCAGAAGCATGAGCAGGTCCCCCAGTATGATCTTCTGTTCACCTATGCGGTTTCTCAGCACCCTGTCAGGATGAGTGCGGGTAACCTGTGTAGCCAGGTACTGACCTTCAATCCATACGCCTGCGATCATCAGTGCAGATACGGAACCACGGTTGTTCTCCCGCAGGTATTCGTCTATCTTGTTGTATGAATTGACAGAGAGAAAAAGCAGTGAGTCAAGGTTTGACTTACTGACCGAAAGCCTCTTCAGGGTTTCAAAATCAAGGAACTGTCCCACGCGAAGGCCGTCAGCCATTCGTTTGATGGTTGAGAGAAGGTCAACGGAGGTGCCGGTCTTTTCATAGATATTGAGATAACCGAGGTCAGCTCCGTATATGCCCAGCATCACTGCCTTCTGAAAGTTTGTGGTGAGCCTGTCAGCGCCCTGTGTGGGAGCAAGATATTCAGCCGAAAAGGGAACCTGCATCGACTGCATTATAGCAGCTATCTCAACCGGCGATGCAATGTTCTGTACTATATCCGCAATTGCCTCCTCACTTAGCTTTTCGGCCTCTCCTGCAGGCACCGAGTCGGCGACGGGAAAGCCCGGGTTGCCGTGCCTGGGACTGCTGTTTCCGCATGAATATGCCACTGTCAGCACGATGATCGCGGCCAGTTTTGAGATTGTTCCTGTCATCAGGAGGTTGTGTTAATGTACAAATTTAAAAAAAATGGTCATTTCAAGCCTGCTCTCCCCTGTTTTTGAAATCTGAGATTTTCAAAATACCTGATAATCTTCCTGAGCACTTCAAAATAGAGGAGGATGTATAGCACTATAACGGAAAAGAGCACAAGCATAGTATTGAATGTGAAGGTATCAATCGTGAGGCCGAGGAAATTCTTCACAGGTGCCATGAAATGTGTCCGGATCCTTAGCGGTCCTGAGGGCACAGGCTCAAGGTAAATGAGGTCTGCGTTCTGCACGAGCCGGTCGCGGAACTCCAGCATCTTGTTCCTTTCATAGACTTTTCTTACGATATCTTCAAGCTTGTCATTGTGGTAGTTGTTGTACAGGATGTCCAGTGCCTCCCTGTTGGAGCTGACATAGTTGTCTAGGCTCATGTCTGCTATATGGCTCACTCTTCTGTATTCCCTGTCGGCGCCTGTGATCCATTCTCTTATTCTGCTGCCCAGCTCTTCGGTGAAGAGCCCCGGGGTGACTGAGTCTGTTGCTTCAAACGGGCTGACGATGCCTGACGCGGATATTGTCCCGATCTCATTCCTGAGCAGCCGCAGCTCACTGTTTTCCGTATCGGGGCTGTCACGGTAGCTGAGGTTTTCAATTGATTTGTCGAGTGCCTCAAGCATCCTCGGGATGCGGTAGATGGTGTTAAAGTCGGAGATACTCATTTGCTGTTTGAGTGGATAGACTCTCTTGTCGTATTCATTACCGGTAAACTGTTTCACCATCAGGGCTTCATAACTCCAGCGGGTGGGCATCAGCTCTGCGATCAGCGGTACCCTGTCGGGGCGGGCGATGCTCCTGTTCAACTTGTCAAAGGGGAACATGGCGCCGCTCAGTACCATCATCGGGATCATCAGCAGGGGGATGACAATGTATATGGAGATTGCCGAGTTGAGAGCTGAGGAGATATTGAGCCCTATCATATTTGCGCACAGGGCAATTGAGAAGAGGGTGAGCCAGTAAGGGAAGAACAGCCCTTTGATGCCGAGCATAGGGTTGGCGACAACAAGGAAGAGGAAGGTCTGCAGTGCTGAAATAATGGAGAGGACTGATATCTTGCTCAGCAGGTAGCTGCTGCGGCTCAGACGCAGAAAATGCTCGCGTCTGAGCATCTTTTTGTCCCTGAATATCTCTTCGGCGCTGATTGTCAGACCCAGGAAAAGAGCCACGATGATGCTCATAAAGATATAGACGGGGATATTCTCGTTTTCCCTGAATATATAGATGTCAGACGAAGGGTCTGCAATATACCTGATGATGTATGAAAGGATGAGTCCCAGTATCGGCCCCTCCAACAGAGTAAGCATCATGTACTGCCTGTTGGCAAGCTTGCTTTTCATGTCGCGCATCAGGAAGAGTGCAGTCTGCCTGAGCCATCCGGGTCTGTGCAGTCCTGAATAGGGTGTTTCATGTTCCTCGTGCACCGGCGTCGGTGGTGATGTCTCACGGAAGGCCTTTGCCCATTCCGAGGGAGAGACCTTCCTCTTTTCGGTCAGTCTGCCGTATTCATCTACAACCCTGGTTTCGAGGATGTCAAAGATCGTCTCGGGATTAACGTTGCCGCAAGCAGGGCATTCACCTGCTGCTCTGTTAATCTGTGTTTCAAGGGTTTTAAAGTGGACTATCGATTCGAGGGGGTTGCCGTAAAAGACCAGGTGCCCCTCCATGTCAAGCACGAGCACCTTGTCAAATCCCTTGAAGATCTCGGATGATGGCTGGTGTATGACTGTGACCACCAGCTTGCCCTTCAGGGTAAGATCGTGAAGCAGGTCCATCACATTGCCGGAATCCGAAGAGGATAGTCCTGATGTAGGCTCATCGAGAAAAAGCAGTGAAGGTTCCCTGATGAGCTCAAGGGCTATATTGAGTCTTTTTCTCTGTCCCCCGCTGATGACTTTGTTGAGCGGTGATCCCACCCTCAGGTTTCTCTTTTCAAAGAGTCCCAGCGTCTGCAGTGTACCGTTGACTATTGATGTCAGCTCTTCATCGCTGCGGCCTGCAAAGCAGAGGGCGGCAGCATACCACAGGTTCTGAAATACGGTGAGGTCCTCAACCAGCAGGTCATCCTGCGGCACGTAGCCAATAACGCCGTCGAGTCTCTCTTCCCCTCCGGTGATCGGTATCCCGTTTATTCTGACCTCACCGGAGTCAGGCTTAATCAAACCGGTAAGCAGGTTGAGAAGAGTTGTCTTACCCGAGCCGCTGGCGCCCATGATGGCAACGAGGCTACCCTCCCTGGCAGAGAAGCTCAGGTCAGTGATGGCCGGTGTCCCATCGATGAAACAGTGGTTCAGATGATCAGCGACAAGCGTAATGCGGTGTATGTTCTTGTCTGCCATGAACCTTGAGGTGATGTCGCTGTAGTACAGCATCGTCGCCGGCGGTGTATGAACAGAGCTCCCGGGTGCAAAGGTATAGACCTTACCGCATGCTATCGGCAGTCCGTTGAGGAGGGTGGTTCCGGAACAGAAACAGCGGAAGAAATAGAGATTGACGCTGGCTATCTTCAGAAAAACGACAAAGGAGCCTTTGTCTGCAGTTTCGGATGGGTGGCCTGTGCTTACCACGAGCATTGAAGGGTCACTGAAGGCCTCCGGCTGATTTTCCCTGACGAACAGGCTGATGGCGGTGAACTCCTCCTGTGATATTTTGAATACCTCGGCGATGGTGTTGATGATGTTCATGCGCTGCGGGGTATACTGCTTGTCAGTGCTGATAAGCTCAAAGCAGCGCATGAGAACAATGACCCTCTGCTCCTGTGTCAGGGTCTTGTTGATCTTGGTACAGTTATGGAAGATCCTGATCGAATCCCTGACAGAGGAGCTGCCCGCTGAGGCTTTGCTCTCCGTGCCGGCCATGGGGCCTGCGTTCTCCAGAAAGAGAGTCATGAACTCATCTGCGCTTTGGTGGGTAAGCTGTTTCTGGAGGAAGGCCGATACGTAATCCCTTTCGCTCTGCAGCATGCCGGCGTCCTGCTTTACTATCAGGGCGAACAACTCCATCAATGCCCGCAGGATCTCTTCACTCATGGGTCAGGGTATGTACCGGGTCAGGTTCAGCCACCAAGATAGCAAAATTACTTCTGAAAAACCGCAATGGGAAGAGAGGATTAACTGATAAATAAGGTCTTCTGTTATGTGATAGTAATGAATAGATTAACTTTCACCTATAAACCCCGGAGTTCGCCTTATTCTTTATTGCCCTGTTTCAAAATCATCTGTTTTTATGTAAGTTTATGGTCGCCATTACCCGACCCATGAAAAGCCTGACATCAGCAGGAAAATATTTATCCTCCCGGAATGTGAATAGCGGGGCAGCTTGTTCCCGGTTGCTTCTGCCGTTCTGGCTGATAACAACGCTCTTTTTGCTGGTTTTTTCCGGGCGTCCGGCAAAATCGCAGTTCCTGCCAGGCTTTAAACCATCCGGCCTGTTCGGGGAGCAGCAGATGGTGATAGAAGACTCTCCTCCCGGGAAACGAATACTGATCAATGCCCCGGTTTCAGGTTTCGGTGTCGGCGACCGGGTATTACTTGTACTCTATGCCCTGCCGAACGGCAACACCATAGAGCAGACTTTCGGAAAGAGGTTGTACCAGGGCGACGACTGGCACTTCGATATACAACATATTGGAGCGCAGACAAGATTCCTCAGAAGGATAATAAAAGACCGGACCCTGGTTGTGGCATACGTTGAGAACAGTCTCATGAGCTGGCCGGCGTGGAAAGCTGCCACGCCGGATTACCGTGAACTGGTGAAGGAGATTGTTGAGCGCATCACTGAGTTATTTGCCCCCTGGAAGCCAGAACTGGTTCTCAATGGCCACAGCGGGGGAGGCAGGTTTATTTTCAGTTATCTGGATGCACACTCTGAGATCCCCCGGGAAGTGACGTGCATTGCATTCCCGGATGGTAACTATGGCTGGGAGGACGAGGTTTACGGTCCAAAGCTGACGCAATGGCTCCGGTCAGGCGGGGAGAGGTTCCTGTGCACACTGGCATACAATGACAGTGTGGTTATCTATAACGGTAAACCCCTGGTGTCACCGACAGGAGGTACGTGGTACCGCACCGGAATGATGAGGGATTATCTTGACAGACCTTTCCGGCTAAAAGAGCGACGGAGGGATTCTCTGGTGTGGTATACGTCTCGCGACAGGCATATCCAGATTGTCATGAAACCCAATCCGGGTGGCAAGATATATCATACAAGGCAGGTAGAGTACAACGGGTTCATACACAGTATGCTGAGCGGAACGCGGGATGAGCAGCGAGACTACCGTTATTTTGGAGAAAGGGCATATTCGGAATTCATATCCGACACGCTGGTCATTCCGGTACGCAGGCTGAACATCCCTGCGCGTGACCCGGGTGCCGAGACGGGGTCAGCCTTCATGGCACGGATATCAGATATGCCGCTGGCCGAGCGAGAGGAGGAGATATTCAGAGCTGCAGCTACTGGCAATATACCGCAGTTTCTCAGGCAGACGGTGACCCTGAGGGGTGAATTTGACGATGCTGAAGGCAACAGACACATCCTGGAATATGAGGTCATGACTGATTATCTGGCCATAGGCAGTGATGACAACTTCTGCCGGATCCCTATGAATCCCCGCACCGCGCAGCGGCTGGCTGACCTTTTTGGAGCTTCACTCCTGACAGCAAAGCTGAGCGATCATATCTGGTCGCATGCAGATGTAAAGCTTGATCCTTTCTTCTACAGGCCCGTTGGCAATGCTAATGAACTGGTGACGAAATTTGCAGAGCACAATGCGCAGATCGAAAAGCAGATGGCAGAGGCAGGCGGCGGGCATGGACAGCTGGTTGCGGGTATCAAGAAGGATGTGATTATTTCATCGAGGATTGCGCAACAGACTGACAGGGTGGTGATATATGGCTGGCACAGGCCTGACGGCAGTCACATCCAGCCCGTTTACAGCGGTCATGTATGGTGGTACGTCGATTACAGCCACGGCATCAGGCTCATGAACAGGCAGGTACTGCTTGACGGCCGTCCTGCAGATGTGAGGGAGATTCTCAGGGATCCGGTGCTCTTCCGGATACTCAGCAATGAAGATCTGCCGATGGAAATGCCATTTTACCCGGTGGAATAATTGCCAGTACCGGATTATATTGTAACTTGTAGGTTCCTGAAGTATTAAACTAAAAAGTACGGTTATGGAAATTATCGTCAGTCTTCTTATCGGTGCTGCTGCAGGGTGGCTTGGCAGCATAATTTACAAAGGCAGCGGCCTGGGTCTTCTGGGCAACATAATTGTGGGTGTTATTGGCGGCCCGATTGGTTTCTGGCTGCTTGGCAAGCTTGGTGTAACCCTTGGTGGCGGCTGGATCGGCGCCATTCTTACCGGTGCCATAGGTGCCATAATTATACTTTTTCTCTTTAATCTGATCTTTAAGAAGAAGTAAATATTCCTTTCTCAGACAACCACGATCAATACACCCCTCCTGTGTCGTTGCAGGTCTGGTTACTGCCGGTCTTTATATCCCGGGCCTGCGACAGCTACCGATCCGGTTACTGCCGGTCTTTATATCCCGGGCCCCTTACAACTCTGCCGGGGGTAGCGCCGGTATGCTCTCCGTCGCGCAGCACCTGCACGCCGTTGACAAAGACATGTGACATGCCGGTTGAAAGCTGATGGGGATCCTTAAACGTTGAGTGATCCTGAACCTTCTCCGGATCGAAGATAACCACGTCGGCATAGTATCCCTCTTTCAGCGCACCGCGTTTTTCAATTTTCATATTGTTAGCGGGAAGGGTGGTCAGCCTGCGTACAGCCTCCTCAAGGGGGATGACCTGCTCATCGCGGACATATTTTCCCAGCAGCCTGGCGAAGTTACCGTAGGCACGGGGGTGGGTGGCCGACTTCAGAAAGACACCTTCGGGTGCCATCGACTTGCCGTCGGAGCCGAAGCTCATCCAGGGCTGTGCAATCTGTTTTCTCAGGTTATCCTCTGACATTGAGAAGAAGACAGCCGATACGTTGCTTCCGTCGTCGATCACCAGGTCCATCACCGTCTCTTCGGGCGATTTACCTCTCATGGATGCTATCTCTGAAAGTGTCTTTCCCTGGAGGTACTTCAGTGAATCGGTATTGAAGCCTATGACCAGTACCCTGTCCGGGGAGCCTTGTTTTCTCATTATGGTCTTTATAATCTCCGGTCCCACACTCTTTCTCACCTCCGGATCCTTCAGCCTGTTGACCCACTTCTCAAAGCCGCCCTCCTGAACCCACTCCGGCATAAGTATCCCCAGGCCGGTGGAGCTGGCCGGGTAGTTATACATATCTGCGGTGATATGAAGACCTGCCGCTCTTGCAGAGTCAATTTTTGCTATTGCTGCATCAAGTTTATCCCAGTTGGTCCGGCCCACCTGCTTGAGGTGGTATATCTCAGACCTGATGCCCGTCTCGTGAGGTATCCTGAGAAAATCGTCCATGGCTTCAAGAAAAGTGTCATCCTCATTACGGATGTGGGAGATATACATACCGTCGTACTCCGCCGCCACCCGGCAGAGCTCAGTCAGCTCTTCCGTTGAGGCGAAGCTTGCGGGAATATACTCTAGCGCTGAGCTTACACCTATTGCTCCCTCCTCCATGGCCTGCCTGACGAGCAGCTTCATCGAGTCCATCTCTGCAGCAGTGGGCGGCCGGTCGTCATAGCCTACCTGGTGTATACGCAGTGTTGCCGTACCCACAAACGAGGCTATGTTGGATGAGACACCCCTGTTCTCAAGATATTCAAGGTATTCGCCCAGGGTGGTCCACTCAATGTCATACTTAATATCTCCCTGCGAAGCCTTCATCTCCTGCTTCATGCTCTCACTCCATGGACCCCACGAGTCGCCCTCTCCCAGCACTTCCAGCGTCACTCCCTGGCATATGTCACTCATCGACCTGCCATCCTCTATGAGTGATTCAACAGCCCAGCTGAGCATGTTGATGAATCCGGGAGCTACCACCATTCCCTGCGCATCAATCTCAGTCCGGCCGCGTGCACCCTTCAGATCACCGATTGCAGCAATGGTGTCACCCCTGATGCCGACATCACCGGTGAAGGCTGTCGACCCCGACCCGTCAATGATTTTTCCGTTCCTGATCAGGAGATCAAACCTGTCAGAATTAGTACATCCGCAGATAAGAAAGAAAACGGGCAGAAAAACTTTTAAAAATCTCATAATAGCAATGAATTTACATCAAAATTAGTATAACAAAGCTCAAACAAATTTAAAAAAATTCACAAGACCTGCACTTTTTTTGACCTCCGGCAATAATTTGTATTACATATTTAACGGGCCATTTGTCTCATCTTTACGGGAGACAGAATGCCAAGGAGTGTTCTCTAGTCCTCATAAAATGGGCTTTACAGTTCAATCGACAGGTTCCATTAATACTATGTTGAATAACAGATAGGATGTATTATAAATTTTTTTGAGAATATCAAAAAATCTGTAACTTGTACTGTCAAACCTTAAAACTAACACTCTAATTAATGAAAAAACTAATCTTCATTGTTTTGTCGGTGTTTCTGGTGAATGCCGGCATGGCTCAGACACAGGTTACCGGAACGGTAACTGCTTCCGAAGATGGTTCTCCGATCCCCTATGCGGTGGTACTGTTGAAGGGATCGCGCGGAGTGGGGACCAACACAGATGCTGACGGACGCTACAGCCTCAGCAATATTCCTTCTGACGGTGTGCTGGTATTCAGCTACGTCGGTTACAAAACACAGGAGATACCTGTTGCCGGAAGGACCGTTATCGATGTTGTGATGGCGACTGACGCTCTTGCTCTTGACGAGGTCATTGTTGTGGCCTACGGAACATCCACACGGGGGACCTTCACCGGTGCTGCCAGTGTTGTAAAGGCGGATGCCATCAGGGATGTACCAACGCTTTCATTTGAGAGTGCCATGGGTGGCAAGATCGCCGGTATGCAGATTACCACCCTATCAGGACAGGCAGGCTCTACCTCTTCAATCAGGGTTCGGGGTATCGGCTCGATGAACGCTTCCAACGAGCCTTTGTATGTTGTTGACGGTGTGCCTGTCATCTCGGGTAACGTCACGCAGATGGGCATCTACACATCCAACAATGTGATGAGCACCATCAACCCCAACGACATTGAATCCATCACCGTTCTGAAGGATGCTGCTGCCTCTTCACTTTACGGGTCAAGGGCTGCCAACGGTGTCATTGTCATCACGACCAAACAGGGGAAGAAAGGTAAGCCTGTCATCTCGTTCAAGTCTTCAGTGGGACTGACACCCTCTTTTGCCACTGACAACTATGAGACGGCAAGCCCGGAGGATCAGGTCAAGCTTTATTACGAGAACTTTTGGAATGCAGGCGTATACAGTTATGGAGACACTTACGAGGAAGCCAGTGAAAGTGCACTTTATCAGCTCAACCGGAGGTTCAACAAACATGGTTACATCTTCACTGCTCCTGACAACACAATAAATTCGCTGACGATTTCCGGCGAGAGGGCCGGTAAATATTTCGACTGGGATAAGGAGCTCTTCCGCACGGCTGTCTATCAGTCATATGACCTATCGGTAAGCGGAGCAACAGAGTCATCAAGTTATTACACCTCCTTATCATATACCAATGAGTTGGGGCGAAGCGTAATAAACAATTTTAACCGCTTCACAGGCAGAATTAACTTCTCTCAGAAGATTGGCAAGTTCATTGAGTTTACCACTAACGTGAACCTGACAAACAGCGGCAAGGAGGGATTCAATGACTCACGTTCCACGGGAAGCAACTACTTCCTGCAGAGCCGGAACCTGCTTTGGCCGCTTTACTGGCCAACAGATTACCAGACAGGGGAACCCTGGACAGCCAGGTACGGAAGTTATGCCTACAACCCGGTCTACTACAATGACCAGTGGGAAAACAGTTCAAAGACACTTCGACTGCTTGCCAATGAGACTGTGACGGTGACGATCCTTCCTGAACTGATGCTCAAGTCGATCCTGTCATATGACAATGCCAGTACTGCAGATCATCTATATTACAGCCCGTTGCACTTCAGCGGTTCCAATGACAACGGTTCGATAACCGAGAGCAATACCAATATCAATAAACTGGTCTCATCCACCACATTGAATTATAACAAGGAGATAGCCTCACAGCACAATGTGAATATTCTTCTGGGATGGGAGGCTGAGCGTAACCTGACTGATTATCAGAGGGCTTCGGGGACCAATCTTCCCACCAGTGCCCTGCATACGGTGGCCACAGCCGGCAAGCTCGACGCAAATGCATATTACTGGGGCAACACAATGCTCTCCATGCTGTCGCGTGCTGAATATGATTTTAATGACAAATACTACGCCTCTGCCTCTTTCAGGCGTGACGGGTCATCACGCCTCGGACCGGAAACCCGCTGGGGTAATTTCTGGTCCCTGGCAGCATCATGGCGTATTGACCAGGAAGCATTCATGGATAATGTTGGGGTTATCTCAGGACTGAGGCTGCGGGCTTCATACGGTGTTAACGGTACTCTGCCGTCGGCCAACTACGGATGGCGGTCACTAACGAGCTATACTTCCAAATACATGGAAGAACCGGGTGGCGGTGTAAGCACGGCTGCTGATGCCAACCTCTCATGGGAGACCAGTTACACATACAACATTGCACTTGAGTTCGGGCTGCTCGATGACAGGATTGGCGGTACCATTGAGTTCTTCAACAGGGATTCAAAGGATCTTCTGCAGGACGTACCCATCTCAATGGTTACAGGCTTCTCATCGACACTCAAGAACGTTGGTGAGATCAATAACCGTGGTATTGAATTTGAGCTATTTGGTGATATCATGCGCACCAGCGACTTTACCTGGACCGCCGGACTCACTGCCTCGCATGTCAAGTCGACCGTTACAAAGCTCTATGGCGGTCAGGATATTATATGGTGGGATCCAACGGGAGACGACGACAGGGCTCGTTTCATTTACCGCGAGGGTGAATCAACACTGGCACTGTACGGCCCCGAGTGGGCCGGTGTGGAAGATGAGACCGGAAAGAACGTCTGGTTCCTGAACAACGATGAGACTCCCGACCTGACGGTTGACGGACGCCCTGCCACATATGATTACACCGAAGCGGATATGGTCATATTTGGTGATATCCATCCATGGCTGTTCGGAGGCCTTAACACCGATTTTGGCTGGAAGGGTCTGGGACTCTCTCTCAATTTTGCCTATAAGCTGGGAGGAAACACATTTGACTTTGCCGGCAAGGATTGCAATGACGATGGTTATTACTGGGAAAGGATCATGTCTCAATGGGCCTATGACAACAGGTGGACACCGGAAAACAAGACAGCATTGTATCCTCAGAGGATTGCCATTGACATGGAAGATGTTAACCAGAGGAGCAGCAGGCACATGCATCCGGCTGACTACCTGAGACTCAAGAGCATCACACTTGGGTATACAATTCCCGGTGAAATCATCAGCAAAATAAAGCTCTCAGGTATGAGGCTATATTTCAACGGTGCCAATTTATGGACTCTTGCAGCTCACAAGGTGTATGACCCTGAAGTAAACGAATACGGTACCAGGGGTTGGGAACTGCCTATCGGCAAGACCTACACATTCGGTATTGAAGCCAGTTTCTGATCAAAATAGATACTAACATGAAAAAGATAACAACGATAATTACAGTACTGAGCATCATGCTACTGGCCTCCTGTGAGGATTTTCTGGATGTCAAGCCAAGTAACTATGCTGCAGCTGAAACGTCAATAACAAATGAGGCCGACGCCGAGGTGGCGATAAATGGCCTGATGCGGAAGATGACATCGTCAAACTACTATGGCAGGAACTTCGTCATTTACGGTGATGCCAAGGGTGGTGATTTTGCAATACGGTCACAAGGAAGAGGGCTTGATGCACTCTACACCTTCAACCATTCAGCCACATCCAACTCTTACTCCGGTTTCTGGTCACAGTTATATCACAATATTCTGCAGGCCAACAACCTTCTTGCGAATATCGCAAAGATCGAGGAGGCAGGCGACGCTACGGATGCACTGAATGAGTTCAAGGGTCAGGCTTTAACGGCCCGGGCACTGATGTATTTTGATCTGGTCAGGATGTACGGCAAACCTTACAATATGGATAAGGCATCATTCGGTGTTCCACTGATACTCGAACCTCTGGATGCTTCTTCACAACCTACCAGGGCCAGCGTTGAGGCAGTATATCAGCAGATCATGAAAGACCTCACTGACGGAGCCCCGCTGCTTTCAACCTCTGCAGAGAACGGCTATCTCAATTACTACGCCAACCTGGCAATACAGGCAAGGGTTAACCTCTTCATGGAGAACTACGGTGCTGCCCTTGCCGCAGCGGAGGAAATAATAAATGACGGACCCTATTCTCTATATTCGAATGAGGAGTGGGTTGATTCATGGTCAAATGAGTTTGGATCAGAATCCATTTTTGAACTTGGCATTTACACGGATGAGGCCGACCTGGGAAGCGGATCACTTGGCTTTTATCTCCTTCGTCTCGGCATCGTCAAGAATGCTATGGGTTGGTTCATGGCCAGCGATTACTGGATTACACGAATGAGCGAAGATCCCACTGATGTGCGCTGGGGTATAATGGATTACGATGAATCATCCTCGGAAAGGTTCGGCTCATGCCGGAAGTATACCGGTGTGGATCTTTCAGGAGACAAAGGTTCAACATCAGCGGTCAATGTCAAAGTGATAAGATTGTCAGAGATCTATCTGATAGCAGCAGAGTCAGCCCTTGGTCTTCCCACCCCTGACAGGGTTAAGGCTGCCGGTTATCTCAATGAGATACGTAAGCGGTCACCGGGCCTGGCTCCGGCAGATGAGACCACCGTTACGCTCGAAATGATAATTGATGAGAAGAGTAAAGAGCTTTTTGCTGAGGGTCACAGGTACTTTGACATGCTGAGACTTAACAGGACGATAGAGTTTAATGATGAGTTCATCACCCCTGCAGTGGTCATCATCCATCGCGATAAGACCATCACCAGGGATTTCTACAAGATTATTCTTCCGATCTCGCAGACTGAGATTGACGCCAACCCGGCGATAGCCAGTCAGCAGAATCCGGGTTACTAGGTTTAGATTTAGGTTAACTGAGAAAGTGAAGGGCGTCCCGGTGAGGGCGCCCTTTATGCTGTCCTGCAGTTAACTGCCAATCCTGCTTATCTGCGGATCACAATGTAACCGCTCAGTGAGAGGCCGTTTTCCGACCTGAGCACGTAGAAATATGTATCGTCAGGAAGAGCCTTGCCGTTATAATCTATACCGTACCAGTTATTGTCATAATCGGCGGTCTCAAACACCATCATTCCCCGCCTGTCGAACACCGTGAGCTCTGTCCTTCCCAGAGCCTCAATGCCTTCAAGGAAGAAGAAGTCATTCTTGCCGTTCATATCCGGCGTTATCAGAGTGGGGATAGTCAGGTTGTGGACGGAGATCATCAGGTAGTCGAACTCAGGAGGGCAGACACTGTTGGAGACAGACCATTTCAATATGTTTTCACCTATGGAGAGGTCGCTGACCCTTGTGGCCGGGTCATTGGGATTATCAAAGAGGCCTGAGCCCTCCTCCGTTGTCCATGTGCCGGTTTCACCTGCCCCGGGAGGAACTGCATTCAGGGTGGTATGAAACATGTAGGTGAGAACCTGGTCTGGACCGGCATTGGCTGTCGGAGGATGGAGTGCGGTTACGACAACAGGACTGACCGATGAGCATCCGCCGCTGATTGTCCCCCTGATGTAGTATGTCCCTTCCGGGGCTGCAGAGGGTGTCGCCAGTGGTACCGTAGCCTGTGCGTCGGTCCAGTAGGTATAGATGAGGTTGGGGGTTGAACCTGCAGTCACGGAGGGCAATGTCAGGTCAGCGGTGCCCGGGGAGCATACCGGAGGCGGATTGGTGATCACCAGCGTCGGGAAGGGTCCCGGCTGAGGGTTGATGACCACCGCTGCCGAGACAGCAGAGGTGCAACCGGCACTGTTGGTGACGGTGAAGTTGTATGAACCGGGATTGAGCCCATCGACGGTGAAAGAGGTGCCGGTACCGGTGCTGGTATATGTCCCGGGAAACCTTGTCAGTATCCATTCACCCTCTGCCGGCAGTCCGGTGAGAATGACGCTGCCGGTAGGCACCTCACATGTGGGTTGGGTTATCGTTCCGGGTACCGGAGGAGTGGGTGTGAGTGGTTGAGGATCAATGACAACCTCTGCTGAAGGCAGTGAGGTACAACCGTCAGAGTTGGTGACGGTGAAGGTATAGGTGCCCGCTTCAAGGCCGGTGACGGTGATGATCACCTCGGTCCCGGTGTAGATGATCCCTTCAGGATATCGTGTCAGCGTCCATGGCCCCGACGGTGGCAGACTGGTCAGTACCACCATACCTGTAGATACATTGCAGTCAGGCTGTGTAATAGTGCCCGGCACTGGTGCTGACGGCACCGCCTGCCCCGGTTCAATGACAACAAGCTCTGAGGGGTTGGAGATACATCCCCCTTCGATGCTGACGGTGAAGGTGTAAGTGCCGGGTGCCAGGCCCGTGTATGTGTATGCCGACCCACTGCCTGTGAAAGTTTCACCGTCGGGAAGCCTTGTCAGCGTCCAGGTACCGTTGGAGGGCAATCCCTCCAGAACCACGCTTCCATAAGGCTCTTCACAGCTCGGAAAGGTTATCCCGCCAATTTTTGGGGGATCAGGAGGGACACAGGCGATCTTTATCATGTAATCCTCCACCTCACCTGAAGCGACAGTACCGACGGGACTGCTCACCCGGGACCCTATCCGGAAACGGGCATAGGTGGGCCTTGTGACAATGGCATCAGATGGTACGGTAACCGGTATAGGCAATGTGGATGACCCATAAGAGACCTTCCTATTGTCAGCTATCCTTTCATTCTTATCATTGAAATCCCCGTCTCCGTTCCAGTCAATCCATGCGCTTAGATAGCCTGAAAAGAATAAAGATTCAAACGTTCTGACAGTAATGGTAGCAGAGGTTCCCGGCTTCATCTCCGGGAATGTCACTCCGTCTTCGTCATCCCGCCCGTTCAGGTCATCGCCGTTGGCCTCATCGGAGAACTGGCTTGCAGCTTCACCGTCAGGTGCGGAACCCATATAAACCGAGTTGCTTATTGCATGGTCTGCCGAGCCATAACTGGCAGGGGCATCACCGAAATCGTTGGGGTAATCCTGCTGAGGAACAATTAGAGGAACCATACCCGCGGAATACGGCAGAATATCGGGCTCCGTAGTGAAACTGCCGTCCACGGGAGTAAGTGAAAAGATGAAAACAAGTGACGCAAATGATATTTTTCTTACCGATATTTTAGCCATTGCATCTTCATTAACATACCCTACCCACAAAGGTCAGGCCGAAATTCTACAATTTAGAACCAATAGCTCTCTTTTGCAAAGATAATTTGATATGCCTGAATATGTACAGGATTCTTTTTTAACTCTGACAGTGCTATTTTATGAGGCTTTGTGCCATAAAATGCCTTCATGGGTCATAAAATCCTTTTTGACGAAATACATCAAACAGTTGACAAGCATCAGGAGGTGTCTGGGCTGGCAGGATGGGGAGAATATATTTGTATATGACCAATGTGCTTGTCTTGTCTCCGAAAGCCCGGGGGTAATATCAAAGTAACGGACCTGCCTCTGTTCTGCGCGGGCTGCAGTATCGCTATCCGTTGCTCAGGCGAAGCATGATTGCATTGGCTGTTACCTGAAGGTTATTCCGCAGCTATTTCCTTCTGCGTTTCGCCGCAGTAACGGCATATCTTTGCCGATATCTGTATCTTTTCACCGCAGTTGGGGCACTCTTTCAGGTCGCCGGCACCTGACATCAGCCTCTCTTTCTCTACGGAGATTATTCCCTGGAAGAGGTTGAGTTCAGTATCGGTGATGAATTTCACCGGCTGGGCAATGCTGCCACCTGCATACTCGATTATCAGGTACCGCTTCCTGAGTTTAATAATGAGGAAGACGCCCGCTGCTATCAGCAGGGCTGCGATGATCAGCATTATTATCATTGATTCGGTAACATCCGACAGAAGTCCCAGTATTGCTGCAATGAGACCGACAAAAACAAGCAGGGATCCCGGCAGCGGTTTGGTTATCTCCTTGCAGGTTGTTCCCGTCACATCCTCAAGGCTGACGATCTTCTTTCCCCTGTTTGTCCTCAGTCCTCCTCCGTGGATCCTGAGGCCTGCCTCATATAGTTTACCCACCTGGTATACCCTCCTGTCGGAGATAATAACGGCAGAATCTGAAAGATCATCATCAATGAGGAGGGAAGAAAAATAGTCCTGACCCAATATCGCCATGAATTTCTCATGCTGTGACGCAAAGAGGTTTTTGTAATTGTACTTCATCGATATTTGTCAGTTACACCAGGAGAGGGAATAACGTTCAATCCTCGCTATACATGTCAGCAAATTTCGCGAAATAACCTTATAATCCGCACGTTTGCGAACATAAAAGGCAATAATTTTGACCAACATTGGAGAGGAGTGGACAAATGCACACTGTTCATAGATTACATTGCCGGGCAGCGCAGTCCGTCAGAAGCTGACGCATCGTATTTACTGGAAATGGAAGGATAGCACCCAGATTCGCGACTTCAGTTTGTCTATGGAGTTGCAGTATTCCGGGTAATCGGGATGGGGGTCATGAGCCAGGACGTCGGCAATGCCGTTTGACATCTTGAGTTCTATGGAAAGCTTGATATGAGTAAGGTTGAAATCCATCCCCGTACCTACTTCCCAGTAGAGGTCGGGGCGGTTAAGCCGGAGGTATACGGGTCTTTCCAGGCGGTATTTCTCTTGTGCATAGAAGTCGTAGCGATAGTTGACACCGCCAATGACGTACGGTTTGATGTTACGCATCCGCCAGCCGTATTTTAACTGGATGGGGAGTTCGATGAAGCTTGACTCTATCTTCTGCGGTCCGTAAACCGTATCGGTTACGCGGTCAGAGCCAAAATCTATCACTCTCTGTCCGAACGAAATGCCCGGCAGCAGTCTGATGTCAAAGAACTGATTCAGCCTGAAATTGGCTATCAGGTGGATGCTGATACCTGGATAGGGGTTTCCCTTCGAAGGATAGAGTGAATCATATGCGATGAACTGTTCAGAGGGGTCTATCCTGAAGGTCATTGCATTGAGTCCGAGGCTGTACCCCATATTGAAGAACTTCTCATCCTCCCACGGGTCGTTGATGTTAGCCGGCTGCTGTGCAGACAGGGCTGCGGCAAGCATAAGCAGCACCGTGACGGCAGTATTCCTGTGAGTGATCTTCATTATGAGAGAAAGCGAAAGAATTGGACTCCGAAGTTAATAAGAATACCTGACATTCCGGCAAAGAAGATGTGCGATAGGGCGGGTTGCAAAGTGCAAGTCACATGTCGCAGCGCGACTGTGCAGACACTGAAGCAATGACATTGGCTGCCGGGATGAACAGGTTCTGAAGCAGGCTGAACTCGGGTCGGAAGGTCACCGGGCGGGCGGTCAGTTATTTAAGAAGCATAAAAGAGGTTGTCGGCCAAGACCTGAACGGTTATCTGACCCGGTAATAGCTGCCTATGATCTTCATGAACCAGCGTTCCGGAAGGATTCTTTTCAGCAGTACGGAGAGTTTCTGGTTCGGGGATGCAATCACATACCGCAACCGGGGCTTACGGCTGTGAACTATCCTGACTATTCTCTTTGCCAGTTTTCCCGGATCCATTCCCCCGGTCTCATCCCTTTCGATAATGCCTTGAGTAATGCTGTACTGCTCATGGTAGGGATCAGCATCATTGGTGGGAGCAAGGAAATTTCTCCTGTTGATGGTGTTATTTGTCCTGAAGTCGCCGGGGTTGATCAGCACCACCCTGATATTGAACTGCCGGACCTCCAGCCGGAGCGCCTCGCTGAAACCCTCCATGGCGAACTTGGCGGCAGAGTAGTACGACTGAAAGGGTAGTCCCATCAATCCGCCTATTGAGCTGAAGTTTATGATGGTGCCGCCACCCTGATTTCTCATAACCGGTAGGACTTCACGGGTAATGCGCACGGTACCGAGGAAATTTGTTTCCATCTGCAGCCTGAGATAATCGTCGGGGAGGGTCTCTGCCGGCCCGCCGGTGTGCATTCCGGCATTATTGATCAGTACATCGATGCGCTTCTCACGGTTGATGACAGCCTCAACGGCATCACGAACCGAATCGGCATCGGTAAGGTCCATCCGCAGGACATGCACTCCGTTGCTGAGATCAATATCTCTTCTGACGGTTCCGTATACCGTGTGTCCTTCAGCGGCCAGCAAATCGGCGGTGTGCTTTCCGAAGCCGGAGGAGATGCCGGTGATAAGTACAACCTTTTTCATTTATGTGTGGGCAGTGGCCTGTTTAATTGATGATATCCAGGTTCCTGGCCGCCCGGGTGATCTTCTCTATGGAGAGTTCCACCTGCTCAAATGTATGGGTTGCCATCAGCGAGTATCTGATCAGGCTGTCGTTCCTGGGTACTGCAGGGGAGACGACAGGATTGACGAAGATGCCGTCGTCCAGCAGATCCCTGGTGATCTGCAGGGCTTTGATGTTGTCCCTGATATATAGCGGGATAATGGGTGTTTCTGATCTCCCGGTGTCAAAGCCTGCAGACCTGAACCCGTCGCGGGCAAAATTGGACAGTTTCCAGAGATGCTCAATGCGCTCCGGTTCGTTCACCATTATATCGATTGAGGCAAGCACGGCAGCAGCTGACGCCGGTGTCATGCTGGCGCTGAACATCAGGGAGCGGGAATTGTGTTTCAGGTAGTTGATCAGGTAGCTGTCAGCAGCAATGAATCCTCCCAATGAAGCAAATGATTTCGAGAAGGTGCCCATGATCAGGTCAACCTTGTCTGTCAACCCGAAGTGTGATGCAGTGCCAGAGCCGTTTTTCCCGATCACGCCAATGGCATGGGCATCATCAACCATGACAGAGGCGTTGTACTTCTCTGCCAGGTTCACCACCCCCGGGAGATCAACAATATCTCCCTCCATGGAAAAGATGCCGTCAAAGACAATGAGCTTGACCCGTTCGCTGTCGCAGAGCTTCAGCTTGGCTTCGAGTGCCTGCATGTTGTTGTGGTCATACTTTAGCACTTTGGAGAATGAGAGCCTGCTGCCCTCAATAATGGATGCATGGTCGAACTCATCGAGGATCAGATAGTCATGGCGGCCGGCAAGAACGGAGACCACGCCCAGGTTGACCTGGAATCCGGTGCTGTAGCAGAGGGCTGCCTCCTTGCCGACAAGCTCGGCCAGCCTGTTTTCAAGCCTGGTGTGAATGTCGAGGGTCCCGTTGAGGAACCGCGATCCGGCACAGCCGGTGCCATACCTGTCAGTGGCAGCCTTGGCCGCCTCGATGACTTTCGGGTGGTTGGTAAGGCCCAGGTAGCTGTTTGAACCGAACATCAGCACTTTCTTACCGCGGATGATGACTTCGGTATCCTGTTCAGATTCGATCTCCCTGAAATAGGGATAGATTCCTGCCTCCATCACTTTCTGGGGGGCATCGTATTTTGATAGCTTTTCCTTAAGAATATTCACCTGTTTTCGTTTTGGCAAATTCTGAAGCCAAATGTATGCATTAATGTATAATTTTAAAAGAGTGAACTGATTTCTTTGAAATCTAAAAAATTATGACATTCAGGGGCTAAATCAGCACCTGACTTTTATACGATTTTTTCTCCCGGTCAGTTATATAGATGGTTATTTGATAAGCTACAATCTCTATTTGCCATGAGCTGGAAAATAAACATAGGTCGCTGGGCACTGAAGATTATTGCAGCGGTGCTGCTGGGGAGTATTTCAGGTGGACTCTTAGCCCGTGATGGTAATTTAACGAACTCTGTTTCCGGCAGCCTTCAGGACACCACCGCTTGCCTTTATGAAACATCGCTTTACAGAACGTGCAGCGCCGGCGGTGACCCTGACGGAGCACTGTACCATTGGCGCCAGGTGCTGGCTGAATGCCCTGCGCTGTCCGAGGAGCTATATGCAGAGGGGGAAACACTTTACCTGGAGCTCTTTGACCGGACAGAAGAGCTGGCATACATCGACTCGGTACTTATGCTCCTCACCCAGCGATCCTACTATTTCGAAGGCAGAGCGTCAAACGAACTTCACAAGGCCGAATTGCTCCTCGACCTGGCAGGAGACGATCCTCTTTATCTCGGAATATGCTACAATATCATTGCCGAGGCTGCCGAAATGTTTCCTGATGAGATGGGATGCAGTCATTTTGTGCTTCTGGCGACGGTGGCCGCCAGCCTCTGGGCTATGGATATGATCGGTGATGAGGAGCTGTCAGATGCTTTCGTGAAATCTATCGTTACGCTGGACAACCGGATTGGAAGTAATCTATGCAACAGCGGTTATGCCGGGGATCTGGATAACCTTGAGAAATTTTTCAGGACATGCGGAGCGATGAGATGCAGTGACGTTGAGAGGCTGTATGCTCAGAAGGTTAATGGCAACCCCAGGGACAGAGTGCTGATTAATAAAGTTTTTGTTCTGCTTTATGATACCGGTTGCAGCGACGGGGATTTCTATTACAGCATAGCCCTCAAGCTTTTTGCAAATGACAGGTCTGCCGCCAATGCCGTCAGACTGGCCGAGCTGAATGCCGCCAGAAACAACCTTGAGAGAGCCGTAGCCTATTTCACCGAGGCATATAACTGCGACACCACAAGTGTTGTCAGGTCAGAGGTGATCCTGAGGGTGGCGGAGATGGAGCTGGCCCGTGGCAACAGGCAGGCGGCCCGTGAACGGGCTGAGCATGCTTTTCAGCTCAACAAAAAGAATGCCGGCGCGCTGATGCTTCTCGCCGAATGCTATGCGGGCGCTGAGCTTGGAAACACATTTGACAATCACACTGCCTACTGGGTGGCGGTCGACTACCTGGAGGCTGCCATGAAGGTTGATCCCTCGCTCAGGAAGGAGGCGGAGGCTAAGATAAAAGCCTACTCACAGCTCTTCCCGACAAGAGAGGAGTGTTTCTACCGCAGGATCCTTGACGAGGGCATCGTATTCAGCGTCGGCGGCTGGATCAGCGAGGTGACCAGGGTCAGGTTCAGGAAAGAATAGGCTGGCAGGGCTATTCCCGGAATATTCCCGGAGGAATGATCTTCCTGAGGCGGAAATCGTTACCTCCCTCAGTGCATTCCAAATGCTCAACCGATTTTATCCGGGGGTTTTTAAAGATGCCATGAATTCACCGGCGGTCATGACCGGAAGTTTACTCTCTTTAAAATCAGGCTGATTCCTTGTGATTATCAATTCCTGTTCGTTTGCTGTGGCAGTGTAATATTGAATGGCATCCTCAAAATCGTGAAAATCTGAATTCAGGGCCAGATCGGCAATTTTATCATCGAACGGCAGAACATTTACCAATACCCTGAACTTCCTCAATATTACCCGGACTTCGGCTGGCGGGAGATGTCTTGAGAGGATATCATTTATGTCAGCCAGGCATTGCGCCGAAATATAGAGTTTAATTTCATTCTTGTCTGCAAGGGAAAACAGTTTGGCTGCTTCGGTGTAAAATGGCATTCTCTGAGCCAACAGATCAATTACTATGTTGGTATCAAGAAATACTCTTTTCATGAATACTTTCGATTAAGGTAATCAGAGCGTTCTTTCTTGTAATCAAAATCTTCAGGCACTCTGATGACACCGCTCAGGCTCTTCACCAGCGGGGTGATTTCAAGATCATCGGGCTCTTCTGTTGTTACTGAGTCGAGGTAAGATTCAATAAGCCTTGAAAGGCTCGTCCTGCGATGCCTGGCATATCTTTTTGCCCGGTTTATCACTCCGTTGTCAAGTTTTATTGTCAGTTTTACGTTCATTTTTGCATTATGTACGTATAAATATACAACAAATATACGTATAAGACAGATATTTCAGCAAAAAAACTCCTGCCATTCCCAAAGTATATCTTTTCTACACTTCGATTGGTCAAAATCCCCGAATCGGCAACTTTAATTGTCCCGGATGTATATTGATCAGATAGCCAGGAATATAGGCTGATGCCTTCACCGAATAGCCGTTAAATCCCTCTTTTCACCGTAAAAATTGACCTCTTTTTGACGAAGATCCTTATTCCTTCCTTGAACGGTTTGAGTCAGTCAATGGAGCACTCTGATTTTTTGATCAATGTGTCCAGGGATTGCCTCAAAGTACCACTAAATGGGCTTGAGGTACTTGTGCTAAAGAGGCTTGTGAAGTAACTTTGACCCGAAAGTCAAACCGAAAAGCCATGAAGACATTCAAGCATATTTCTTCAGGTTTACGCATTGCATCAGGGTACTGGATAGCCTTCCGGGCTCTGAGGTTCCGGAAGGTGGCAAACGGTTCTGCCACGCGGGCGATCATACTTGGCATTATATTCCTTCTGGGGTCCGCCGAGGTTCCCGGTGGGAGGGCGATGATTACAGAGGCGATGAGGTCACAGTCGGACAGGTCATTCTTCTATTACCAGCTCAGACATATGCCGTTCAGTGAGGAGCTGCTGAAGTCATGTCTTGAGTACGAAGGAATAATTTACCAGGATGTTGTACTGTTGCAATCGAAGCTGGAAACGGGAAATTACACCTCTGATATCTTTCGCAACGGCAATAACCTTTTTGGAATGAGATATCCTGTTCAGAGGCCCACGGTTGCCACGGGCGTCTACAAGGAGCACGCGCAGTATGCACACTGGTCCGATTCCGTCATCGACTATGCCCTGTGGCAGAAGTATTACCTGTCGCGAGGTTACAGGATTGGAAGTGAGATTGACAGCGATTTCTACCTCGTCTTTCTGAAGTGCATCTCCTACGCCGAAGATCCCCGCTACATCTCAAAACTGGTGACACTGTCCCAGAGAGATATAACCTAAAAGCGACAAACGATTCACAACCTGAAGATTTCCCGGCTCATCAGGGGTCTGGCGGTCAGTGTTATATCATTACTCTTCTTTCGGGATCAGATAACCTAATGGCATTACTCCGATCGGAGTTTCAGAATCCGACATGCCCAGGGCCACCTTCATCGGTTCTTCCCTGATGGCACCGATCATGACAGACCCTATCCCCAGGGTATTGCACTTATCAGGCGCCGGGGCTCAGGGCTTCCTGTTTATCAATATTACCACAGTTGTCTGCATATCAACATCAGTATCCCAGCCGCTAAATAAAGACCCGGGGATACCCACTGCAGGAGTGTAAGGCCCCATGTCTGTCAGAGACACGTTGTCAAAATATGTGTTAATGGTTGCAGCACCTACCTCAAAAATCAGTTTATGATACGGAAAGACTATGGGAGTTTTAAAGTCAACGATTTAAAACTTTTATTTACCTTGGTTTATCCCTGTCGTAACTTTGATAGACAGATCATTAATTCCTTTCATTAACCACTAAAACATGTAATTATGAAAAGGACAGTTCTTTTAGTTTAGTATGGTTATTGTTATGATAATATGAGGCTGTGCGCAGAACAAAGAATCTAAGGCACAACTGGATGAATTTTAGCCCGGATAAATATTGAAACACAAAGTAAGGCAATTGCTCAGAAAATACTGGATGGCTTAAATCCTGGATGGCTTAAATCATAGAGACACCCCTTATATAGAATTATATGCTCCTGACTGTAAGTATTATTTTCCTTCAGCAAGTCCAAATCCAACAACACGTGAAGATGACATTAGAGCCACAAAGATCAATTGGAATGCTGTCCCTGACATCCGGTGGAGAATTGAAGAAATGATTGCAGAAGGGAATATGGTCGCAGCAAGGTTTACTGCCTCGGGTGCACTACAGCTCGGGTGCACTACAGGAAGAATGGTCTGGTGCCCCGCCCTCAGGTAACAAGTTTGGATCAGGTGTGATTTTCATATTGCGAATTGAAAACGGTAAAGTTGTTGAACAGTGGGAAGATCATGATCTTTTCGGAACTTTTATGCAATTTGGGATGGAGTTAAAGCCTGCAGATAAAAAGAGATAAGAAACAGGGAAAAAAATAGAAACCTGTAAATCAAGTGCTTAAAGGTTTCGTTTTGTATATAACACGCTGAAAATGAGATACTTGTGGAGATAAGGGGAATCGAACCCCTGACCTTGTGACTGCCAGTCACACGCTCTAGCCAACTGAGCTATATCCCCGTAATTTTATGAACCTCCCCGGAAGAGCATTATAGCCCATATCCCCGGAGCGGTGCAAATATAGAACTTTTTTTCCAAATCACTTTATGCCATTGCGTCGTAGTTGACAAACAATTTTGTAACTTTGAGGTGCCTACAAACATCATTGACATGGAACTCAAGAAAAACGAAAAGGCAAACCTGGAAAACAAGAAGTCGCTGTTTCTGCAGATTGGCCTTATCATTGCCCTGATCATATGTATAGTGGCCCTCGAATGGACCAGCGGACAGAAAAGGGACTCGATCTTTGACGGCATGACTGAGGAAGCAATCGAGGAGGAACAGATACCCGTTACCGAAGAGATACCCCCTGAGGAGATGCCTCCCCCGGAGGTGACCGTCACCGACCTCTTTGAGATCGTGGAAGACGACGTGGTGATAGAAAACGAGGTGCGCTTCGAAGACGACGAGACATCGGAAGACAAGGTAGTGGAGATCTACGCTCCGGTGCTGCAGGCAGAGGAAGAAGAGACAGAAGATGAGATATTCGTTATCGTGGAAGACATGCCCAGGTTCAGGGGTGGTGATATCAACAAGTTCCGCGAGTGGGTGCAAAAACGGGTACGCTATCCCGAGCTGGCCGCCGAGAACGGCATCCAGGGAAGGGTGTTCATCTCCTTTGTGGTTGAGCCAAACGGCAATGTAAGTAACGTGACTGTCACCCGCAGCGTTGACCCGCTGCTCGATGACGCCGCCAAAGAAGCAGTGGCATCCTCCCCCAAGTGGGAGCCGGGCATGCAGCGGGGCAGACCTGTGAGGGTGAGATACTCAATACCCATCATCTTCCAGCTGCAATAAACAGCCTTTTATAACGTTAAATATGAACCCCGCACCTTTGGATAGCGGGGTTTTAATTATAGACTTTTGAAATCCATATGTTACTTACACGCATACATGGAGGTTAATAATTTCATAAAACATATGGGTTCCATCAGACCTTAATAATTAGTACATATTCTGATGAAAAGGACTTTCGCAATCATGTTTGTATCAGCCCTCCTGCTGGCAGGCTGCGGCTCATCAAAGAAGCAGCTCGAGCTCGGCAATTATGACGCAGCCATTAACAAGGCTGTAACCGAACTGAGGAAAAACCCCCAAAGCTCAAAGGATATCGAGGCCCTTGAGCGGGCCATGAATATCGCCCTTGAACAGGATAAGGAGCGCATCCGGTTGCTCAAGATCGAGGGCAGAGCGAACGCATGGGATGAGCTATACCTCATCTACAAGAAGATGAGCGACAGGCAGACTGCCGTGCGTACAGTAACACCGATCCAGTATGAAGGCAGGAGTATAGAGTGGCCCTATGTCGATTACATGCAGGAGATGGTGGTTGCAAAAAAGAATGCAGCCGACTTCTACTACGCCCACGGGCAGGAGCTGATGAAGAACAACACCAGGGAGTCATACCGCCAGGCATACTATGAGTTTGTCAGGGCACAGGAGTATGTGGGCGACTATGAGGGTATTGACCAGATGCTGCGGGAGTCCAGGCAGCTAGGCATCAGCCGGGTCTATGTCACCCTCAAAAACTACTCTCCCACAAAATTTCCCGAGACATTTGAGAAGGAGCTGCTGGCCCTTGACCTGCCGCGACTCAACAGCGAGTGGGTGGAATATCATACTTCCATTCCCAACAGTGACACACAGTTTGACTACGTGGTGAACATAAACCTGAAGAACGTGGCCGTCAGTCCTGACCGTCAGTTCCAGCGCGACAGCCTGGTGAAGGCGACCGTGGAGGACGGGTTTGAGTATGTGAAGGATGCCAGGGGCAACGTGCTCAGGGATTCACTGGGCAATGATGTCAAAGTAAAGAAATACAAGGATCTGCAGTGTGCTCTCATCCAGACATTTCAGGTCAAGGAGTGCATTATCGACGGGGATGTGGAGATGCTCTCTCTCTATCCTGAAAAGACTATCAAGAAAGAGCCCATAGGCGCAACCTCCAACTTCGAGCATGTGTCGGCACGGGCGATAGGTGATGTCAATGCCCTCACGGCGGATCAGAAACGGATGCTGCAGTCGCAGATCATCGAGTTCCCCACCGACCTTGATATGGTGATCATGTGCACCGAGAACCTTAAACGGGCAATACGGGGTTTCATGGAGGCCAACAGGAGGTATATCAACTGAGGCACTCTGTCGTCATATAATGTCATTATGATCTGCCGGCCGCATCAGCGGCCGGCAGTCGTATACGGCAGCATAGTCCGTACACGGGAAGCATGGTACTGAAGTCTTTCTTTCCGGATTTGTCCGGAATTAGTATTTTTGCCTTCTAATTTTGCGGGAAATAGAAAAGGCAATACTGATAGGGGTCATCACCCCTGAGATAAGTGAGGGCAGTGCGCGCGATTACCTTGATGAGCTTGCTTTCCTTGCCCGTACGGCAGGGGCGGAGCCTGTCATGTCATTCCTCCAGCGTGTAGAGCATGCCAACCCACGCACTTTTGTCAACAAGGGGAAGACTGAAGAGATAGCGGCGTTCGTCGCTGCCAATGAGATCACCCTTGCCATCTTCGATGACGAGCTGACACCGGCGCAGATGCGAAACATCGAGAAGGAGCTCAACTGCCGTGTCATTGACCGCACCAACCTCATCCTTGACATCTTTGCCGGCCGTGCCCGCACCTCGCACGCACGCAAGCAGGTGGAGCTGGCCCAATACCAGTACCTGCTGCCGAGGCTGACGGGCATGTGGACACACCTCGAGCGTCAGCGCGGGGGTATCGGGCTTCGCGGTCCGGGGGAGACAGAGATAGAGACCGACCGCCGCATCATACGCGATCGCATTGCGAAACTTAAGGAGCAACTTAAGAAGATTGACACCCAGATGAGCACTCAGCGCAAGGGGCGCGGAAAGATGGTGAGGGTGGCACTCGTAGGCTATACCAATGTCGGCAAATCTACACTCATGAACCGTATCAGCAAGAGCGACGTTTTTGCCGAGGATAAGCTGTTCGCCACACTTGACACCACGGTACGGAAGGTGGTGATAGGCAACCTGCCCTTCCTTCTCTCCGACACGGTGGGGTTCATCCGCAAGCTGCCACACGACCTGGTGGAGTCGTTCAAGTCGACACTCGACGAGGTACGCGAGGCCGACCTGCTGCTGCATGTGGTCGATATCTCGCATCCCGGCTTTGAGGAACAGATAGAGGTGGTGAACGCCACTCTCGGAGAGCTGGGGTCGCTGGGCAAGCCCACGATAATGGTGTTCAACAAAACCGACATATTCTCATTCACCAGGAAGGATGACGATGACCTCACCCCGGTGAAGAAGGAGAACCTCTCCCTGGATGACCTGCGCAGGAGCTGGATGGCCGCCGGAAATGATCGTAAGGTGGTATTCATCTCAGCCAAGACCCTTGACAATATTGATGAGCTCAGAAAGATGCTCTATGACGATGTGAGACGGATACACGCAGCACGGTATCCCTACAATGATTTTCTCTATGATGATGTTTAACCTGCAGCTACAGCAGGCCTGACGAGCGCAAATACTCAGCTATCTGCACCGCATTGGTAGCAGCTCCCTTGCGTATGTTGTCAGCCACCACCCACATGTTCAGTGTCCTCTCCTGCGAGAAGTCGCGCCTGACGCGGCCCACGAAGACCTCATCTCGATCATGGGCGATGATTGGCATGGGGTATATGTTCTCTGCAGGGTTGTCATAGAGGATCACTCCCGGTGCTTCTGAGAGCAGTGCCCTCACCCTGTCGAGGTCAAATTCACGTTCAAACTCAACGTTCACTGCCTCTGAGTGACCTCCCTTGACTGGTACCCTCACGGCCGTGGCAGTAACACGTATGCTATTGTCTGACAGTATCTTCCGTGTCTCGCTGACAAGCTTCTCCTCCTCTTTTGTATATCCGTTGTCGAGGAAGTGATCACAATGCGGAAGGCAGTTTAGGTCGATGGGGTAGGGGTATGCCATCTCTCCGCCCAACCCGCGCCGTTCATTGTCGAGCTGCGTCACTGCTCTGACTCCGGTGCCTGTTACCGACTGGTATGTTGAGATCACCAGCCTCCTGACGGTGTACTCATGGTGCAGCGGTGCCAGGGCCATGAGCATCTGGATGGTAGAGCAGTTCGGGTTGGCGATGACCCTGCTCTCTGACGTTATTGCGGTGGCGTTTATTTCTGGAACCACCAGCGGGACATTCTCATCCATCCGCCATGCCGGGGAGTTGTCAATAACTACGGTGCCGATCTCAGCAAAGGCCGGGGCCCATTCACGTGAAACTGCCGATCCGGCGGAGAAGAGTGCCAGGTGAGGTTTTGCCTCCACCGCTTCCATGATGCTTATAACCTTCACAGGCTTGCCCCTGAATGTCATCTCCCGTCCCACAGAGCGCTCGCTGGCGACAGCCAGGAGAGTGTCGACGGGGAACTGGCGTTCCTCGAGAACCTTCAGCATCATTTTTCCTACCATACCGGTGGCTCCGACAATTGCTACCTTCATTTCTGTAATTGTTTCGAAATTATTTACGAACTTTATCTTGAAAAAGTGCGACAAATTTAATTCTTTTTTAGTCCCGCTGCATGAAAAAGATTATTCTGCTGTCGTTACTGCCTGTATGCCTGTGCGTTAATGCGCAGTCGCAAGGCAGTATTGGTGACGTCCCGGTCACCGGTTCCATTGTCTTCTCTGAGATAATGGCTGACCCTTCCCCACCGGTACAACTGCCTGATAAGGAGTACCTGGAGATAACCAACCGCACCGGTGACACCCTCTTCACCGGAGGTCTCATTCTTATTGCCGGGCCTGACAGTGTCACCCTGCTTTCGGAGGCCATAGCTCCGCAGGAGTACATCATACTGTGCGCCACGGGGAGCAGGACCGCTCTGCTGCCGTACGGACGGGTGATGGCGATAAAGTCCTTCCCCTCGCTGAACAATGACGGGGAGGTGTTGGCCCTGCGTGACAGTAATGGGAGACTGTTGCATGCCGTCAGTTATACACCTGCCTTCCTGGGGCAGGGGCCGCGGTCAGGGGGAGGGTGGTCGGCGGAGCTGACCGACCTCGGCAACCCGTTCAATGAGCCTGCGGCATGGAGTCCTTCCGTTGATCCTTCGGGCGGCACACCAGGCAGGGCCAACTCGTCTGTCACGCTGGCCGCTGACCTGCGTTGCCCGCAGATTGTGGCTGTATGGACTGAAAAGGGTGATACCGTCAGGGTTCTGTTTGATGAGACAGTTATGGCTGATGCAGGCGAACGGTGGTTGGCCGACGGCAGGGAAACGCTGTCAGCGGTATCGGGTGACCCTGCTGACCGTCTGCTGCTGGTACCGCTGGACCAGGGGCTGCAACAGGGAGAGATTCTCTCGTTGACAGTGCCGGCCTCAGTCACTGATTTTGCCGGCAACGCAGCCTGCCAGGGAGATCTCAGGACCGGCATTCCCTCCGATCCGATGGCCGGTGAGTTACTGTTCAACGAGCTGTTGTTCGATCCCCTGCCAGGGGGTGCAGATTATATCGAGTTGTACAATAACAGCAACACTGTTGTCGATCTCTCCTCCCTCTACCTGGCAAACAGCTTAACCGCCCCGGCGAGTGCCTTCACTGCCGTGCCGCGACAGCTGCTGCCGTATGAATACATAGCCGTCACCGTTGACAGGGATGCTGTTGTTGAGGGTTATCCCTGCGCATCACCCTATGCAGTTTACGAGGTTTCCCGTCTTCCCTCGATGCCCGACGAGGGCGGCACGCTTATACTTTATAACCGGATGCTGACCGTTGTTGACAGGGTCAGTTTCAGCAGTGCCATGCATCAGGTGTTTCTGTCAGGCACCGGGGGGATTGCCCTGGAGAAGGTATTCCCGGCACTTCCATCAGATATTGCCGCCAACTGGCACTCTGCCTCCGAGGCGTCCGGGTGGGGCACCCCGGGTGCCGCCAACTCGGTGGCGGTGGAGCCTGCGGAAGCCGGCGAAGGACTGAGGCTCTCATCCACCAGGGTCTCACCTGACGGCGACGGCTTTGAGGAGGTGATATCGGTGTCGGTCTGGCCCGGGGGAGATGACAACATAATATCGGTGACCGTCTTCAACGACCGCGGGTACTGTGTCAGAAGGCTGGCAGAGAGGTTCTCCGCAGGTGCCGGGGCAACCTTTGTGTGGGACGGGACGACGGACAGCGGTGCACGACTGCCCGCAGGACTCTATATGATTATGGCAGAATCAGTAAGCTCTTCGGGGGTGTCGAGGCGCTGGAAGAAGGTCTGTGCAGTGCTATACAGGTAACGCTTATGAGCTCTGCTGTTAAGGTAACGGGGTCAGACCACTACCGTTAAGGTACCATTTTCCGGCGCCGCAAAACGGGTAACCCGTCAGAGGGCAGCTATCAGCTCCTTCATGATCCTGGTCATCTTCTCCTCGCTGTGTTCGGCAGCCTGCCGGACAGACTCGTGCGTGGTGTACTCGATCTTACCCTCCACACCCAGGTCAGTGATGATGCTGACGGCAAAGACAGGCACATTCATATGCCTGGCGGTGATCACCTCGGGCACCGTTGACATGCCCACGGCGTCAGCGCCGATGATCCTGAAGAACCTGTATTCTGCCGGGGTCTCGAAGGTAGGGCCGGTGGTGGAGAGGTAAACTCCTTTTGTTAACGGAATTCCCAGCCTGGCAGCTATTGCCTCGGCCTTTTCGATGAGCTGTTTGTCATAGGGGACGCTCATGTCGGGAAAACGCGGCCCTATGCGATCGTCATTGGGTCCTATCAGAGGATTGTCGACGAGGCATATATGATCATCGATGATCATGATGTCTCCGATGCGGAACGAGGGGTTGACTCCGCCTGCGGCGTTGGAGAGGAAGAGGGCCCTGATGCCCAGCACCTTCATGACCCTTATGGGGAAGGTCACCTGTTCGGAGCCGTAGCCCTCGTAATAATGGAAACGGCCCTTCATGGCAACAACCTTTTTCCCTCCGAAATCGCCGAAGATCAGTTTCCCGTCATGACCCTTCACTGTGGAGACAGGGAAGTCGGGTATCTCAGCATAGGGGATCTCGATCTGATTGTCAATTTCTGTGGTGAGGCCGCCCAGGCCGGTGCCCAGCACTATACCTGCCTCAGGGTCGGTAAATCCTTTTGATCTCAGGAAATCAGCTGTCTTAATGATTTTTTCCAGCATATTGATATACTTTGTTTAGAAACTCCTCTTCATTTTCAATGAATTGCACCTTAACCGGCAATACATATATTGCCTCGGCGAGGTGAACTGCAATATTAGCTATTTCTTTTAACCTGACGGCATCCTTGGCCGTGGTGATGACAATTTTACGGTCACCTTCCATGGCGTCGAAGGCAGATTTCATGTCCGCGATGTCACTTTCGGTATATCGGTGATGGTCAGGGAATGCAAGTTGTGTCACTCTTTTGCAGAGTGTTGAGAGGTAGCTGGCCATCGGGGCAGGGTTGGCGATGCCTGTCACCATCAGCACTGAGGTCTCTGCGATAACCGTTTGTGGTGGAGTATCCGGGAAGAGCGGCACCGGGTTGCCGTAGGCAAGAGTGGTGAAATATATGCTCTGCCCTGCTTCGGCTTTCAGTTCTGCCTTTACGGCGTCCATCTCAGCGGGGGTGGCTTCGGGTGGCACCTTCGTAACGATGATGATATCCGCTCTTCTCATGCCTCTGATGCTCTCGCGCAGTCGTCCCAGCGGCAGCAGCCTGTCGCGTATCATGAGCCTGTTCCAGTCGGTCAGGAGGATGTTCATCCCGGCTTTCACAGCCCGGTGCTGGTAGCCGTCGTCGAGGATGACAGCACCGGCCAGGGGCTCCTGGGTCATAATCTTCCTTATGCCGTGCACCCTGTCGCGGTCAACAAAGACGCGCGCCTGTGGCAGGCTGCGGACTATCAGCAGCGGCTCGTCGCCCACTTCGGTTGTGGTGTCACCGGGCGTCACCTCCCTGAAGCCACGGCTTTTGCGGAGGTACCCGCGACTGAGCACGGCAACCTGTACCAGGGAAGAGAGTTTCTCTGCCAGCCAGATGACATGGGGTGTCTTTCCTGTTCCGCCGACTGTGATATTGCCGATACAGATCACGGGCAGGTCGAAGCTGTGACTCCTGAGTATGCCGCAGTCATAGAGACTGTTCCTGACAGTTACGGCGGCTCCGTAGAGCTGTGATGAGAGCCACAGCAGTATCCCGCCCGGAATGATCATGCCTAGTAGATCTCAATGTAATATGGCAGCACGGCCTGCACTCCTGAAGCGGACATTATCTCCTTAAGGTCATGCCAGTACCTTGAGGCAGCACCGAGCTCCTGGCGGATCAATCTTGCCCTGAGAGTGCCGGTCATCTCCTTGAGCAGCTTGGTGTAGAGGTCAGAAGCCTCGGGCTTCTCGATGATGCGGTAGTTATCCAGTCCTGCCAGCGAAGCCGCTTCCCTGATAGCGTCACTGATGCCGCCGAAGGTGTCAACCAGTCCTATGCCGGCCGCGTCAGTGCCGCTCCAGACGTGTCCCTCCCCGATGCTGTCCACTGCTTTCTGTCTCAAGCCTCTGCCCTCAGCCACAACGGCCGTGAAAGTATTGTAGGTACGCTCTACATTAGCCTGGAGGGCCTCTTTTTCAAAGGCACTGAGGGGACGCGTCAGCGAAGGTGCGTCAGAGTGTGCGTTGGTGCTGACCACTTCAGAGGTGATGCCCAGCTTTTTGTGAAGAAGTGTCTGTGCATTGGGGATAAGCCCAAAGACCCCTATGGATCCTGTCAGTGTCACCGGTGAGGCCATTATTTTATCGGCGGCGGCGGCTATATAGTATCCTCCGCTGGCGGCGTAGTTGCCCATTGATACCACCACAGGCTTGACCCTGGAGGTAAGCTCCACTTCGCGCCATATCAGGTCAGAGGCTATGGCGTTGCCGCCCCGTGAGTTGACCCTGAAGACCACGGCTTTTACGGTAGTGTCAAGCCGCAGCTTACGCAACTCGGCAGCATACCTGTTTCCGCCTATGCTGGAGTCGTCGCCTTCCCCCATGACAATGCTCCCTTCGGCAAAGAGCACTGCTATCCTGGAGCGTCCCGGTTTGGAATCCTGTTTGACCGTCACCCTGGAGTACTTTGTCATTGGCACATAGTTGATCTTCTTATCCTCCTCAATGTTGGCAGCCACTCTTATACTGTCTTCGAGCTGGTCCCGGTAGATGGTGCCGTCGATCATTCCTGCCGCGGCCATGCGTGCAATGTTATAACCGGCCAGTGAGTCTGCCAGCTGCATCACCCTTTCGGCAGGCAAGCCGCGCGATTCGGCTATGACCTTTACAGCATGTTGCCATATTGAGCCTATATACCGGGTGATCTGGAGACGGTTTTCCTCGCTCAGCCGGTCAAGCATATAGGGTTCAACGGCACCCTTGAACCTGCCGTGTCTTATCACCTGCACCTCCACGCCAAGCTTCTCCAGTGCCTCCTTGTAGAATGTAACCTCCGAGGCCAGTCCCTTGAAATCGAAGGCAGAGGTGGGGTTAAGCCATATCCTGTCAGCAGCGGTGGAGATGAAGTAGCTCTCCTGCATCATGATATAGTCAGAGTATGAGTAAACGAATTTGCCGCTCTTTCTGAACTCCTCCAGGGCTGTGCGCAGTTCGTCTGCCGTTGCCCATCCTGAGGGCATGGTGCCGTTTTCTATCAGGATGCCGCTTACGTCGTCATCTTCGGCAGCTTTGCGCAGGTTCTTCAGCAGGTCGTTCAGTCCGGGAGTCCCGGTAAGAGACATGGTAAACGGATCGAACATGGCCAGCGGGTTGGTGCCGGTGCGATCCGGAATCATGGCGCCGGTCTTGATCACCAGGACCGATTTTTCGGGTATGTCAACAGCTTTGGTGCCTGCGGTGGCTATGACTGAGAATACTGAGAGCATGATAACAAAGAAGAGTATGCTTGTTATAATCAGCCCGGCAACCACGGCGAGCAGCATTTTGAGGAAGGTTTTCATATCAGTATGGTTTGTTTCGGTTGCCAAATTATAAAAAAAACAGGCATCTTTACGGCTCTAAAGCGCTTGAGATGAAATTATCAGCACGAACAAAGGTGATTGCAGGAGTGGGGAGCAACATGGGCGACAGGCTTGGTGCTCTTGCCCGTGCCATAGAGTTTATCCGGGAAGAGGCAGGGGAGGTCACAGCTGTGTCATCGGTATGGGAGACCGAGCCATGGGGCTTTGATGCTGACGTGCAATTCCTGAATATGGTCATTGTCATTGAGACTACTATGGAGCCGTGGCAGCTGCTGCAGCTCTTCCGATCCATCGAGGGACGTATGGGGCGCAGGCACAGCGGCAGGGACAGCTATGAGTCGCGCATTATTGACATAGACATATTGTTATGGGAAGAGCGCATAATATCAATGCCGGGGCTGGAGGTGCCTCATCCCAGGCTTGCCGACAGGCGGTTTGTGCTTGAGCCCCTTTATGAGGTTGCTCCTGCTGCGGTTCATCCGGTCACCGGGCTCACCGTAGCGGAGATGCGTGAGATGTGCGATGACCGTTCGGATGTAAGGCTTGCGGGGCAGCAACTCTAGATGGCCCCGTTATCAGCGAAGCTATAGTACTCCCTGCCCGCAATGATAAGGTGATCCAGCAGCTGGATATCCATCAGGGCGCCTGCCTCTTTGATCTTCTGTGTTATGCGTATGTCTGAATCGCTGGGGCTCTGGTTGCCCGAGGGATGGTTATGGCAGATGACCAGTCCTGATGCCAGTGACTCTATCGCCTTTTTCATAACTATGCGTACGTCAGTGACGGTGCCGCTCACACCTCCCTGGCTTATCTTCATCCGGCCGATCACCCGGTTTGCCCTGTTGAGAAAGAGTATCCAGAACTCTTCGTGTGGCAGGTCTTCCATCAGGGGGCTGAAGATGTTGAAGACATCAGCCGAGGAGCGTATCTGCGGGTGTTCCGCCGCCTCGGCCAGTTTGCGGCGCCGTCCCAGCTCCAGGGCGGCGGCGACGGTCACGGCCCGGGCTTCACCCAGCCCTTTTATCTTACGTATCTCCCCGGCGCTGAGTTTTCCCAGGTCGCCCAGTGAGTTGCCGGCGAGAGCCAGCAGTTCGCGTGCCAGGTCCAGTGCCGAGCGGTTCCTGGTACCTGATCCTATGAGTATGGCTAACAACTCAGCGTCGCTGAGACTTGAGGGGCCCTTGCTCCAGAGCCTTTCACGGGGCCTGTCCTCGACAGCCCAGTCTGTGATCTTCATTGACATGCAGCAAAACGTTTTATCCCGCTGCAATATAAAAAAAAAGCCGTTGTCCGGGGGCAGCGGCAGTACAATATTTTCAACGAAACCCTACTTCAGGTTCTGTACATGCTTTGTTGCTGACGACTTGAGGTTTGACGCCTTATTCTTGTGGATTACGTTCTTCTTTGCCAGCTTGTCAAGCATGGCACTGAGCTCAGGGAGCATCTTGTCTGCCTCCGACTTGTCGGTGGTGGCGCGCATCTTCTTGAGAGCGTTACGCATTGTGCGGGCATAGTACTTGTTGTTTTCCCTTCTTGCCTCAGCCTGCTTTGCGGCTTTCAGTGCCGACTTGTGATTAGCCATATTCTCAGTTTATGTTTTGTAGTCCATAGGGGAATCGAACCCCTGTTACCAGGATGAAAACCTGACGTCCTAACCACTAGACGAATGGACCTTAAAGAACTTAAAAAAGCGGATGCAAAGATGGAGTCTTTTTTCTTAACTGCAAAATATTTTGCAAGAAATCAATGCCGGCCCTGTATCCTCCATTCTATGAGCGGTATGCTGTTTCCTAGAAGATGTACCTGACGGCAAATCCTCCGTTCCAGTAGTACCATCCGGGACCGCTGGTGAGCTGAAAGCTGGGGCCTACTCCAAGTGAGAAGTTGAGAGGTATATCATCAAGAGTATACTCGAGCCCTACGATACCGTCGACACCCAGGAGAATACCTGTACCGTAGTCTTCACGGTAGTAGTCGTTCCAGAAACCTATATGTGCTCCGGGGCCGATGAACCAGTCGAGATTCGGTGTCCAGTCGGTAGGCCGCTGCCACTGATAGAACCCGGTTATTGCGAAGTTATGTCCCCAGTAGCCTGTCCCGGCTATCAGTTCAAGAGCGTTTATGCTGTTGATAAATGTCTTGAATGTCACTCCTGAGGGATCGCCGCCCCTGAGGCCGATGGCTGAATTGTAGGTCTGAGCCTGGATGCCTGTTGTGAGTGCAGCCAGTATCACCAGGATTGTCAGTGTTCTTTTCATCATAGTCTGCTTTTGGTTTTTAATATTTCGTACAAAATTATAATAATCTAACAGGATTTACCCGATTTTGTTTATTTGAAAAGCAGCAGGCTTAGTGCCATCACTGCCATACCGGAAACCAGCCCGTAGATTGAGAGGTGGTGTTCCCCGTATTTTTCGGCTGCGGGAAGCAGTTCGTCCAGTGAGATGAATACCATAACGCCTGCCACAAAGGCAAAGAGGATTCCCATCAGGGTATCGGTCATCAGCGGCAGAAGAAGCAGGTACCCTACCAGTGCGCCGACAGGTTCCGAGAGGCCGCTGAGGAACGAGAGCCGGAAGGCTATGCGTTTGCTGCCTGTGGCGTAGAAAACGGGCACTGAGACGGCTATTCCTTCCGGGATGTTATGAATGGCTATGGCGACAGCGATGGCAATACCTATCTGAGGGTCTGCGAGGGCTGCGGTGAATGTTGCGAGACCTTCCGGGAAGTTGTGGATCCCAATTGCAAGTGCTGTCATGGTCCCCATGCGCAGCAGTCTGCCGCTTCTCTCCTCTTCTTCTCCCCCCTCGATCTTCCTCGCCTCATGAGGGTTCTCCTGTGAGGGGATGATTTTGTCAATGATGGCTATGAGGGCTATGCCAGCGAAGAAGGCGAGCACGGCCACCCACCATCCCTGGCGCATGCCCATAGCTTCGGTGAGCACCTCACGTCCCTTGACGAAGATCTCCACGAAGGCGACGTAGATCATAACCCCGGCGGAGAAGCCAAGGCTTACTGTGAGGAACCTGGTGTTGGTCTTTTTGGCGAAGAAGGCAATGGTACTCCCCACACCGGTGGCAAGGCCGGCGAATAGTGTCAGCAGGAATGCAAAGAGTACTGAGTTGAAATCGGTGTTCATAATGCCTGTATCACTCCGCTATGGGTCACGCAAAAATACCAAAATTGGTTATCTTGCAGCCCGGTTAAGTTGATAAAAAATGAAACTTACATGAGCAGAAACCCACCAAAGGGAATGATTGTTTTAATTCATGTAAGTTCCATTCGGCCAATGAAATCATAATAATATAATCGAATGAAACTTACATGAGCACTGGTTCACAGGAGCAGTTGATTATTTAATTCATGTAAGTTCCATTAAACCAATAAAATAGTAATTAAATAATCTAATGAAGCTATCTCTTTTCAATATATCCAATTTCAGGGTTGACGGCGGCGCTATGTTCGGTGTGGTTCCCAAGGCACTTTGGGGCAGACAGGTAGCGTCAGATGAGAATAATACCATAGTTCTTTCGCTCAATACACTGGTTATTGAGACAGGGGGGAGGGTCATCCTTGTTGATGCCGGGTGGGGCGACAAGCAGTCTGATAAATTTTTCAGGCATGTTTACCTGCACGGCGGGTCCGGGCTCACCGGCGGGCTGGCGGAGTGCGGCTACACTCCGGAAGATATCACTGATGTTCTCATCACCCATCTTCATGCCGACCACTGCGGTGGTTGTTTTGTCAACGGTGCCGGGGGAGGGCAGGAGCCGTTGTTTCCCAATGCCACATACCATATCAGCAGAGAGCAGTGGGAGTGGGCCAACGACTCCAACCTGCGCGAGGAGGATGCCTTTCTTCCGGAGAATATAAAGCCTTTCGGCGACAGCGGCAGGCTGAACCTTATTGAGGAGAATGGAGAGCTCTTTCCGGGAGTGATGCTGAGGATATGTTACGGGCACACCCCCGGGTTGATAGTACCGGTTATAAGGTATCATGACCGCACCCTTGTTTTTGCCGGTGACCTGATCCCCACCGTAGCACATATACCACTTCTGTGGAACATGGCATACGACCTGTTACCCCTGGCCACTATTGCCGAGAAGCAGGAGATCCTTGAGGAGGCGCTGCACTCCGGCCACCTGCTGATATTCCAGCACGATCCGGAGACGGAGTGCTGTGCGGTGACGGAGACACCGAAGGGAATACGTGAGGGAACAAAGGGAAGGCTGGCCGATTTTCTTTAACTTGCTGGGGATAACTCTGCCGGGGAGGCGTCACCGATCACCGGCAGGCAGAAATGATCATTTTGAAGATGAGGAGCCCCGGGTCAACGGGAGGCCGGCAATATCACCTGGCATATGAGGAGCCCCGGGTCAACGGGAGGCCGGCAATATCACCTGGCATATGAGGAGCCCCGGGTCAACGGGAGGCCGGCAATATCACTTGGAAGAGGAGGAGTCCCGGGTCAACGGGAGGCCGGCAATATCACCTGGCAGATGAGGAGCCCCGGATCACCAGCTCTGAGGTTATCACCCTGTTCTGCATTGGCTTGCGTGGATTCTCTATCCTTTCCAGAAGCAGCGTGGCGGCTATCTGTCCCATTTCATAACCTTTCTGGTCCACGGAGGTTAGCCCGGGGTCAGTGAGCGTGGCTATCTGGCTGTTGGTGAAACCCACTATGGCTATATCTTCGGGGATACGCAGTCCGTGCCGTTTTATAATCATGAGAGTCTGAGCTGCGGTGAGGTCATTAACCGCAAAGAAAGCCTCCGGCAGAGGGGAACGCTTCAGCAGTTCCGGTATGATTTCTTCGGCGGTTTCAATGTCATCGCACTTGATGATATCATCGTCGGAAGGTGTCAGCCTGTATTCCTTCATGGCCTTCAGGAAGCCGTTGCGCCGGTTGCGGGCTATGGCCAGTTGGGGAGGGCCTGAGAGGTGGATGATGCGCTTCTTTCCCATACGCAGGAGGTGGTTAACAGCCTTGTAGGCACCCATCTCATCATCAATGACTACGCTGTCGGCGGCAAGCTCCTCTGCCGCACGGTCGAAGAAGACCAGGGGTATGTTCTTATCAATGATGTTGCGGTAATGGCCGAACTCCCGGGTGGTCTTGGTCACTGATGCCATGATGCCGTCAACGCGGCTTGACAAAAGTGTCCTGATGTTCTTTACCTCCTGTTCCATCAACTCGTTACTCTGGCAGAGGATCATATTGTAGTCTCTCTTGTAGAGTACATCTTCGATGCCGCTGATGACTGTTGAGAAGAAATAGTGGACAACGTCAGGAATGATCACCCCGATTGTCTTTGATGATCCGCTCTTGAGACTGAGGGCAATGGGATTGGGCCGGTAGTTCCATCTGTCGGCCAGCTCGTTCACCGCGTCGCGGGTGGCCTGACTGATGTCGGGATGGTCCTTGAGCGCTCTGGACACTGTTGAGGGTGAGATACCCAGTTCGCGGGCTATATCTTTTATGGTGATATTCTCCTTGCTCATCTGCCTAAATGTCTCACTCGGGTAAATATAATAAAAAAAATATCACTCTCTGCAGCATGTCTTAATTTAGCAAACGCCCTATTCAAACGTTTGCGGTAACGATTGCGGAAAAAAGCTGAAAAAGAGTTGGTTAACAAGTAAAAAAGACCGAATTTTATCATCCCAAATCTGAGCAACCAAATATTAGTAATAACAACAATTCTGTAAACTGCAATTAAACTGATCTATTTATGGAGAAACTAACTGTAAAACGGCTCTTTATGCTGACCTTCGGCATAATGATGAGTCTTGTTGTCTTCGGGCAACAGGTAAGAGTGTCAGGTACAGTTACCGATGCTGCCGACAGGATGACGTTACCTGGTGTGAACGTCGTTGTCAAGGGCACGCTGACGGGAACTATCACTGACATCAACGGAGCCTACTCCCTCATGGCCAGTCCGGGGGATGTACTTGTCTTCACTTTTATCGGTTACCTGCCGCAGGAGGTGCCCGTCGGTGACCGGACGGTCATTGATGTGGCTTTGCGCACTGATGTCCAGACTCTAGACGAGATTGTGGTCATCGGGTACGGTACCGTGAAGAAGAGTGATGCTACCGGTTCGGTGGCAGCGGTAAGCTCAAAGGACTTCAACAAGGGGGCCATCGTTTCACCGCAGGATCTGTTGGTGGGTAAGAGCGCCGGTGTTGTCATCACCACCGCCGGCGGTGCTCCGGGCAGCGGCGCCACGATACGTGTTCGCGGAGGTTCATCACTCAATGCCTCCAACGACCCGCTGATAATCATTGACGGGGTGCCCATCGACAATAACAATGTATCGGGGAGCTCGAACATTCTCTCATTTGTAAACCCGAATGACATCGAGACCTTCACGGTTCTTAAAGATGCCTCCGCGACTGCCATCTACGGTTCGAGGGCATCAAACGGTGTTATCCTCATCACCACCAAAAAAGGACAGGCAGGCAGCCCGCTGACCGTCTCGTATGACGGGAATGTCTCTGTTGCCAACGCCATCGCCTTTGTTGATGTGTTTTCGGGTGATGAGATCAGGCAGCTGGCTCTTGCAAAAAAGGATCTGTTTGGAGTTGACAACCTCGATCTGCTGGGACTACAGAATACCAACTGGCAGAAAGAGATCTTCCGTACAGCCATATCGCATGACCATAACCTGAGTCTCTCGGGTGCTGTAAGCAGCCTTCCCTACCGCTTCTCAGTAGGATATACTGATCAGAACGGTATCCTGAAGAACACCGACATGGAGAGGATAACCGGCTCATTAAGCCTCAATCCCACTTTCCTAAATGAAAGCCTTAAGATAAACCTGAATGTCAAGGGGATGAACACCCATCACAACTACGGTGACGCGGGTGCCATCGGTTCTGCAGTGAACATGGATCCGACACAGGTGATCATGGACGGCAACCCTGCCTCGGCAGGATATTTCCAGTGGGCCAATTACGGTGCCAACCTGGGGACGGCCAACCCCGTTGAGCAGGCTCTCGAGGCTGACAACAGGTCAGTGGTTAACAGGGTGATAGGTAACATACAGTTTGACTATGCCCTGCCGTTCCTTCCCGAGCTGAGGGCCAACCTCAACCTGGCAACAGACTATTCAGAGAGTGACGGGCACAACAACAGGCCCAGGACCTCACCATCGGTTCTCACAGCACCCCTCTACGGCAGGCTGAGCGATTACAGCGGCACAAACTACAACAATCTTCTCGATTACTACATGAATTACAATAAGGACCTGGCCAGCATCCAGAGTGTGGTTGATGTCACTGCCGGTTACTCATGGCAGCATTTCAAGAGAGAGGGAGACAGCTACACACGCGGCATTGTGGACGCCGAGCATCCGTTATATCAGAAGACTGACAGCTCGTCATTCATCACCGAAAACTATCTCGTCTCGTTCTTCGGTCGTGTCAACTACACGCTGATGGACAGGTATCTTGTTACCGTCACTGTCCGTGAAGACGGATCTTCACGCTTTGCAGAGGATAATCGCTGGGGGCTCTTCCCGTCAGTGGCTCTTGCGTGGAAGATCAATGACGAAAGCTTCCTGCGGAACGTTAAAGCTGTTACCAACCTCAAGCTGAGACTTGGCTGGGGAATAACCGGTCAGCAGGATATAGGCAATGACTACCCGGCCCAGGCTCTCTACCGGGAAGCCTCGGAAGGCAGTTACTATCCCATTGGAGGAGTTTTCCTCCCGACACTGCGTCCTGATGCATATGACCCTGATATTAAGTGGGAGGAGACGACAACATTGAATGCCGGTCTTGACTTTGGTTTTATCAATGACCGGATAACAGGTTCAATTGACATTTACCGGAGGGTCACCGATGATCTTCTGAACTCGGTCACTGTCCCCAGCGGAAGCAACTTCTCAAACACTCTTCTCACGAACGTGGGCAGCCTTGAGAACAACGGTATCGAGGTCTCTCTTAATGGCATACCTGTTTCGACAAATGACATGACCCTCACCATAGGCTTCAATGCCACCTACAACAGGAATGAGATCACAAAGCTTCTTCTCACTGACGATCCCAATTATATAGGAATTCTTTACGGTGATGCCTTTACCGGGCAGAAGCAGGTCACCAGGGTCGGTTATCCGGCTTATTCATTCTTCGTCAACAGGCAGGTATATGACAATAACGGCAATCCCATCGAAGGACTCTATGTTGATGAGTCAGGCGAAGGCGGAGTGGTCAACGGCGACAACGCTGACAAGTACATCTATCACAATCCTGTAGCCGATTACCTGCTGGGTCTTTCAGCAAGGTTTGAATACAAAAACTTTGATCTTTCGGCTTCGGCCCGTGCCAGCCTGGGCAACTATGTGTACAACCAGGTGGCTGCCGGTGCATCCTATGACCAGATGCAGCAGATCGGTTACTGGAAGAACTTTACCAGGGCGCTTGCCGAGACCAACTTTGTGAAGCGTCAGTTCACCAGCGACTATTTTGTTGAGAATGCTTCATTCCTTAAGCTTGACAACGTCAGTGCCGGTTACAGGTTTGACAATCTCTTCGGCTCTGTAGGTGCCCGTGTTAGTTTTACGGTGCAGAACGCGCTGATAATGACAAAATACAGCGGCCTTGACCCCGAGGTTCAGGGTGGTATTGACAATAATTTCTACCCGAGGCCCCGTACCTTTATGCTTGGCATAGGGCTTACCTACTAACGAATAAAATGATAAGCAGATATGAATAAGAAGATATTAATATTCGGAATTATACTTTCAGCACTGATGGTTTCATCATGCGTGAAAGATCTGGATGTAGTGCCACAGGACCCGACCAAGATACTTGCAGGGAACCTGGGTGATGATCCGTTATATATGCAACAGGCCCTCGGGAAGATATATGCAAGCTTCATCATCTCGGGCCAGGGTGCCAACGGTGGCGATGACATTGCTGCTTCTGACGGCAACTTCTTCACAACCATGAGGGCACTGTGGAACCTTCAGGAGATCACCACCGATGAGGCGATATGTGCATGGGGGGATGTCGGCATCGCCGACCTCAACACCCAGACATGGAGTCCCAGCAACCCGTTCCTCACGGCTCTCTACCAGCGTCTGGCGCTGAGTATCACATATGCCAACGACTTCATCAAGAACGCTGAGGGAAATACCTCTCCAGATGTGACCAGGTATGTTGCCGAGGCTCGTTTTCTCAGGGCCCTGGCTTACTCCTGGGCAATAGACCTGTTTGGCCAGTTCCCCTTCACGACAGAAGCTGACGGTGTAGGTAAGTTCTTTCCGCAGATCGGCACCAGGCAGGAGATTTTCAATTACATCGAAACAGAGCTCAAGGACATTGAGAATGACCTGGGCGCCCCGAGATACTCATATCCCCAGGCTGACCAGGCTGCAGCATGGATGCTGCTTGCAAGGCTCTACCTGAATGCAGAGGTCTACACAGGAACACAGCGGTGGGAAGATGTAGTGACATATACAGGTCAAGTTATCGGCGCCGGTTATACTCTTGCTTCTGATTACAGGCAAAACTTCAGTGCTGACAATGACGGCAATCATAACCCTGAGATGATCTTTGCCTGGGAGCAGGACGGCATCAACACACAGGGTTATGTGGGAACCACATTCATCATTGAATCGTCGAGCGATGCACGGTATATCAGGGCAGAAGACTTCCATGGGTTGACCTCAAACACCAACTGGAACGGTAACAGGGCCAGGATACAGTTCCTGGATCTGGTGATTGACACCCTTGCCACTTATGGTAATGTCGCAATTCCGGCTTCAGACTCGACCTTCTCGCAGTCACCTGACAAGCGCATCTTCCTGAAGCAGAAGAAGGCCTTGAATATACCGAGTCCTGCCGCAAGCGGCGATTACGGCATCGGGGTTTACAAGTTCACGGCACGCAATCATGACAGTTCCCTGCCGGCGAACTACAATACCGCATACGCCTGCACCGACTTCCCGGTCTTCCGTCTGGCAGACGCTTACATGATGAGGGCTGAGGCTCTCTACAGAATGGGAGGGACAGCCAATATCGAGGCTGCTGTCAATGATATCAATCTCATCAGGGAGCGTGCCTACGGGAACCAGGACGGCAACATCACTGCTGATGATCTCGATCTTGATTTCCTCATGGCAGAGCGTGCCCGTGAATTCTATTATGAGGCCCAGCGACGCACTGACCTGGTTCGCTTCGGTAAATTCACCGGCGGTGATTACCTGTGGCAGTGGAAGGGCGGAGCTTATACAGGAGCAGCCACTTCGGAACACCTCAATATCTTCCCGATACCGGGCGACGAGCTTTCAGCCAATCCGAACTACAACGGGATAAACAACCCCGGTTACTAATAATAAAAGAGTAGAGAAATGAAGAAGAATATTTTGATATATCTGACATTCATCGGGTTGATAGCCCTTTTCACAGGATGTGAAAAGGACGGCGAGATGGTTAAGATGCTGTCAAACCCGGTTGCACCGACACTTCAGACATTGCCCGATCTTACCCTCGAGAGGGTTAACGGCACGCAGATGCTTGAATTTGTCGGCACTCCAGTTGACCCGGGATTCGCAGCTTCAGTTACTTACTATCTTGAGGCATGTGCAGCCGGAACTGATTTTGCTGATCCTGTGACGGTATGGACAGGGACACAGGCGAAGTCAATAAAGATCACGGTCAGTGACCTGAACGGGATACTTCTGAAGAAATTCCCTGCTGATGCCACTACATCTGTGGACTTCCGCATCAGGGGAGTGCTTGTTGTTGATGCAGGTACCGGAGCACCCGGAACAGGAACAAATCCATTTTCCTATTCCTCGACACCCGTCAATGCGAGTGTGACCCTCTACGGTCTGCCACGTCTTGACCTGATCGGTTCCGGCATGGACCAGAAGGTGGAATCTGCACTGGGTGACGGCAAATATACAGGCCTTGTGAAGCTTGATGTGGCACAGCCCTTCACGTTGCTTGATCCTGATTCCAACACCTCATACGGTGCCAGCGGAGCAGCTCTTGCAATTGATGGAGAAAGCATTGATCCTCCTGCCACCGGATGGCACCGGCTCAACGTTGACGTCAATGCGATGACCTATGACATCTCAGCCTACATGATCGGGCTTGTGGGTTCGGCAACACCCAACGCATGGGAAAGCCCCGACCAGAAGATGGAATACAATCCGGCCACAGGCACCTGGAGCATAACCCTTGACCTGGTTGACGGTGAGATCAAATTCAGGCTAAACGACGCGTGGGCATGGAACCTGGGTTACCGTCCGGGCAAAACTGATCTGACCGATCTCTTCCACAACGGTGACAACATTGCGGTGACGGCTGGCAACTATACGATCACGCTGACAATCACCCAGCCGAACGGTCCGGATGAAGCCGGTTCATGTACTATTGTGAAGAACAACTAGTTCCGGGATATTTAATAAAAGATAGATGAAAATGAAATCAATATTCAGAATAATGATGCTCATGGTTGCAGCGGCGATACTCATCGCCGGCTGCACCAAGGAGACATCCGAAGTCAGGCTCGATCCCAAACTCGGGACCACAAAGGTGTTTGACATAACATCCAACTCGGCAACGGTTACCGGATTTGTTGTAGCTGAAGGTGATGGTTTCTTAACGAGAGGCGTTTGCTATGACAAACAACCGGGTCCTACTACTGAAAGCTCGAAAACTCCTTATCCGGGCCCGTTAAAGACAGCTGCATTCAACGTGACACTCACGGACCTGGATTATGCACAGACCTATTATGCCCGCGCATTCGCCATGGGGCCGGCAGGAACGGTTTACGGTGAGGAGCTCACTTTCACCACGAAACCCGTGGTGCCTACACTCACAACGCTCGATATTACTGAAATAACAGGTAACTCGGCAATGGGTGGCGGCTCTGTCACAGTAGCCGGAGGTGCGGTTGTCACTGCCCGCGGTGTATGCTGGGGACTCACGGATCCTCCTACAATTGCTGACAGCAAGACAACTGACGGCGAAGATATTGGCGACTTCACCAGCGAGCTGACGGGCCTTCTTGGCAATCAGACCTATTATGTCAGGGCTTATGCAACCAACAGTGCAGGCACGGGTTACGGTCCAACTGTATCCTTTAAGACCGAGATTGACTTCCCGGCAGTAACAACCGCAGCAGTTACCCAGATAACCAAGACATCAGCAGTGTCAGGGGGTGATGTTACATATGACGGAGGATCAGCAATCACTGCAAGAGGTCTCTGCTGGAGTACAGACCCGGATCCCGATCTTACCGATAATGTTATAGCTGGTGGTGATGGCACAGGAGCCTTCGTCAGCGATATTACAGGACTGACTGTAAATACCGGATACCACGTACGTGCCTATGCAACAAACAGCAAGGGTACTGTATACGGAGATGATATTGCCTTCCAGACACTGGCAGACATCAATAAGTTATGGGTGGTAGGTAGTTACAACGGTTGGGATAACAGCGATAACGCTGAATTTATTATCTCCACAGCCACCAATCCCGAGGCTGAAGGATATGTTTACTTCCCTGCTGCAGGTGCATTCAAACTCACTACCGATCATAGCTGGGATGATGCACACACATTTGGTGATGACGGATCAGGCGGACTGACAAATCCTGGCAGCGACATAAACGCTCCTGCAGGATACCTGAAGATTAATGCGAACATTACCGACATGACCTATTCGGTTGTTGCAACTGACTGGGGTGTGATTGGCGATCTCAATGGATGGGGTGGCCAGGAGCCTCTGACATATGATTCTGAGCTTCACATCTGGAAAGGCGGCATGAATATGCCTGCCGGAGGATGGAAGTTCCGGGCCAATGACAGCTGGGATTACAACTACGGTGCACCGGCAGGCAGCAATAATCTTGTGGCCGGCGGTGACAACATTGTCACTGACGTTGAGGATGACTACGCCATCACCCTTGACCTGAGCCATCCGAATGATTATACATACCGCGCAGACAGATGGGGAATCATTGGTGATGCTACCGGAAGCTGGAGTGACGACCAGAACATGAGCTGGGATGCTGTTAACGGTCTCTTTACAATTACTCTTGATCTCATTGTCGGTGAATTCAAGTTCAGGGCTAATGATGGCTGGGGTTATAACTTCGGCGGAGACCTCGGCGATCTCAGCCTGGGCGGAAGCAATATCCCTGTTGCCGAGGCAGGTAACTATACCATCACACTGGATCCCTGGGCAAGAGTGGCAACAGTAACGAAGAACTGAGCGGAATAGCCCCCCATGTTACGGTTATGACCGTAGCGTTCTTTAAAATCAAAAACCTCTTCTGTGACAGGAAGAGGTTTTTGATTATATTTAGAAACATTCACAAGCTGAATCAATGAAGATGAAAGCAAAACTGCCGATACTGACAATGATCCTCGCAGGGTGGAGCCTGGCCGTATCAGCGCAGGTGGTCACCTCTGATCCGGTCTTTCCGGTGGCCTCAGGCCCCGTGGTGATAACCTTTCATGCTGATAAGGGTGACATGGGACTGAAAGATTATACCGGAACGAGCAGGATCTACGCTCATACCGGTGTCATCACCGATCAGAGCACCAGTGGTTCGGACTGGAAGCATGTGGTAGCCGACTGGGGTGTGTTTACTGCCAAAGCCAGGCTTGTAAAAGTCTCAGCCAATGTTTATACCCTGTCTATTTCGCCTTCCATAAGAGAGTTTTACGGTGTGCCGGAGAATGAAAAGATACTGAAACTGGCCTTTGTTTTCAGGGATACGGTGCCGTCACCCAATACAGCAACCGGTCGCGACGTCGGCGGGGCCGATATCTTCTATAATGTCAGTGAGGAGGCTGCATTTGAGGTTCTCTTGTCGCAGCCGGACCAGTATACCTCACTGGTTTATGCCGGGCAGGTGGTACCTGTTCAGGCATCAGCCTCGGCATGTGACTCAATCATACTGTACCAGAACGGAACGCAGCTTAAGAAAGTGACAGAAACAACACTGAACCATACTGTCACCGCCACGGGTTCGGGCAGTTTCAAGCTGGTTGCCAGGGCATGGAAGGATAATGTCGCAAAAGCCGATTCTGCTTATTATTTTATCCGCACCGCTACGGTGACCCAGGATGTTCCGGCCGGTCTCAGGCCGGGGGTGAACATCACCGGAGACAACTCGGCAGGGTTCCTGTTATATGCTCCATATAAGAACAATGTTTTTGTGATGGGCGACTTCAACAACTGGGCGCACACCGTGGAGGGGTTCATGAAGAGGAGTCCTGACGGAAACTGGTACTGGCTGGAGGTGACAGGGCTTGACCCGGACGAAGAGTACGGGTTCCAGTACCTGATAGACGAGTTGCTACGCGTGCCCGATCCCTACAGCACGAAGGTGCTGGATCCGTGGAACGACAAATGGATTGAGGAGACAACCTATCCTGATCTGAAACCCTACCCGGAGGACCTTGCAGACGGGCTGGTCTCGGTCTTTCAGACCAGGCCGCCGGAGTATGTGTGGAAGAATACCAGCTTTACGGCACCGGCTGCCGATACACTCATTATCTATGAGATGCTGGTGCGCGACTTCGTGGAGAAGCATGATTTCAAAACCATCCGGGACACACTCGATTATTTCGTGAGGCTTGGCGTCAATGCTATCGAGCTGATGCCGGTGAATGAGTTTGAGGGCAACAGCAGCTGGGGGTACAATCCGGCCATGTATTTTGCGGTTGACAAATATTACGGTCCTGCTGATGATCTCAAAGAGCTTGTCGATTCATGCCACAGCCGGGGCATAGCGGTGATCATGGATATCGTTCTGAATCATGCCTACGGCAGCAACCCGCTTGTCAGGATGTACTGGAACAGTACCACCAACCAGCCTGCATCAAACAACCCCTGGTTCAACATGGTATCACCCAACGCATCTTACTCATGGGGATATGATTTTAACCATCAGAGCAGTGATACCAAAGCATTTGCGGACAGCGTATGCCATTACTGGATTGATGAGTTCAGGGTTGACGGGTTCAGGTTTGACTTCACCAAAGGCTTCACCAATACTCCGGGTGACGGATGGGCTTATGATGCATCACGCATTGCAATCCTGAACCGGATCGGGAGCAAGATTTGGTCTTACAAGCCAGACGCAATCCTGATACTGGAGCATTTTGCCGACAATAACGAGGAGAAGGAGCTGGCTGCCGGCGGATTTTTGCTGTGGGGCAGTGCGAAGTTCCGTTACCAGGCTGCATCAACGAGTCACACCGACTGGAACATGTCGATCTCGGAAGCATCGTGGATAAACCGCGGATGGAGTGTGCCCGGCATTGTTGATTACATGGAGAGTCACGATGAGGAGAGGATCATGTGGCTGAACCTGAGTCAGGGTGAGGCCGTTGGCGGTTACAACATCAAAGATTTTAACATTGCTCTTAAGCGAATAAAACTGACAGCAACCTTCTTCATGACCATACCCGGCCCCAAGATGCTCTGGCAGTTCCAGGAGCTGGGATATGACTATGCCAAAAACTATAATGATGATCCGCTGGGGCCGAAACCCATCAGATGGGATTATTACAACAATACCTCACGAAAAAACCTCTTTGACAACCTCTCCGCCCTGGCTGAACTGAAGAAAAGTGAGCCTGCCTTCTCATCTGACAACTTCAGCATCTACGAGTCGGGGGAAACCAAGAGGCTGAACATACAGCATTCTGATATGGATGTGGTTGTGCTCGGAAATTTTGATCTCTTCCCCCGCAGCATCGACCCTAACTTCACGCGGACAGGCACCTGGTACGAATTCTTCAGTGGAACGTCCATCGATATCACTTCTTCCAACCAGAATACGCCCATATCTCTCATACAGGGAGAATACAGGCTCTTTACCTCAAAACCGGTCTACCGGCCGTCGTTCCTGACAGCCATCGGGAGCCAGTATGCAGATGATGCCACAGGGGTGCTCTTTGATGTCTATCCGAATCCTTTCCGTGAAGTTGCCGTGATTAAATTCAACGGTGACTATCAATATCAGCCGCATAAGGTTGAATTGATATCAGCCTCAGGCGCCGTGGTAAGGATGATCAATGCACCCTCGGGCATCGATGAGGTTACACTTGAAGGGTCAGACCTTGCAAAAGGAATATACTATCTGAAGGTCACCTCGGGGAGGGTGTCATCAGTAAAGCGCCTGGTCAGGTGTTAGTTAAGGTCTGAAGGTCTGAAGGTCTCAGGTCTCAAGGTCTCAAGGTCTCAAGGTCTCAGGTCTCAAGGTCTCA
>WOYX01000057.1:0-10255 GCA_011620595.1 Bacteroidales bacterium | reverse complement strand
AAGGTCTCAGGTCTCAAGGTCTCAAGGTCTCAAGGTCTCAGGTCTCAAGGTCTCAGGTCTCAAGGTCAGTAGAAGGCAGCCGACCTTCAGACCTTCAGACATCAGACCTTCAGACATCAGACCTTCAGACATCAGACCTGAGACGTCAGACCAAAAAATCCCGGACACAGAATCCGTTTTTTTGCTTGTAATCAACCTTCATAATCACTTAACGAGCACCATATAGCCCCACGGCTCCAGCTGCATCTTGCGGCCCTGTGCTATTTCTACATCTGTCTCTGCAAACAGGTCGGTGTAGGTTCCAGCCGTTGCACCGTCCTTCAGCGCTAGGGTCAGGGGACTCTTGCTGAGGTTGAGGATGACCAGTACCTCACTCTCATCTTTCACCCTTTTATAGGCATAAACCCTTTTCTGGTTCGTCTTCAGGGTGACGAACGAGCCGCCCTCGGTGCCGTGGCGCAGGGCCGGGTGCGAGGTGCGCAGGTGAACGAGTTTCGTATAAAAAGGACGCAGCTCCGAATCTTTCCACTCTATAGGGTCACGCTGGAAGAACTCAAGCCTCTTGTCGAGGTCGGCCTCCTGTCCGTTATAGAGAAGAGGCACGCCGGGGGCGGTGAAGATATAGGCTGCTAATGCCTTCTGTGCCTCGCCCATCTTCTCATCGATGGTGCCGTTCCACGAGTTCTCGTCGTGGTTGGTCATGAAGCGCAGCCTGTAAGAATCCGGGGCATAACGCTTAAGCTCATACTGCATCAGGCTGTCGAGGGCCATCGGATGGCGCTTGCCGGCAGCTACGGCATTCATGAGGTGATGGTGCGCCCAGGCGTAGTTCATGTCAAAGGCGCGCTCGAGAAGGTAGGAGTGATCTTCATCCTCGGCCAGCATGAGCACCGGTTTGACGGCATTAAGCTCGGTTGTGGCCCTGTACCAGAACTCCTCGGGCACCAGTCCGGGGAAGTCACACCTGTAACCGTCAACACCGACATCTTCCACCCAGTATTTCATGGCACCCACCATGTAGTCCCACAGCGGCCCGGCCGTATAATCAAACTGTATGACATCGGTCCAGTCGAAGGGTGAGATGAAATTGCCCAGGGAATCTTTTGCATACCATTCAGGAAACTCTGTTGCCAGGGGATTGTCCCAGGCGGAGTGGTTACCCACCCAGTCGAGGATTACGTGGAAGCCCATGGAGTGGGCAGTGTCAACAAGTGCCCTGAAGTCATCGATAGTTCCGAACTCCGGGTTGATGCCCTTGTAATCGCTGATGGAGTAGTAGCTGCCGAGCTCGCCCTTCCTGTTCACCTCACCTATGGGATAGATGGGCATGAACCATAGAACGTTCACTCCCAGCTCCTTCAGCTCGGGAAGCTTCTCCTGCACGCCGGCGAAGGTTCCCTCATTGGAGAACTGCCGGGTGTTGATCTCATACAGGACCATGTTGCGGGTCCAGTCAGCGTGTACTATGGTTGTCTTCAGCGGCTCTATCACTGCAGCCGCTTTTGGCCGGCATGCTGCCGCCACGGCGGCTATACCGACAAGCAGTATTACAATCCTGAAAATGTGTTCCTTCATAATCTGGTTATTTTAGTTCTATTATCATTGCTGTCTGAGGTTTAATCTTAAATGAAGTGAGGTCTTCAATGGCCTGTCCGGTGATCACGTCAACGCCACGTGTAAAGCCTTCCATCGACTCAATGTATTTCTCCTTTCCGAGGGTTTTGCTCTCCTTCTCATTGGTGTTGAGGATGATCATGACACTCTCATCGTCATCATATCTGAAGTAGACATAGATGCCATCCTGAGGGATATAGTGCTTCATCCTGCCGGTGTGAATTACCTCCTTCTGCTTCCTCCAGTTGAGGAGGTTACGTGTAAAGTCGAGGGCCTCCTGCTCAGTCGCGGTCAGGTTTACTCCGGCAAGGACACTTCTCTCATGATCAGGCCATCCGCCGGGGAACTCCTGCCTGAGATGACCGTCACCTTTGCTCTTGTCGCCCTCCATCACTATCTCGGTACCGTAGTAGATCTGTGGTATCCCCCTTGTGGTCATGATAAATGAGAGTCCCAGTTTGTAAGCATCAAGGCTCTTGCCTGTCTGTGTATAGAAGCGTGTCATATCGTGATTGTCGAGGAAGATCACATTCCTGAGCGGCTCCGGGTAGAGGAAGTCCTGTGACAGCACGTCATAGAGTTTTGACAGTCCTTCGGTGGGGTTGTCATTGCCCTCAAAGGCCCTGTGGGTAGCGAAGCATACCGGGAAGTCAGTCACGGAGGGGAGGTATGAGCGGTAGCCGTCGCTGTTTTTCTTGTTCAGGGCCCAGTAGGAGATCTGTGACGGGCTGTCATACCATACCTCGCCGACGATAAAGAAGCCGGGGAACTCCTCTTCGACCCGTTTTGCCCACCGTGCCATCATCTCAGGTTCGGGGTAGGGGTAGGTGTCCATCCTGATGCCGTCTATGTCGCTGTAGGCTATCCACCAGAGGCTGGTCTGGATAAGGTAAGTTTCGACCAGAGGGTTGCTCTGGTTCAGGTCGGGCATGGTCACGTCAAACCATCCCTTCTCCATCAGCATGATGTCACTCCCGGCAGCATAGGGATCCATGTATGTCGATGCCCTGTAGTTGGTGCGTGTGAACTCATCAAACTGATGTATCCAGTCGTTTGAAGGAAGGTCTTTCATCCACCAGTGAAATGAACCTATATGGTTGAAGATCATGTCCATCACCACCTTCATTCCTTTTTTGTGGGCCTCGGAGACCAGCTGCCTGAACTCATCATTGGTACCGTAGCGCGGGTCTGAACGGTAGAAATCGGTTGTGGAGTATCCGTGGTATGAATAGCGTTCCTGGTTATTCTCGAGGAAAGGATTGAGCCAGATGCCGGTGACACCAAGGCCGTGAAGATAGTCGAGATGATCTGAGATACCCTTCAGGTCGCCTCCGTGTCTGCCGCCGGGATGACTTCGGTTGAGATGCTCGATCATCCCGGGGACGTTGTCATTTGAGGGGTCGCCGTTGGCAAAGCGGTCGGGCATGAGCAGGTAGATTACATCGGAGCTGTTAAACCCTCTTGCCGGTCCGGAAGGCCTTTCGGAGAGAGGATAGTCATGTGTCATGCTTTTCTTTCCGTTGATGAAAGTGAGTCTGACGGTGCCCGGAAGGGCTTCGCTGGCAATGTTCAGGTTCACAAATAGGTAGTTGGGATTGTCAGTGCGGACAAGCGTCTTCACCTCCACACCCGGGTAGTCTGTCTTCACCTCCCAGCCGCCGATGTCCTTGCCGTAGACCATAAGCTGCAGGGCGCCGTCATGCATACCGGTGAACCACGACGGAGGGTCGATACGCTCTATCACCTGTCCCCTGAGCTGCATCAGGGGGAGCAGCAGCAGTGCCATTACGGATAATTTCAGTCTGTTCATGATCTCTCGAATTTTTTTGTCTCCCCGGGAGCAGTCTCAGTCCTGTTGCCGTAAACAGCCAGCGGGATCACTGTATCCGACAGGTTTATCACCGTGACGGATGAGCTGTTGACCTCCACCCTGAGAGGGTTATTCCTGTACCTGATAATAAATGAATATGAGTCCCATGCATCGGGGATTACCGGGTTGAAGCATACCCTGTCACTGTATACCCTCATTCCGCCGAAGCCTTCAACGATGGCAAGCCATGTACCGGCCATGCTGGTGATATGCAGTCCGTCCTTCACCTCCCTGTTGTAGTCGTCAAGATCAAGTCTGGCGGTACGCAGATAAAGTTTATAGGCTCTGTCGGTATCGCGGAGCCTGGCTGCGAGTATCGCGTGGATGCTTGCAGAGAGAGATGACTCATGGACGCACCGGGGCTCGTAGAAGTCGAAGTTGCGTTTTATGGTCTCCTCATCAAATTCATCCTCGAAGAAATATATCCCCTGGAGCACGTCAGCCTGTTTGATGAAAACCGACCGCAGGATGCGGTCCCACGACCAGTGCTGGTTCAGGGGTCTCTCAGCCGGGTCAAGGTCATCAACGGTCTGCTGTACCTTGTCCATGAAGCCGTCCTGTTGCAGGAAGATACCCAGGTCATAGTGCACCGGGAGGTAGATGTTGTTGATGATCTCGAGCCAGAGGTTAAGTTCACACTCGGGGTCAAGACCTGTACGCGCAACGACGGAGTTGTATTTTATGCTGCTTTCGTTCCTGAGCCAGGAGAGAGAATCGACGGTGTAGCGAAGTGTCCACTGTGCGAGGGTGTTTGTGTACCAGTTGTTGTTGACGTTGTTCTCGTACTCATTGGGACCGGTGACGCCGAGGATGACATACTGATTCTTCTCCTGCGACCAGTTGCAGCGGCGGGCCCAGAACCGCGAGATGGCTATGAGCACTTCGAGACCGTATTCAGCTAGGTAATCCTGATCGCCGGTATGCCGTATATAGTTAAAGATGGCATATGCTATGGCTCCGTTGCGGTGTATCTCCTCGAAGGTGATCTCCCACTCGTTGTGGCACTCCTCGCCGTTCATGGTTACCATGGGGTAGAGGGCGGCTCCTCCCCCGATGCCCAGTTTCTGCGCGTTCTCTATGGCCTTCCGAAGGTGTTTGTACCTGTATAGCAGCAGGTTACGTGCGACGTGAGTATCTGCGGTACTGAGATAGAAGGGGAAGACAAAGGCTTCGGTATCCCAGTAGGTGCTGCCGCCGTATTTTTCGCCGGTGAATCCTTTGGGCCCTATGTTGAGACGGGGGTCATCACCTGTATAGGTCTGGTTAAGCTGGAAGATATTGAACCTGATACCCTGCTGTGCTGCGATATCACCCTTTATCACTATGTCGCCGTGCTCCCATTTTTTTTGCCAGGCCTCTGTATGTGCCCCGAGCATTGCTTCAAACCCCTTGCTGGCAGCACCGGCGGCTGAGGCCATGGCACTGGCTGCGAGTCCCTCTACGGGATGGTTGAATGAGGAGAGGACGGCGACGTATTTGTATACCTCGATTGTATCACCGTCTGAATATTTCGTTGTGAAGATGGCACTTGCCGTCATGGCGGTCTTTTCCATGACAGCTGTTTCTCCGGCCGGCTTGCCGTTGACGTTGAAGCTGTTTACCATGGCTGTTGCAACCGTGAAGGCGGTCTTGCGTGTACGGGCGACGACTGCGGCCTTGATACCGTCGGTCTCTGCCGACTCGTTCTCCCAGAACTTTTCTTCATAGTTGGCATCTTCATTATGAACGTCGGCATTGAGCCAGGGTGTTATCACTGCCGTGCCGCTTCTGCCGGAGAGGCGCACGCTGTATTTTATTGCTGCCCTCTCAGGTTCACTCATCGAGAGGAATCGTACGGCGGTCACCTCTGCCACCCTCCCCGAGGGCATCACTGCGGTAAAAGTGCGTGTCAGCACTCCCCGTCTCATATCGAGCTCGCGGCTGAAGGATCTCACCGTGCAGGTTGCCAGGTCAAGTTCCTCGCCGTCGACAGTGACCCTGATGCCCGTCCATGACGGTGCATTGGGCACCTTGGCAAAATACTCGGGATAGCCGTTTTTCCACCATCCGACCATGGTCTTGTCAGGGTAGTAGATGCCTGCCACGTATGTTCCCTGCAGAGTGTCTCCGGAGTATGTTTCTTCAAAATTGGCTCTCTGTCCCATCATGCCGTTACCCAGGGCAAAGATGCTCTCCGAGTCGCGGCCCCTCTCAGGTTCAAATCTTGTCTCGATGATTTTCCATTCATCGGGCTGAAATCGTGAATCTGTCATTACGCTCTATAAGTTTCTCAATTCTTTTAACGTTATTTTTTTCAGGTCTGGGATTACCAGGTCGGCACGTCCCAGCAATTCAGGGCTGCCTACTCCCACGCTCTTCATGCCGCCCGCAATGGCTGCCTCTATTCCTGCCTGCGCATCTTCGAATACAATGCAGCAGGAGGGGGAAAGGTTCATCTCTTCGGCACCCTTAAGGAATACCTCAGGATTAGGTTTGGCCTTATGTATCTTGTTGCCATCGACAATCACGTCAAACATTTCCCGCAGCCCTATCCGGTCGAGGATGGTTCCCGCGTTCCTGCTTGCGGAACCGATTGCTGTCATTATGCCCGCTTTTTTTAGTGATCTGAGGAGCCTGACGCTTCCGGGGAGGATATCGTCGGGAGTCATTCCCGAAATAAATTCGACATACCAGTCGTTCTTGCGGGCTGCCAGCACCTCCTTCTCATGGTCACTCACAGTCACGCCACCCGTTCTCAGGAGGATCTCCAGCGAAGTCATCCGGCTTACCCCCTTGAGAGCCTCGTTGTCTTCGACGGTGAATTCAAATCCCAGCTCCTTTGCCAGGCGCCGCCACGCCATGAAGTGATATTTTGCAGTGTCAACTATGACACCGTCGAGATCGAATATGCATCCTCTGAGGTCCATGGTTATCTCCTGTCGTCAACGTCCTTGACGAAATATACCGACAGCGCTGCTATGACCATCGAAATCCCTCCGGTCACCAGTGCCAGCATGGTATTGCCGTTGAAGAGATGTTTCACCATGCTTCCCAGGATACTGGCGGCGAGGATCTGGGGGATGACGATGAAGAAGTTGAAGATGCCCATGTATATTCCCATCTTGTTGTGTGGAAGCGATCCGGTGAGGATGGCATATGGCATGGAGAGGATGCTGGCCCATGCCAGGCCGATGCCGAGCATCGGGAGGATGAGCATCCCGGGGGTATGGATCATGCTTATCGAAACCAGGCTGATGCCACCTATTACAAGACATATTGAGTGGGTTATCTTCCTGGATGTATATTTGGCAAGTACCGGCAGCAGGAAGGCCACCACGGCTGCAAAGCCGTTATAGACGCCGAAGAGCACTCCGACCCAGTTGGCTCCCTTGTTGTATTCCAGGGAGACGGTGTCAGTGGTGCCGTATATCTGTGATGTGACCGCCGCGGTGGTGTATATCCACAGTGAGAAGAGCGCAAACCATGTGAAGAACTGCACCACGGCCAGTTGTCCCATGGTGGCGGGCATGTGCCTGAGGTCTGTGAGTATGCTGTTGAGCGCGTTTCCACCCCGGCCGCCTGACCTGAGCAGGCCCGCCAGGATCTGCAGCAGGCCGAAGAACGCCACGCCTCCGGTGACAACGTACAACTCCTTCTCCAGGTTAACTCTTGACAGAATGAAAGTCAGGATGAGGCCTATCGACAGCCATATGATCCCCGGCCGGTAGAAATTCACATCTCCCCCGGCCGCTGTACCTGTTTTATCAGTCGCGATTGCCTGTTCACCCTGCAGGCCTGAGCCCTGCGCCCCGCTTTGCAAGCCGTATCCGCCGGATGGTGGTGAAGGCTGGTGCTCTCCCGCTGCTGCGGGACTGCGTCGATCCGCTTCCTGTGCGCCCTGCGCGCTGTGCTCCTCCATTATTTCTCCCCGTGCAACCTTCTCTCCCTTCTCAAACTCCTCGAGCTCGGCGGGGGAATATTCCTTTGTCCGGAGGATTGTCCAGAGTACAGCGACCAGTAGTACGACCGCACCGATATAGAACGATAGCTTCAGGTTGAACGGTATCAGCTTTCCCTCGGCCGGAACCTCCGGTACGTTGAACCAGTTGGCAAGCATCCAGGGCAGGAAGCTGCCTACGACTGCCCCTATGCCTATGAAGAAGCTCTGCATGGCAAAACCGGTGGTGCGCTGTTCTGATGATAGCATGTCACCTACAAATGCGCGGAACGGTTCCATTGATATGTTTATGGAAGCGTCCATTATCCATAGCATAACCGTGGCGAATATCCAGGTGGGTGAGTTTGTGATGATGGCCAGCGCGAGTGAGGCAAAAACTGCCCCGGTGAGAAAATAGGGCCGCCGTCTGCCGAAACGGTTCCAGGTGCGGTCGCTCATGTGCCCTATGACCGGCTGCACCAGCAGTCCCGTGACAGGCGCTGCTATCCAGAGGATAGGAATATTGTCTATGTCAGCACCGAGTGTCTGAAAGATGCGGCTCACATTGCCGTTCTGAAGGGCAAATCCGAACTGTATGCCCAGAAAGCCGAAACTCATGTTCCATATCTGCCAGAATGAGAGCCTGGGCTTACGCCTGTAGATCACGTTCATAATCAGTTAGCTGTTAGTTTTATTACCCGATTTCCATAACCTATTCAAAATTAGTTGAAAATCCGGTTCGGCGATATCCTTGAAAAGCTACTGCAGCCCGATTTTTCGGGCTTTTGCGTTCTTTATGTTATTTCAAACGTTTTCGGCCTGAGGCATATTTTTCAGGGGATGATGTTATTTAGATGCAGTCTAAATAACATGATACAGATTTGCGCTTAACAAGGGTACAGAAGTGCAATTTTTTGGGGCTCATAATTTACCTGAGCCCTGAGCTCCGAAGCCTGGCGGAGGAGGGCACTGAGCACTGAGCACTGAGCTGTGACCAATTTTAATATTGCAGGATCGGATTGATTTGCTATATTTGAAAGACGCTCATTTAAAAATCAGAGACATGGCAGATTTCATCTACGAAAGACCCTTCCAGCATGGGGAGGACAAGACAAAATACCGTCTACTGACTGCAGATCATGTCAGGGTGACGGAGTGTTGCGGCAGGAGGATGCTGCAGGTGCAGCCAGAAGCTCTCAGGATGCTTGCACGACAGGCATTCGAGGATGTCAATTTTTTCCTGCGCACTTCACATCTGGAGAAGCTTGCGGCCATACTTGATGATCCGGAGGCTACGGACAACGACCGTTTCGTGGCGTGGGTGATGCTGCGCAACACGGTAATCTCGGCCGAAGGGAAGCTCCCGTGGTGTCAGGATACCGGCACGGCAATCGTTATGGCCTGGAAAGGTGAGGATGTGGCTACCGGTTTTGATGATGCCGGGCATTTAAGCAGGGGTATCTGGGAGACGTACGGTGAGAAGAACCTGCGTTATTCGCAGATAGTGCCTGCGACGATGTTCGAGGAGAAGAACAGCGGCAGCAACCTTCCGGCGCAGATAGATATTGCTGCCTGCCAGGGTAGTGAATACAAATTTCTGTTCATAGCCAAGGGTGGCGGTTCCGCCAACAAGTCTTTCCTCTATCAGCAGTCGAAGTCTCTGCTTAACGAGGCTTCTCTCAGCAAGTTTATCCGTGAGAAGATAGAGGATCTGGGAACCTCGGCCTGTCCGCCCTATCATCTTGCCATCGTGATAGGCGGCACCTCGGCGGAGATGACTCTCAAGACGGTGAAGCTGGCCTCGGCGGGTTACCTTGACGACCTCCCGGTGACGGGCAATACTGCGGGCAGGGCTTTCCGTGACCTGGAGTGGGAAAAGAAGGTAGAGCAGATATGTCAGGAGTACGGTGTGGGTGCTCAGTTCGGCGGCAAATATTTTGTTCATGATGTGCGTGTGATACGTCTTCCGCGTCATGCTGCATCATGCCCCGTGGGAATAGGCGTAAGCTGCAGCGCCGACCGCAACATTAAGGGTAAGATCACTGCTGAGGGGATATTCCTTGAGCAGCTTGAGACCAGGCCTGAGAGGTTCATGCCGGCCAGGGCTCCGGAGCTCGACAAGCCGGTGGAGATAGACCTTGAGCGTCCCATGAAGGAGATACTGGCGCAGCTGACACAGTACCCGGTGAAGACCAGGCTCAGCCTCAGCGGCACGCTGATCGTTGCGCGCGACATGGCACATGCACGCATCAAGCAGATGATTGATGAAGGCAAACCGATGCCGGAGTATTTCAGGAAACACCCTGTATACTATGCCGGTCCGGCCAAGATACCGCAGGGGATGGCGTCAGGTTCCTTCGGGCCCACCACCGCTGGGCGGATGGACAGTTACGTTGACCTGTTCCAGAGCCTCGGCGGTTCAATGGTGATGCTTGCCAAGGGCAACCGCTCGCGGCAGGTGATCGACGCCTGCAAAAAGTACGGTGGCTTCTACCTGGGCTCCATAGGCGGTCCTGCAGCTGTGCTGGCTGCCGAGAATATCCTGTCGGTTGAGGTGGTCGATTTTGAGGAGCTGGGTATGGAGGCTGTCAGAAAGATCGTTGTCAGGAATATGCCGGCATTTATCCTTACCGATGACAAGGGTAATGATTTTTTTGATAGTTATAATAAGAGGCAATAGGCAGTAGAGGGGCGAGCGTTGATCCCGATACATGTGTCGGGAAGCGAAGCAGCCAGCTTGCAGGGAGGGCATAGGCAGTAGTGCAGTCGGCACACATGGGGACCTTCAGACCTCAGACCTTCAGACCTTCAGACCTTCAGACCTTCAGACCTCAGACCTTCAGACCTTCAGACCT
>WOYX01000022.1:16122-45620 GCA_011620595.1 Bacteroidales bacterium | reverse complement strand
ATCAGGGCCATGCCGCTGTTTGCGGTACAGATGGGCTTCTTTGCAGTGACAGATCTCTTCTACCTGCTTTCGGAGTGGTTCTGATGTTTGGCGAGGATCCTGACAAAGTGGTTCTCGAGATGCCGGCGCATTCCTTCGCGGAACTTATCCGGGGTACCTTTCCTGAGGAGTGCAACAAGTTCCTTGTGCGATGTATATTTCTTTCTTTTGCCCTTTATCTCCAGCAGCCCGATATTGTACACATGCTGAAAGGCAGGCAGCAGCAGGTTCTGAAAATCTTCCTGGAAATCGTTGCCGGTCATCCGGTAAAGCTTGCCATGGAACCTGATCTCGTGATCGACGTCAAAGAGGATATCATCAGAGTGGTCGGGCTCGATCTCCACGATCTCTTCCAACTCTCTGATATCCCTGTTGGTCTTCCTTGCAAAGATAAAGTCGGCCATCCCCACCTCCAGTGCGAGCCGCATCTCAAAGACATCCATCAGGGTTTTGTTGTCGAGGATTCGCGGAATCAGCGATTTGCCCATAATGGCGGAGAGGTGGGTGAATATCGGGACCCTTATTTCGCTCGCAAAGAGATACATGCTGACTGGTGACCAGAGATGTCTCGACTGGTTTGAGAAGGTTGACACTTATACGTGGAGCCATTTTCCTGATCCTGAATATGGTGAATGGTACGGTTATCTTAACCGCAGGGGAGAGCTACTCCTTCCTCTCAAAGGGGACAAATGGAAAGGCTGCTTCCACCTCCCCCGGAGTCTGCTGCAAGTTTCGGCATCCCTGAACGATTATTATGGAGAGGTGTTATATTTGCAACCAATATAAATATGCATCATGGACCTCACACTTCGCGATACCTTTATATCATTATGGGAGAAATATTTCGGCAACGCTGACCTGCCGATTACATTTTACTACTCATATGCCGACGGCGGGGCAAACTGGGCTGACAAGCCAAAGGGATGGAGCTGCATTGTCTGCGAGCTGGCCAGGGTCAGGGAGGGCAGGAACCTTGTCTACAACGCTGAGAGGGTCACCTGCGGCGGAGGCAGGAGATACCTCGGCTTTACTGACAAAATGAGACCCGGATTTGAATATTTTTTATCCTGCGGCAATAAAAGGATGGAAGGCGAAAGATATCTTCAAAACCCGGGATTGGTGAAGGAGTTCATGAAATCGCAGAAGATACTGCCGGTTTCGGGCATGAACCTGGTTTTTAAAAGATGGGATAAACTTGAAGAGGGCGATGATCCTGATGTGGTGATCTTTTTTGCAAAGCCCCATGTGCTGTCAGGGCTCTTCACGCTCGCCAATTTCGACCAGTCGGAACCCAATGGCACGTATACACCCTTCGGCTCAGGATGTACCTCCATCATACACCATCCATATCTTGAGAGTCTATCCGACAAACCAAGGGCGGTGATCGGCATGTTCGACCCCTCCGCGCGCAAATGCGTGCCTGATAATGAGCTCACCTTCGCTATCCCTATGAAACGGTTTGAAAAGATGATCGGTTACATGGAGGAGAGCTTTCTCATCACTGACACATGGTCAACCATCCGGAAAAGGCTTAAGTAAAACGTTCCTGTACCTCCGGGCTATAGTTACTTCTGCGGTTGAAGGTGCGTTGCCACTCAGCTGGCTGCCGCGCCCACTTAGGCTCTTACTTCCCTGCCTGCCGGTATATTGCACTTCCGATGTGTCTGCTTTCACGTTTGCCTGTGTGTTGCACCTCTGTTGCTGCCACCTCCCCGGCAGGTGGAGTGCTGCCCGTTTTGCTGCAGCCAGTTCCCCGACTGGTGGAAAGCTGCCCCCAGGTTGACTACATCCTATGGCATCATCAACTGGCAACGGCTCTTTACGGCTCCCGACCAGAACCTGTAACAGCCATAATATAAGCATAATAGATCTCGAACTAAATAAATAGTCAAAAAAGTTGCAAAAATAGTTGCATGACTAAAAGAATAGTCATATATTTGCAGTGAAGGATTGACAGAACTAAAATGAAACACCCGGTTTACCATACTCAAAAAAAGCTTAGCATCTGTAATGCGGGTGTTTCATCGTATCTTACGGAGTAATTTTACTATGATGAAAACAATGCAACTGACAAGGGCAGAGGAGCAGGTGATGCAGATTCTCTGGGATCTGGGGGAGGGATTGGTTAAGGATATTCGTGAGCGTTTTGACGACCCCAGGCCTGCCAGAAATACAGTATCAACAGTGGTCAGGATCCTTGAGAAGAAGGGATATGTTGACCACAAGTCCTTTGGGAACGTCCATCTTTATTATCCAACTGTTTCCCGGGAGGAGTATTCACGCCACCAGCTCTTTGGGCTGCTTGAAAGTTATTTTGACAACTCGTTCCCCGCCATGGCATCATTCTTTGCACGTGAAAAGGATCTTTCCGTTGCGGAGATGGAGGAGCTGATCAATGAGACGCGAAAGGAGTTATCGGCCAATAAAGAACAGAAGTAATGGAAACGACGGGTTTATACCTGCTCAGGTCAGCAGTCTGGATAACCGGTTTTGCGCTGGTCTATTTTCTCTTTCTCAGGAATGAGAGGTTTTTTCTTCTGAACAGGATCTACCTTGTCACTGGTATCCTTGCATCTTTCATCCTTCCATTGGTTACTGTCCGGTATGTTGTAGAGGTTCCTGTCATGCAGGCCGGAGCTACTGCCGGTCCGGTAACAGTATCGTTGCATGATGAAGGCGCCTGGCAGCAAATTATGACGGTGGTTTTGAGTGTCGTCTGGCTGACCGGGGTTGCAGTAATCATCTCACGTTACGTGGCACAGGTTATTCCTGTGCTGCGGGCAGCCGGTAAGGCGGAGCGGACACCGGGCTATCCTGCAAAGGTGATCCGGTCATCTAAATTCCCCGGCTCATTTTCATTATTCTCCCTTGTCGTTGTCAATCCTTCAGTTTCAGAGACCGAGACCAGGGAGATAATGAACCATGAGCTGGTGCATATCAGACAGATGCACTGGTTTGACCTGCTGCTTTCATCCCTGTTATGTGCAGTCCAGTGGTTTAATCCTGTTGCCTGGATCTACTCCGGGTTTATCAGGCAGAACCATGAGTACCTGGCCGATGAGGAGGCGCTGCAGCGTACCTCCGACCCGGCGGTCTACAGGGCTGTACTTCTCAACCAGATCGCCGGATCACCGGTCATCGACCTTGGGAGCTTTTTCAGTTACTCATTTAACAAAAAACGATTTGTCATGATGAAAAATAAAATCAGTTCACCCTACAGGAAGCTGCGGCTGTTCCTGATCCTGCCGGTAGCCGCACTGCTCCTCTATGCCTTTGCGAAACCTGAATACAGGGTCGTGGAGGGATTGGCAGACAGTCCAACTCCAGCCGTCGTTACCTCTGACATTGCGAAGAGTGTCACCGGTGTGGTCAGGGATGAGAGAGGTAATCCACTCGAAGGGGCCGTGATAGTGATAAAGGGAACGACGGTCGGTACAACCAGTGATGCGGAAGGACACTTTGCCCTGAAGGATGTCCCGGATGACGCTGTACTGGTGGTCTCATTTGTCGGCTTTGAAACAAAAGCCGTTTCAGTGAAAGCTGCCGGCAGTGAAATAAATGTATCAATGCGCAGGAGCACGATTGTCGCCGATACGGTCAGCGTAGGCCCGGTGCCGCCGCCACCGCCACCAGCTCAACAATTGCCACCCCCTCCGCCGCCACCTTCACAGGTGCCCCCGCCGCCGCCCCCACCGTCAGCATCCGTTCCGGCCACCGCCCTCATTGTGCTGGACGGAGAGATAACGAAAAAGCCGCTGTCTGATATCTCCCCTTATGAGATTGCTTCGATAAATGTGCTGAAGGGAGAGATGGCAGTACTGAAGTATGGAGAGAAGGCCCGCGATGGCGTGATAGAGATCACTACCAAAAGCAGTACTGCTGATGCTGCTCAGATCAGGGAGGAGGTAATAGTGCCTGGACAGCAGATAAAAGAGAGCGATGAGGTATTTGTCGTTGTCGAGGAGATGCCGCAGTTCCCGGGAGGGGAGGAGGCCATGATTTCATGGATTGCTCAGAATATCAGGTATCCCGAACAGGCAAAGCATGAGGGTATCAGAGGAGTTGTGGTTGTCACCTTTGTCGTCAGTAAAACCGGCAAGGTGGGTAATGTGAAGGTAGTGAGATCAGTTCATCCTCTCCTGGATGCCGAAGCAGTCAGGGTAATCAGTAAGATGCCCGACTGGAAACCAGGAACCCAGAGTGGCAAGGCGGTGGATGTGAAGTATACGGTACCCGTTAAATTCCACCTCGATGTCAAGCTGAAAGTCGATAAACTGTAACTGTCTCATCAATAAATTTCCACATAGACGAGGCTGTCTGGGCAAGAAGGGGCAGCCTCTCTTATTTATAGTCTTCCTGAACGCTGAAGAGACTCTCACGGCCGGTGCAGGAGAAGCAAGGCCGGGGATTAATGCCTTGTCAGGCAGGGGAATATCGTAATAAATATGCCTTCTGATTTACTCCTTTACATGATGTATCACCCTCTGCGGGAACGGGATCTCAATACCCTCCCTGTCGAAGGCAAACTTCAGCCTCTTGCGGAATTCACCTGCAATCTCCCACTGCTTCAGGGGTTTGGTGTCTCCGAGGATCTTCACCATAATGGCAGAGTCTGCAAATTCATTCACCCTCAGGAACTGAGGCGGCGAAATGATGGAATCACTGAAGGCCGGATCAGCAGCCAGCTCCCTCCCGGTTTCGTTGATAACCCTGATCAGATGCTCAATATCCGTACTGTATGCTACACCTATATCCATGTTGACCCGGGCAAAGTCCTTTGACAGGTTGGATACTTTTGTAATCGAGCCGTGTGGTATATGATGGACGGTACCGTCAAGGTTGCGCAGGGTTGTTTTCCTCAGGCTTATATCCTCCACTGAACCGCTTAATCCCTCAATATCAACAACATCCCCGATACGGTACTGGTTCTCAAGCATCAGGAAGAGTCCTGTTATGATGTCCCTGATAAGGTACTGTCCGCCAAAACCAACCGCCAGTCCTACAATTCCGGCACCGGCAATCAGCGGCCCGATCTCGATTCCCAGTTCACCCACGATCATCATCACGGCCACAATTATGATAATAATATTCAGTGCACCGGTAAATATTCTGATCAGTGTATCCTCACGTTTCTTCTCAGCATCGGGGGGTGTATTCTTATCTGATTTGACCGCAGTCCTGACAGCCCTGATAATTAATCTTTTAAGTAGTCTGTTAATTACCAGTGCAAGGATTGCGATTATGACTATTCTTATACCATGATTGGTGAGCCACGGGATTATCTGATCCGACCAGTTTTTTAATGTTTCTTCCATAATATAAAATTTATGTTGTAGAATATGTATTGATCAGATTAAGGGCCGCAATTTAATAAAAGCTAATATTTTATCCAAATCCGGTGATGCTCTGTCCGTTGACCGGTCTGCAGATGAAGAGCCGGGGGAAGGACCTCTTTTTGTTCAAAGTGATGAGAACTTAGGTTATAAAGATGTATTTTTGATTGACTCTTCAGGTCAGATCCGTCAGACAAATTTTATGGTCCTTTTAAACAGCGAAGTCGGTAATTTTATCATAAGCAACGGAAGGAGATACTCCTACTTTGCCGGCAATAATTATTTGGGTCTTGCCGGCGATGCCCGCATCAAGGCGGCAGTCATCAAGGCTGTCGAAAAATACGGGGTGAACTTCTCCGCATCCAGGCACACTACAGGGACGGCTGATATACATCTGGAGCTCGAGAACGCTCTGGCCTCCTTCAAGGGCAAGGAAGATGCCGTTGTCTTTGCCTCGGGCTTCCAGGGAAACAGCATACTCCTTGAGGTGCTGAAGGGCAGTTATTCGACTGTCTGTATCGACCAGTCAGCACATGCCAGCATTCTTGCTGCCATCCCATCCAATGTTGCTGGCGTGATCTTTTATGATCATTGCGACGCTGACCATCTTGATGAACTTCTTGAGAACAGCGGGAGTTCCGACCCGCTGGTCATCACCGACGGCATTTTTCCGCTTACCGGGGAGATTGCCCCGCTTGACAGGATTTACCCTGTGGTAAGGAAGCATCACGGTATTCTGGTGGTTGACGATGCTCATGCCACCGGCATCCTTGGTGATACTGGCAAGGGTACAACCGAGCATTTCGGTCTTTGCGGGGAGGAAAGAATATATCAGACCGAGACGATGAGCAAGGCACTGGGCGGGTACGGTGGGTTCATATCGGGCAGCAGGACCCTCACCGCGCTTATAAGGGAGAGATCAGCCACCTACCAGGCGTCGACGGCTCTTCCGCCGCCAATAGTTGCAGCGGGGATAGCCTCGCTGAGGATCCTGGGTGACAACCCGGATCTCAGGCATCAGCTCCTTGAGAAGTCATGGTTCTTAAGGCAGGAGATAGCAGAGATGGGATACCGGACCACTGACTGCCGGACTCCGATCATACCTGTGATCTTTGATACACCTGAAAAGGCAAGGGATCTGTCACATTTCCTGGAGGAGAACGGAGTGATTGTACCCTATATGAATTATCCCGTAAGAAAAGAGATGCACCAGGTCAGAATAGCTGTATCTGTCAGCCACACTGAAGAACAGGTCAGCCAGTTACTGGAATTGTTAAAAAAATGGAAGACGAAAAATGAAAACAGCCAAAATCAGGAAAGTATTTATTGAACCGCTCAACGTACCTCTGGATGAGCCGTTTACTATTGCCATAGGAACCAAGTACAGCATTGAGAATGCCCTTGTGACTGTAGTGCTGGATAATGGTATTGAAGGTTACGGCGAGGCCGCGCCGCTGGAACCTATTAACGGCGAGAACCAGGAGACAGTCCTGGCTACGTTGAAGAGTTGTGTTGGTTTTCTGGAAGGAAAGGAGATCACTGACTACAGAGCCATCTCTGCCACCCTGAGGGGCGTTTTCCAGGCACAGGTCACTGCGCGCTGTGCCATTGAGATGGCACTCCTTGATGCCTATACTAAGATGATTGACATTCCTCTGTACCAGTTTTTCGGCGGTGCCGGCAACAAGGCCGAGACAGACTATACCATTGACATTGTACCGCCGGAGACGGCAAAAGCCAATGCTGCGAAGCTGGCAAAGGCGGGATACACGATTCTCAAAACCAAGGTTGGAAAGAGACTTACAGACGATATCGACCGCCTGCTGGCTATCAGGGAGGGAGCTCCGACATGCGGCCTCACAATTGACGCCAACCAGGGCTATTCGCCCTGCGAGGCGGTCCACTTCATCGAGGAGATGGGGAAGAATAACATCCGCCCCATACTGTTTGAGCAGCCTGTCTCAAGATATGATCTGCAGGGTATGAGGTTTGTCAAGGATCATACATCAATTCCGATAGGTGCTGACGAGTCCGTGTTTACCAGTGCCGACGCCATAAATGTGGTGCGTACCGGATGTGCCGATTATATTAACATCAAGCTCATGAAGTCAGGCATCATTGAGGCAATGGATATAGCAGCCATTGCCCGCAGCGCAAATATTAAACTGATGATTGGTTGCATGCTGGAGTCGAAACTGGCACTGGGCTGTTCCGTTCACTTTGCGGCAGGAATGGGTTGCTTTAGCCACATTGATCTCGATCCGCACATTGAACCTGACCTGGAGCCCTTCACCGGCGGACCCGTCTACAACGCGCCATTCTGGACACTTCCACCCGATCTCCCCGGCCTGGGCTGTAAGAAACGGTGATCTTACCCGTGTTGCCTGTTATTCTGCGGGGTACTTTTCCAGTGAAATGTAATCCAGGAGGAACTCGTTTATCTCCCCATCCATATTACGGTTGAAATCATCATACCTGACGGTCAGAAGATTCTCCCCGCTCTTCAGGGTAATCCATTCAACATTGGTTAATCCCCAGTCTGACCACTCATCGAGGCCTCGCTGAGGAAAAACCAGTGGGCCTGCAAACGCACCGTTTACATAAAGCGACCGTATCCCGCAGTTATTGTCAGTGTTTACCGGGCCGGTGCCGTTGGCGTAGCGCATGCGAAGCGCATATCTGCCTGCCATAGCATTAATATTGACAATCAGATCCCTCTTGTTTTCCAGTGAGAACCTTACATACCCGCTGCCTGAGAATCCCGCTGCACCATTTTCTGCCTGAATATTAAAGTTCTCTGCTTCAATGATGAGAGACCTATTTTCCGGCAGCACCGTTACCGGGTTGCTCAGAAAAGACTCAGCCCCGTTGCTGTCCACTGCCATGACCTGGTATTCCGCCGGTTCTTCAGAAAGGGGTATCTCCACCGGGCTCACCGCCGGGACAAGCTCCTGCTTACCGTTTCTGTACAGTCGGTATTCGGTGGCATTGCTTACGCTACTCCAGGTGAGCATGTTGCCGTCTATGGACAGGTCTCTCCGAAAATCACCTCAATCACAACAGGATCATCACCCACAGGGTAAATATTTGCCTGATGGTTTACTCCGAACGGCAGTTCATTGTCGCGGCCGTTGATACTGAACTTGAACTGGATGATCGGATCGATACCGGCGGCGGGGCTTTTGTAATCGGATATAATACGGTTCGGACTCATGGCAGTTGCCATGTATTCTCCCTGCTCAACACGGTTGGGATATATTGCAAATGCCGTGGAGTTATAAAAAGGCATCTCCTTCCTGTTGCAGGAGTTCAATACCAACAGTGCGATGCATATGGCAACCCCTATAAGTTTCTTTTTCATTGTAATAGGTCATTATACTTTTTCTTTCACCCGGTACACTATGTCAACAATTTACAACATAAATAAAACTCTCCGGCATAATTTATTGAAAATAAATAGAATATCCGGATTAAAACCGTATCTTGCGACATATTAATAAAATCAGGTAATGAATAAAGGAACAGTAAAATTCTACAATGAGTTCAAAGGATTTGGATTCATTAAAGATGAAAATTCACCAAAGGAGTATTTTGTACATTCGTCTGGTTTAAAGGACAATATCAAGGAAAATGATGTTGTTAGCTTTGACCTAGAGCAGGGGAAAAAAGGATTGAATGCCGTAAATGTAAAACGTGTGTAATCTCGATACATCACTGTGAAAATCCTGGTCCCGCCGGTGACGGCGGGACTTTTTTAAAAAAGTTGATTAAATATGATTGAAAAGAAGACTGTTGTCTTTAAATCACCCGATCTCTCCCTCATGAAGGAGGTTGTGATAGACCACAGAACAAAAATTTATATTCCTTCTGATGCCGATGCCGAAGAGGCAAAGGCCAGGTACCTGGCTCTCAGGAAAACCAGAAGACCGTAACTGTCGCCCGAATATCCGATTGAGGCCATTTCTGCTGTTTTTCAATGCCGGCTTGCTTATTTTTCATAGAAATGGAGAAAGAGCAGGCGCCTTTCACAAAATTTTATCGTCTGAAATCTCCTGTTTGTCAAAATGCAATAATCTGTCAGGAATTCACTGTATTCCAATTGCAAGTACCCGAATAACAGATTTATAATAGCCTGGTAGATTTCCAGTGGGATTCTATACCCCGGAATTTAGTAAAAAAGAGGTCTCTTTTGACGAATGACCCTGTCAGCCGTGTTAGCGGTTGGTCAGTGTCAGTGAACATCCCGTATATTTTGATTAATGATTTGTAAAGGTAGCGCAAAAGCCCAATCAGTTGGCTTTTGCAGCTTGTTTTAGGTCGGTCTGCACCTTATATTTGATTTGGACAAACGACCGAACAATGAAGATGATTTTTCAGATAACGTCATCGGAAACCGGCAAGGTTCTGATCAGGCGCAGGAAGATTGCAAAGGCATTGCGCTGGTGGCTCAGGGAGAACGGGATAGATTTCGACTACAGGTACTATATGGTTTAATAGAAAAAGCAGAGCAGCAAAGATATGAATACTGAGCCCATGGGTAACAACACAAACGAGTTCAGCAATATCCAGCCGGGACTGAATTCCCGGATGAGCAGCTCACGGATGATGAAGCTGAATCATCTTTTTGCGGAGCTCAACGCTGAGGTCCGGCAGGACCTTATCAGGTATCTCGGGGAAATGGGACAGGTCAATGAGACAAGTATACTGGTAATTCCTTCATCACGGCACTATTTCTATGATGCTGAGGATATGAAGGGAGTAAAGACTGTTGTCAACCTCAAACAACTGAACTATGTAAGGGAGATAAGGGATTTCCTGCATAGTATTTCGAAGATGCTTCCCCATGAAAGCCATTTTGTGGGTTGTTTTATTGACAACAGGACTCAGAACGGCTTTTCAGACAAATACCGCAATCTCCCCGGGAATCTTTCAGAGAAGGCCGAGGCCTATGAGAATAGCATTGAGTCGAGGATCCCGTTCATCAACAGGATGTACAGCTTCATTGATCTCAAGACCAACAGGTATCTTACCAGGACGACTGTCTCAAACCTTCTTGAGGAGTGCAGCCTGCAGCTTATCGGCATGACAGAGATAAACGGACTGACATATTTCCATGCAAAGAAGAGTTCAGCCCGGATCGGGTTGATAGCATAGTGGCATGAAGTAATTCGATTGGCGGATGGATTGAATCTCGGCAGGGTTCAGGACGGAATGGCGAGACAATTTTTAGACGGGGGAGGTCAGCTATAACGGCTAACCTCTTTTTTCTGCACATTCGGGTCAGGGGAGATAAAACGGAGACAGCCCCCACTTTTCTGTACCTGTGAGGGCTGCCTCTCAAAATTAAAAAGGACCTTCGGAATTTTAAAGTAACACATTATTACTCAGTTGGCAATGGAGCAACAGGCTGGATTTGATTAATATATGCTATCGGATGGTAAACGGATGAATGGAGGTGACAGAAAAATATTCCGGCAGTTCCGAAGGTTCTTGCTTTAATATTTATTAACATACTAATGTTATAAATTTGTAATACATCTTACACCCTGTATATAATTTGTTTCTATTTTTGGGCAAAGGCAGTTTCAATCACGTACGCTAGTCGGACAATTTTTTCATCTATACCTTATTTTAAAATGTACGTGGGGGGGGGGAAAGCTGCCTTTTCTTTTGCTCCGCATTCAAGGCTTTCCCGGGAGAATCCACCGGTGGCGATGAGACAATCCCGATAAATAAATGTTTTCGTACCTCAGACACCAGGACCCGGAGACAAAAAAAGAGTTCCGCATCTGCATAACCCTTTTTTCAGTGGGCGATGTAGGGATCGAACCTACGACCTCCTGCTTGTAAGGCAGGCGCTCTGAACCAACTGAGCTAATCGCCCTTATCTCAACCTCTGTAGTCCTACGACCCTCCCGACACGTGTGTCGTGATGCTCTGAACCAACTGAGCTAATCGCCCGAAAAGCGAGTGCAAATATAACTTACATTTTTAATTACACAATGGGGCGTCCGAAAATTGCATGACCAATAAAACAGGGTAAAATAAATGTCTTTACAACCTTATTTCAATTCCATTTGTCCTGTTATTAACTCTGTTGATTACGCATTCATGATCAATAATATCACTAATCGAAATTTATTTATATTAGCTTTTGGTTCTTTTTGGCTTTGAGTGAGTTACCATTTGCAGGCAAAGGGCTGCAAACTTAAGCTTCAACTGTTTGATAGATAGCATGATATGTTCTCCCTATTCTGATCCCGACTAATATGAAACGCACCTTCCTGTTACCACTTCTGCTTGCCATTATCCTGACACTGCCTCCGCTGACGGCTGAAGCGCAGGTTGGTCCCGGGGGTGTCGGCAGTCTAACCAATACACAACTGTGGCTCAGGTCAGACAGCCTGATTGCCATCCAGCCGCTCTTTTTTGTTACCAGCTGGTATGACCTCTCCGGTCACATGCGCGACTTCGGGGCGGTGGTCATGGGACAGACAGTTCCGTCGCTTACCCTGGATGACGTTAACGGTTACCCGGCAGTCACCTTCACCGATCAGGGAGGTGTGGGAGGAGATTTTCTCGGGTACAACGGATCACTGGGCATAACGGGATCCGATGCTGCCACCGTGGTGATTGTAGCACGAAATACCACGGCCGCCGACGAACAGAACGGCGGCCTGTATCTGGGGCAGAAAAATCTCGGCGGTGCCAATGCCGTCAGGAGCTACAACCTTGAATATGCCGATGCCGTCAGATTCAACGGCCATGACCAGGTTTTCAGTGACGGGCACACGGCAGGCGATCTGAAGATTATTTACTATACCAACCCTTCCGGTGCTTCCGTATCAGGTTACGGGGCATACCTCAACGGCACACCACTGACTGGAAGCTCATCGTCGGGCTTCGTCCCCTCCCTTGTCTCCAACTTTGCACTTCTCGGTGCAACGCAGATGAATGCGACATACAATCCCGCCGGCTATTTCAACGGGGAGATGATGGAGGTGGTTCTCTTCTCGGGCCAGCTTAACGATGCCGAGCGTGTTGTGCTGCACAATAATCTCGGAGCGAAGTACCTGCTGCCCATTGCCGACGACCATTATGCCTGGGAGGTAACCCACTCCCACGATGTCTCAGGCCTGGCAGCCTGCAACGGCACAACCTTCACCAATGCCTGGTCGACGGGTATGTTGTCAGTTAGTTCTCCGACCGATCTCACCGAAGGTGAATATCTTTTCTTCGGGCATGACAAAGGGGGTACAAAAACATGGACTACCGACGAGGTGCCTGCTTCCGGTACTTTCCGCCTCACAAGAGAGTGGCGTTTTGATGAGACCTCCGATGTTGGAACAGTGACGATCAGCATCCCTGCCTCCTCACTGCCGGCTCTGCCATCTGGTTATCCGATGGTAGGGATATTGACAGACGACGATGGCGACTTCACCTCAGGGGCTGTCATGCACCGTCCCACACTCGCTGCCGGCACATATACACTTGACCTGAACATTACTGACGGTCAGTATATGACCATCATTGTCTTCCGTCCGGAAGTGAACTTCACGGTTTCATCGGGTTCCGGTACAGAAGATATCACCAGCGTTACCGTTCAGGCCTATCTTAACTATCCCCATACTGCAGACCTCACGGTAGACTACACACCTGCCGGCGGAACGGCTACGCCGGGAGTCGATTACAACCTGGCGCCCGGGACCCTTACCTTTGTATCAGGATCGGTGACCGGTTCGTTCACCATTAACGTAATCAACGACGCCCTTGTTGAGCCTTCCGAGACTATTATTACCACCCTTTCAAATCCCTCAGCAGGATTGTCTGTTGGCGCCCGGGGCAGTCATACCTATACTATTCTCAATGATGACTACGTCTATGCCTCGTTCTCCTCAGCCACGGCCTCGGGAGCGGAAGGCAATGTCGCTGCGCCTGTCACTTCACTTCAGATAGTCGTCAGCGGAGGCATTATCAGCCAGCCAGGTAGCCTTATAGTGATGGTCCTCAACGGCACAGCCTCATCGGCAGACTGGTCACAGAGCGGCAACCTGGTCTCCATCCCGGCAGGTGACTACACCGCGCCGGTATCCATATCGATCCCTGTTTCTGTGCTGACGATCCTGGGAGACCTCGCGGTGGAGCCGGATGAGACGGTAAATCTGAGCATGAATACTTTCGTTACGGTGACTGCAGGCCCGGTTGTCAACTCCGTATACACGATACTTAATGATGACAATTCAACAGTGAGTGTAGCTGCTGCAACTCCGGACGTAGATGAGGGCGGACCGGGAGCGGCAGGTACTGGCACATTTGCCTTTACACTCAGTAACCCTGTATCGACAGCGAGGACAGTTTCCTACACCGTTTCAGGAACAGCCACTTCGGGAACCGATTTCGTTGCACTTCCGGGATCGGTCGTGATACCTGCAGGAGCACTGACTTACAATCTCACCCTGACATCTGTCACTGATCTTATTGTTGAGGGCGATGAGACGGTGATCATTACAATCACCGGTGTCTCAGGCACTCCTGCCGTAGCGTTCAACTCAACATCGGCAGTAATTACCATTATAGACGACGATCTTCCGGTGATACTCTTTTCACCCTCCGCGGTAAACATGGCCGAGGGGTCCACCGCAACGGTTGAGGTCTGGCTGGAGCAGGCCCCAGCCGCACCGGTTACCATTGACGTTACCACCCTCATGGCGGGACTGCTGAATGTTACTCCTGTGACATTGACCTTCAATTCAACGAACTATGCCACTCATCAGGTGATTACGCTTCAGGCCGTTGAGAATACATCACTCGGAGACCAGACGGATCATCTGATACTTTCCGTGAATGATGCACTCTCGCATGACCCGTTTGATCCTCTCCCGGATATAGATATCCCTGTCACCATCGTTAACAATGATGCAGCAACAATAGTGGTCAATCCTGTCACTGTAACAGTTGCCGAGAACGGCACGGCCACATTCACAGTCGTTCTGTCTGCAGCTCCGGTTTCCGGGAGTGTTGTGGTTGACCTGGTTAGCAATAATACTGCCGTTGCCACGATAAATATTCCGCAGCTGACGTTTACGACGGCCAACTACAATGTTCCGCAGACCATTACGGTCACCGGGATCGACAACAACACCGTACCTGATGTCTCGACCACCATCTCTCTTGCCGTCAATGATGCGCTGTCAGATGACAGTTATGATGGGGTTACAGCAACCGTCAATGTGAATGTCACCAATGATGACCTTGCAGGCTTTGTTGTAAATCCCCTCACACTGACTATCAATGAAGGGGGGCCGGCAGGGCAGTTCACCATAGTGCTCACGGCCCAGCCCCTAACCGATGTGGTGTTTGACCTCGTCAATGCAGCGCCGGTGCATACCACGCATCTGACTCAGGTGACCTTTGCCCCGGCAGACTGGAACGTCCCCGTTGTGGTCACTGTCACTGCTGTTGAGGATGCTCTTGATGCAGATCGCACTGACATTATTGCCGTCACTGTGAACCAGGCTCTTTCCGATAACAGTTTTGACGGTCTGGCTGCACAGAATGTCACTGTCAATATTGAGGACGATGATCCCCCGGTCATCACCGGATGCCCGGCAGATATAACGGTAAGTAATGATCCGGGTGACTGTTCGGCCGTTGTCAGCTGGACAGCTCCTCTATCCACCGCAGTTATGGTGTCAACTCATCTTCCCGGCTCAACCTTCCCGGTGGGGGTAACTATGGTGACTTACACATCCACTGACGACGACGGACTGGTTTCTGTATGTTCATTTGATGTCACCGTCAATGACACCGAGCCTCCTGTCGTGGTCTGTGCCGATGCATCCGTCACTCTGGACGCTACGGGCAATGCTTCAATTGTTGCTGCCGATCTCCTTGCCGGTGCTCCGACAGACAACTGCGCCGTAGCATCAGTGACGCTGAGCCAGTCATCATTCACATGTGCTGACCTGGGCAGTATTACGGTGACAGTCACCGTCACTGATGCCAGCGGCAACACAGCCACCTGTGATGCCATGGTGACTGTCAACGATCCGTCGCCAGCACCTTTTGATGCCGGTCCTGATGCTGCCCTCTGCAGCTCTGAGACCGGATACCAGGTCAACGGAGCCTTCCACACCGGTGGTTCCGTCAGCTGGTCCGGCAGCGGGGACGGTACCTTTGACGACATTTTGGCAGACAACCCCTACTATACCTTCGGGCCCGCGGATTATACAGCCGGTACCGTCACCCTGACCATGGAGGTTACCGGAGCCGGCTCATGCGGCACGGTCACTGACGAGGCTGTCATCACAATATATCCTTTGCCTGTGATACAGGTTATGCAGCATGATGACATCAGCTGCACCGGACTGACTGACGGTGAGATAGTATTGAGTGCAACCGGCGGTGCTGATCCCTACACCTACAGTATCGACGGTGCTCCGTTCCAGGCGTCGGGCTCATTCACCGGGCTTTCAGTCGCAACCTACTACCTTGAGGTCATGGATGCCAACGGGTGCATTGCTGATACCAGCCTGGCAGTAACTGAGCCGCTGCCCTTCACCGCTGTGCTTGACAGTTCAAGCAACGTCTCATGTCACGGTGCCGGTGATGGTGCAGTTTATTCCACACTTGCCGGAGGCACGGAGCCGTACAGCATCAGCTGGACAGGTCCTGACGGCTTCGCTGCAACAACAGCTGACATAGAAAGTTTGGCAGGGGGAATCTACGAATTGACGGTTACAGATCTCAACGGGTGTGCTACCTTTAACTTCACCCGGGAAGTAACCGAACCTGACGCCATCGCAATAACGGATGTCAATCTCTCTGATTTCGGCGGGTTTGGCGTCTCCTGTCCCGAATCGTCTGATGGCTCTGTCGCTGTAACGGCAGCAGGCGGGACTCCTCCGCTGTTGTTATCCTGGAGCGGACCCGGAGGATTTGCCTCTGTTGCAGATGCCATTTCCTTCCTTTCGGCAGGCACCTACATCCTTACAGTCACTGACGGTAACGGCTGTACATTGACCGCCGACTACACCCTTACAGCACCGGCAGCAATGATTATTACTGCTGAGACTGTTCCGGCTTCCTGTCCCGATACGCGTGACGGCACCATTGATCTCTCGGTTACAGGAGGGGCAGGCGAGCTTATCTTCCAGTGGAATGACGGCATCAACTCCGCTGACCGCACCGGGTTACCGTCAGGCGATTACACCGTAACGGTGACCGATGCCAACGGTTGCGTGCAGCAACAGACTGTGACGGTCGGGGTAACAGGCATTGACTGCCTGACGGTATACGAGATAATAACACCCAACGGTGACGGCAGCAATGATACGTGGAAGATACGTAATGCCGGCATCTACCCGAATGCCGAGGTGTTTGTATATACCCGGTGGGGCAAGCTGGTCTATAACAGCAGAAACCTGGCAGATGAGTGGGACGGCAGGTACAACGGCAAACTGCTTCCCAATGACTCGTATCATTATGTCATTCACCTGAATGACGGTTCTGAGCCGCGGACAGGAGTAATCACCATAATCAGCAAATAACAATAAACCGGAAGGAGAGATGACACGACTGAAGATTATAACAGTGATTGGCCTTCTGGCATTGATGCCGGTTCTGTCAGGACAGCAGTTTCCAATGTACAGCCAGTATGTAATGAACGGCTTTCTCCTCAATCCCTCTTACACCGGCAGCGACTATTACACCACCTTCGGCCTTACCGTCCGTGAGCAGTGGATAAGTTTTCCCGAGGCACCGAGCACATATGCTGCATCCTTTCAGACGAGGATTCTGAATGACAGCTACATAACCAAATCTACCGCAGTCAGGAAGAAGATCAACAGGCCCACCAGGGGCGGCAGGGTAGGACTGGGAGGGTACCTCTTCTCGGATCATAACGGGATAATGCACAGAACGGGGTTACAGCTGGCATATGCCTATCACCTGCCCCTGGCAAATGAGCAACAGCTCTCCTTTGGACTGTCGCTCAGTGCTTACCAGTATTTCGTTGACATCAGCGGAGCCGTGATGCCGCCGGGGGTGAATGACGAGCTGCTGAACAACTATGACCAGGTGGTTTACATTCCGGATGCCAACTTCGGGATAAGCTATATGACCAGGAGATACTATGCAGGCTTCTCAATGACAAATCTCTTCAGAGGAGCTTTGATGATCGGCAACGGAAGCGAAAACGGCCGCTCTCAGTTGGGACATTATTTCCTCACAGGAGGGATGAGATTCTATGCCGGATCCGATTGGATCATCGAGCCGTCGGTAATGCTGAAATCGTCCGACATGGTTCTTAAGTCGGCACAGATGGATATCACTGCAAGGGTATATTACCGGGAGGACTACTGGCTTGGCCTCTCATACCGGACAGGGGATGCTGTTGTTCTGATGGCCGGACTGAAGGTTGACAGGTTCTATCTTGGCTATGCATTCGACTTCACACTTTCGGAGATACGCAGCTATACCTACGGTACCCACGAACTGACGGTTCTGGCTCGCTTTGGCGACAATCCGAGGAGGTACAGGTGGATCAACAGGTACTGATACGGCAGATCATCCTGTGTATTCTTATCGTCGCCGGCTGCCTGGCCTGCGACCCTCTTGCCAATCCTGTTTCCGGGAGAATTGATTTTTCTTCTGATACTCTCTCTTTTGATACCGTTTTTTCAGGCGTGGGCTCGGCTACACGGGAGTTCAGGGCTGTTAACCGTGGCAAGGAGCCCGTGCTTATTGACCGAATATGGCTGGCGGGTGGAGAGGCATCGCCCTTCAGGCTGAATATCAATGGAGTAGCCTCAACAGAGGCTGATCATCTGTTACTGGCACAGGGTGACAGCCTTTTCGTATTCGTGGAGGTCACCGTTGACCCCACGGGAGAGGATAGTCCTGTGGCAGTCATTGATTCTGTGGTCTTTTTGTCAGGAAGCTTTGTCAGTCGTGTCATCCTTGAAGCCTGGGGTCAGGATATAAGACTTGTTGAGGATAGTGTTGATGTCAGTGTCGCCTGGAGTGAAGGCAGGCCATATGTTGTCAGGGGTACTCTCTTCATCGACACTGCGGCGGTGCTGACCATGGAGGCCGGCACCAGGGTATATTTTCATTATGATGCAGGCATGACCGTTGCCGGCACTCTACGGGCCCAGGGGACGGCAGAAAAGCCGGTATTGCTGGCCACGGACCGGATCGAGGAGGAATACACTGACGTGCCGGGTCGGTGGAAAGGGATACTCTTTCTCGACTGCAGCCGGGGTAACAGGCTTCATTTCACGGAGGTTAGGAACGCGGCCGAGGCTGTAAGGATAGAGGGCCGGGAAGGATCGGTGCCGGATGTATTGCTCGACGGCGTCAGGCTCCTCCATAACTCCGTGGCTTCGCTGTCAGCCCGCCATGCCGATGTGTCAGCCGTCAACTCCCTCTTTGCCCATACCGGCTTCAGTACGGTATCTCTTGCCGGGAGCGGCAATTACAGCTTCATACACTGTACCGTGGTTAACAGATGGGAGTACAGCTTCAGGAGGGAGCCGGCAATGTTCATCGGCAGCAGCAACGGTACACTGCCCGGGGTAACGGTTCTCAATTCAGTCATTTCAGGCACCCTGAACAATGAGATAACCATTGATGCCAGTGCAGCTGAGGCAGCCGGCAGCTTCAGGGCTGACAGCTCCATGATAAGGGTGGACACCCTGGCGGCTGACTGGTATACTACACCCCTCTTCAGGGATGTTTTTACCGCCGGCACACTCCATTTTATTGATGAGTCTGCATGGGATTACAGACCCGATAGCCTGTCGCCTCTGCTGGACAACGCGGGCCGTGAGGAATCTGTTACATGGCCTTATGACATCCGTCAGAAGCCCCGCCCCACAGGTGACGGACCAGATATCGGGGCCTTCGAGCGACAACCGGGAGAGAAGAAAAAGGAAAAGTGAGATTCTAATCCTGAGATATGAGGGCTGCGATAATAATCTTCCTGATAGTGGCTGCTTTGCCTCATGTCCGGGGTCAGGAGCTCAGCGTGATGTTCTACAACGTAGAAAACCTCTTTGACACTACGGATGACACAACAAAGAATGACGATGAGTTTCTGCCTCACGGGAGCCGGCGCTGGACCGGCACCCGGTACCGGGAAAAGATAGCCGGAGTGTCGCGGGTCATAGCCGCAGCAGGGGAGTGGGAGCTGCCGGCAGTGATAGGAGTGTGCGAGGTGGAGAACGAGAAGGTGTTGAAAGATCTGGCATACGGCACTTTGCTCTCGGCAGGCAATTACGGTATAGTCCACCGGGAGTCGCCCGATCCCCGGGGTATTGATCCGGCGCTGCTCTACCGCCGTGAGTTTTTCAGGATCGAGGCAGTCAGATCATGGGTGCCGGAGAGGAGTGAAGACCCTCCCTGGGAATCACGAAACCTGTTGTACGTGAAGATGACCATGGAGGAAGACACTCTTCATGTCATCCTGTGCCATTTGCCCTCCAGAAGGGGAGGAGTGCTGGCAGCGGAGAGGCTGCGGGAGGAGATGGCGGCACTGGTCAGGATAAAGACAGACTCAGTAGTGAGCGCATCACCTGGTGCTTCGGTGATAGTGATGGGCGATTTCAACGCCAGGCCTGATGATCATATTATGACAGAGATGGCCGGTGACGGGATGCTTGTAAATGCGGCCGAAGGTCTCCCTGTTTCGGGAAAAGGGTCATACCGTTACCAGGGGACCTGGGAGCTGATAGACCAGATCCTGGTAACAACGGCCATGACAGATGGCAGTGGCTCATTCACGGCAGATCCAAGGTCATTCAGGTGTGTCTCTGCACCTTTCATGCTCAAGGCCGACCCTGACTATCCCGGGATGAAGCCTTTTGCCACATACAACGGTTTCAGATGGGCAGGCGGATACTCGGATCACCTGCCGGTGATGATAACAGTGAGACGCCGGATGGGTGCATCAGCTAATCCGGATTGATTTCCTGAATATCGCAATTTGCTGTTCCGGAAGTAATTTCTGAGTTATCGGGAATTATTACCGTGGTTCCAGCCCGAGTTCCCTTCCCTTCTTAATCATGAAATCCCTGGCAGCCTGGTGATCATTGGGTATTACACCGTCAAGGATAGCCTCCTTTATGGCGCTTTTAATAACCCCGACCATTGGTCCGGGCGGTATTCCGAAAGCCTCGATGATCTCATCACCGTGCACAGGGGGCTGGAAGGTCCTGACCGCATCCTTTTCCTCTATCTCACGGAGCTTTCTGCGCACCAGGGCGAAGTTTTCCCGGTGCTTCCTGACCTTCATCATGTTCCCGGAGGTGATGTCTGCCTCGCAGAGCAGCATTAGATCGTCAATATCATCGCCGGCTTCAAACAGCAGCCTTCTGATGGCGGAGTCGGTGACCTCATCCTGAACGAGAGCTATTGGCCTCAGATGAAGCCCCACCAGCTTTCTGACATACTTCATCCTGTCGTTGAGCGGCAGCTTCAGCCGTTTGAATATTTCTGGCACCATCTTCGCACCGAGGAACTCGTGCCCGTGAAATGTCCAGCCTGTTCCGGGGACAAACTTTTTGGTGAGAGGCTTTGCCACGTCATGGAGCAGTGCTGCCCAGCGGAGCCAGAGGTCATCACTTTTCTCCGCGGCGTTGTCAAGCACCTTCAGCGTATGATGAAAGTTGTCCTTATGGCCTTTGCCATCCTTATCCTCCACCCCACTGAGCTTTGAGATCTCGGGAAGGATGAGAGGAAGGAGTCCTGTCTGTTCCAGTAACAGAAATCCGGTTGAGGGTGTTGCGGCCGCCATGATCTTGTTTAGCTCAACGGTAATCCTCTCTGATGACACGATACTGATCCTCTTCGCATTGCGTGCGATTGATGCCAGCGTACCCTCTTCAATCCGGAAGCCAAGCCCGGTAGCAAACCTGACTGCCCTCATCATCCTTAGGGGGTCATCGCTGAAGGTGGCGTCAGGGTCAAGAGGAGTGCGTATTATGCCGTTGCGGATATCTTCTATGCCTCCGAAAGGATCGAGGACCTCGCCGGGATTCTCCTTGTTAAGGCTTATCGCCAGGGCGTTGATGGTAAAGTCGCGCCTGTTCTGATCATCTTCCAGGGTTCCCGGAATGACTGAAGGCTTGCGCGAGTCTTCGGAGTAGGATTCCTTCCTGGCACCAACAAATTCAACATCATAATCTCTATAACGGAACATGGCGGTACCGAAGGTCCTGAAGACAGTTACCCGTATGTCGCGGCCTATCTCACGTGCCACCGCACGCGCCATTGCCGGTCCGTCACCTATAACGACTATATCAATATCCCTGTCCGGGTTCTCCCTGCCCATGATATGATCACGCACGTAGCCGCCGATAACGTATGCCTCGACCTGCTCCCTGTCGGCTACCTTTGCGACAACCTCAAAAATCCTGTCATCAGGGAATATCTTCATGGATTCTGCATGACAATTTAACCGTAAACCGTGACAAAATTACAATTTATAGCCTAACTTGGAGAAAAATTGCATCGTTGGAACTGGCGGCATAGCAATTGCATCTGTGAACAAAATTCTTAAAAATCTGTTAAACAATTAAAAAACAAAATATGGCAGAGCATTTGACAAAAGAGACATTTCTTGAGAAGGTATTCAACTACGAACAGAACAAAGAGTGGAAGTATTCAGGAGACAAGCCCTGTATCATCGACTTTTATGCTGACTGGTGCGGCCCCTGCAAGATGGTTGCCCCTGTCATCGAGGAGCTTTCAAAGGAGTATGAAGACAAACTTTATGTCTATAAGATTGATACTGAGGCAGAACAGGAGCTTGCATCAGTATTCGGGATAAGAAGTATTCCTTCCCTGTTGTTCGTTCCCCTGGAGGGACAACCTCAGATGGCAATGGGAGCACTTCCTAAAGAAGCCTTTGAAAAAGCGTTCAAGGATATATTCGGTATCGAAAAAAACTGAATTGTTAATAAAAATTCTGTTTTTTCTTCAATTTTATGAAACAAAAGTCCGACTTTTACGTTTTATTTGTTGAAGGTAGTTTTCTAACAGAAGAGTTAGTTTTCTGGAATTTAGGTTAGGGTTTCGAGTTGAAGGCTGTTTCAAAGGAAACAGCCTTCCTCGATTCATGATCTCAAGGTTTTATGATTTGAGGTCACTGATGATTCCGTTGATCTTTTCTTCTGTCTCCCGGAGTCGCTGGCGGCATATTCTTATTAGTTCAGCTGCCTTCCGGATATTATCCGACAGCCTGTCGATATCCGGTTCTCCCTCTTCAATATTTTTCAGGATCTCCTCTATCTGTTTTACTGCCTGGTTGAATCCGATCTCTTTCTTTGCCATAATCTATTTCTTACTGTTAATATTCTTAACGGTACTTATTGCCTTTCCCTTTTCGAAGTGAGTGGTAATGACGTCTCCCGGTTGCAGCTCCGTTGCCGAGCGTACTATCAGTCCGTCCCGGGATGTAAGGGTAAAGCCCCGGTGCATGACACCGGCAGGATCGAGGTGACGGAGTGCCGTTTCCAGTTTATTCGTCTTCTCTGCCGCCGCCCTGATGACATTATTTCCTGAGCGGCGCAGGGTCTCGGTATGGTAGTTCAGGTTGTCGCTCCGAACCCTTATTATAAGCCGGGCTGTGGCAGCGGTGTGGTTTTGCAGTGAGGCCAGATGCTCTTCTGCAGCAGCAATGGCGTCTGTGGCTGCCTCTGTCAGTGCGCCTGCCATTTCAATGATCCTGTTCTCGCATCCGGCTGTCTGTTCCACCAGGAAGTCAGCCACGGCAGTTGGGGTCTTGAGCGATCTCCATGCCACCATATCAGTCACAGAGACATCCTTCTCATGTCCTATCCCCGTAAGCACAGGCAAAGGGAACTGGGTGACGTGATAGGCTATCTCATAGCTGTCAAACCAGCTGAGGTCGGTTGTCGATCCTCCTCCCCGTATTATGACCACAGCATCAAACTGCTCCACCTGTTCCGAGATCATATTCAGTGCCTCCGTCACTGAGGCCTCGGTGGTTTCGCCCTGCATGACAGCCTCGAACAGTACAGGTGCAAACACATACCCATATGGGTTATGGGAGAGGTGGTTGATGAAATCTTCGTAGCCTGCGGCTTTGGAGGAGGATATCACTGCGATGTTTCTGGGGTAGGGAGGAAGGGAGAGTTCCCTGTTCATTAAGATGACTCCCTCGGCGGTCAGTCTCCTGATGATTGCCTCGCGCCGCAGTGCCATATCGCCGGCGGTATAAGAGGGGTCGATATCAGTGATATTGAGGCTGAGGCCGTAGAGTGCATGGTATTCCACGGTGGCCCGGCAGAGGATGGTAATACCGGCCCTGATAGGTATGCCGGTGCTGGCATTGAAGAAGGTGTTGAGGGAGTGGTATTTTGAAGCCCAGATCGTTGCCCTCGCCCTGGCGGTGATGCGACCTCCGGGGGTGTCGCTGCCTGTAAGCTCCAGATAGCAGTGACCGGGGCCCCGGGTCTTCATGGAGGCGATCTCGGCGATCACCCAGAATGATCCGGGCAACGACTCATATATCTTATCGCGGATTAGTCCCTGCAACTCGGTCAGTGTTATCTTCCCTTCCCGGTTCATCTGCTTAGCCTTATCATCTTAAAGATCCTGCATTCTTCTTCCGTCTCCACTTTGACAAGGTAAAGTCCCTGTCCCGTCTTTCCGAACCCGCCAAGCCTGTATGAGCGGGCTGCATAGAGAGGGTAGTGTCTCTTCATCACCAGGGTGCCGTCAGCGGTTGTGACGGTAACTGAAAGATGTCCGGGTGGCGCAGGAAACCAGATGTTGATCTCGTCAAAGAAGGGATTTGGTCCGGCGGTCATACCTTCATCGGGCTTGTAGGAGTGAATATCCTCAAGAAGCCTCAGCGTCTTCAGAAAGTCAGGCAGACCATAGCCGTAGAGGCTGTCAGGATTGAGAAACCTGTCGCTGCTTTGATGAATGGCCGTGATTATCTCAGGAGGAGAGGCTTTGGGAACAGCCTGCATGAGCGATGCTGTCAGCCCGCTGATCACCGGGCATGAGAATGATGTGCCACTGCCGCGGTGCACCATGTGAGGTTCAAACTGAATATTCAGGTTTACTCCCGGGGCCACAACGTCGGGTTTGACACGCCCGTCATAGGAATATCCGGCTGAAGAGAAGTCGGAGATGGTCAGCTCCTGTGTCACTGCTCCGACACTTAGGACGTCGTCGCCATCCGAAGGAGTCAGGATGCGGAGCCACTCCTTGTTGCGTTCATTTCCTGCACTTGCTATGACGACGATACCCTTTGAAGCGGCCATATCTGCTGCCTGTGCCACGAAGGTGCTGTTGCCGTCCATATCGCTGAAGGAATAGTTCATTGAGGGGTCGTCGAAGGTGAAGTACCCAAGTGATGAGGTGATGACGTCAGCCCCGGCACTGTCGGCAAATTCAGCACCTGCCGCCCAGTAGTCTTCCTCCACAGGGTATTCGGATGCATCATCTTCAGTGCGCAGCAGAATGTAGTCTGCACCGGGAGCCGTGCCACTGATGAGACCCGGCAGGTATCCTGCGAGGATCGAGAGAACGGATGTGCCGTGATTATGATAGTCATAGACGTAATCGGATCCTCTTACAAAATCCCGTGTGGCCCTGACTCCTCTCCGTTCCATTAGAGGTGTCAGCGACTCTATCCGGTCAGCATTGGCAAATCCGGCGTCAAGCACCGCGATGATCACTCCCCTGCCGGTAAATCCCGACTGGTGAAGAGCAATGCCGTTCAGAGGTGCCCTGGGGTCGAACTCCTCAGTGTCTCGCTTCAGTGCCACGTTACCGTATTTGCCGTAGGTTCCCTTTGCGGGGTCAGCGGGGCGCTTTACCAGCTTTACCCTGTCAATAAAGGGGATCATTTCAAGCACTGTGACATCGCGGGGTTCCGGGGATGTGAAGAGCGCCGTATTCATCCATCGGGATGCGCATCTGTATGTGAGCCCCTGTTCTGTGACGGTATTGATATACTCCGGACTGACAGGAAGATCACTCAGCTCCGGTACGGGTATTCCCTGTGCTTGCCGTCGTGCGACGGCAGCAGGGGAGTGCAGTTGTTCCGGCAGAAAGTCCGACGGGTTGGCGTTCTTGTCAGTGAAGTAGATTCGGTAAAAGTAGAGACGGTCTTCATCGGACTGTCCCCGGACCGGCAGTTGCAGGAGACAGGCGGAGAGTGTGAGAAGCAGGGTCGCTTTTCTGAACGACACGGTTCTCATCTGATAACTGATTGTGTAATATCGGTCACCACTATCTTGTCCCTGTTCTTCTCAAGGTCATCGAGGAACTTTGTCTCCTGGTCGGCCACCTTCGGATCTGCCGGCCTTCCTTCCCTGTATTCTATTATCTGTTTCAGCTTCCCGTTCTCATAGAAGACCATCCAGTCACCTGTTTTGAGATCCTCACTGTACTGTCCCTCGTAATAGAGGTTGCCGTTCCGGTGGTAGTAAGAGAATGGTCCTTCGAGCTTGCCTGCGATATATTCAGCACGGAGGCATATGGCACCGTCGGGGTAATACTGCAGCCACTCGCCGGTGCGCATCCCGCTGTCCCATGTTACTGTTTCCGCCAGGGTGCTGTCCGGGTAGTACTTTTTTGACAACCCGTGTCTGAGATCCTGGTGGTAATACTCCTCGAGGATAAGATATGAGGGTTTTGTGTCAGACCAGAACCTCCATAGACCCTCTTTCATCCTTGCCATATAGAGGCCTTTAGCTGCTATTGTTCCGTCAGTGTGGAAGAATACCGCAACAGTTTCATTGTTACTGTCGCCGTATATCAGTTCTGAGAGGAGTACACCCTCTTCGTTGTACCTTTTGAAGAGTCCGACAGGTGTATCATCCCTGAATGTGCCTTCATACATAATCTTCCCGTTGGGGTATTTCTTCACCCACGGACCCTGTTTTCTGCCTTTGGCGTCGGTCAGGTTCTGTGCCGGCAACAGCAATGGCAGCATTGCAAGCAGCGTGAGTACAAAATATCTGGTGGTCATCTCCTGCAGTTTAATGCAAAGATAAATAAAAAGCCGCACAGGTTTTCACCGGTGCGGCTGTGGTTCCATTGTGGGTCAGCTCTATTTGACCTCCTCGAAGTCGACGTCGGTAACCTGCTCGTCGCCTCCCTTTCCGCCTTCACCACCGTTGGTGGGTCCGGCATCAGGTCCGGCATGCTGTTCAGGTCCCTGTGCCTGTTTGTACATATCTTCTGAGGCAGCCTGCCAGGCAGCGTTGATCTCGGCAAGGGCACGGTCAATCTCCGTGACATCCTTGTTTTTATGAGCTTCACGGAGCTGGCCGAGGGCATTCTCTATGCGTCCCTTCTTATCTGCCGGTATCTTATCGCCGAACTCCTTCAGCTGTTTCTCGGTCTGGAAGATCATGCTGTCAGCAGCATTGACCTTGTCAGCAACCTCTCTGGCAGCCTTGTCAGCCGCTTCGTTAGCCCTGGCTTCATCACGCATCTTGCGTATCTCTTCTTCACTGAGACCTGATGACGCCTCTATCCGTATCCTCTGTTCCTTGCCCGTGCCCTTGTCTTTGGCCGAGACGTTAAGTATGCCGTTGGCGTCAATGTCGAAGGTTACCTCTATCTGTGGCACTCCTCTCGGGGCTGGCGGGATGCCGTCAAGATGGAAGCGGCCGATGGTCTTATTACCCTGGGCCATGGGCCTTTCGCCCTGCAGAACGTGTATCTCCACCGATGGCTGGCTGTCGCTGGCCGTGGTGAATGTCTCCGTCTTGCGTGTGGGGATGGTAGTGTTCGACTCGATGAGCCTGGTCATGACACCTCCCATGGTTTCGATACCCAGCGACAGCGGTGTGACATCAAGCAGCAGCACATCCTTCACCTCACCCGTGAGCACGCCACCCTGGATGGCAGCACCGATGGCGACCACCTCGTCAGGGTTGACGCCCTTGGAGGGAACACGGCCGAAGAACTTCTCAACGATCTGTTGTATGGCCGGTATGCGTGTTGATCCACCCACGAGCAGTACTTCGTTTATGTCTGAGGTCTTCATTCCTGCATCATCAAGTGCCTTCTGGCAGGGTCCGATCACTGAGTTGATCAGCTTGTCAGTCAGCTTCTCGAAATGTGCCCTGGTGAGTGTTTTTACAAGGTGTTTCGGGATACCGTTGACCGGCATGATATAGGGAAGGTTGATCTCCGTACTGGTGGTGCTCGAGAGCTCAATCTTTGCCTTTTCAGCTGCTTCCTTAAGTCTCTGCAGTGCCATCGGGTCCTTGCGCAGATCTATTCCCTCCTCCTTCTGGAACTCATCGGCCAGCCAGTCGATAACCAAATTGTCAAAGTCGTCACCGCCGAGATGCGTGTCGCCGTTGGTCGATTTGACCTCAAAGACTCCGTCACCCAGTTCCAGTATGGAAATATCAAATGTTCCTCCTCCGAGGTCGAAGACTGCTATCTTAAGGTCTTGTGCCTTCTTGTCGAGTCCGTATGCCAGCGAAGCTGCCGTAGGCTCGTTGATGATACGCTTGACCTTCAGTCCTGCTATCTCGCCGGCCTCTTTGGTTGCCTGGCGCTGTGAGTCATTGAAATATGCAGGAACGGTAATGACGGCCTCAGTGACCTCTGTACCGAGATAATCCTCAGCGGTTTTCTTCATCTTCTGCAGAACAATGGCGGAAATCTCCTGAGGGGAGTAGTTGCGGTTGTCGATCTTTACCCTGGGGGTATTGTTGTCACCACGCACTACCTCATATGTCATCTTCTTCATCTCGTTGGTGACCTCATCAAAGCTTCTGCCCATGAAGCGCTTTATTGATGAAACGGTTTTGCGCGGGTTGGTGATAGCCTGTCTCTTGGCAGGGTCACCGACTTTCCGTTCGCCATTCTCAAGAAATGCCACCACCGAGGGGGTGGTTCTTTTACCTTCACTGTTGGGGATGACCACAGGTTCATTGCCTTCCATCACTGAAACACAGGAGTTGGTGGTTCCCAAGTCAATACCAATAATTTTTCCCATCTTTATTTTGTTTAACTTTTAAATTCTTTTACAATATCCATTTTAGTGACAATGTTTGTGCCACACGCTCCCGTCATGGCTTATAATGAAATTATGTCATGATTATCTGAAGCAGCCGCAGCTTATGTTTTTCAAGGTTATGACAAAAAGGCAGAAAGAGTGAAAAGAGTACCCGGCAATCCTATTCATCGTCTTATTTTGTAGCTTTGCATCTGATCATTGCAGAGAAAAACATGACAACACAAAAGACGGTCAAGCTGGTTACCACTCATGTGCTTTATGAGATGAAGCTGAAGGGGGAAAAAATTTCGATGCTCACAGCCTATGATTATTCTATGGCGAAGATCCTCGATGAAGCAGGCGTGGATGTGATCCTCGTCGGTGATTCCGCATCGAATGTCATGGCAGGCTTCGAGACTACACTGCCCATTACGCTTGAAAACATGATTTATCATGCTGCCTCTGTGGTCAGGGGGGTAAAGAGGGCACTGGTTGTTGTGGATCTGCCGTTCGGGACCTACCAGGGCAACTCGCGTGAGGCTCTGGCTTCGGCCATCAGGATCATGAAGGAGACCGGCGCCAGTGCGGTGAAGCTGGAGGGCGGACGGGAGATAATCGAGTCGATAGAGCGTATTCTCTCAGCCGGCATACCGGTGATGGGTCATCTCGGCCTGACACCGCAGTCGATTCACAAATTCGGTACCTATGTCGTGAGGGCACGCGAGTCGGAAGAGGCGAGGAAGCTCAGGGAAGATGCACGGATAATTGAGAAGGCCGGTTGTTTTGCCATAGTACTTGAAAAGATACCGGCTGCACTTGCAGGGGATGTTGCCGAATCTGTCAAGGTGCCAGTGATAGGCATCGGTGCCGGGCCCATGGTTGACGGCCAGGTATTGGTGCTGCATGACATGCTGGGCATCAATACCGAATTTTCGCCGCGCTTCCTGAGAAGATACCATAACCTGCACGATGAGATCATGGGTGCCGTGCAGAGATATATTGCCGATGTCAGATCAGGAGATTTCCCGAACGACAAGGAGCAGTATTAGTCGAAAGGATAAAGGATAAAGGATAAAGGATAAAGGGGAAAAGGATAAAGGATAAAGGGGAAAAGGATAAAG
>WOYX01000022.1:3981-16022 GCA_011620595.1 Bacteroidales bacterium | reverse complement strand
AAAGGATAAAGGATAAAGGGGAAAAGGATAAAGGATAAAGGGGAAAAGGATAAAGTTGAGGGGGCATCCGGGACGGGTCTGCCGGAGAGAAGGTAGAATCCGCAGGGCCCCAAAAACTTATAAGGCACAGGAAGCAGATGAGCAAAAACAATTTGGAAGTACTTTTCGAAGACAATCATATCATCATTGTCAGCAAGCGTTCATCTGACCTGGTGCAGGGTGACATTACAGGTGATGAGTCTCTGGATGAAAAGGTAAAGGTTTACATCAGGGAGAAATACGGCAAGTCCGGAGATGTCTTCCTGGGTGTGGTGCACAGGCTGGACAGGCCTGTCAGTGGCTGCGTGGTCTATGCACGCACATCCAAGGCGCTGTCGCGCCTGGGTGAGCTGTTTCGCTCACGGGAGGTAAAAAAACAGTACTGGGCGATTGTCTCCGACAGGCCGCCGGCAGAGGAAGGCTTACTGCGCAACTATCTGAAGAAGAACGAGAAGCAGAATAAATCGTACGTTTACGAGAATGAAGTGAAGGGGTCGAAACAGGCAGAGCTGTCGTACCGCCTGCTGGCCAGATCAGAGCGGTTTTATCTACTGGAGATAGATCTGCATACCGGTCGTCATCACCAGATAAGGGCGCAGCTCGCTGCTGCCGGCTGCCCGGTCAAGGGTGACCTCAAGTACGGTTCCAAAAGATCAAACGAGGGGGGCGGCATCTCGCTGCATGCACGAAGGGTCTCATTCATTCATCCTGTCAAGAAAACGGAGGTCACTGTGGAGGCTCCGCTGCCTGACGACAAGACCTGGCGGCTCTTCAGAAATGTCTGAAATGTGTACATAATAAAAGAGAAGAGATGTCTCTGCCGCATCCCTTCCCATTTCACCCAAACTAACCTAAATCCACCATCTGTGAATGCTGCATCCCATAGGCGGGTAGCAGTTGTATCCTTCTCTTCTTTCACAGATAAGACATTACAAATGTAAGACATAAAATCCGGCCGGGGGTTAAAGTGAGGTTAAAACCGGTTAACAAAAAGTTAAAACGAATTTCGTGCTTATATATATATTTAATTTTGTGTTATGAACAAGCAGAGGTTCATAGGGCTCATAGTGCTGATGGTAGTGTCCATCACTGCCATAATATGGGTACAGGCGACATGGATTGGCAACTCCGTCAGGGTGCAGAATGAGCAGTTTGATTTCTTTGTCATCAACAGTCTCCGCAATACGGCTCACTCCATGGAAACCAACCGTCGTATGAATTTCCTGAATGATATGTTTATCAGCGGATACTCCTCTCTTCCGCAGGCCGTTCATCGCTCAGCATCACCGGGGATGACATCGGAGAGCTTCAGCATAAGCAGCCAGGCCTCTTCGGAGACAGACTCCGTTGAGATCATTGTATCAAAGAACAATGAGCCACCGGTGAGGATGAAGGTGCCGCGTGACGAGGCTCGTTCCACAGTGGAGAACAGTGTTGTGGTGGGTTCGGAGGAGTACAGGAGGTGGGTACAGCAGCAGGCCGTAGAGTTTCAGTCGATCAGCAACCAGCTGCTCTCCGAGATGTTCGTCTGGGAGCGTAACAGTCAGATAAACAAGGAGGAACTGATTCATACCCTCAGCGGTGAATTCCTGGCATCAGGTATCGATACCCCGTTTGAGTTTGCAATAATGCGGGGTGACTCAATAGTCGATGGGGTCTGGTCAAAGGTGAAGGCGAAGGAGTTCCGTGAGAGTCCTTACAAGGTGGCTCTTTTTGAGGAGGGCCTGTTGAGAAAGGGAGAGACGCTGTCAGTGGTCTTCCCGCGCAAGACAAATTACGTGCTCAGCTCCATGGGGCTTATGCTCGGTGGGTCGGGACTCTTTCTCCTGATCATAATGTCGACATTTGCCCTCAGCCTCTGGTTTATCATAAGGCAGAAAAAGACCTCCAGGATGCAGGCCGACTTCATCAACAACATGACCCACGAGTTCAAGACCCCAATTGCCACGATATCGCTGGCTGCCGACACCATTTCCAACAGCAGGGTCATCTCGGATGAAGAGAAGGTACGTCATTTCATTGGCATGATAAAAAAAGAGAACTCCCGCATGAACAGGCAGGTGGAGACGATCCTCCAGATAGCCACACTCGACAAGCACGATATGGACTTCACCTTTGCGAAGACGGATATTCATGAGGTCATCAGGCAGGCAATTGATACAATAGAGATACAGGTCACAGACAGGGGCGGGGAGATCATCAGGCATCTCGATGCTGAAAACAGCATTGTAACAGGCGATGCCGAACATCTGCGCAACCTGGTCCACAACCTGCTGGACAATGCCAACAAATATTCTGACAGGGAACCGCAGATAATTGTCAGAACACGCAGCAACAAAGGCGGCATATTTCTGTCGGTTGAGGACAAAGGTATAGGAATGAGCAAGGCTGTCCAGAATCGTGTTTTTGAGCGTTTTTACAGGGAAACCACAGGCAACATACATAATGTAAAGGGATTTGGACTGGGACTGCATTATGTGAAGGCGATCACCGATGCACACGGAGGCACCGTCACCGTGGAGAGCGAGGAGGGCAAGGGAAGCACTTTTACTGTATTTTTGCCTTTCAATAATGAAGAAGGAGGATGAAGATGAGCAGGAAGAGTGCACGGATATTTCTGGTTGAAGATGATCTGAGTTTTGGCTCAGTACTTAAGTCCTACCTTGAGATAAACGATTTTGAGGTTGACCTTGTCGACGACGGCAAGCTGGCCGTTGAAGTCTTCCGCAAAGGGGTGTATGACTTATGCATCCTTGACGTGATGCTTCCTCATGTTGACGGTTTTACCATTGCCTCGGAGATCCGGAGCATGAACTCGCTCATCCCCATTATTTTTTTGACAGCCAAGAAATTGAAGGAGGATTTGCTCCGCGGTTATGGTGTAGGGGCGGATGATTATATCACCAAGCCCTTTGATACTGATATTCTGCTCTGCAAGATAAAGGCTATCATAGCCCGAAGGGATACGCAGGACGGTTCAAGGGATCTTTACGAGATAGGAAAATATGTTTTCAATGCCAGGCTGCGCACGCTGACCATCGCCGGCCAGGAGAGGCAGCTGTCGCCTAAGGAGGGGCAGCTCCTGGAGATGCTTGCCCTTGCGCCGAACTCGCTGGTGAGCCGCGAGGCAGCCCTGAAGAAGATCTGGGGCACTGACGATTATTTCACTGCCCGAAGCATGGATGTGTATGTCACCAAGCTGCGCAAGTACCTTAGTGATGATCCGCAAATAACGCTGAAGAATATCCACGGCAGCGGGTTCCAGCTGGTTGTTGGAGAAAGTCTGTAAAGTCTGTAAAGTCGAAAGGTTCGGCAGTCTAAGTACCTGGTATTCAGCTCTTACTTCTTAATTCATACTTCTTAATTCATAATTCATAATTCTTAATTCTTAATTCTTCCCTTCACTACTACCTATTGCCTGCTCCCTATTCCCTTATTTTACCAGATTACTGCGTGTGAAGCTTAGCGGCATGAGCGACTGGCAGTTGTCAAGGACTGTCACACCTGATTTTCCGGCGAGGATCACCCTTATCGGGTAGCCCGTTCTCTGTTCCTCCTCTATGAGCATCTGGCGACAGTTGCCGCAGGGTGGTACAGGCTGGTCCGTCAGTTCTCCCTCCGTGAGAGCTGCGATGGCAATGGCCACTGCTTTTTTGTTATGGTGGTTGGTCACGGAATATGAGAGAGCTGTTTTTTCGGCGCAGCTGCCAGACGGGAAGGCTGCATTTTCCACGTTGGCACCCCGGACCACCGTGCCGTCATTAAGCATTATTGCGGCGCCCACATTGAAATGGGAGTAGGGGGCATAGGAGCCGGATGCGGCAGTGACGGCTTCCTCCACGAGGCTCCTGTCGTCATCCGGTAAATCATCAATTCCCGTGTATTCCAGGAAAGAGATACTTACTTCTCTCTTTTTCATAATCGATAGTGCTGATCTAAAGTGTGATAAAAGTAATAATATTTTGCCTCCGGCGGTTGTTGTGGTGATGGGTAAGGACATTTTTATATTTTTGTCAAAACTGTACCGATGAACAACCTGTCACGATACGCCTTTCTTTGTCTTCTTCTGATACTCTCCTCCTGCGGTGCATCGCGCAGGGCAGCCAGGACACCGGTTACCCCGGTCACAACTTCATCGTATGCTGTTGACTATCTAAACAGGTACAGTGCCCTTGCCGTCAGCGAGATGAAGAGAACAGGCATACCTGCCAGCATCACTCTTGCCCAGGGAATGGTGGAGTCGAACTATGGCCGCAGCACCCTGGCCAGAAAAGGCAACAATCATTTTGGCATCAAGTGTCACAGCGATTGGAAGGGAGGGAAGATCTATCATGATGACAACAGGAGGGGTGAATGTTTCAGGGCATACGGTTCGGTTGAAGAATCATACCGTGACCATTCTGACTTTATTGTGAACGGTTCACGCTACAGGGATCTTTTCAGGCTTCCCGCCGATGACTACAAGGGTTGGGCACACGGGCTGAAGAAGGCCGGTTATGCCACGGATCCGAAATATCCCTCAAAGCTTATCGCGAAGATTGAAGAGTATGACCTTCACAGATTCGACTTGGGAATCGGGGTGGCGGCACAGCCCACGCAGAAGGCCTCCCGGTCACAGACAGCACCTCCGCCGGCAGTAAGCCCTGTTTCCGCTGATCGCCTGGCAACAGTGACATCTGAAAGCAGTACGACGGCCATGGCGGTTTCACAGCGTGAGGCTGAGGCAAAGCCGGAACCGGAGGCAGAAGAGCCGATAAAGGTCATCACTCTGAGCAACAGCAGGATAAAGGAAAATAACGGTGTTGAATATATTATTGTTGAGGAGGGGGAGACCTTTGAGTCCATAGCAGAGGAGTTCAACCTGCTTGCCTGGGAGATAAACCGCTATAATGATCTTGCTCCCGGCTCCGGTGCCACTCCGGGCCAGATGGTCTACCTGCAACCCAAGCGCAACAAGGCCGCAGGAGGATATTCAATCCATGTTGCAAAGGCAGGCGATACCATGCGCAGCATTTCACAGAAATATGCCGTAAAGCTCACGGCCCTCTATAAGATGAACCTCATGGATGAGGGCACCGAGTGTGTCCCCGGTCAGAAAGTGCGTATCAGATAGGGTTATTGTGTTGGTTGCTTCTTACTCTTGCCTTCTCCGTTGCCGTGCCCTCTGATCTTTGCGCCCGGGCAAGCCGCGCTGTCTTTTCAGGCCAGTTCCCATCCCTGCGGAACAAATCCCCTGAGGAATTCTGCTGCCGTCATTCTCCTCCGACCTTCCGGCTGCACCGACAGGATCTCCAGGGCTCCGGCTGAGGATGAGATGATAAGGGTTGACCTGTCGGGCGTGATTATCGTCCCGGGAATGGCTATTATGTCATTCCTTAACCTGCTTTGAAAGATCTTAAGCCGCATCACCCTGCCCTCCCTGCGTAGTGTTGCCACGGCGCCGGGATACGGAGAGAGACCCCTGATACGGTTATGTACTTTCACGGCCGGCTCCCTCCAGTCGATTATCATATCGGGAGCTGACAGCCTTGGAGCAGTGATCAGTGTCTCTCCGCTCTTTTTCTTCTGGGGAATCGGCTTCAGCTCTCCCCTGTACAGTTTTTCTGCCGTTTCGGTCACCAGTGCTGCGCCAATCCCCATCAGGCGATCGTGAAGGCTGCCCGCATTGTCTTCGGGCAGTATCTCTGTTGCTTCTGAAAGCAATATCTGACCGGTATCAATCTCCTTGTCAATCAGGAATGTAGTCACACCGGTCTCTGTTTCACCGTTGATTATTGCATGGTTAATTGGCGCGGCGCCGCGGTACTGCGGCAGGAGGGAGGCATGCAGGTTGAAGGTGCCAAGAGGGGGTATGGTCCATACCTCCTCGGGCAGCATCCGGAAGGCAACGACTACGAAGATGTCGGCCTGCCGCTCCCTCAGAGTATTAATAAAATCAGTATCGCGAAGTCGTTCCGGCTGCAGCAGCGTCAGACTATGTTTCAGTGCATACTCCTTGACCGGAGAGGATGATATCTTTCTTCCCCTCCCGGCAGGCTTGTCGGGAGCAGTAACCACGGCAGCAATGACGAAGCCGGAGGTGTGAAGGGCACGGAGGCTGGCAACAGCAAACTCCGGTGTTCCAAAAAATACTATCCGGGGCTGTCTGTCAGTCATCTTCTCCTTTTATGGTTGTTTTATAGCATGAGAGCGTATGGCCCATCTTGGTGGCCTTGGTCTCAAGGTAGAATGAGTTGTATGGATTGGGCTCTATTATAAGCGGAACCGTTTCAACAATTGTGATCCCATACCCTTCAAGTCCTGCCCTCTTGACCGGATTATTGGAAATGAGCCTCACTTTACCGAGTCCGATACCTCTCATGATGTTGGCTCCTATGCCATAGTCGCGTTCGTCCTCGCGAAAGCCCAGTTCAATGTTGGCTTCAACAGTATCACGTCCCTGCTCCTGGAGCTTGTATGTGCGAATCTTATTTATCAGGCCAATACCCCGGCCCTCCTGGTTCAGGTAAATTATTGCACCCTTGCCTTCCTCCTCCACCATCTGCATTGCCTGATGCAGTTGCGGACCACAGTCGCATCTCTTCGATGCAAAGATATCGCCCGTGAAGCAAGACGAGTGAACCCTGACAAGCACAGGCTCCTCTTTTGTCCATGTGCCCTTCACCAGTGCGGCATGTTCCAGTCCGTTGCTCACCTGCCTGAAGGGTATGAAGTCGAAGTTGCCGTATTCTGTCGGAAGCTTCACCTGCTCACCCATCTCAACGATTGATTCTATCCCGAGACGATAGCGAATAAGGTCTCTTATTGAGATTATCTTGATTCCGAATTTTTCGGAGAGTTTGAGCAGGTCAGGCAGCCGGGCCATGGATCCGTCTTCATTCATTATCTCCACCAGGACTCCTCCGGGGTGGAGTCCTGCCAGGCGCGTAAGGTCAACGGCAGCCTCAGTGTGTCCGGCTCTCCGGAGTACGCCTTTGGATCGCGATTTGAGCGGAAAGATATGCCCCGGGCGGGCAAGCTGCGACGGCCGTGTGGCAGGATCAACAAGAGCCCTGATGGTCAGTGCCCTGTCCCTGGCCGAGATGCCGGTTGTGGTCTCAGGACTCAGAAGGTCAACCGATACTGTAAAGGGTGTCTCATGAAGCGAGGTGTTGTGACCTACCATCATCTCCAGCTCAAGCTCCTCGCAACGCTCTTCCGGCAGAGGGACACATATCAGTCCCCTTCCGTAGGTGGCCATGAAATTGACCAACTCAGGCGTAATCAATTCGGCTGCGCAAATGAAGTCGCCCTCATTCTCCCTGTCCTCATCATCAACGACAATGACAATCCTGCCTTCCCTGATCTCCTCTATAGCTTCGTTGATGCTGTTCAGCCCTCTGTTTTCAGTCATTCTAAACTCGTTTCGTGGGTTCCCATATTCCGCTTTTTATCCCTCTCAATGCCTTCACAAACCCTGCCGCCAAAGCAGCGTTCATCATCAGAAACTGGGTAATGAATCTCAGATATCTGACTTTCTTGCCGCGCCAACCAGACAACATATCAAGTGCTGACAAAATTATGAAAATCAGCTGAACTGCCGTCACCCAAAGATAGAAATCAGAATTGCCTGAAAGAATGACTGTTGTCATAAAAAAGAGAACAAGTAAGAGCGGGGAGAACCATCTCAGCACCTTGTGGGAGAGAAAGACGAAGGAGACAGCGAATCGTTTCGAAGGTAACGGACCGAACCGGAAGAGGTTCTGGAAGGAGCCTGCCGCTATTCTTATCCTTCTTCTGAACTGGTCTGCCAGATCAGGCTGGGTATCCTCGAAGACTGTAGCTCCGGGGATGTTAAATGAGCGGTATCCCTTTGCAATGACTGTCAATCCGACAAAGAGGTCATCGACAAGGGTATTGGCAGGTATCTCCGGGAAGAGATCACGGCGCACGGCATAGCATCCTCCGTAGGGGCCAGGCATAGCACCCCACAGTTCACCTTCAGCTCTTTTAAGGGCTGTTTCCAACCTGCTGTAAAAATTCTCCTGTCGTGTGAAACCGCTGCCTTCTGATCTGCCCGGAATGACGGTGGCATCGCATAACCCTGTGGCATGTCGGTTGAAGCCTCCGGAGTCCCTGCTGCCTGTTTCTGTAGTCGGGCGGTTCACGCCTGCGTCACGCTCACTATGCTTTACCGGGGCATTTCGGTTGAAGCCTCCGGCAAGCTCCCGAACAGTCCCGGGTGTAAAGATCACATTGGCATCATTGATAACAAGCAGTGCCCCCCGGGCTTCCGACGCCAGTTTGTTTAGCATGGAGGCCTTGCCTTTTCTTTCCGGTGACCTGAAGTACCTGATCCGGTTGTCAGTGGCGGCAGCCTCTTTGAGGATCTCATCCGTGCCGTCACCTGAGCAGTCTGATCCCACCAGGAATTCTATCAGTTGAGCAGGGTAATCGGATGCCAGGAGGCTGATCATCTTCTCCCTGATCACCTTCTCCTCGTTGTAGGCAGACATGATAACCGATACGGAGGGGAGAGGGGATATTTCTGTCCGGATCTCAGCTTCAGCCTGTTCCTGTGTCTGCAGATGTGCCAGCGGCTGATTCTCAACCCGTTTATGAGCCAGTCCCTGTGCATCGTCCCTGCCGGCAGTTCTCCTCTTCACGGCAGCCAGTACAATGACCACGGCAGGCCAGAGAAGATAGGTCCAGGCCAGCAGTATGGCAGCGATGAGCAGTACAATCTCAGCGGCCATGAGACAGATGCTTATAGAATTCCAGCAATTCTGCGGTTCGGGGGGTGTTGTCATACCTCTCTTTGACAAGGGACACAGCTGCCTCTCCTGTCGACTTCCTCATCTCCCGGTTTTTAAGCAGATTTATCAGGGCACTGCTGAATGATGAAGCGTCATCTGCAATAAACAGTTCCTGTCCGTTTATTGCAGGTATTCCCTTTACTGCCACCGTCGTGGCCACAACTGGTCTGCCGATGCTCATCGCCTCGATGATCTTTATGCGCAGTCCGCTGCCGGCAAACAGAGGCGCAATCATCACATTCACAGAGGCCATGAACTGCCTGGCGTTATCGGCTTCTCCCAACCAGTTGATGTTACCACCCCTGAGCCAGTACGGTTCCATGGCCGGAGCGCCTCTGCCGGCAATATTGAGTGTGGCAGCAGGGATGGCTTTGCAGACCGCTGGCCATACTTGTTCAGTAAACCATCGCAATCCCTGCACGTTCGGTTCCCAGTTAAGGGCTCCTATACATCCCACCTTTACATTCGGTTCATCTGGCTCACTGATATATCCGGGAAAAGTGACGCCGGTCTCTGAGAGCCACATGGGCTTGCCTTCAGGTGCAGCGTCACTGAACCACCTGAGGTCAGGCTCGCTGATGGGAACGATGGCATCAAAGAGTTGTGCGGCTTCAGTCTCATATCTTCTCAACCTGCCTGCCAGGTTTTTAAGATAGGCTCTCCGCAGTCTGCCTGAGGTCTGTTCGGCCATCATCTCCCTGATCCTGTGTTCGACATTATGTGCCCTGAGTACCACGGGGGCAGAGGTCTCGCTGCGTATGGTTCCGAGATAACCGGCAAAAAGCGCCCCCTCGCAATGTACCAGGTCAAATCCGCCATCGCGGATGACCCTGCGCATCACCCTGGCAAATTCATCGGACCTGAAACGCGCGAGATCATATGGTTCTTTTGATAGAAAGAGGTTCCGCAACATCTTCAGCGGTCTGATCCTGGTGTCTACATCAACCGTTTCATGGCTGTGAAGGAAGGAGAGATGTTCTTTGCCGGCTGGTGGACCGTGCTTTTCTGTTCTCATCGACAGCAGTGATATCTCAGCACCGTTAAGGGCCAGCCCCTCAATGCCTCTCAATATCGCCACAGCACCGCCGTCATGAGGCGGCCATGGCGGTTTAGGCGACAGCACCAGGATCTTCATTTTCCTTTTCAGGTTTAATCCCGGCGAGGAATGCCCCTACCTTCCTGAAGAAGTTGACATAGGTCTCGGTATTCATGATTGCGGCGTCGGTGGTGGCCTTATATGTAAGGAAGACACCTATGGGAAGCAGGATGATTGTTGATGCCAGCATTCCGACGGGGACACCTATTATCAATTCCTTCGCAAACTTCTCACCTGATAGCGAGATCACATAGTAGAATACGAAGAAGAGCACTGATATCACTGCCGGAGTACCCAGGCCTCCCTTCCTGATGATGGCACCCAGGGGAGCGCCGATAAAGAAAAAGACAAGGCAGGCCAGGGGCAGGGTGTACCGTTTGTAAATCTCAGCCTCGTATTTTTTCAGGTTCTTCAACTCTGCAAGCATCGACTCGCCTTTCTCGGTGATGAATGCTGAGCCGTCGCGGGCATAGTTCAGTGCCCTGCTTATTGAAGTGCTCTTGTCGATGAACGCCAGTGTATCGAAGACGCCCCGGCAGTTGAAATCTTCAAGTTTTTTCGCTGCCGCCGTGTCGCCGTAGAGATAGTATCCGCCGGAGAAATAGTAGGAGGGAGTAAAGACCCTGGTCTTCCGGAACTCTTCATAATAGCTCTCTGACCTTGTTTTGTACCTGCCGGAGAGGGAGTCGATGTAGTAAGTAAGCTCAGTAGTGCTCAGCATTGCGTAGTTGGACCGGTAGAGGTCCATACCTGACCTGTCCAGTCCGAACCCTGTCAGTTCGATGATCATGGTCTGTTCGCTGAATTTGTCACGGCGGAATGGATATTTTCTCTTCTCCTGGGGGACATTCTTCTCTTCGATGTCCTTGTATGAATACCCGTTGAACAGAGTAAGTATCAGTCCGCTTTCATCGGCGGTGACGGTCATGTAACCTGAGTCGGCATGTATTACACAGGTGTTTCCTATTCCTTCGCGGTGATCATAGATATAGATGCCGTCGAGTCTGTTGGTTTCGGGCTCCTTGTCGGTTATTTTGATGCTAAAGCCGTCGATGCCGTTATAGAATGTGCCGGCCTGGATATCGAGTTCGGGTCTTTTGCGGCGGATATCGTAAAGCAGGGTGCGTGCCTTGCGGTTTGATATGGGCAGGATATGATCGGCAAAGAGGAATGAGCCTATAGCCAGCAGCGCGGCGAATATGAAGATTGGTCTCATGATGCGTTGCAGAGAGATGCCCGAAGATTTCAGGGCGGTAAGTTCAAGGAATTCGCCCAGGTTACCGAAGGTCATCAGGGAGGCAAGGAGAATGGCCAGGGGCAGCGACAGGGGGACGAATGTCAGGGAGAACTGGAAGAGCAGTTCGGCAAGTACTTTGGGTTCGAGGCCCTTGCCTGCCAGCTCATCGACGTACATCCAGAGAAACTGGAGGATAAATATGATAAGCACAATGAAGAACGTCATGATCAACGGTCCGATGAACGATCTTATCATGAAGATATCGATTTTCTTCATTGTTCTGGCTGTGGTGCAAACGTACGTTATTTTCGGGAGAGATGCAATTCTCCCTCACTCGGTGAGCCCGAGAACTTTTCTGAGGTATGAGATCTGGGTATCCCAGAGTTCTTTTGCGTCATCAGTCTCCTCCTCCTCAGCGTGGTCCGTTATCATGAGTGCGGTGTCACCTGTCAACTCATGGATCACTATTTTGAATTCGAAGAAGTTGGTCTGGCTGTCTGCAAAGTCCAGCCAGTCAAATCTAACGGCTTTATTCTCTCTTACATATGATTGTTTGGCGCGGGCTTCGGTTTTGTCCCAGTAGAAGGTAAAGATATCTCCCTCAACGGTGACATTATCTGCGAACCACTCTGAGAGTCCCTCCGGGGTGCTGAGCCGGTCGAAGAGCACCCGGGTTGGTGTATTCAGCGTATATTCAAGTTCGTATCTGGTCCTCATCTTTTCAAGGTAGACTTTCATGCAATATAAAAATAATAGATGGATTGCAAAAGCTAACCCGTCAAAATGAAAAAATATTTATATTTGCACCCGCGTTTTGACGGCGAACCCGTCAGGTCGGGGTCAGTTGGTTAGAGCGTCCCGATCGGAGATCGGG
>WOYX01000022.1:0-3881 GCA_011620595.1 Bacteroidales bacterium | reverse complement strand
GGGGTCAGTTGGTTAGAGCGTCCCGATCGGAGATCGGGAAGGTCGGGAGTTCATTGAAATAGTATTTCCCTCCTTCGCTAAAGCTACGGAGGGCAGAGGGCGAACCCGTCAGGTCGGGGTCAGTTGGTTAGAGCGTCCCGATCGGAGATCGGGAAGGTCGGGAGTTCATTAAAATATTATTTGGCGAGATAGCTCAGTTGGTTAGAGCGCATGATTCATAATCATGAGGTCCCGAGTTCAATTCTCGGTCTCGCTACACTGAAAATCAACCACTTACATTGTCAGATATGTAGGTGGTTTTTCTTTTGTTCCAGGTTTGTGCCAGGTTTTGGTCTTTTTTACTTGTTTATTAGCTGAAATTAATTCTTTAAAACACCCCACACTCATAATTCAGGGGGTCGTTAGTTCTATCCCAGCGAGGCTCATTCAAAATCAAGAAGTTACAATCTTAAAAATTGTAACTTTTTTTTGGTGCAAGTTTGGTGCCAGGATTGGAGTAAAAAGATTGGTGGTACTTTTCACTATAAAGCCTTCCTGAGATACCGAGTCTATCCGAATGAATAATATCAGACTTCTATAATTCCTTCAACATTATTGTCCCATTCGGATTTCTGTTTTGCCAAATATGTCTAAATTTATAAGACACATAAAGAGTGGTGGTGCATTTAACACAGGAGGAATCCGAGATTTCTGCATTGACTGCTAAAATACAGAATGCTGAGATTGAGAAGAAACTATCAGTAGTAGAAGCGATTAAAGCAATCGAAAAAGAAAGAGATGATTTTGCTAATGATGTAAAGAATAAAGAAATAGAAAAACAATTACTCGAAAAATCATTAAACGAAAAGTTTTCGTCAGAACTAAAGACAAAAGATGATATAATCAAGCTGAAAGATGAGGAAATAGCTCTTCGCAAAGACATGAAACTTAAACTCTCGACCAAAATGATTGGTGAGTCACTAGAACAACATTGTGAAGTCGAGTTCAACAAGCTTCGTGCCACTGGATTTCAGAACGCCTATTTTGAAAAAGACAATGATTCAAGGTCTGGAAGCAAGGGTGATTACATCTATAGGGAAACTGATGATGCAGGAAATGAAATCATTTCCATAATGTTTGAAATGAAGAATGAGGGTGACGAAACCGCTACTAAAAAGAAAAATGAGGATTTTCTTAAAGAGCTGGACAAAGACCGTACAGAAAAGAAATGCGAATATGCAGTTCTTGTTTCACTTCTAGAAGCAGAAAACGAACTCTATAATTCAGGGATTGTCGATGCCTCTCATAAATATTGAGGGTGTAAATATTCCAAAATGTGGGGGTGTGAGAGGTCGGAAAATGAAATAGGAGGAAACCTATTTCATTTTCCTCCTACTCGATCAAGCAGCTACAAATTCATTTACACTCCCTCCGCTTTAGTCAGGTCTGAGTGTCCGAAATCACAGGAATACGCACCTTTCGTTCATTGGCCATTTCCATGGCTTGTTTCCTCAGTTCTTTCCGCTTGTCGAGGTAAAATAGAAACTGTTCTTCACTCAATAGTTTTTTCAACTTTTCGTCCTTCTCATCCGATGTTTTTCTGGCCGCTTTCAGCTTGCTTAAATTGCCATTGATTTTCTTAATTTTCTCCATCTTCAGGGCATATTCCAGGTTCAGGACCTCAACTTTTACCAGTTGCGAATCGCTTAACTGCAGGTTTTCTTTCATCCATTCCGTTTGCATTTGGGCGCGTTCTTCGGGTGTAAGTTGCATCCCCAAATTCTGCCCAAAAGCGCCTTGTGCAAGAAAGATTAAGAAAATTCCACTAAAAATAATTCTTCTCATAAATATTGTTTTTTTAAGGCTTAAAAATAATACAAAGCGGTTTATCGTAAGAATTTTCTTCATCGAACGGCAGAGTGAATTCAACAAACAACCGACCGGTTTAACCAATAACAATTCAATGTTGTTTAGTTAACAAGTAACATTTTGAATGTTAATAATATAGTGTTCTTTGAAGTGATGTAAAGGATGAATATTTTTATCTTATGGGTATAATAGTACCTTAAGTAAAGCAGATGGAAAAAACAGAGATTTCCGTCAACAATCAATTACAAACCTAACACAACTAATTGAAGATGAAGAGTATCATTGCCGTTAAAAAAACGGCTTTACAGGGGTATTCACTCTTGATCGGAAAATAAATTTCAAAAATCTACTGATGTTTATTACAAGAGGTGTTAGTAGTTCATTTAAGTTTCGCAGGTGATTTTAGGCCGCTTGCCTGAGTACAAGATTATCAGGATTTAAAAAATGCTTAAAAGTTTCACTACGGTTAATCAGGGTATCCATCACTCTTTCATCGTCGATCAGAAACGCCTCGGCTATGATCCCGGCCAGTTCCTGAAGGATTCCCCATATGCGTTCTGTGACCGGGAGTTGAACAACACCATCAGTGGCTTGATGGAAAAGTCCTCCGATGGTTTCATAGGATCTAACACGCCTGACCGTTCCAGGAATGTTGTATTGAAGCACCGTAATGGAGATACCGGCAATCCGGGAGGCAAAATCTCTTGATTGGGATTTCCCCAGGCCAAGCAGGCTCTTGGCTTCCTTAATAGATTTATGTAAAGCTTTGCATAAATCTTTTAAAGAAGCCCGTCATCTGTTGGGGATGGGCAATTGTCAGTCAAATGATTTTGATGCACAGATAGCAGATACCACTATAACCCTGATATGGCATATACTGTTGACATTAAGATATCGTTTTGACCATTATGAATCAATGGGGTCATTATTTACCGGAATAAAGGAGGGTATCATAAGTCACAGACTCAATGAAAGAATATGGGGTCTTTTCATAGAATTGTTGAAATTGATAGAGACTGTATTTATTGAAATAGACGAAGAGCAACTTCTGGAAAGAATAATAAATGACGATAAGGTTTATGAAAAACTTGCGATTATCCTTGATCCATCAGACAAAAAAATGGCCACGTAGCAGAAAACCAGAAAATGAAAGCTTTAGTAAATTGATTATCAACTGTATAACGAAACAAGATATGCGAGTAAACAATTAATTATGTGTATACTAAAAACAAGTGCGAAACTTAAGTAAATTATTTTAAGCATTTTCTTACAAATACCTACATTTCAGATATATCTCATTAATAAGATAACTAAAGACGGATAATTGTCTTGCAGCTTGAATTTTATACCGGCCGTTTTGGACAGCGACCCGGTTTTGTCTGCATCAGTCCGCACAACCTGTCAAAGCCCTTTCGTATACCGGCAGACGAACGGTAAAAGTCATACTGGTCCATAAAGCAAACTGATGGTAATAGTTATATGCTTTGTCAAACGCCATCATATTATGGAAGATCAGCTGCAGGCTTTCTTTTCAGTTTTCAATCGTTCCCACTACCTCATAAGCCTTTTTATTGGTATAAACAGATTTGTAAATTATCCCGTTGTATTCCAAAAAAGGCTTACCATCTATTTCTATTTCAGCTGTACCTTCGGGTAACTGATCAACAATGGCTCCTGGCGGTGGGGCAACAACGATGTATTCAGGGATTACTCCATTTAAAACATAAAATGTACCTCCGGCATAGAAAAATTCCGATTGGCCGATAACCAGCCTTGAATAACCGGAAGGTAAAACCGCTACCCTGATCCCTACCGGAGGAGCAGTCCGGATGTAAACGCCATTTCGGGAAGTATAATAGATACCTTCGTGATAATAGTAAGCCTTATTGCGGTAATGAACAACAACAGCTTCTCCGGGGAGATGGTTAACCGGCCTTAAAACCGGCCTTTTACGGTATACAACTGTTCCATGTGGTGTTTTGACAACTGTCCGGCGAGGGGTATTGACCACTCTTCGTTGCGCATATGTTTCA
>WOYX01000006.1:170-47274 GCA_011620595.1 Bacteroidales bacterium | reverse complement strand
TATGACACCGGATTAACGGATGATGATTTTACTGTCCGGAAATTAATTCAATAAGTTCATTAACAAAAATGACACAACCTGTTTCCCTGATATTATCCAGTGGGGGTTCAAAGGGTCTTGCACAAATTGGTGTTATTAACACTCTCGAAAAAAACGATTTCAAAATATCCTCTATTGCAGGTTCTTCTATAGGGTCTGTCATTGGCGGACTTTATGCAATGGGCAAATTGCCGGAATTTACAGCCTGGACGAAAACATTAGACAGAAGAGCAATCTGGGGACTTATGGACTTTACCATTTCAACCCATGGGTTATTAAAAGCTGTGAAAGCATTGGATAAGTTGAAAACATTTATTCCTGACATTAATATCGAAGAAATGAATATCCCTTTTGCGGCAATTGCAACCGATATAATAAATGAGAGGGAAATTGTTTTTAACTCAGGTAGCTTTTATGATGCAATCCGTGCATCAATAGCTATTCCAACAATTATAACTCCTGTTAAATACAGAGATACAATCCTGGTTGATGGGGGGGTATTAAATCCAATTCCAATTATGCATGTGGCTCGAAGTAACAATGATATTCTTGTCGTTGTGAATTTGTATGGGGAAAAGCCAGACGAGAAAGACAAGCCGGGTACAGTAATTCCTGACCAGAATGCTACCATAGTTCAAAGCGTATTGAAAAATATTTCTAAGCTGATCGCTGTTGGAGACAAGAGAAGTTTTGGGTACTATTCACTATTAAAAGCCACTACATCTGCAATGGTTCATAAAATCGCCAAACAAAATATCGAATTATCCAAACCTGATATTTTGATTAATATCCCATATGATGCTTCGGACATCTTTGACTTTCATAAAGCTGAGGAATTGATAAAGATAGGAGAGACTGCTGCAAACGAGGCAATTTCAAATTATTTTAAAAAATCATGAATTATGAAATCCACGGCAGTTATATGTGCCTTTAACGAAGAAAAGACAATCAGAGATGTGCTGTTTTCTGTATCTGATTGCAGGATTTTTGATGAAATTATTGTTATCAATGATGGTTCTACCGATAAAACAAAAGTAATCATTTCTGATTGTAAGAAAGAATTGGATATTATTGATTTCCATCTACCTGAAAATGAAGGAAAAGGCTTTGCAATGGCAACAGGTATCGAACAGGCAAGTAATGAATTAATTGTTTTTTGCGATGCCGATTTATCGAATTTAAAAAAAGAGCATTTACTTCAACTTACAAAACCAATTATTACGTATGAGGCAGAAATGGTTCTTGGTCAACCAACAGACACCTTAATTAATTACCACATTAATCCTTTCAAGGCGTTCACAGGTCAAAGAGCAGTATTAAGACGGGATATACTCCCTATCGTTGAAGATATGAAAAAGTCAAAATTTGGTGTTGAGACTCTTATCAATCTTTACTATGAGTCGCAAAACAAAAAAGTGAAACACGTCAAGCTTAAAGGATTAAAACACCCCACAAAATTTAATAAAACAAATCAATCAAGGGCAGTACGAGAATATATGTTCGAGGGAATTCAAATTGCCTTTATAGTTTTCAATAATATAAATTTAATTACAAAAATTATTACTAACAGAATCAATAACTTATAACATATGAAACTATTATCATTTATTTCGGTGATGATGATGCTTTTGGCGAACTCTTATATTGTCAGAGCACAAGAAAGTAGTGTAACATCGCAAGAACAAGATGAAAGCAGACTGAAAATCTCCGGTGAATTACTAATGGATGAACGATTCCTGCTCAATGATAAAAAAGATTGGGCATGGAATGAGAATCGTCTTACCATGAGGTTAGAAAAAAAAATCACCAACAGTTCAAAATTCTATAGTGAGGTCTGGTTACGTAATATAGGTTTACCAAATATTACTTCATCGGGTGATTTATACAACAAGGGAATTGTTGACCCATATAATCTGGAAATCCGGGAAGCATATGTTCAATTGTATGGATTCCTAACCGGGAATTTGGATGTAAAAATTGGTCGCCAGCGAATTACATGGGGTACTGCTGATAAGCTAAATCCGACTGATAACCTTAATCCATATGACCTTGAAGATGTATTGGATTTCGGTCGTCATCGTGGTTCAGATGCTATAAGCTTTAATTATTATTTTAGCAGTGACTTCTCTTTACAGGGTGTATATATTCCTGTTTTCCAGCCGGCAAATATGCCAGTTGGTGTTTTTGCAAATGTGCTGACACCTGATTTGGAATTACCTCAAGGCATGGTTTTAAATGAATTTTCAGATACTCTGCTTATGCCGGGATATAAAATAGGTGCAAGTTCAACCGCAGGGTTAAAATTTAAAGGTTTTGCAAAAGGAGTTGATTTTTCCCTGAGCTATGTTTGGGGATATGACGGATTACCTTTCGCCACAAGAAATACCTTCATCCCCATCGATGCAATGGGAGGAACCAATATAAACTCACAACTTTCATTTTCACGAACCCACATTTTTGGAGTCGATATGGCAACAAGCATAGCCGGAATTGGATTTTGGGCAGAAGTTGCTGCATTTTTTCCTGAAAAGGACGTAATTATGACAAATGATTTATCAGCTTTTTATCCAATGTCGCCTGTTGCGGTGACTATGGATTCATTGCTTTTAGATTCTTCAAAGCCATATATAAAATTTGTAATTGGTGGCGATTACAATTTCGCAGATGGTTCATATATTAACTTTCAATTCTTGCATGGATTTATTAATGAAAGAGGAAATGAAAACCTGAATGACTATTTCTTTTTAAGATACGAAAAGAAGTTTTTCAATGAAAAGCTAAAAATCGCTCCAATCGGTGGAGGTTTAATTGTAGCTGACTGGAACAAAATAAAAGACAATTATGCTATTGTTTACATACCGGAAATTGCATATAAAGCTACTGACAATGTCGAAATAGCTTTATCTGCCGCAATTTTTAACGGAAAAGGAGATAATTTGTTTGGGAAACTGAATAACTATGATATGTTTATGTTTAAAATGAAATATAGCTTTTAGTACTTCTCCTAAATGAAAAAGCTATAATTCTCCTCTCTATAACAGAACTCATAGTTATGCGACTTTTTTTATGAAAAGCCAGGAAAACGTGAGTATACTTTCAGCCACGCATTAATAATACTTCGATTTTCCCACTCAAAGACACTGAATGGGACACTATCCTGCTAACAAATACCCCCTGATTTTCAGGGGGTATTTGTAGCCCCACCAGGAATCGAACCTGGATTTCAGGTTTAGGAAACCCGCGTTCTATCCATTGAACTATAGGGCCGCTCCATTGCAGCCGCAAATGTAAATTATTTTTCGGTTATCGCAAAAAATCAGCAGCCGCCTGACGGCTTCTTCTTTGCCTTGGCGCTCACGGGCGGCTTCACGGCTTTCACTGCCGGCACATCCGGCTCCGTGCTGACCACGCCGCCGCCACCCAGTGCCGCAGCGGCACTCTTGCGGAAGTCGTATTGCGCAAACTCCTCATTGGGACTGGTCTGCGAGGGCTCTTCCGGGGAGAGTATGTTACCAAACCAGTAGTTCAGTCCCCCTTCGAGAACAAAATTGTTCTCATAGCCCAGCTGCCTGGTAATCATCCATGCCTGGTTGGCATAGACCGAACCGTTGGAATAAAATACATTCACATAGGCATCCTGGTTGATTATGTCAGTATACTCATCGGCCAGCAGGTTGCTCAGGGGCACGTTTATAGCACCCGGCATACTGTAGTCGTCAAACTCTTCCGGAGTGCGTACGTCAATGAGGCGCAGCGACGGGTCCTTCTGAACGAGCATGTCAGCCACCACATCGGGTGAGATGAACTGCACGCCGGCACCAGCTTCCTGCAGAAGCTCGTCGGCCGTTAACTGAAAGTGCCTGACCCTATCTGCCGGCACTGCGGCAATGATTATCCCCAGCGGGATAATAATGAGTGCAAGAAATTTTAATGATTTCATATCTGTCTCTTTTGTTTGTTATTGATTCTTTTATCACTTCAATTTAACATCTGCCATCAAAAAAGGTTTATCCTGCAGAAGGGGCCTGTTTTACCATCATTCATAAAAGTAAAATCCGCGTAACGGCATGTTTAATTATTATGCGATACTGGTTTCTCAGTACTCCTCCCTTGGGAATTTCTTCTCAGCCCATTCAGCTACAACAAACATGCCAAGGGCCACAATGATGAGCAGCAGCCCGAAAAGTCCGTCCTTCATCCCCAGTGCCTCGCTCACCTTCGGTTCCCCGAGATAATTTGCGTAGTAGAGTTTCTCCCACCATCCGTAGGTAAAGGCGAAGCCATAGACGCCGATAAATAGTCCGACTACGAATACCATGCCGTCTATCTTCCCTATGGCAGCACCGCAGAAGCTGGTGCCGGGGCAGAAACCGCCCATGATAAAACCAGCTCCCATGATCACTCCGCCGATGATGGCAGAGGTGAGATATGTCGGATTGACATATACCAGGTCGAGGTCGATCCATCCGAAGAGGCTCATGAAGAGCAGCCCCAGCATACATGTGATGGCTCCGGTGAAGAAAACCTTTAGTACCACGGCGTCATAACCGTAGAAGATGCCGGCCAGCTTGCGGCTCGACGAGAAGCCGGAGCTCTCGAGTACCCAGCCGAAGGCTATGCCGATGAAGAATGCAAGGAGAAAGTTGGTGTTCTCCGATATTATTTCGTTTGGTGCTAGCGGTCCCATTGTTCTCTCCTTTCGTTAGATCCAGTTTCTCCTGAAGAAATATGCCAGCGCGAAGCCAGTGCCAAAGATGGCCATCATGGTTATGAAGCCTCCCATTGAGAGTACTGCCATGCCGCTCAGGGCAGAGCCGCTGGTGCAGCCACGGCCCAACTGTGAGCCGAAGCCGAAGAGCACCCCTCCCATCAGTGCGAATACCAGCCTGCGCCGGGAGGTTATTTTTGGCGAATGCTCAACTTTAAGCTTGAGGCGGCCGGCTATGGCGCCGGACAGGAATCCGCCAACAATCACACCGAGCATTTCAAAGACCAGCCATGACTTCATCGGGCTGCCGCTGTGTGACTGGGCATAGTCGGCCATAAATGGCATTGTGTTTACGGCATCCTTATCAACCATCTCAATTGATGTGGCCACCACGCTCTTTATTGCTCCGCTGGCCCCCAGTCCCCGTCCCGAGATGAAGTTGGCGGCAAGTAGTACGAGACCAAGAAGGACACCTCCCACATAGGGGTTGAGGTACCGTCTGCCTCTCTCTTCTGTTTTATTGTTGCTCATATTGTTGTTTGTTTTATTGTTTTATCAGTAGAGCCAGCGGCTTACCTGGCCGGCAAAGACAAATACAAAGCGGAATGCGAAGCTGCCCATAAGTACAAGCACTCCGGGAATAAGGGCGGGTATATGCCTACCTCCCAGCTCCATCAGGTCAAGCACTCCCGGAATAATTATCCCGAGTATCACCACAAATATCCAGAACACCATTGTGTAGGGTCCTCCCAGGAAGAGCTGTGCTGCTTCTATCTGCACCTGGGTGCTGGCGAGGAAGCCCATGAACATGTGTATTATAAGAAACAACTCCGTACCCAGGATTATGAGGTCTATCTTTGTGAAGAGTAGTCTCTCCTCCCTGTTCTTTGAGGAGAGCACTATCGCTGCAGCCCCCGCCGAGAGTCCTGATGCCAGAAAGAGCGGCCCGAGCACCGAGGTGTTCCACAGCGGCCTGGCATTGAATGCTGACAGCAGAATGCCCGTATAAACCCCTGTGATGATGGCAAAGATCAGCATCACCCATGCCAGTGGCTTCTTGTACCTGTTGAAGAATGACTCCAGATCTTTGAGCCACCTGTATTTCCAGTCCCATTTCGGAAAAAACTCCCTGATATGCAGTGCACACCAGATGAAGGAGGCGATGGTGATGACCAGCAGAGTCCAGGCTCCCCATGACATGGGCGACTCAAGCCTGATAGTCGTATAGAGCTGCCAGAAGAAGGCCTTGTGGTTCAGGTCATAAAAGAGTGCCGCCAGTCCTAACACCAGTGCTATCGGTGCAATGAAGGGCACCCTGCGCACTGCTGTGCGGTACTGCTCCTCCTTGCCCATCAGATAGTACAGTGCGGCAAAGAAGAGTACGCCTGCCGCCAGTCCGCCCAGAAACAGGTATAGAGGTATCGGCCAGTGCCAGATATGCAGTTGCGGGTCAACCATCAGGTTCTCTCTTCCGCTGATAATCAGTTCTTCGTTCATCGTCTGCTCAGATCAGAAAATACAATTGCGGTTTGGTCCCGGCTTCGGGTATCAGTGTCTTGTACTTGCGTTTTTTCAGCACCACGCTCACGTCACTGTTGGGATCTTCAAGATCACCGAAGTACATACATTTGGTGGGGCACACAGCGACGCATGCCGGTTTCATCCCCTCCCTTACGCGGTGGATGCAGAAGGTGCATTTGTCAACATATCCCTTCGGATGGGGGAAGCGTGCGTCATAGGGGCATGAGGCTATGCAGGCGCCGCAGCCTATGCACTTGTTGGGTTTTACCAGCACCACGCCGCCCTCGACGATATGACTTGCGCCTGTAGGGCAGCATCTTACACAGGGGGCATTGTCGCAGTGGTTGCACCTCTCTGACCTCAGCTCTATCTCAAGCTGAGGGTAGGTGCCGTCGATCACCTCCACCACCCAGTCGCGGCAGAAGCCTATCGGAACATTATTTTCCGTCTGGCATGCAACGACACAGTCGCTGCAGCCGACACACTTCCTTGTATCAACCGCCATTGCGTATCTCATGATGCCACCTCCTCTGCGTTAAGGTCAGTAATGAAGGTCACGAAGTTGCCCCGCATGCCCGTGCCGCCCATGATCGGGTCAACAAGCACCTTAGTTATCAGGTTGGTGTCGCTGGCTCCCTTACCGTAACATCGTCGCAGTTTCTTCTGGTCGTGGCCGAAGCCGTGGACCATATATACTGAATCCCAGCGTATTCGCTCCGTCACCCTAACCTTTATCGGGAACTCCGACCGTTTGCCGTCCTGGTTCATCAGATGGACATACTGTCCGGTGCTGAGTCCCCACTCTTTTGCCACGCGCGGGTTGACCCACACGCTGTTCTCCTCCATCAGGTCGGTAAGGTTGGGGTTGTTGGAGGTACGGCTGAAGGTGTGCATCGGGGCCCTACCGTAGTTAAGGCGGTAGTATCCTTCCGGCGGCTCCTCGTGCCTGGTGTATTTCGGCAGCGGGTCATAGCCTGCCTCCTCCAGTGCCAGCGAGTAGAGCTCTATCTTGCCTGTTCCGGTATAGAACTCAACATCCTCATCGGGAGCAAAATAGAGGTCATCATAGGGACGGTCGAAAGTCTTAACCCCTATCTTCTTCATCTCCTCAAGGCTGCTCCCCACCTGTTTCAGCTGCCAGTCGAGCTGTTCTTCCATTGTCTCAAACGGGAAGTATTCAATCACACCCAGTCTCTTTGCCAGCTCCCTGGCCATCCAGAATGCCGGTTTGGTGTTGTACATCGGCTCTGCCGCCGGGGCCCTGAGGGCTATCTGCGGTTTGCGGTGCGGCCCCACACGCAGGTCATCGTATCTCTCCAGGTAGGTGCATTCGGGCAGGACCACGTCAGCCCAGCCCGTTATCTCCATGGGCATGGTGTCAATGACCACCAGCAGCTGCAGCGCCTGTATGGCAGCAATGGTGTTGGCCTGGTTGGGCAGTGTCTCTATCAGGTTGGTGCCGTTGACGATCCAGCCCTGGAACTGGCAGTGACGGCTGGGATCGGGAATGGTGGCATCGCACAGGCCGTTTGCCAGAACGGCGTCAGCCATTTTATAGAGGTCGGGAAACTCCGTACGCCATGATCTCGTCGGTGTCGGGTAAGCAGGATGAGGGGGCTCGGGCAGTTCGAAAACCTCCGGGCGGAAGAAGCCTCCCCTGCGGCCCCACGAGCCAAGCAGGGCATTCAGGATGGCTACAGCACGAATCCGTTGTGTGTCATCACCGTACCATGTCACGTGGCGTCCTGGGTGAACGATCACTGCCGGGGCGGCGTTGGCCATCTCACGTGCTGTCTCGCGAATGACTGTAGGATCAATGGTGGTGATGCCGTAGGCCCATTCGGGAGTCATGTTTCTGACATGCTCCTTCAGGTATTCAAACCCATAGGTATATTTCTCAACATATGGTTTATCATAAAGCTCCTCGGTGATGATGACGTTGATCCATGCCAGCAGCAGCGCCAGGTCAGTGGCAGGTTTTATCGGCAGCCAGTATTTTGACTTGCCGGCGGCTGTCGAGTAGCGTGGGTCTACGGTGATGATTGTAGCCCCCTTGTCTATCGCATCCGACATCTCCTGCACCTGGCCGTTGTGCATGTTCTCACCTATGTGGCTGCCTATAAGCACCAGGCAGCGGGTGTCGCGTATGTCGGTTCTCTCAGGGCTTTCGATGGTCTCTCCGAAGGTAGCCTGGAAGGCCACCTCGCGTGGTCCGCGGCACTGTGCGTAGGAGGGTGCTGCCACGTGCGGTGAGCCCAGAGCGTGCAGCAGCGTCGAAAAGTATTTGCCGCCTGATCCGTGAGTAAAGAGTGCCAGGCATTCAGGACCGTATTCAGCGGATATGACCTTGATCTTTTCGGCTATATAATCAAAAGCCTCCTCCCATGTAGCCTCGCGAAAACTCTGCTTGCCACGCTCCTCGGTGCGTATCAGGGGTGTGCGGAGACGGTCCTCATCGTGGTACATGCCCACTCCGCCGGTGCCGCGGGGACACAAGCGGCCGTTGCAGTTCAGGTCTTCGCTGTTGCCGATAATCTTCTGTATTGTCCCTTTTTCATCCTTGTAGACCCACCCTGCACACTTCCAGAAGCAGACCTCGCAGTATGTGGGTGTACGGCCGGTGAGGGCAGCCACGGTGGCCTTCTGTCCGTCAGTGAGAGCTGAACCAAAGAGCCTGATACCCGCCGCACCCGCAGCTACCGCGCCTGCACCCATTGCCGAGATCCTGATGAATTGCCTGCGTGTTGCCATCTGTTATCCTGTTTTTAATTAGATTTCCTCCCGGTATGGGATGGTATATCCTTGTCACAGTGTGACAATCAGCGAAAATACTGTTTTTAGATTAACAGATCCAATAAAATGATTTATATAATAGTCCCGGATAATCTAAAAAATCAGGAAAGCCTCTTGTATCTGAACCTTACCGGTCCGGTACCGGCAGTCCGTTTCCGGTAGTTTTCATCATACTCCGAAAAACTGCCTTCGAACCATACTACCCTTGCTTCACCCTCAAAGGCAATAATATGTGTTGCCACGCGGTCGAGGAACCAGCGATCATGCGAGATGATCACCGCGCATCCGGCGAAGTTCTCCAATCCCTCCTCCAGTGCACGCAGGGTATTGACATCGATATCGTTGGTCGGCTCGTCGAGAAGAAGCACGTTGGCACCGCTTTTCAGTGTCAGGGCCAGGTGCAGCCTGTTGCGCTCGCCGCCGGAGAGCACACCGCATTTTTTCTCCTGGTCGGCGCCGGTGAAGTTGAATCTTGCGGCATATGCCCGTGCGTTCACCGGCCTGTTGCCCACCATTACCTCATCAACTCCTCCTGAGATAACCTCGTACACGCTTTTGAAGGGGTCGATATCGGCGTGCGACTGATCGACATATCCCAGGGTCACTGTCTCTCCCACCTCAAAGGTACCGCTGTCGACACTCTCCTGCTTCATGATCATCCGGAAGAGAGTAGTCTTGCCGGCCCCGTTGGGGCCTATGACGCCCACGATGCCGTTGGGCGGAAGGTTGAATTCCAGATTCTCAAAAAGAACCTTGTCTCCGAAAGCCTTGGAAACACCCCTGGCTCTTATCACCTTGTCGCCCAGCCTTGGCCCGTTGGGGATGAAGATCTCAAGCTTCTCCTCCTTCTGTCTCACATCCTGGTTGAGGAGGTTCTCGTAGGCGCTGAGCCTGGCTTTGGATTTGGCATGGCGTGCCCCGGGCGACATGCGCACCCATTCCAGCTCACGCTCGAGGGTCTTGCGGTGCTTGACACTGCCCTTTTCTTCAAGAGCAAGTCTTCCGGCCTTCTGTTCAAGCCATGAGCTGTAGTTACCTTTCCAGGGTATCCCCTCACCGCGGTCGAGTTCCAGTATCCATCCTGCCACATTGTCAAGGAAATACCTGTCGTGGGTGATGCATATCACTGTGCCGGCATACTGTTTCAGGTGTGTCTCGAGCCACTGTACGCTCTCGGCATCGAGGTGGTTGGTGGGCTCGTCAAGGAGCAGGACGTCGGGCTCCAGTAGCAGCAGCCTGCACAGCGCCACGCGGCGTCGCTCGCCACCGGAGAGTATGTTCACGGGTGTAGCGGGGTCAGGACAGTTGAGAGCGTCCATTGCACGCTCAAGACGATGTTCAAGGTTCCACCCGTCGAGCGCCTCTATCTGTTCCTGCAGCTCGGCCTGCCGGGCGATGAGCCTGTCCATCGCTGCCGGATTCTCATAGACCTTCGGATCTTCAAAACGGCTGTTTATCTCCTCGTACTCCTTCAGTACCGCCACTGTGCCGGCAGCACCCTCTTCGACGATCTCGCGCACGGTACGGCTCTCATCCATCAGCGGCTCCTGTGACAGGTGTCCTACACTGTACCCGGAGGAGAAGACCACCTCGCCCTGATACTCCTTTTCAATGCCGGCGATGATCCTGAGGAGCGTCGACTTGCCGGAGCCGTTGAGGCCTATGATGCCGATCCTGGCACCCAGGAAAAAGGAGAGGGATATATCTTTAAGTACCTGTTTATGGGGAGGGTAGCTCTTGCTCACCCTGTACATCGAAAAAATGATCTTCCTGTCGTCAGCCATATTATTGATGGTTATCAACGACAAAAATAATCATTTTGAGAGCAGCACTGACGGGCTTTTATTTATTGAATAAGGAGAAAACTTTCCGCTTCCATGATGACCGACCAATAACTGAACAGAGGTTTATTACCGTGAAAGTGAAGGGCTTGCAGTTATTGTATGCAGGGATACTTCCGATGATCCTGACAGGCTTATGGAGAATCTGTCAGTGAGGGTCTGCAGGAGTCCTGCCGGGCTTCCGGTTATCTTGTCACCGGCGACACCGGGCAGTCCGGAAGAGCCTTCACTATTGCGTCACCGGGGACTTCGGGAAGTCTGGAAGAGCCTTCGCCTATTGCGCCACCGGGGACTTCGGGAAGTCTGGAAGAGCCTTCGCCTATTGCGTCACCGGCGACTTCGGGCAGCCCTTGTCGAAGAGTGAGACCGTCTCGGTCTGCACCAGCGCCCAGATGATATATACTCCCTTAAGTGTCCCGATAGGAATGTTAAGAAGTCCCAGCGCAGCCATCACAAGAGTAAGGATTCTCGCCCAGGGCTTGCATGAGAGCAACCCTATACCCCCGGCTATCATTGCACCTCCGATAAGAAGGAACAGGACAATAAGGGGGGTGCCTACGATACCAAGGATCTTTATGGCCTCAGGATCGTCAACAAACTGATCAGCGAAGCCAAAGGCAAAGGCAATGACCAGGGCAGCGATTACATCAAGTGATCCGAATACTATCTGGAGTATGGCAGCTACACTGACATGTTTCTTCATCCGGTTCTCTTCTACTGTTACCTGCGGCTGTGAGACGGTGTTCTCTTCCATGATAATAATGTTTAATGTTTGATTGTCATTCAGAATAATGACACTAATTTATGAAAAATGCTGCACAGGGCATGTGACACTTTTTGTTTAATTTTGCCGTTATATGATGAAGATACCAAACTTGCATGAGCATGAACCCGTAAATGGAATTTATGATTAAATTGCATACGAGTTCTTTCGGCCGATGAAAAAAAAGTTATGATCGAATGAAAAGAAAGATTGCATATATCGCCTCCCTCCTTCTTACGGCAAGTCTGTTTACATCATGTGAGATGCTTGGTGACAACTGCCAGATATGCCACCAGGTAACATATGACAACGGTAATCCGGTCAACTACGGTGATGAAACAGAACTTTGCGGAGACGAACTCTTCGCCGTGAAGGCCAACCCGGAAACTACTGTCGGCTCTGTCACCCTGAAATGGGTATGCTACTAGGAGGGCCCTGCGATTCATTATCTGAATGTTAACACCCTACTCATTTTTTGTTTAAAAGTTGTTGTTAATAAGTTGTTCCTAAAGTTGACATTTGGAGCAAAATTGTTTAATCTTGTTAGCCGCCGCCGGATATTTTTGTGATGAGTTCGGAACATTAACCCCGGGTTCAATTATAGAAGATGCTTGATATTACTGGCAAACGGATTGCGATCGTTGAGGACGATGCCGCATCACTGAAGTATTATGAAACACTGTTAAAGGATTCCGGCGCTCTCCTCTCCGTTTACCGTAACGGGAGGGAGTTTGTCGATGCCGTGACTTCCGGCAGGGAAAATTTTGATCTTGTATTCATGGATTTTCTCGTTCCATTGGTCAACGGCATAGAATGCACCAGGGCCTTCCGGCAGGTAAACAAGTCGGCACCCGTTATCCTCATCACTGCATATTACTCAGAGCAGACCAGGAACGAGGCTTACATCGCCGGATGCACGGAGTACAATCTCAAGCCGGTCTTCCCCGATAAGATCCACATGATACTGGAGAAGTATCTCTCCCCGCGGCCGGCATATCAGTCATACGACTGATATCCAGTCCACAGTCTTCAATCCGCAGTCTTCAGTCGTTTAAAAATACCGGTTGGCTGACTGCCTACTGCTTTTAGGCACCGTAGCCCTGGCGGAGGTGGCCTACTGCTTTTAGCCACCGTAGCCCTGGCGGAGGTGGCCTACTGCTTTTAGCCACCGTAGCCCTGGCGGAGGTGGCAGATTGCTTTTAGCCACCGTAGCCCTGGCGGAGGTGGCTGACTGCTTTTAGCCACCGTAGCCCTGGCGAAGGTGGCAGACTGGTTATTGCCTCATGGCCATATATCTGGCATATAGCTCATTGAGCTCTGCGTTAAGCTCCTCGGCGAGCTCTGTCTCACCATAGTCATAGCAGATCTGTATCAGCGGTGTCACCATCTGAAGTGCGTCGGCTATCTCCTGTTCAGCATAGAGTGCAACGGACGGCGCCTGGTTTATCAGGTAGCCCGCACGACTGAAATTATAGTCTGCCATGCCGCGGGCCAGCTCAGTAGCCTGATCTCTCTTCCCGGCAGCAAAGCAGACGGATATTATCTCCGGGAAATAGAAATCATACCCCAGCTTCTCCGTCGGGAACTGCTCAAGGCATCTGTCTATTACAGCCGTAGCCCTGACGGTGTCGCCCTCCTCAACCAGGGCTCTTGCCAGCTTTGCATGGTTGAGCCGTGCTCTCACCACCGTGAGAGTGCGCGAGTGATAGTAGTCAATATTGACATCGGGGTCTGCTGTACCGTCCCAGGCAAACTTGTTCATCATGTTCTCGTACAGGATGTCTGTGTTTATGCGGCCGTAATCGAACCATCCCCTGTTGACTCCCTTCACCGGCACCAGCCTGTAGGCAATGCCTTCCAGCTGGAAATACTCCTCCAGTCCCATGGCATCGTCATGCTGTCCGGCCACAAAATATATCGGTCGGTCCCAGTCGTTATTGGCAAGTATGTCAAGAACAATCAGCTGGCTCTTCATCAGCCACTGGCCCTTGAGGTTGATATCTATGTATGGCACTATTCTGTCTGCATCCTCGGGCCTGACGGTGCCGTTGGCCACCACTTTGGCCGAATCAACCGGAATGCGTATGGTACGTGTCGGGATATAATAAATCTCCTCCCCGTACATTTTGAGTTTTGACACTTCGCTGCCGCTGTTGATGAACCTCATCACCTCCTTTGCCGTTGCCGGCTCTCTGACGCGTTCGAATACCGCCACCTGGTTGTTTACCCCGTCATAGTACAGTTTCTTGGGCAGGCTTATGGGCAGCGGTTCGGAGCTGTATGCCTTCATCTTCATCTGGTCAATATACCAGTCGGTGTTGAGCAGCATCAGGTTGCACACCCGCACATCGGTACGCATGCCTTCCACCTCCTGGGCATACCACAGCGGGAAGGTGTCGTTGTCGCCGCCGGTGAATATCACTGCCTGCGGGGCGCATGAGTGGAGGTAATTAAATGCCACATCCCGGGCAAGGTACCTCCCCGACCTGTCATGGTCATCCCAGTTCTCGGCAGCCATCAGTGCCGGGACGGCGGCAAGGGCAATCACCGTGGCGGCGATGGCTGCGGGCTTCTCAGTCAATGCCTTTTGCAACAGCTCATAAAGTGCCAGTACGCCCATGCCTATCCAGATGGTAAAGGCATAGAACGAAGCAGCATATGCATAATCGCGCTCGCGCGGCTGGTTTGGAGACTGGTTGAGATATACCACAATGGCTATTCCGGTCATGACGAAGAGCAACAGTACTATCCACCAGTTACGCACATCACGGTTGAAGTGCCACAGGAAGCCGGCCAGGCCCAGCAGCAGCGGCAGCAGGAAATATGTGTTGCGCGAAGGATGGTTCTTCATGTCATCAGGCATATCCTTCAGGGAACCGATCCTGGGGGCGTCAATGAAGTTTATTCCGGTGATCCAGTTGCCGTTCACCGGTCCGCCGTTGTGTTGTATGTCATTCTGCCTGCCGCTGAAATTCCACATGAAGTACCTGAAGTACATAACCCCGAACTGGTACCGGAACATGAATTTCAGGTTCTGCCCGAAGGTGGGCACACGCAGTGTTGTCGGTTCTCCCGTCTGCGGGTCGGTGACACTTACCGCCTTGCCCCCGGTGCCGGTATACTCCTCATATACCCTCCTGTGATCGGGTGCGTCACTCCACATCCTGGGCAGGAAGGTGACGAACCTTTCATCATATTCGCGCACGGTAGCACGGTTGGTGATAACATATTTGCCGTCAACGGGATTATATGTGGGCTTCCCCTTTGTATAGTCCGTTACAGGGGCATTGTAATAGGGACCGGTGAAGAGGGGCCTCTGGCCGTACTGCTCGCGGTTGAGGTAATAGAGCAGAGCAAAGGGGTTTGACGGATTGTTCTCATTCATGGGTGTATTTGCCGTTGACCTGATGACGATGGTGGCAAACGACGAATACCCTATCACGATGACGGTAATCGCCGTCAGTATGGTGTTCAGCGCCACACGCTGGCGTGTTGATAGGTACCATGCACCGTAGATGAGCAGGGCAAGGAAGAGGAGGTTGGCCGCCAGTGAGTCTGTCAGCAGCCATATGCCCGACAGAAGAAGCGTCGCCGATGCCAGCATGAACCCTCTTCTGCCGTCACTGTGGGTAAAGGAATACCATACCGAGAGAATCAGTGCAGTGATGAAAAGGAGCAGGTGAATGACCATGCCGCTGTTGAAAGGCATGCCCAGAGTGTTGACAAAGAAGAGCTCAAACTGTGCGGTGACCCTGAAGATCCCGGGTATTATGCCGTACATTATAAGTACGAGCAGCAGCACTGATACGCCGGCAGATGCTGCCAGTCCCTTCCATGAAAACTGATACTTGCGGAAATACCAAACAAACACTATTGCAGGTATTGCAAGCAGGTTGAGCAGGTGAACCCCTATTGAGAGACCCATCATAAAGGCAATGAGGATAATCCACCTGTCGGCGTGTGGCTCATCGGCCACATCCTCCCATTTGAGAATAGCCCAGAAGACCAGTGCCGTGAAAAGTGATGAGGTGGCATAGACCTCTCCCTCAACGGCTGAGAACCAGAATGTGTCTGAGAAGGCATACGCCATGGCGCCGGTCAGTCCGGCACCCAGGACGGCGATGATCCTGCCTGCGGTATAATCGGACTCCTGCTTCAGGAAGATCCTGCGTGCAAGATGGGTGACAGTCCAGAATAGAAACAGAATCGTCAGCGCACTGGCCAGTCCTGACACGGCATTGATCATCATTGCCACCCTGGAGACATCACCACCGGCGAAGTTGGCAAAGAACCGTCCGAGGATCATGAAAAACGGTGCTCCGGGCGGGTGTCCGACCTCCAGCTTAAAGGCAGAAGCGATGAACTCTCCGCAGTCCCACAGACTGGTTGTCGGCTCCAGTGTCAGCAGGTATGTGACCGCTGCAACGGCAAATACCGTCCAGCCGAGTATATTATCCCAAAGCCTGAATTTCTTTATCATAACTCTCTCTTTTTTCCATTTGCTGATAATCCCGCACGAAAATAATAAGATTTTGGAGTGACACGGTGGATATCAGCCATTTTTGGTATTTTTGGGGAAACGGGCCTGCATGAGGAAATTCATTATTCTGCTCTTAGTCAGCACTATGACTGTCACGGGTGCTGTGGCGCAGTATTATGATACGGGGCAGGATCCGGCCTCGCTGCGATGGCGTCAGATACGCACGCCTCATTTCCGCGTTATCTTTCCCGAGGATTTTGCCGACAGTGCCGCAGAATATTCAAGGTTGCTTGAGGATTCATACAGCAGGCTCTCCCTTCTTTACCCTGGTGTCAACGTCTCTGTTCCGGTCATCATACACAGCCACTCCATGCTATCGAACGGCTATGTGAGCTGGGCTCCCCGCAGGATGGAGCTCTATCCTCTCCCGGGCCAGGATAACCTGCCGATGTCACCTGCCCGGCAGCTTGCTGTACATGAGACGGCTCATGTTCTCCAGCTGGGATCGCTGAACAGAAGCGGACTGGGCAGGGCAGTCCGGTACCTGCTGGGAGAGCAGGCTGTGGGACTGAGTGCCGTGGAGATACCCATGTGGGCCTTTGAAGGTGACGCCGTCTATGCCGAAACGGTCACAGGAGCATCAGGCAGGGGGCGCAGTAACGCCTTCATACAGGAGGCCCGGGCCCTGGCAAACAGTCCCGGCGGCATATACGGTTATGACAAGATGCTTGCGGGGTCATACAGGCACTTCACCCCCGACTATTATGTTTTCGGGTACCTGATGATGAATCACCTTCGCAACACCGACAGCAGCGCATGGATCAGCGCCGTCAGGAAGGTGTCGTCAGGCTATCCCTTCAATCCCGTCAACAGGGTCCTGAGGCAGGAGACGGGGCTGACGAAAAAGAGACTTTATGATTCAGCTTTCGCGGCGCTGGAGAGACGATGGCGGGAGGCAGAGAGCCACGGATACACTGCCTACCCTCCACTGAATGCAGCTGCCAGGAGAGACCACGTGAACCACTATATTCCTCACCGCACAGGTGACGGCTCAATTATCTCACTCAAGAGATCCCTGTCAGCCCCGTCAAAATTTGTGATCACCGATGAAAGTGGCGGAAGGGAACATGTTATAACCACCACCGGATACGTATATCCTTACATTTTTTCATATTCTGACAGTACCATAGTATGGTCTGAACTGCACCGTGACATACGGTGGGACAACCGCGACTATTCTGTCATCAAGAAGATGAGTCTTGCCGGAGGCGGGATTAAGCAGCTCACATGGCGAAGCCGTTATGTCGCTCCCGATCTTTCGCCCGACGGCAGGACTATAGTGGCGGTATCAACCACTCCTGAGCTGCGATGCTCCCTGGTCTTCCTTGATGCCTTCACTGGCGAAGTGCTGATGGATCTGGTGCCGCCGGAAAACCTCTTCCTGCAGCGTCCTGCATGGTCATCAGACGGCAGTGCCGTGACAGTGGTGACACTCAATGACCGTGGAGAAGGCATCCGTACATACCGGCCTACAGGCAAGCGCTGGAAGGTGAACATGGCAGAGAGTCACACTGATATCATCCAGGCGGAGATTTACAATGATACCCTCTATTTCCTGGCCCAGGGTGACGGTGCTGATAACATATACCGCATCACTGATGATACCGTGGTGACCCCGGTCACACGCTCGCGCTACGGTATATCAGGCTTTTCAATATCCGACGGTGAGATTCTCTTCTCGGATTACACTGCAGCCGGCTTTGTAATTGCCTCGGAAAAGAGCTCTGCCGATGCAGGAGAGCCGTCGGGCAGCATGTACGGCGTCATCCCTGATCCGGCACCGTTTCCGTCAGCCGGTGTTGGAGAACCGGGATGGTCCGGCCGTGGTGTCACCACTGAGGAGGTTGCCTCTGCAGCTGATACGGCATGTAAACAGCACGGCGTCATCCCCGATGCGGCTTCGTCGGCCCCTGATGACAAAACGGAGGGGCCTGGGCTTTCAATACCTGCTTCAGAGCCTTACAGTAAGCTTGCCCATCTCTTCAACTTTCATAGCTGGTTTCCCTTTTATGGCGACATAGACCTTATGAGGACAGACCCGACGAGCATCAGGCCCGGCGTTACGCTGATGTCACAGAACCACCTGAGCACCCTGATAACCACGGTGGGATATGAATACAGCAATGAGACCCACCGTCTTCATACAGGCATCAAATGGAGCGGGTGGCACCCCGTTATGGAGGCTGACATAGCTTTCGGGGGTGACCGGATAATCAGGAAAGACACCGCCCTACGCCCTGACCCTGTAGATCTGCGGGGCGATCTGATCATCAATGCCAGCATCTATGACCAGCTCTGGTTTGCCTACGGTAAGTTCAGACAGCTTCTTATGCCGGCACTGTATATCAGTTACCGAAATGCATATACCTACATCAGTGAAGAGCAGGATTACGACAGGGGGTTTGCATTCGTCACCGGCAGGCTCTACTTTTCAAACACCTTCCGGGTGGCATACCGCGACATCAACCCCAGGTGGGGGCAGGTGGCAGATATCAGGCTGACGTCGGCGCCCTTGGACAGGCAGCTCTACGGCACCAGGAAATATGCCAGGGGGACACTCTATCTCCCCGGCCTCTTCAGGAACCACAGCCTGGTGCTCAGGGCCGGGTACGAAGACCAGGCGCCCTTCGGCAAGATGCTCTACAGCAATGCCCTTTCCTATCCGAGGGGATATAATGAGTCCATTGTCTCTGAAAAGCTGTTCTCCCTCTCTGCGGACTACACCATGCCTATCCTCTATCCTGATCTTGCTGCCGGAAGCCTTCTGTACCTGAAGAGGATCAGGGGTTCAGCTTTTTTTGACGGTTCTACCGGTTGGAATATCTATAATTACAACACGAGGAGGCTTGATGAAGGGTCAACCGATTTTGGCTCTTTCGGGGCGGAGCTTCTTGCCGATTTTTACGTGCTGCGGTTTCCGTTCGAGATCAGTGCAGGAGCCACTGCCGGTTATATCCCCGCACAGGAGCGTTTTTTCATCAACGGCACTGTCTCAGTGAATATCTACGGCACCGTGCTGGGCAGAGAGCGCTGAGGCCATCTCTCTTATCAGCCCCCAGGCATCTGTCACATGTTTCTCCGTCACGACGGTCTGGGCCGTCACCATGCGAAGCACATATCTTCCGTCAAGGATAGTATGGGTGAGGTATATCCTGCCGCTGTCATTGAGTGCATGATTGAGCTTCTCATTGAGCCTGTCGGCCTCCTCCGGGTCCATCCCTGCAGGTTCATACCGGAAACAGACAGTATTCAGCGGTACCGGTGCCATGAGCCTGAAGTTCTCTTCTGCCTCTATGAGGCCGGCGAGCATCTTTGCCAGGCGGATGTGCTCCCTGATCATCGACTGCAGCTTCTCAACCCCGTATGTGCGTATCACGGCCCACAGCTTCAGGGCCCTGAAACGTCTTCCCAGCGGTATGCCCCAGTCGCGGTAGTCGTTCACCGCTCCCCGTGTCCGTGTCTTCAGGTACTCCGGCAGTATCTCGAAAGTGCGTATCAGTGCCGCGGCATCGCGGACAAAGTATGCCGAGCAGTCGAAGTTGGTGAACATCCATTTGTGCGGGTTGAAGACGAAGGAGTCGACATACTCCATGCCATCTGACATCCATCTCATCTCCGGCAGCATCAGGGCGGTGCCTCCCAGGGCAGCATCAACGTGAAGCCAGATATCCTTTTCACGGCATATCTCACCCACGGCTCGCAGCGGATCAATGGCCGTGGAGCCGGTAGTGCCCATGGCAACCACGACACAGCATGGTATGTATCCCTTCCTGATATCCCAATCTATTGCCTTCCTGAGGGCATCGGGGTCCATGGAGTAGTCGCTCCTGACGGGTATCCTCACAAGATTGTCGCGTCCGAAACCTGCCACTCCGGCTCCCTTTTCCACCGATGAGTGTGCCTGCGTGGAGGCATAAACACGCAGTCGACCCGCGGTTGACATCCCCTTACGGTTGGAATTATATCCCGTTACCCGTTCGCGTGCCGTTATCAGTGCTGCCAGCGTGGCCGATGAGGCACTGTCTTGTATCACTCCCTCGAACTGTTCAGGCAGCCCCGTCATTATGCGAAGCCACTCCATCACTCTCTCTTCCAGTTCTGTAGCCGCGGGGGAAGTCTCCCAGATCATACACTGGGCACCAAGGGCGGCGGTGAGCATCTCTGCCAGAACAGAGGGAGGGCTGCTGTTTGCAGGGAAGTAGGCAAAGAAATTGGGACTCTGCCAGTGTGTTATGCCCGGCATGATTATCTCATCAAAATCCTTCAGAAAAAGGTCAAACGATTCACTGCCTGTGGGAGGTATCTCAGGCAGGGAGGCTTTGATTGCGCCGGGCTTCACTCCCGACTTTACGGGATACTGTTCTACCGTCTCGTAGTAACGGGCTATCCATTCAACTATCTGATGGCCGTACCGGCGAAACTCATCACTGTCCATCAGTCTCAGTTTTGCCTGACACCGTCGGCGAGAAGGATGATCCTGTTCCTCTTCACCTCAATGAGGCCGCCGGTGATCTCAAAGTGATGCACGCTCCCCTGTTCGTCAGCCACGGTCACGGTGCCGGCGTCAAGGGTGGAGATGATGGGCGCATGGTCTTTCAGTACCTGGAAAGATCCCTTCCGTCCGGGTACAGTTACTGACCGGATCTCTCCTGACCATACATTGCTGTCGGGTGTTATGATTTCGATCTTCACTTCCCTGTCAGTTTGTCATTGCCCGCTTTCAGCAAGCAGCTTTTCACCCTTCTCTATGGCATCTTCAATCTTCCCGACAAGCATGAATGCTGCCTCCGGGTACTGGTCCACCTCACCGTCGATGATCATGTTGAATCCGCGTATGGTGTCTTCAATGGAGACCAGCGTACCGGGTATGTTGGTGAACTGTTCGGCCACGTGGAAGGGCTGCGAAAGGAACCGTTGCACCCTGCGTGCACGGTGTACCACCAGTTTATCTTCCTCGGAGAGTTCGTCCATCCCCAGGATGGCGATGATATCCTGCAGCTCATTGTATCTCTGGAGTATCTCCTTGACCCTCTGTGCGCATTTATAGTGTTCCTCGCCGACAACCTCGGGGCTAAGGATCCTGGAGGTTGAGTCAAGAGGGTCCACTGCAGGATAGATACCGAGCTCCGATATCTTACGGCTGAGAACCGTGGTGGCATCGAGGTGGGCAAAGGTGGTTGCCGGTGCCGGGTCGGTAAGGTCATCGGCAGGCACGTATACAGCCTGCACAGAGGTGATGGACCCATGGCGTGTGGAGGTGATTCTCTCCTGCATGACACCCATCTCCGTTGCCAGTGTGGGTTGGTATCCTACTGCGGAGGGCATTCGACCCAGCAGGGCTGACACCTCTGAGCCTGCCTGCGTGAAGCGGAAGACGTTGTCCATAAAGAAAAGTATGTCGCGGCCTGTGCCGTCACCCTCACCATCACGGAAATACTCCGCCACAGATAGTCCTGACAGGGCCACGCGTGCACGTGCGCCGGGAGGCTCGTTCATCTGGCCGAACACCAGTGCCAGCTTTGAGTCCAGCAGTGCCTCATGGTCCACCAGGTCAAGGTTCCATCCGCCCTTCTCCATATCTTCCATGAACTCCTTGCCGTAGTTTATGACGTTGGCTTCAAGCATCTCGCGCAGCAGGTCGTTGCCCTCTCTGGTGCGTTCACCAACGCCGGCGAAGACAGAGAGCCCTGAATAGGCTTTGGCAATGTTATTTATAAGTTCCAGAATCACCACGGTCTTGCCTACGCCTGCACCGCCGAAGAGGCCTATCTTACCTCCCTTGGAGTAAGGCTCTATCAGGTCGATGACCTTTATGCCTGTATAGAGTACCTCCTTCTCTGTAGAGAGGTCTTCATATTTCGGCGGTTTGCGGTGTATGGGATAACCGCCCTTCTTGTCAAGGTCACCGATACCGTCAATGGGCATGCCGGTGACATTCATCAGTCGTCCCCTGATCTGGTCACCGACGGGCATCACAATCGGCAGTCCCGTGGCCACCACCTCCATGCCGCGCTGTAGGCCGTCAGTAGAATCCATGGCTATGGTTCTGACGGTTTTCTCCCCTATATGCTGCTGACATTCGACCACAAGCACTGACCCGTCATGCCGTGTTATCTCCAGCGCATCAAGGATATTGGGCATTTCAGTCCCTTCCGCCTCAAAGGTTACGTCAACCACAGGTCCTATGACCTGACTTATCACTCCTGTTAATTTTGCCATCTCTCTGCCTTAAAAAATATTCTACTTTACTCTCTTCCAATTTGGTCGCCGCCTTCACGGCACACTCTTATTTGATCCTGCCTATAAGGTTTACTGCCAGCTGTTTAAGCTCATTCTTGCGCTCGTCATTCACAGACACCTGATCCAGTGCCCGGAAGGCTCTGTTGAAATAGTCATAGGCCAGGTTCTCTGCCTCCAGCCTTATCTCCAGATCATCAAAGATGCTCCTGACGGCTGTGATCTTTTCTTCCGGGGTGTCGTCGGTGGTTTTCATCAGCTTCCTCAACTGGCGAAGCTTCTCTCCTCCTGCCGTCTCAAGGGCCCGCACCAGCAGGTATGTCTTTTTATTTGAGACGATATCATTGCCTGTCTTCTTGCCGAATTTCTTTGTGTCGCCGTAGGTATCGAGAACATCATCCTGTATCTGGAATGCCATTCCCAGTGACCGTCCGAACTCATAGAGCAGCTCCTGGTCTTTTTCGGATGCATAACTGATAATTGCGCCCATCCTGAGGGATGCTGCCACAAGCACTGCCGTCTTAAGTTCTATCATGCGGAGGTACTCGCCGGTTGTGACGACGCCCTTCTTCTCATAGTCCATATCGAGCTGCTGTCCGATGCACACCTCAATGGCTGTGCGGTTAAAGAGCTTCAGTGCCCTCGGCAGCACCTTTTCCGGTGCATGCCCTATACACTCGGTGGCCAGGAAGACCATCACGTCACCTGAGAGTATAGCCTGATCGGAACCCCATTTTGTATGTACGGTGGGGGAGCCTCTCCGGATATCGGCCCTGTCCATTATGTCGTCATGAACAAGGGTAAAGTTATGAAACACCTCTATACCTGCTGCCGGCATCACGGCGTCGTCAATCTTGTCGCTGAAGAGGTTGCATGCCATGAGGCACATCACCGGCCTGAGCCTCTTACCGCCAATGGAGAGTATATACCTCACCGGTACGAAGAGCCTGTCAGCTTCGGATGAAGCTCCCAGGCCGGTAATAGCCTTGTCAGTCAGTTCTCTCAGGTAGTCGCCGGTGAACATATCTCTCTCCCCTATCCGTTAAGTGCTTCCGCCCCGCTGACCACCTCAAGGAGCTGGTTTGTGATGGCGGCCTGTCGTGCCTTGTTATATTGCAGTGTGAGGTCACTGATAAGCTCCGTGGCATTGTCAGTAGCCTGGTGCATGGCGGTCATGCGTGCACCGTGTTCAGCAGCAAACGAGTCGAGCAGTGCCTTGTAAAACTGTACCCGCAGACTCTTGGGTATAAGCTCTCCAACGATGCTTATCTGGTCTGGCTCGTAGATATAGTCAGTTGGGGCGGCATTATCTGCTCCCTTGTCGGCAATGGTGACGGGAAGGAACTGCTCGGTAGTGAGCCTCTGCACTGCAGCATTCTTGAACTGGTTATATACTATCTCTACGGTATCATACTCTTTTGACAGATAGAGACCGATCAGGCTGTCAGCAATCACGGCGGCGTTTTCAAAGGTCAGGGATGACCAGAGCTCGCTGTGTTCTTCAAGAATGTTGCACTTCAGTCTTTTGAGAAGGTCATTGCCCTTTTTGCCCACAGTGATGAACCAGAGGTCTCCCCTCCTGGCGTGTTCAGCGTATTTCTCTGCCATGAGGCGTCTTGCCTCCCTGACGACGTTGGCATTGAAGGCGCCGCAGAGTCCCTTGTTGGAGGTCATCACCACTATCAGCACCTTGCCGGAGGTTTGCTTTCTGGCGGCGTAGATGTTTTCCGTCTCGGCATCGCGCAGGGCACTGTTAAGTCCTGTCAGTATCTCATCAAGCTTGGCCGCAAAGGGTCTTAGCTGAACAATAGCATCCTGTGACTTGCGCAGCTTGGCCGCCGCAACCATCTTCATCGCTGAAGTAATCTGGCGCGTTGATTTTACCGAGCTCAGTCTGACCCTTATTGCCTTGAGGTTAGCCATTTTTTTCTACCGTATGGTTTTAATGCTGTGAGTATCGCTGGGCGACATCCGCGGCGGCTTTTTCAATCACTCCGGTCACTTCCTCATTGATAACGCCTTTGGCGATGGTCTCAAGCACATCGCTGTGATGGTCGCGCATGAAGGCCAGAAAATCGTTTTCGAATAGCTTTACCTTGTGCACTGGAATTTCTTTAAGCAGTCCCTTTGTGCCGCAATAGATGATCGCCACCTGCTCTTCCACCTTCATGGGAGCAAACTGGTTCTGCTTCAGTATCTCAACGTTCCTGGCACCCTTGTTGAGTACCGCCAGCGTGGAAGGATCAAGGTCGGAACCGAACTTGGAAAAAGCCTCCAGCTCACGGTACTGTGCCTGGTCGACCTTCAGTGTGCCTGCGATCTTCTTCATCGATTTTATCTGGGCGTTACCCCCTACCCTGGATACGGAGATACCTACGTTGATGGCGGGCCTGATACCGGCGTTGAAGAGGCTGGTCTCAAGAAATATCTGTCCGTCAGTAATGGAGATCACGTTTGTAGGTATGTATGCCGACACGTCTCCTGCCTGTGTCTCGATGATGGGCAGTGCTGTAAGTGATCCTCCCCCCTTAATCATGTGTTTTATTGAATCGGGGATGTCATTCATGCGCTGTGCCACCTCGTCAGATTCGATGATCTTGGCGGCTCTCTCCAGCAGTCTTGAGTGAAGATAGAAGACGTCGCCCGGATAGGCTTCGCGTCCGGGCGGACGGCGAAGCAGGAGTGAAACCTCACGGTATGAAACCGCCTGTTTTGAGAGGTCGTCATAGATGATCAGGGCATCGCGTCCGGTATCACGGAAGAACTCGCCGATGGCAGCGCCGGCAAAGGGTGCATAGAACTGTGCGGCGGCGGAATCGGCCGCAGTGGCGCAGACGATGACAGTATAGTCCGTGGCACCGTAGCTCTCAAGGGTAGATGCTATGTTGGCTACCGTCGATCCCTTCTGACCTACCGCAACATATATGCAATAGACAGGTTTCCCCTTTTCAAATTCGCTCTTCTGGTTGATGATGGTGTCAATGGCAATGGCTGTCTTGCCGGTCTGGCGGTCGCCGATGATCAACTCACGCTGTCCCCTGCCGATGGGTACCATGGCATCGATAGCCTTAAGGCCTGTCTGCACAGGCTGCTTGACAGGCTGCCTGAAGATAACACCCGGAGCCTTTCTCTCGAAAGGCATCTCGTAAAGCTCTCCGGTGATCGGGCCCCTGCCGTCGATGGGGGCACCTGTGGTGGTAATAACCCTGCCGAGAAGCCCCTCACCAACCATAATAGATGAGATCCTTCCTGTGCGACGTGCAATGTCACCTTCCTTTATCTTCTCGGAGGCGCCCAGGATCACGGCACCGACGTTGTCTTCCTCGAGGTTGAGGACAATGCCCTTGATACCTGACTCCACAAACTCGATGAGCTCATTGGAACCGACATTCCTGAGACCGTAGATGCGCGCAATGCCGTCGCCGACCTGTAGTACGGTCCCCACTTCCTCAACATCAATGGCCGTCTTTACTCCTTCAAGCTGCTGCCTCAGGATCTGTGATACCTCTGAAGGTTTGATATTAGTCATCTCTCTTTAATCTTATAATCTATTCTTCGGCATAACCTGCCAGTGAAAATTCCTTTCTGAATCTGTTGAGCCTGTTTCTTACGCTTGCGTCGATATATGCATCATCAACCCTGAGAATGAATCCTCCGATGACCGATTTGTCAATCTTCTCAATGAATTCGATCTCACCTGCCTCCTTCTCTTCCATCAGGAGGGCCATCTTCTTCCTGATGCTTTCGCCGACTGGCACTGCGGTAGTGAGGGTGACCTCGCGTATGCCCCTGTGGCGGCGTGTAAGGTCAATGACATTACGCGCTGCCGCCCCGAGGAAGTCGCCCCTGCCCTGGTCAAACATCAGACTGATGAACCTGACGGTAAATGCATCAGCATCATCACCTGTAAGGGCAATCATTATCTCCTTCCTCTTCAGCAGCGGTATGACCGGATTGCCGATCATATCCTTCACCTCCTCCATGGAAGAGATCCGGCTTATGACCTTCATGTCGCGGTACACCCTTTCCAGCGCATTCTTTTCGAGTGCGAGGCTGAAGAGAGCGGTGGCATACCGTACTGCTATCTTGCTTGCGTTCATGAAATTCAGTTGCGGTTCGTCTCTATCTCCTTAAGATATCTCTCTATCAGCTTCTGCTGCTCGGCGTCGCTCTTCAGTGTCTCTCCGACAACCTTTGAGGCCACCTCTATTGCCAGACTGGCTACCTCGCGCTTAACCTCTGCAATGGCGCTCACCTTTTCGCGTTCAATGAGCTCCCTTGCTCTCCGGACCATGGCATCTGACTCCGACCGGCTCTTCTCCCTCGCCTCGGACATCATGCGTTCGTATGCCACACGTGCGTCACGGAGTATCTTATCTCTCTCCTCACGGGCCTTGCGAAGGATGATCTCATTGTCAGCCTGCAGGACCTTCATCTCCTCGCGTGCCTTTTCGGCAGCATCAAGGGCATTGTGTATCATGTCCTCGCGTGAACTGACAGCCTTCATGATCGGACCCCAGGCAAACTTCCAGAGCAGGAACAGCAGCATGAGAAAGATCAGTGTCGTCCAGAAAACGGTCCCGATGGCGGGACTGGCAAGACTGCTTTGTAGTAACATATTGTATCTTTTTTTGTTGATTCGGTTGATAGCCTGCAACCAACCGTTGCAGGCTATGTTTCCTTGCTTACTTGATCATTGCCACAACCACGGCGAAGAGTGCAACCCCTTCGATGAGTGCGGCGGAGATGATCATGGCAAGCTGGATCTTCGAGTAGGCTTCAGGCTGACGTGCTATGGCGTCCATGGCCGAGCCGCCGATGCGGCCGATGCCGATGCCGGCACCTATTACCGCGAGCCCTGCTCCTACTGCTGCTAATGACATTACTGCTTGTGCTTCTTCCATAATTCTGAATTTTAAACTACAAATTGATATAATGATCCTAATGATGTTCCGGTTCAGCTGTCGCCATGCCGATAAAGAGGGCTGACAGCAGGGTGAATACGTATGCCTGCAGGAAGGCCACCAGCAACTCTATGCAGTCCATGAAGAGGACAAAGAAGATGGAGACCGGGGCTACAACCACCGACTCAAAGATAAAGATGAGTGCCACCAGGCTGAGGACAATGATATGGCCTGCAGTGATGTTGGCAAAGAGACGGATCATGAGGGCAAAGGGTTTAGAGAAGAGCCCGATGATCTCAATGGGTATCATTATGGGCAACAGCCAGAGCGGGACCCCGGGAGCGGCAAATACATCCCTCCAGTACGACCTGTTGCCGCTGAACTGAGTGATGAGAAAGGTGCTGACTGCGAGCACGAAGGTCACGTTGACGTTTCCGGTTACGTTTGCTCCGAACGGAAAGAACGGTATCATCCCCAGCAGGTTGTTGATCAGTATGAAGAAGAAGACCGTAAGAAGGTAGGGCATGTAACGTGAATATTTGCTCTCCCCGATGTTCGGGATGGCAATGTCATCCCTGACAAAGAGAATGACAGGCTCAAGGAAACCCTGGAAACCCTTCGGTGCACTGATGCCGCTTCTTTTATACGACCTTGCCAGTCCAAGCATAAGCAACAGAAGTATGACCGATGCCACCATCATACCGAAGACAGCTTTGGTGATTGAAAGATCAAGCGGCGGTTTGGAGCCGTCATGATGGCCATCAGCATTCACTCTGACAATTTTCCCGGCATACTTGCCTTCATGGGCGATGGAATAACCCTTATAGCTGTGGCCGTGGGCAAGCTTTTCCGATGAGAAGATGTGAAGTCCCGAGTTTTTGTCGTAGATAATTACCGGAAGGTATATGGCAACATTAGTACCGTCTTTTTTGGTCAGGATATGCCATTCATGCGAATCAGACACATGATCCATAATGTAGGTATTGGCATCAAATTTACCCTCCTTTTCATTTGATTCCGTTTCACCCTTCCCGGTGTCCGGTGATGCTGACCCAGCTGCTCCGACAGTTAAGCCGAGCATAAAAATAATTAAATATAAATGTCTGGTTTTCAACCTAATCAAAATTAAACTGACCTCTTTTTCAGGACACTGAGAAATGTAAGAATAACATAAAAAGTGAATGCCAAATATAGGATAAAAAACAATAACAGTGAACCGGTGTCCCTGTTTTTAAGCACAAGGAAAAACAACAGGGCAAGCACTAAAGAAAGGAGCAGCTTGATTCCCAGTGCAATTAGTGTAGCAAAAACACTTGCCTCCGGATTTTTCCCTGCGCCCCGAAAAAAAACGATCAGGGAAGCAAGGGTTGCCAGGGCAAATCCCCCGGTGAGCAGCAGTTCCCCCCTGCCCGGTAGTATTGAGGGCCGGACGGCACTGATTATTAAGATAAGTATGGCAAGGATGGCTGACAGCAGCAGGAGTGACAGCAGATTCTTGACTGGAACTGGCGAAGTCATTGTGGTTGTCTCATTTGGCATTCCCGGTTACCGGAATGGGCAGTGGCAGGTTGGTTGTCTTAATAGTATTCACGGGTTGCCGGTTCTGGCAAAAGTATTCTATTTGTTTCTGACGGCTTCTCTTATCACAAGCCAGATGGCTGCTGCCACCCCCAGCAGTGAGAGGATCACGGTGAACAGTGGTTTGGTGCCGATAGCTTTATCAAGTTTGACTCCGCCTATGGATGTCAGGATAATTATTACCGCCATCTCGATGGCGATGGCGCTGTATCGGGAGTAGGCCTGAAGGCCGCCCTCACCTCTATTTTTCTCCCTCTTTGGATTTGGCTGTTGTTCCTCCATTCTCACCGTCTTTCATGGAGCAGTTACCTGTAAACAGAGCCCCGGGCTCAATGGAGAGCTTGTCTGTTACAATGGTGCCGTTGATCTTTGATGAGGCCTTAAGTATCAGCAACTGTGTGACAGTTATCTTGCCTTCTATGAGGCCTGACACTTCAGAGTTCTTGCACTCCACTTCGCCCTTGACGCGACCGGTTGGGCCAATCACTACCTTGCCCCTGGTTACCATATTACCGTTCAGCACTCCGTCAATGCGTACATCACCGGTCGATTTGATGTCGCCGGTAATCTCCGTACCCTGACTTATCAGGTTGACTGCCGTTCCGTTGTCTGTCTCTGTCATTTTTGCCATAATGAAACTTGGATTTAATCTCTTACCACTGAGTTATCTTAACCCACAAATATAAAAAGTATTGTGACCTGTGAAAAAAAAGAGGGGTAAATCATCCCTCATCTTAAGATTCTTATTCTGCAGGGGCAGGGTCATACGCCCATTTAAGCCATATGCTGCCCCATGTAAAACCGCCTCCGAAGGATGCAAGTACAAGGTTATCACCCTTACTGAGCTTCTTCTCGAACTCCCAGAGAACAAGAGGTATTGTGGCGGCAGTGGTGTTGCCGTAGTTCTGTATGTTGATCATCACCTTTTCCGGCGGCAGTCCCATTCTCCGGCCAGTGGCATCAATGATGCGGAGGTTTGCCTGGTGCGGTACCAGCCAGGTGATATCTTCGGGACGGAGGTTATTGCGGTTCATTATCTCCACTGCGATGTCTGCCATGTTGGATACGGCAAACCTGAAGACAGCCTGTCCCTCCTGGTATACGTAATGTTCGCGTCCGCCCACTGTCTCATGCGATGCCGGTCTGAGTGACCCTCCGGCTTTCATGTGAAGATATTTCCTTCCTGACCCGTCGCTTTTGAATATATAATCCATAACTCCGTATTCCTCCGTCGTGGGCTCAAGGAGGACGGCTCCGGCAGCATCACCAAAGAGGGTACAGGTGGTACGGTCAGTGTAGTCAGTTATTGATGACATCTTGTCAGCGCCAACCACTATTACCTTTTTGTATCTTCCCGATTCTACGTATGATGCTGCAGTCTGGAGCGCAAAGAGGAACCCTGAGCAGGCGGCTCCGATATCAAAGCTGAAGGCATTTTTTATTCCTGCCTTGTCGCTGATGATGTTTGCCGTTGCAGGAAACATCATGTCAGGGGTTATGGTTGCACAGATGAGCAGGTCTACCTCATCGGGGGAGGTGCCGGTCTTCTCAAGCAGGCCTCTGACGGCAGGAGCACCCATGTCGGATGTGCCGAGCCCTTCACCCTTCAGTATCCTTCTCTCCTTGATACCCACTCGTTGCATGATCCACTCGTCACTGGTCTCCACCATTGTCGAGAGCTCCTGGTTGGTAAGCCGGTATTCCGGCACCCATGCATTTATTCCGGTAACTGCAGCTCTGATCTTTGTCATGCTCCAAGCGCCTCCCTGATCTTCCCGGCAAGGTCGGCATGAACAACTTCGCATGTCTGAATCAGCATGTTCATTATAGCCTTGCGGTTTGATATCCCGTGTCCTACCACGACATTCTCATTGATGCCAAGCACGGGTGTGCCCCCGACAACCTCAAAGTTAAGCCTGTCAAAAAAGGCATCACTTATCCCTTTTGATTTCAGCACCACATAGAATTTCTCCGCCATCTTCAGGACTACGTTGCCCACGAATCCGTCGCAGACGATAACATCAGTCATATCATCGGTAAAGAGATCATGTCCCTCTATGTTGCCCCTGAAATTGATATCGCTGCTTTCGCGCAGCAGTTCGAAGGCGCTTTTCACCGCGGCCGAGCCCTTTGTCTCCTCGGCGCCTATGTTCAGGAGTCCAACGGATGGATTGTCAATGCCAAGCACATATTTGGCATAGACTGTTCCCAGCAGCCCGTACTGAAGAAGCACATCAGGCTTGCTGTCAGGGTTTATACCCACGTCGAGCATTACGGATGAGTTGCCGTTTATGTTGGGAATGAGGGCGGCAAGGGCAGGCCTGAAGACACCCGGGATGACGTTGACGGTATAGCTTGCCCCGACGAGCATCGCACCGGTGTTGCCTGCACTGGCAAAACCGTCGATGAGACCGCTCTTGAGCATGTTGTATCCTACTGTGATGGAGGAATCCCTCTTCTGCGAGAATGCCTTTGCAGGATGGTCTGACATCTCAATCACCTCCGTTGTGGGAACAATATCGAAACGCTCAGGGTCAGTATGCAGCAGCGTAAGCTTCTCCCTGATCACCGGACCGTCACCCACGAGTACGATCCTGTCTCCTGACGGCAGTTGTCCCAGGGCATCCACGGCCCCTTCAAGAACGGCATCGGGAGCAAAGTCGCCCCCCATGACATCAAGACCTATTTTCATCGTTCAGCTTTTTTGAACGGTTGAAGAGTCAGGCGGTCGTCTTCTTCTCGACGGCCAGCTTACCTCTGTAGTATCCGCATTCAGGACATACCCTGTGATACAGATGGGCGGAACCGCAGTTGGGGCATGCAGCCACAGTCGGGGCAACAGCCTTGTAATGGGTTCTCCTCTTGTCTCTCCTGGTGCTGGAGTGTCTGTGTTTTGGATTTGGCATCGCAGTAATTAGTTTTGTTAGTTGTTCGTTGTCAGTCTCTCAAGCTCATCCCACCGGGGATCATGTTTTTTCTCCCCCTGCACGAGATGCTCTTCAAGTTTCCTGATCATTTCCGGGTCGCAGGTTGTGTGACCCTTACTGTCATCAGGATGTATCCGTTTAATGGGCAACGCAAGGTGAATGTATTCGTAGAAAAACTGGCTCAGATCCAGCTCGTGCTCATCCGGAGATATTGTGACAATGTCAGGGTCACTGTCACCCCACTCCCTGCCCTGCCTGACAAACAGCCTGTGGGCAGCGGAGACCGGCATGAAAAACTCCTCCAGACATCTGTCACAGATCACCCTGACCTGACCGCTAATGATTATGTCAAACTCAAAATGAGCAGAACATTTCTGAAGCACTACCTCCGCCATAAGCTCTCCCCTCTTTATCTCCGACCCCTCAAAAGCCTCAAAAAAATCCTCACCCAGTGAAAAGTCGTAGGTGTACCTGGCTTCCTTCAGTCCGGCCAGCGGTATGGAATACAATCCGGGCATCTTCCCATTTTTCGGTCTGCAAAATTATAAATCCTGTACCAATAAAAAAAATTATGAACAAAAAAGTAACAATCCCCCTCCTTTCCACCGTTTACCCCCCTTTATCCGCAGCCTGCCGGAAATCTGTGGCAGCGCGATGGTGAGTGGTGTTATTTTTGATGCGAAAATAAATTCGACCGATATGAAAGAGAGACATCACAATCCGTTTGCAGGCATAGCACGTTTCCTGATATCACTGGGACTGGTGATGATAGCAGCGAAGACCGACCTGCTCAGTCTGGGTGACATCTCAGAGTACTACAGGTGGGAGATGCTTCTGATATTCTTCGGGCTATGGTCTCTCCTGAGCCTTGAGCTCATATCAGCCGTGGTTCTGTTCGCACTGGGATTCTGGTTCCTGATGCCCGACATGACCGTACAGCTATCGCCTCTCTACAGGCAGATATTCTGGCCGGCAGTGCTTGTGCTGGCCGGGGTGGCATTCATGATCAGACCGCTTACAAAAAGAAAAAAATGACAGAAAACCTCCATGTGTTAGCACACACAAACACAAGTAATTAATAATATGATACCTTGAGGTTCTCCCGATAAACCGGGACAAGCTATCATGCAAATAAAACAGAATATTATATGATGAACCCAATAATTGACTAGTGATGGAAAACGAAACAAACAAACAACTGAAAAATCCCGAAACCTCAAGCAGGTTTATTATCGGTGTACTACTCATCGTTGCAGGACTGTTGCTTATTCTCAAAAAGACGACCGTGCTGCCCGGGCCTTTCGACGACTTCATTGATGACGTCATCTTCAGCTGGCAGATGCTGCTGATAGTCATCGGCATCATAACGATGGTAGGCTCTGACAACAAAACCCCCGGCATCGTCCTGATATCTGTCGGAGGTTTCTTTCTGATACCGGAGCTGTTCACCGATTTCTTCAGGTCTTTCAATTTCTTCTGGCCTGCACTGTTCATTGTAGTGGGCATAGTGCTGCTGATGAACTCCAAAAGACTGGCAAAAGCCGCGAGTTACAACAGAAGCGCGAACAAGGCAGATGTGATAGACATTGTCAGCATCTTCAGCGGTGCGGAGCGACAGCTTATCTCTGATAATTTCCAGGGTGGAAAAATAACTTCCATCTTCGGTGGTGGAGAGGTTGACCTTACGAGATCGTCGCTGGCCCCGGGTGACAACGTGATAGAAATTACCTGTATCTTTGGGGGTACTACTGTAATCGTACCTGACAACTGGAACGTTATAGTAGATGTGACCCCAATACTGGGAGGCTTTTCAGACAGCAGAAAACTACGTGGTGATGAGATGAGAGACAACACCAGAAGCCTTACTTTGAGAGGCACCGTGATATTCGGCGGGGGTGAAATAAAAAGTTACAAATAGCATATGAAGCATCCGGTACTGGAGAACAGGACAAGGTTACTGACATGGTGGCTGTTATGGCTGATTCTTGCAGCCTGCCAGTCACTTCTCATTCATTTTGTCTACGGCAGTACCATGAGTACAGCCCTGCTCGACGGCGCCATATCGATGCTTCTCTACGGCTTCCTGGGTCTGGCAATATGGTTCCCGGTAAGATACATACTGATGGATGACAGTGAAGCCTACAGTGCAATCTTCAACATCGTCCTGACCGGCACGGCCGCCATCTTTGCATGGCTCTTCATCACAAGGTTCCTGGTAAGGTCGCTGGTGGCCGAGAAGATAGATTACATGATCTTCTGGCATTCGGTACTGGTATTCAGAATTACGGCCGGTATACTCATCTTTTTTGTGATCATTCTTGTCTACTACCTCTTTCTCAGCGCAGGCAGACTGGCGGAAAAGGCGACACGGCAGGTACAGCTGGAGGCGCAGGTGCGCAACGGGGAGCTCATGATGCTCCGATCACAGATTAACCCGCACTTTCTCTTCAACAGCCTCAACTCCGTCAGTTCGCTCACCATTACCGACCCCCTCAAGGCCAGGGATATGATAGTCAAACTTTCTGATTTCATGCGATACTCCCTCTCCTCCAGGAATGATCAGCCGGTGACGCTGCAGAATGAGCTGGAGAGCCTGAGGCTCTACCTGCAGATAGAAAAGGTGAGGTTTGGTGAAAGACTGGTGATAGAGGAGGATATAAGCCCCGAATGCCTCACGGCACTCCTGCCGGGGATGCTGCTTCAGCCCCTCTATGAAAACGCAATCAAGCACGGAGTGTATGAGTCTACTGAAGAGATCATCATTAAGACCACCGCACACATGAAGGATGATATTGTAGTAATTGCAATAACAAACAATATCGACAAGGAATCCGTTGTGACACGCAGGGGGGCAGGAATAGGACTGAAGAATGTCAGCAGCAGGCTGGAACTCTTTTTCGGAGAGAAGGCAGGGCTGACGGTCAACCGTTCTGACGACAGGTTTACTGCAGAGGTGAGGTTTCATTGTCGGAAAATGTGAAAATACAGTTTCAATATGAAACTTGCATGAGCAGGAACTCACACACGATTTGATTATAAAATTCATGCAAGTTCCATTCGACCAAATGAAATAAAAGTCAAATAATCGAATGAAAAAGATAAGAGCGCTTATCATTGAAGATGAAGCACCTGCACGTGAGATGATCAAATATATGCTCAAAGATCATCCAGCCATAGAAATTGCTTGCGAGTGCGGCGACGGCTTCTGCGGGGCCAGGGAGATAAGGGAGAAACACCCCGACCTGATTTTTCTCGACATACAGATGCCCAAGCTGACAGGGTTCGAGCTGCTGGAAGTTATAGATGAAAAGCCCGAGGTAATCTTCACCACTGCCTTCGATCAGTACGCCATCAGGGCGTTCGAGCTGAATGCGGTAGATTATCTGCTCAAACCATTTACGAAGGAGCGCTTTGATGATGCGCTGGAAAAGGCCGTCAGCCGGATAAACAATCAGGAGAGGGAGCCGGAGAAGATGGAGAAACTTGTAACCACAGTCTCCGAGAGTGAGGGTTACCTGACAAGGATAGTATTCAGAAAGGGTGAAGGTATAAAGATTATACCCCTCAACAATGTCTCCCACCTTGCTGCTGAAGATGATTACGTAATGATATATCATACTGAAGGCAAGGCGCTGAAACCAAAGACCATGAAGTATTACGAGGAGCATCTTCCGCCGGCTCTGTTCATAAGGGTTCACCGTTCGTTCATGGTCAATGTGGAGTACATAACACGACTCGAACCCTACAACAAGGATAACTACGTGGCCATACTCAAATCGGGAGAAAAGATCCCGGTGAGCCGTGCCGGGTATAAGATGCTCAGGGAGAAACTCAGTTTCTAATCTCTTTCCATCAGCCTGTGGCAGCGGGGTGCCCTCCGCATGATACCTTTACCCGTCCGGTACCGTTTAAAGATAAAGCGTGGTACAGGATCATATCCGTGTGTACCGCCGGGCCTGCACCGCAGTATGCGGTCAGCAGCAAGAACCGTTCCTGCCAGCGGACCGTGCAGGGTGAGGGCATCAATGGCAAACTGCGAACAGGTGGGCACGTGACGGCATGCAGAGGCAGTCCATGGAGAGATGAACCACCTGTAGACCCATACCGGTATCAGCAGCAAAAAAGAGAATATCTTTGCAGGTGTCTTTAACATCACCGTCAAAGATAATCTGAATCGTCATGACAAAATGACCTATTTTCAGAACTTATCGGGAATGGCAAATGTTTTGATAAAAAATGACAAATTAACTGAAGGATATATGAGCGAGACAATGTTTTTGCACAACGGGACCTACTGGATCATCTTTATAGTCTTCATGCTCCTGAGCTGGGTGGTCAGCAACAGGCTGAAGTCGAAGTTCAGGAAGTATTCGAAGATGCCGATAGGCAGCGGCCTGACAGGGCGCGACGTAGCTGAAAGGATGCTGCGCGACAGCGGTGTTACCGACGTCACCATACACAGCGTTCAGGGGGAGCTCTCTGACCATTACAATCCGCTTAAGAAGACCATCAACCTGAGCCGTGAGGTCTATTCCAATGCCAGCATAGCAGCAGCTGCAGTGGCAGCGCACGAGACCGGCCATGCACTGCAGCATGCACAGTCATATGCCTGGCTGAATATGAGATCGAAGCTTGCTCCCGTGGTAAGTTTTGCCTCGAACTGGATACAATGGATACTTATTGCAGGACTGGTGCTTATCAACACCAGGCCTGAGATACTGCTGGTGGGTATCGTACTGTTCGCCCTCACGACCATCTTCAGCATCATCACCCTGCCAGTGGAGATCAACGCCTCAAAGCGTGCACTGGCGTGGCTGTCAAACGCAGGTATCACCAGCCGTGAGACACATGACAAGGCTGAGGATGCCCTGAGATGGGCAGCATATACATACGTAATCGCAGCCCTGGGGTCACTGGCCACGCTTATTTATTATATAATGATATTCTTGGGAGTACGCGACAGGTAGAACCCTTCCGGACTATCGCCCGTCAACCTGCAGAAACCTGGTACGCTTGACCAGGTATCTTACAACAGCCCAGAAGATGCCGGCTGCAACCAGCAGCGTAACGTACAGCGGTTCCATGTAAACCCGCCCGGTGACTGCAATGTTGCGGACCAGGTCCAGTATGGCAAAGACGATGAAGAGATTGACAACGCTTTTGTACTCGCGCCTGAGAACATTTCTGAAGGAGAATGGAAGGGCAGGTTTTGTGTAATGTCTGAAAGAAGGTATTACCGCTTTCACCCTGAATGCCCATATATCATATGTCTCTCCGAACTTGCGGCGCAGATACTGCTCCTCGGCAAATATTATCCGTTCATAGTAGAGCCAGAAGGCGAGGATGAAAACGATCAGACACCATACTGACCTCAGGAACATGACAGGTCCGAGCCATATCAGGAAGTTGCCGAGATAGAGAGGATTGCGCACTATGGAATAGATGCCCGTTGTATTCAGCTCATCGGCAAGCTGATCGATGACCTGGCGCCCGGAGGTGTTGAGGGGAAGGTATCCTACTGTATAGGAGCGCAGCAGTTCACCTGCCACTGATACCAGAATGCATACTATCTCCCAGGTGTAGTTGAAATAGATGACACTGCGGTTTGCGATGAAGAGCCAGATGACTGCCGGAACAAGAATCACCACCGGCAGCCAGCTTCTGTGTCTGAATAACCAGTTCCCGGATTTTTCAAGTTCATGGACAAGTGACATACTTTAGGAGTTAACTCTGTAAAAGTATGAAAATTTCAGAAACTATACCTGATCCTTAGGAAGCCAGGGTTGAGCTTCGTCTCCGCCGTGGCAAGACGCATGTCAAAATGCTGCCAGTTCATCACCTCCACGAAAAACCAGGCAACTCCTTCCCGTGGGATAGACTTGCAGGCATCTACTCCCGGAGTATGAGCAGTGACCAGAGAGATTATCCTCCAATGTTGAATCTGGGGCAAAACCCGGCGTCAGCATACAAGATACCAGACGGATATGCGAGGATCAATACCCTGAGCCGGGAGGCATACAATGAAAGCACTGATTTGAAGAAGCAGGTAGAAGACTACAAGCGGCTTAACGGGTATTATCCTAAAGTGGTAATCACAGACAAGATATACGGTGATCGAAAAGACAGAAATAAAGGCATGAAAGGAATAGACTTATTCACCAGACCCTAATTATTGATTTATCGGTCTGTCTTTCTGATGAATAACTTTCTGAACAAAGTCCTCTCCTGGGAAAGTAAGACTAATTATCACGCAAGTTAATCAATGTCTGAAAGTTAAAGTAGCCCGGCAGTTAGCCCTTTGCACTTTCATGCAATGAAAAAAATCCGGGAGAGAAGACCCCTCCCGGAATAGTTGATTATAGACGTACTGGCTGACAATTTTTTCGTACTATTCTATTTCAGTGCAAAACTGATTGGAACAGAATAGTATATGTTAACCGGTTTGCCGTTCATTTTGCCCGGTATCCATTTGGGGCAGAGGCGCATTACCCTCACCGCTTCATTATCGAGCAGGGGATCGACGCCCCTGACCACGCTGACATCCTCAACATTACCTTCAGAGGTAACAATAAACCTGAGGATTATCTTACCCTGTATGCCTTTGTCTTTAGCTTCCGCCGGATATTTGATTGTTTCATATAACCATTTGAAGAGTGCTGCGTCACCTCCCGGAAATTCAGGCATCTCATCAACCATGATATAAACGACTCCGTTGCTTATTTTGTCCGGCAGTTGAAATCTGATCAGTATCTCTGAGTTAAAAGGTTCGTTGGCATCTTTGTTTTCCGGGCTTTTCCAGCGGGGCGAAGATTCCATGACCCTGGTCAGTTCTGCAGCAAAAAGCGGATCAGTGTCGGGGGACGGATTTATCTGCGAGACAGAGCCGTTTGTCTCAACCGTATAGCCCATTCTTGCCCAACCGCTTAAGCCTTTAGCGGCAGCCTCGGTCGGGTATTTGGCATGCTCTGCCACCCAATCGGCAAATGCCAGGTAGCTTTCACCTTTGAATGTTGGAAAGTCTCCTTCATCCTTTCTTGGGTAGGGCAGTATAACGCCCGATTCTTTTGCCTTGCTTCTTGAAGTAACCTCGAAGGCTCCCCTGGCTCCCTTCTCGCCATATTTTTCCTTTGCCGCCTCAGGCATTAAGTAGGTAAACCTGCCATAATCCTTCCCAAGCTTTTTTGTAGCCTCTTCCAGAGACAGATCTGTCACCGTACCGTCAATAACAACAATTTCGGCTCCTTCGGCAGGTACACGTCTTGCAAAACGCGGGTTGGCCTTCATTGTCACTGTTGCTCCGCGGGCAGATTCGGCAGTAAGAGAAACGGGTTCGTAGCCGCTGGCAGTGAACATAATGGCAACATAGGCGGGTAAGTCACTGAAGTAAAACCTGCCCGACTCATCGGTGGTAACGCTCAGAGAGGTCCCTGAAACATTGACGGTTACTCCAGGGAATGGGGTGCCATCCTCTTTGATTACCGTCCCCTGAATATCCTTTATCATGCTTTCCGAATCCGTGATTTCTTTCCCGTCATTATAGGTATAAACAGGATCAGCGAACGCATACAGCATAACAGCCACAAGTGGCAGTACAAGAAGCAGTTTAAGCTTCCTGAATGGAGAATAAGTTTTCTTTTTCATCATTTCAAACCTGTTTGTGTTAAACGAAAAATTGAATGAATTGGAGAGGCTTATCAGCCTTGCGCTGAAGACCTGGTTGAGAAGAGTCGCCCTGTATCCTGCCGGGTCAGATGTCTGCTGCAGCGCCACCTCATCGGCAAGGTGCTCATGATTCTGCCTGACAAGCGCCGAACAGATCCATGCAAAGGGATTCATCCATTGCACCAGGCTCATCACTTCAACAAGCAGGAGATCAAACCAGTGTCTCTGTCTGAGGTGCACCATCTCATGGTTCAGTATCTCCCTGACCTCACGCCCGCTCAGTGAAGGATTGATAAAAACGTAATTGAAAAATGAAAAGGCGGAGGTATATTTTTCTGTTCTTACAAGCAAGGCATCTCCTTCCCTGTTAACCGGCCCGCTTCTTACCGCGCGGTAAACCGAGAAGAGATACCGGAGCGTCCGGCCCAGCAGGAAGACTAATCCTGCAGCATAGAATATCATGAACCATTTCAGCGGATCTGTTTCTTCAACAATCTCTGCCGCCGCTGCCGGTGATGAAGGCAAAACCGGGGTCATCCCCTGCGTCTCCTGCATCAGCGGGGCAGGAAGCTCAACCCTGTAATGCAGCGTTACCAGAGGAAGGAGCAGTGAGAGAGCCACTCCTGCCAGAAGGTAGATCCGCTTAAGCATGAAAAACCTCTCCTTCCGCAGAAAAAGAAGGTATACCAGCGTAAATCCTGCCAGCCATGCTGCCGATTTCAGTAGGTAGAATGCAATCTGTTCCATTTTTTATTCCTGTTGGTCATCATTAAGCTCTTCCCGGGCCTCCTCGAGTATCCTGTCGAGGTCCTTCACCGAAAGATTCTTCTCCCGGGCAAAGAACGATGTCATTGCCGGGAAAGAATTGTTGAAGTACCCTTCGAGCAGCCCGAACAGCTGGTGTTTTGAATACTCGCGTTTCGAAACCAGGGGAAAATAGAGAAATACATTTGCATATGCCCTGTGATCCACATAACCCTTCTTTTCAAGGACCTTCAGCACTGTTGAGATGGTGTTGCGCGCCGGCTTCGGATCATCAAATTTTTCCCTGATATCCTTTACCACTCCCTCTTCCAGATCCCATAAAATCTGCATTATCTGCTCTTCAGCCTTAGTCAGTTGCATAAAATCTTTTTTAATTAATACCACAACAATGCCTGTTTCCGTACACTTCTTTTCAATCAATCCTTCAACACAAATATACGACTATATTTATAGACGTGCAAGTTTCTATGAATTTTTTCGTCTATTTTTATAGTCATATAATCTAGTTAATTATATTATAATGAGTTAATGATCTTTGAAGATTGGGATTTCGACAGGATTTACATTTCACTGTCTGCACCCTGGCATCTTGTCAGAATGACTCCAGCATATTCACCAGCTTCTCGCGCCCGGTGCTGCCCTGGGCTGTTCTGAGAAGGTCATTGAGCCAGTTGCCGTACATGGGGTTGGGAAGCACAATGTATTTTGTGCCGAAGAGGCGGCGGTTTGCGTCAACTGCCGAAAAGCCGTGGTCAGGACCCCGTTTCTCGTAGACGTCGCTGTGGTCAGCGAGATTGTCTCCTACCAGGAGCAGAATCTCATAATTCTTTTCAATTAAAGCCCGTCTCTCCACCTTTGAGGAAGTTGTCTTCTTAAACAGCATGTGTGTACTGTCGGCATTGACAAATCCCCAGGCCGCCATGTTTTCAATCGTGGGACCCATCTCCTGCACGGTTCTGTTTGACACATAGAAGACCTCTACTCCCAGTGAATCAGCATACCTGGTGAACTCCACCGCGCCAGGGAGAGGCCTGGCGCGGGCAAGCTCCACCCACCGGAACCAGTCGTCGTTGTTGAATGACTTCTTCTCAAGCACCTGCCATCCCTGGAAGGGGGAGTTGTCAAGAAGGGTCTCGTCAATATCAAGAACTACGGCTGCGGGTTTATCCGGCCCTGTCTGCTGAAGGTTGCCGGAAGAGGCTCTTTCTGTATCACCTGAAAACTCCGCGTTAACCGCCCCGGTCTCCGGCAGGATAACCTCAGCATTTATTCCCGTGCGGCCTTGCATCTCAAGGTTCGTCTTCAGTGCGGTCTCAGCATTCCGGAAGCACTGGTAGAAAAGCGCCCGCATCTCGGCTGATTTCTGAAACCAGAGGGTTGCCAGTATCAGGTGGTCCTGATCCTCTTCGGCTGCCAGTGCAGGGTGGCTTCTGTCCTGCACTGATGACGAGTCCTCAGCACTCACGGCCTTTGCCTCACTGCCGGGCTTGCCGGACCGGCCTTCCGGAGGCAATACTGCATGGCTCCTTGCAGCCCGGGCTGATCGCTTCTCCGCGGGCTGGGTTGTTTGTTTCACCGTGGCACAGGATGCCACCATTATCAGAAGGGTAACAATAATGAGCTTTTTCATCCGTTTTTATTCTGTTGAAAATAAACTATTTGTCGCAACTGATCCGATTTTGTTTGTTATTGCCTAATTAACAAATAATTGGCTGATGCGACTATAATGTTTGAAAGATATTTAACTTTATCCGAACTATAACAAAAAGCAACCTGCAATGTCAACCTTAAAGCTGATGCTGGGGATGATCCCCTCAACCTCCAAAATCGAACAGGAAGAGAAGGCTCTGATTGCCGAGTATGAAAAGATGATCGCCTTTGCCGGCTCGGAAGCGCTGGCACGATACAACGTATTGCACGAGAGTGTCAACTCGGCCGGCTTCATGCAGAAAAAGAAGGAGATAGAATCGCTTGCCTACAAGGGCTCGGAGGAGCACGCCAGGGAGACTGAATTCCTGGGCCTGCAGAAGGCAAAAGACATTGTATCATATTTCAGGACAGAGGGCAGCGCCCTGCTGAAGAATTTCCAGTCGCTTGACGGATCAGCCAGGATAAAGGAGATCGAGGACCTTCAGCTCTTCGTGCAGTCGCCTGAATTCAGGCAAAAGGAGAAGATGAAGCCGGTGACATTCAAGGATACGGAGGAGTATGGCAAGTGGCTGGAATTCAAAAAACTGAAGAGAGACAAGGAGGTTAAGAAGAATCTTAATCCCGAAAAGGTGAAGCGGTTCTCCGAGTTGCAGTCCCTGGTGACCTCATCGGCCTTCCTGCTGAAGAAAAACATGAAGCCCGTCACATTCAGGGATACTCCCGAATATCAGAAACTGCAGGAACTCAAGACCAAAAAGAGTGCTTCGGATATTGTTTCCTACTACAAGTTTCGCAATTCAAAGGAATATCACAACTACACCGGTGTAAAGGATTCCGCCCGCCTGAAGAGGTACCATGAACTCCAGGAGTATCTCAGGACTAAGGAGTTTACGGAGAGGAAAGAGTACCTGCTCGACAAGCGTCGGTTTGAAAAGACTGAAATGTTCAAGGAGCTGAAGGAGTACGAGACCCTGAAGAATTCACCGGACATCAAATGGTACTTCAGTGTTAAGGATTCGAACAAGTTTGATATCATCAAAAACCGCAAACTCACTTTCAGCGATGAGTTCGACGGTACTGCCCCGGACAGCAGCAAATGGATCAACAAATACTACTGGGGAGATAAGCTGCTACACGACAGCTACAGTATTGCCACCGATCTTCACTGTTACACACCTTCGGACAATTTCGAGATGCGTCACAGTGTGCTTCGCATCATCACCAAACCTCAGAAGATAAACGGCAAGGTATGGGATCCGTCAAAGGGTTTCTACACCAAGGATTTCAACTTTACCTCCGGCATTATCAACACCGGCGCTTCTTTCAGGCAGAAGTACGGCACCTTCTCCGCCAAGATCAAGCTTGCCGACCACAATGTCCGCAACGCCTTCTGGCTGATAGGTGACCGCATAACACCTCATGTTGACGTCTGCAGGTCGGGCGGCGGAAAGGTCTGGTTTGATCTCTTCACCTCGCCGGGCAGCCATTATAAGAAAAGCATCGGATCACGATATCTCTCTGATTTCTACATATACACCCTCGAGTGGACGCCCCAGAGCCTCATCTGGAAGATCAACGGTGTGGAGGTGATGCGCCAGACAACGGGCGTGCCGCAGGAGGAGATGTACATCAACCTCGCAGGAGGCGTTGACAAGCCCATAGGAGGGATCTCATCAATGGAGATCGACTGGGTCAGGGTTTACCAGGAGAAATAAGAAAAACTCATATCACTGAAGAGGCCGCCCGGGGAAGCAGTCGAAAACTGCACACCGGCAGTCTTTTTTATTTCTTCAGGGTCGCCAGGTAAGCACTGGTTTTGTGAGCTCCGGCGGTCTTTTTTCCATTCCGTCGGACCGGAAAGCCTCCGGTTTCATTGCTGAAGCAGGCAAATTCTTACTGTTTTCCTGATAGCTTAAACATTTTCTGATTTCTCACCGGGCTTTGCAATTTCTCTCATATTTTTACCTGAGAGCTGTAACATTTGCCACCTTACGGCCGTCTTTATGATGTCAGTACATTGACCTGGATGACCGTAAAAGAATACAATAACGCCGTCAGGGAGTTCGGTGACCATGTTTACCGGTTCATCTTCCGCAGTATAAAGGACAGACACAGGGCTGACGATATCGTACAGGACAGCTACGAGAAGCTGTGGCGGTACGTTACTGAAATAGAGTACGGTGCCGTGAAATCATGGCTCTTCTCAACGGCATACAACAGGATGATTGATGTTATCAGGAAAGACTCCAGGCTGGTAGGCGTGGAATACTATGATGACAGCTCACTATATGCGGAGGAGAACGGCAGCGACCTTAACGAGGTGCTGCACAGGGCTCTGGAGACCCTTCCGCCGGCCCAGCGATCGGTAATTCTCCTGCGCGATTACGAAGGGTACAGCTATAAGGAGATAGCTGACATCACCGCACTCTCTGAGGCACAGGTCAAGACCTACATCTTCAGGGGACGCGTGGCTCTCAGGAACTATCTGGAAAAGACATCGATATGGCAATGACAGAAGATACGGACCTCCCCCGCCTTACACCTCTGGACGACAGGCTGCAGGGCAAAGGAAGGCTGTTTCGCCGGCCGGAGGAGCTTACTGATGAGCAGTTTGATCTCCTCGCTGCCGCGTGGGCCGATGATGCTCTCAGCGGCGACAGTCTCGCCGAGACAGAGGAGGCACTGACCTCCAGTCCGGAAAGAAGGATGCGCGCTGAAAGCTTCCGGCAGATCAGGCTCTATCCTCTGATTGACAGGTGGGAGGGCAGGAACCGAATGCTGAAAGCTGCTCCGGGTACCTACGCCATCAGGCGCATATTGATTGTCACACTGACTGTCGCCGCGGCACTGGGAGCCCTGGTAATCCCGGGCCCGTTAAAAACGAAACCCGACAATAAATCAGCGGGGCCGGCTGTTGCTGAGGCACAAAAAATTGGTGAGGCCATAACAATAGCTGAAGCACAGACAACGGGTGAGGCCCTCATTCCCGAGGCATCACCGGTCATCAAGACCCAGCCGGCAGCAGGTGTGACTTCTGCAACTCAAAATATGAATCAAACTGCTGGTGCGGCTAACCCATCCATTGACAAAACAAGCAGTACCCGGTTGGCCGGTGTCATCTCCGGATCTGCTGCTGACATAACGAGTAAGCCGCGGCCAGTCGGGATGATCCCGGAATCACTTAGGCCAGAAAGAATAGTGCCGCAACAGAATGATATTACCGCCTCAGTTACCAACTCATCCATCCACGCTAATGGTGAGCCGCGAACCACCGCGGAAATTGCTGAATACCGTGATCTGGCAGAGTCTATTGCCTTGATGCATGATTTTTCGGGTGCAGTGCCCCTGCTGGCTGTCGGACCGGAAGCTTTCAGGCCCGCCCCGTTAGAACTGAAGAACATCATTCGCCTGCCTGTTCCGGAAAGAGAGGAGAACTGGATAGTGAGAGGTCTCTCACTGCTGGCAGAGGCCATAACAAAAGAACCGACAAGTGTTGACGGATACTTCATTGCCGATGCCTGCATCAAGGGAGTAAACAGAGTGCTGGGCTGGGAAATGGAGCTGGAACAGGAGAAAAATAATGAAGGAGAGCAGCTTGCAACGAATTTCAGCTCCTCACTGCTAACATTCTCTGCCCCGGCGAAAAAAAATCACCACTGAGTGTAACTTTCCGCCTACCCTGATCGTCTCTCCAATAAACAACAGAAACCTGCATGAGCAGCAACTCACAGCAGTAAATGACTACTACATTCATGCAGGTTCATTCGATCAGTGAAACTTGCATGAGCAGGAACTCGCAACAGGTTTTGATTGTCAAATTCATGTAAGTTCCATTCGACCAATAAAATAATAATTAAATAACCGAATGAAATAATAATTAAATAAACGCCATGAAAAGAACATTGTTTACAATCGCTGTGATAATTGCGCTGATTCTTCCGGTGCAGGCACAGGAGAAGGAAGAAAAACTGAAGAAGCTGGAGAGACTTGAAGAGGAGGCGGGTAAGGTCACACCGCCGGATACCCTGAAAGCGAAAACGGTCATCATCGCTGCTGAGGCAGACACCCTGGGGCAGGAGGCAGAACCGCTCCCGGCGGATGAGGGCAACCTCCCGGCAGATGAGGGCAACCTCCCGGCGGATGAGGGCAACCTCCCGGCGGATGATGGCAACCTCCCGGCAGATGATGCGGAGGAGATAATGATTGATGAGGAAGAAAACATGGATATTCCCGGTGAGGGTGAAGATACCACGCGCATTACCATAGGTGAAATAGTCACCGTGGAGGACACGGGTGACGAGACAGTGATAAGGATCGGGAAGAAGGCTGTCAGGATTCTGACAGACGGTGACAACGCGGAGATCCGGATGGAAGATGAGGAAGAAGATGCAGATGAAGAGTTTTCCACTCCGGGCAGACGCTTGTTTGAGGGCCACCTCGGAGGGATTGAACTGGGCTTCAACAGCTATTCCACCGGACAGTGGGGCCGAAATCCGGAAATGGCCGATGACTATCTCGACCTGAACACGGCAAAATCTTCCAGTTTCAATATCATCTCACCGCCAGTGAGCCTGGGACTGTCGCGCCACATCGGTATCGTGTCGGCCCTGGGTGTCAGCTTCAACAACTACCGATTTGACAACAACAATTCGGTCATCCCGGGAGACGGCGGTATCCTGGAACCATTTTATCCTGCGGACGGAATAAATTATGAAAAGAGCAAGCTTGCTACCGTCTACGGAGTGCTGCCCGTGATACTGGAGGCACAGATACCCGTGACATACAGTAGCACCCTGAACATCGGGGCGGGTATCATCGGGGCGGTGAAGCTGGGCTCACATACCAAGGTGGTATATTACAGTGACGGAAAGCAGAAGGATAAGAACCATGACGATTTCAGTCTTAACGTTCTCAGATACGGTGTCACGGCACGGGCAGGGTACGAGATGGTACAGGTCTACGGCACCTGCTACCTGTCACAGATGTTCGAAAAGGGCAAAGGACCGGAACTCTATCCCTTTGAGGTCGGCATAGCCCTGACCATCAACGACTGACAGCAGCGTCGGGGTCTCAGATCCGGGTATGATAATGGGAGGATGTTTCACTGAAATACCCTCTCTTTTTTTATGTATCTTTGGCGCAACAGAGCGGACAGAAGTGCGTTGTACATTTGACG
>WOYX01000006.1:0-70 GCA_011620595.1 Bacteroidales bacterium | reverse complement strand
CAACAGCACATTCAGCAGAGCGGACAGAAGTGCGTTGTACATTTGACGCAACAGCACATTCAGCAGAGCG
>WOYX01000045.1:40350-47800 GCA_011620595.1 Bacteroidales bacterium | reverse complement strand
CAGAGCGCTGAAAAGAACAGTCTTTTTCATAGGCTTATAGTTTTGATTTGACGTTCCTCAATGGCTGATATGTAAATTTACGCTATGACAGTATATGAGTCAAGTTTTTCTGCACGTGGGTCTGCTTGCTAAGGATGAGGCAGCATCCTTAATACCTGCTTAAAGTGCAATGTTAGGCTTGCATGGACCTGCTATGTTAGCAGGTCGGCCGGTGAGGCAAAAATTTTATTTAGCTAATATTCAGACAAATATTGACACCGGGGCAATATAAAAAAGGACAACTGCCTGAATAACCATATCTTTTCTGACGGTTTTGTGCTTTAGGAGCATGTATATCATCAATGCAATTGCCATGGCATAACCGGTATATACGATTGTAGTGCCTGCTGGTGCTCCTCCTGTCTCCAGAAAATTACCAAGGAACACCGTGGCATAGATGAGTCCTGCCAGGGCATTGGCAAGGAAGTTATTGTCATCTCTTATCAAAGGAAAGTACCATCCCAGGGCAAGGTAAAAAAGAACGCCTGGCAGCAGGGTGTATCTGAACCATGGCAGCATGTCGAGGATTGGATTTAGGAATGCACACATAACAAAGAGGATGAACATTATCCTTTGAAAGCGATCTTTCTTCATATGGTTTTGATTGATGCAGCTTATCAAAAATAATAAAAAACATTTGGCTTTTATAGATTAACGTTTTATATTTGAGATGCTGCATTTCTAAAACTATTCACATGAGGCCCTTGCAAGTTTATTGGACTACCACTGGTGTATTCTGGTGTGGTCATGCAAAAAGTTACCGGTCAGATGAACAAGTAACTGGGAATGGTATATAACCTAATTTTTATCCCGCTATGAAATTCATCCCAAAGGAGCTTATTGATAAAGTCCTTGAAAATTACCTGTCAGTTGTGACAACGAGAAGCAGGTCTGTCTACTGGCTTATAATATTGATATTGCTCGTTTTGTTAGGTTCTCTCCCATTTATCTACGTAGATGTTGCAGTAAGGGCCGGGGGATATTTTCAATCCGACATTGAGCGTCAGGTAATCCACTCACCATGCAATGGCAAGGTACTTTTTAATGCAATCCGGACAGGAATGCAGGTTACAAAGGGAGATACCCTTATGATTATCGGATCTGAAACCTTAAAGGCAGAATTAGCTGCCATTAGCCAGAAGATAAGTGAAAATAATAATGCAATGGAAGATCTGGGAAGGCTCTTATCTGCAAAATTGGTGAATAGCTCGATCAGTGTCATCCCTCTGGTTACAAAACGTTATAATGCTGAATACTCCAATTTAGTAAGGCTTGTTGAGCTTCATGCACAGTCTTATTACAGAATCAGATCAGACTATCAAAGAAAAAAGATTCTGCATGACCAGGAAATCATCTCAGATGCCGAGTACGAGGTTTCTTACTTCAATTTTAAATCTGAGGAAGGAAACCTCACACAGGTTTTTACTGAAAGTATGGCAAATTGGGAGATGGATATTGATCGAAGGCGAAGTGACTCAATATTACTTCAGGCTGAGCTGCAAAAATGTATGGAAGAGATCAGAAACAGGGTGGTTTTAGCGCCTATAGATGGGGAAATAGTCCAGAGTAATGATATCCAGAACGGAACATTTGTTTATGGCAATCAGCCGGTTGCGGAAATTTCCCCGGAGGGAGACCTGGTAGCTGTATGTTATGTTTCACCCAAAGATATTGGCTTGATAAGGCAGAATTTACAGGTGCTTATCCAGGTTGATGCCTTGAGGTATACAGAATGGGGTCTTCTCAAAGCCCAGATCACAGATGTTCCGGACGACCTGATTATTGATAATGATCAATCAGCTTATTTCAGGATCAAATGTAAGCCGGAGAGGACATTCTTAAGACTTAAGAATGGTGTAAAGGCAGATCTCACAAAGGGGATGAGTTTCAATGCAAGGATAGTTGTGTCCAGGAGGACATTGCTAAACCTATTATTTGATAAGACGGAAGATTGGATCAATCCTTATATGAACTGAGTAAAATAAAAGTCATGGGCATTAAGGTAAAGCAGCGGGACATCACAGATTGCGGCGCGGCATGCCTTGCATCTGTAGCCTCCTTTTACAGAGTCCACATGCCGATATCAAAAATCAGGCAATATGCCGGCACAGACCGAAAGGGAACAAATATCCTGGGTTTGATAGAAGCCGCAGATAAAATGGGTTTTACTGCCAAGGGTGTCAAAGCTGATTGGGACAGCCTTTTCAAGATTCCTTATCCGACTATTGCTCATATTGTTGTAAAAGGTATCCTGACACATTACGTTGTACTCCTTAAGATTACCAGGACTGTTATTAAAATCATGGATCCGGCAGACGGTGCAATACACAAGATCAGACATGAGGATTTTAAACGCCAATGGACAGGTGTTCTGGTTCTTATTGCCCCAGGCGAAAGATTTACGATAAGGGATGAAAAGGCCAGTCTGACAACCCGGTTACTTCAATTGGTCAGGCCAAGCAGGGGCATTCTGTTGCAGTCACTTGTGGGAGCGTTGATTTATTCGATACTCGGATTATCAATTTCATTGTACGTTGGAAAGATCGTCGATAATGTTATTCCGGGTGGCAATGGGAATTTGCTTAATCTGTTAGGCTTGGCCATGATCATAATTATTTTGTTCAGGCTGCTGCTTATGATTTTTCAGTCTGTTTTCATTCTGAAGACCGGTCAGAGAATCGATGCGACATTGATACTGGGATATTATCAACAGCTTCTGAAATTGCCCAAGTCCTTCTTCGACAATATGAGGACTGGTGAGATAATCTCCAGAATTGGAGATGCAGTCAAAATCAGGGTATTTGTGAATGATGTTTCGATCAGCCTGGTGCTCAATATTTTTATTCTGCTGGTTTCATTTTTTTTAATGTTCGCTTTCTACTGGAAATTGGCATTAATAATTTCATGTGTCATACCGTTTTACTACCTCATTTACTTCATTTCAAACAGGCTCAATAGGCGTGCACAAAGGACCGTCATGGAACGATCGGCGGATCTTGAAGCGCAGTTGGTTGAATCCCTTAATGCTGCCGGAACGATCAAGAGATATTCTTTGGAAGATGTTGCCAACCTAAAGACTGAGACCAGGTTTGTTGGTCTTCTTGAAAGCGTATACAAATCAGGATTGAATTCACTATTCTCATCAGCTTCATCCGGTTTTCTAACCCAGATAGTAACTGTTTCAGTGATGTGGCTGGGTGCCGGGTATGTTCTAAATACACACATCACGGCTGGAGAGTTAATGTCATTTTATGCAATCATCGGATATTTTACCGGTCCCGTTAACGGAATAATCAATTACAATAAGACATTGCAGGATGCAAGGATAGCTGCTGACAGGCTTTTTGAAATATTTGACCTTGAACAGGAAGATGATAGCGGTAAAATTGAACTGACACCTGAGCATGTAGAAGATATACATTTTGAAAAGGTTTTTTTTAGGTATGGTACAAGGATTACAGTTTTTGAGTCGCTGGATTTGCACATAAAAAAGGGATCATTTACAGCAATAGTAGGGGAGAGCGGTTCAGGAAAGACTACAATAGCATCTCTGCTGCATCGGTTATACCCGCTAAACGATGGCTGTATACGGGTAGGCAGAAATAATATTTCACATTTTACAAACAGATCCCTACGAAAGATAATAGCCTGTGTTCCGCAGGAGATTGATTTATTTTCAGGATCTATAGCCGAGAATATTGCTCCGGCAGAGCTTAAACCAGATTTGGAAAAAATGTTGCATTTGTGTAACAGTCTTGGCATGGCTGAGTTCATTGAGAGCCTGCCGGGAGGTTTTAATACATTAGTAGGTGAGCATGGAGCCACGCTGTCTGGTGGACAGAGGCAGCGAATAGCCATTGCCAGGGCGTTGTATAACGATCCGGAGATATTGGTACTTGATGAAGCTACATCATCACTGGACTCAATTTCTGAAGAAAAGATTCAAAATGCTTTGATGCAGTTCAGGATGGCCGGCAAAACTCTGATCGTAATTGCTCACAGGCTTTCTACCATCTCCAGAGCTGACATAATATACGTTCTCCATAATGGACGGGTATCAGAGAGCGGGACATTTAATGAGTTGGTCAAGGCAGATGGAATTTTTATGAAGATGCTTCAGCATCAGAATTTGGTTATAAACTATCGGGATGAGAAACAGAATACACTTATGTTATGAAAGTATTTGAATATTTGGATCGTATCAGTAGGATGCACAAGATGTTAACCGGGCAGAACACTGGCACTCCTTCAGAATTCGCCAGTCACTTGGGGGTTAGCAGAACTACGCTTTATGAGATGATTGATGAGCTGAAATCTCGCGGAGCCCCGATTTCTTACTCAAAATCATCATGCACATTCTTTTACACCGAGCCGTTCGAGATTAAAGTAAGCTGCTCAATGCGACCACTCAATCACTATGAGGAAAAACAACTGACCGGCGGCCACTTTTTCGGCAGAGTTCTTTTTTTCCGGACGGTACTGGCGGAAATTAGTATTTGATAATACCCTACAAGGATATTTTGAGTACTAACTAAAACTTAAGGAATTATGGAAAAAAACGAAGTGATTTTTAGGGAATTGAGCCCCCCAGAGCTGTTGAGCGTAAACGGAGGCGAACCAATTAGCAGGCTCCTTAGTAAATTAAGCCCATGGGCGGCTCTTGCTGCCGTAGCGATTTATGTCTATGATAATTGGGATGAATTCGTAGAAGGAGTAAAGGAAGGTTATGAGAGCACACAAAATAAATAGGGAAATCATGAAAGAAATCGAAAACAAGGGCGTATGCAATTTAAGCTTCGAAGAACTAGTTGAAATATCGGGAGGCGAAGAACCAGGGAGACTTTTACATGATTTTGGTTTTGTGATAGGTAAAATAGGGGGATGGATTAAAAATGCCTTTACAGCTGATACCGGGGATGATTGGATGTTAGATGTTGATCCGAAGACACTTTACAGCTAAGTTCATGAATTGAAGCCAACTAGTAGACTATTGCCTCCATAAAACAATGTGATTGTGGAGGCAATAGTCTTAGCTTAACAGTAATTATACTATCGCTTTCTTGGACCGGGAGATCATGATTTGCCGAAAATATTGAATAAAAGTGAATAATAATGATAATCATATAGATAATGGCAGTGAGAATAAGACAATTCCGAAATGGTTACTGTTATTTGTATATATTGTCTTTTTTATTCAACTTTATAATCTTATTAGAGATTTAATGCCAAAGTAGTGAAGATCTTAAGCTCTTTCTTCTTTTTACTATTATGTGAAATCTTGTTCATTTTTCCAGGAGGCATTGTTTTTGAAATCCTAAGATCAACATTGCCAACGCTTGATGAAAACGCTATATACTTAATTGCCTTTTTGTTTTCCGCATTATGTTTAATTCTTTGCTTGAAAGCGTTCTTCCCTGAGATTTTTTCAATAATTAGGGACCTGCTTCAGGTAAATAAACACTCAATCTACCTTTTAATTGCATTGTTTTTATTATCAGCATTACTTTATAGCATCATTGTTGTTGTAGGAATTAAACTCGAATTGGTAGGGCCTAAGACCTCAATGATCGATGATACCGGTCTGGTAAATGTATTATTGCTATCACTGGCGGCTTTTTTTTGTTCCGTAGTGGAAGAGATATTTTTCCGTGGAGCTGTCTTATCCTTTTTTCTCCAACGGCTTAAACCATGGATTTCCATCTTGTTTATTTCAATAGTTTTTTCCTTAGGGCATATGCAATATACAGGGATAATGCTGTACATAAGTGCATTTATTTTTGGTGTTCTGTCTTCAATCTTAGTAATTAAAACTAAGACTCTCTATGGGGCGATTGGATTACATTCCGGATGGAACTTATCTTACAGTATATACAATCTATATTTCGATCTTAGTATTGAATCCATTCCTAATTGGGGAAGTACATTTGAACTTCTGGAAATTGGGGTCTTATTAATAATATTTTTTTCAATCTTGATTTGTTCCCGGAATCAATTTTTTCTGAAACGGGTCACTGAACAAATAAGCTGACAGAATGTTAAGCCGAATATACGGGACCATGTTGTTTGCAGCGTCTATCCTCTATATGATTATGATGGTTTATGCGTGGATTTTGAAGGACCTGACCGGTTCAACAAAGGCCAAGTCACTGCTGCTTTACGGCACCGGATCCGTGGTCATCATGGGTTGGTTGTTCATATCGATGAGGAATAGAAAAATGAAATGAAGGGCATGCAGCAGTGTTTAGTTGTGAAGAAGAAGATCTCAATTTCCTGCTCTTCTTCCAGACTGGGCGGAGAATGACAATGCAAAATGCATAAGATTACTGATTCATGAATTCACAAGTGTACCACCGGATTTCTCTGTGGATAACAATCTTAGGCATTGCCTTTGTTGCTGTCTACCCTTTGGTTACTGATTTTACATTTACACACGAACAGGCAAACTGGGTCTTTTCGCTGCTTTATCTGACTCTTTGTTTGAACTTCCTGGGAGGCAAGCAAAATGAGCCGGAAACAGCGTATGGAAGAGCTCAAAGGATATTCAAGGATAAGTACAGTATAATTATCTCGACAATTCTGATAGTATGTTTTGCTATCATTCTTGGTCAATCGGAAATCTCTTCAGTCAGAATATTCTTTGTGCTCATTTGCTCACTTATTTTCTATTATGCCTCCCTTATTTTTCTGAGCAGGAAAGTGACTCAACTGCTTTTTTGGATCAATTTCTACCTTTTCGCGGGAGTCTTCATTCTTACTCAGGTGCCCGGCTCAAGAATTGATCTCCTGTCAAGATTTAATCCATTTGGAGGGTTGTTTCTTACGTTGTTCTCATAACTGCATACAAATTGATGACACAGGCTTGTTTTTTTGCCTGAAAGATTCGAACTTTAATGAGTCTTTAGCAACAGCTGCTGATAATGGAAGTTCAATACATCTAAACCTGCAATAATGAAAAAGCTTGAAATGATCCTGATTGTCGGAGCTGTGGTCGGGCTCCTGATGACCCTCTTTGACATCCCGCTGAATTCAATGATCGTATCACTGTTTTTCCTGGTACTGGCTATGCTCTACATCTACCTGGGGTTTGCGTTGTTCAACAATGTCAGGTTACGTGACATCTTTAAAGCTGAATCCTTTAAAGGTCTTGGTCCCTGGAGAATTGCACTTGCTATCGGAACCGGTGTAGCCCTCTCAACCCTGACCGTTGGATTTATGTTTTCCATACTTGGCTATCCAATGGCCGAAACCATACTGATCTATGGGATAGTGCTCGCCTTTCTCATGATCATACTGGCGCTGATAAAAAACGCACGGGAGAAGAATCCATTCTACAGGAACATCATCGTGAGATGCCTGATCTTTCTGATTATCGCAGTGGTATTCCTTCTGCTACCCGCAGATTTGTTCGGAA
>WOYX01000045.1:26502-40250 GCA_011620595.1 Bacteroidales bacterium | reverse complement strand
ATCTTTCTGATTATCGCAGTGGTATTCCTTCTGCTACCCGCAGATTTGTTCGGAAAGCCATGAGCGCTATCCTGCCTGACCACTTCGTAACCAACAGAAATGAAATAACTGTTGGAAGGATAGTATTTATCTCTGAAGCATGAAGAGAGCAGATGTGATAGTAATGATACTGTTTGGTCCGTTAGCAGTTTATATGGTATACGTCACAGCGACTGAGTCATGGACCAGAACCGATCGGATCCTGATGATAGTATTTCTGGCTGGCGTCGTGATTGCGCCCCAGATACTTCAAAGTATATTTAAAAGTAACCTGACCAGAACCCTGATAAGAACAATGACACGCCTAACCTTTAAGAGTAAAGGACATGTATAAAGCCTGGATCAGATTTACTACATTTGCGGCCCTCTTTTTCCTGATCTGTCTGGGTGTCGTTCTATTTATGAACAAACCGGTCCTTGAAAACCTATGGCAGGAAGCCCTGTTCATAGTCTCTGTAGCCAACCTGATTGTAGTGTGCATCTATTACAGGCGCAACAGGGATGAATTCGATGCCGCAAGGCGAAAAGAGAAAGACTGAAATCTACTTAAGATGAGCTCAGGAATAAGAAGAAAGATCCAAAAAACGGGATTGATTATGAGCCTTATAAGCCTGGTAGCGGCTGTTGTCATGATTCCCCAGAACCCTCCCGGATCCATGGAAAGAATAACGATGACAGGAGTGGCTGTCGTGGGAATTCTTACAAGTCTGAGCCTCTTCTTCCAGTTAAGGCAAAAAGAGCCGTGAGACCAAAAGCCTATATCACAAGAGCAGCCTTGTGATCTTGCCAACATTTTTATACCTTTAGCGGTGTAACAAAAAAACAACTGATGAACCAGCTTGTGCTGAGAGATAAAGCACAGGAGTACATATTCCGGTTCCTGGGGGGATTGATGCTCCTCGCAGTGGGAATACAGCTGTTTACCAACAGCCCCAAAAGAGCAATCTTCTGGATCCTCGTTGTGGTGTTCATATTGGCAGGCATCCTGCTCCTGACACTCAACCTCGGAGCCCTCGTCAACAGACTCACCGTCGACCATGGCATACTGACAATCAGGTGGAACACAAAGATCTTCAAAAAACATATTCGCATAGATGAGATAGCCGAAATAACAGAGGATAAACGCTATATCCGTATCATTAAAACGGACGGCAGAAGCATACGCCTGCCCGTCCGCCTGCTCGACCGTGATAAGCGCCGGGCTATACGCAAGTTCCTGAAGGAGAACACGGGCATATGACCCACCAGAGCGCCAGACTGCTAATCAGCATCCTGTTCCGCACAATTTGATTAACTTTGCCCGAGGATAAGTATCATGTCATGGAACTTGCATGAGCAAGAGCTTACAACTGGATTTGATTATTAGAGCTCATGCAGGTTCCATTCGACCAAAAAAATATAATCGCATGAAACAACTGGTACTGCGCAATACCATGTATGAAAGGATATACCGGTCACTGGGATTGGTCTGCATTGTGATGGTCATCGTGATAATCATTACAGGCGACAAGGCCGGGTGGCCGTTCTGGGTACAGATTATCTTCCTGCTGCTGCTGGGTCTGGTTTTTCTCAGCCTCAACTTCGGAACCCTGGTCAACAGGCTGACAGTCGACAAGGGAGAGCTGACAGTCAGATGGTATACAAAGCCTGCAAGGATAATTATTCCGATACATGAGATTGATGAGATACATGCCGACGAGAACTACGTACGCATCATCCTGAAAAACGGCAGAACCATCCGCCTGCCGACCGGCATGCTTGAGTTCAATGAGAAAAGAGCAGTGCGCAAGTTCCTAAAGGAGACGACAGGATTCTGAAACATATGCGCACAACTCTCTCCATTTCTCTTGTTCCGCTCCTCCTGACTATGACGGCTGCTGCACCACAGGTGACCATCAGCGGATATGTCATCGATGCAAACAGCGGTGAACGGATGATTGGCGCCACGGTCTATGAGGAGGAATCCTTTGCCGGGACAGTCACCTACAGCTACGGATTTTTCAGTCTGACACCCGCCACGGGAAGAAACAGGATTGTGCTCTCATACCTGGGCTATGCCCCCCCGTCACCGCCGAAGTAACACTCACGGGTGGTACGGTGATGAATTTCAGCCGGACCATGTCGTCGAGCGAGATCGACGCCGTCACCGTTACGGCATCATGGCACCAATCGGTGACAGAGAGCCCGCAGATGAGCATGATAGATATACCGGTGGAGAAGTTCATAAAGCCGCCTGTGATCTTCGGCGAAGCCGATGTGCTGAAGGTCACGCAGCTGCTCCGACGAGTACAGTCGGGCACCGAAGGGTCAACAGGAATCTATGTCCGCGGGGGAGGGTGTATATTACGATTACCAGGCGTATTACAATATCAAATAGACTCCGGATCATACGATGCAGATACAGCCAGTGATCTCCCATTTGCAGGATTGCTAACCTGTCATTCCCAACGGGCTATAGTCTCTGATCATAATGAGATTGCGTCTTCCTGTCGCACCACACCGGATTGTTTCCCCCGGCTCGCCGCACCGGGCTTCTCTTCCTGTCGCATCACACCGGATTGTTCCCCCGTCTCGCCGCACTTGACACTTTCCCGCGGCTCGCCGAAACCCACGCCGCAAAAAAAAATCCTAAAACATTTTGCCGTTACAAATATTAATATTTACTTTGTAGTGCAAAGTACTACAAAGTAAAGTCATGAACCAGTCAGATCCGCATCTTGAAGATATCCAGGCCATCAGGAAATTGATGGAGGCCTCCTCCAGGTTTTTGTCGCTCAGCGGCTTATCAGGCATTGTAGCCGGGTTCCTGGGTCTGGCGGGGGCTGTCGCAGCACAGATAATCATCACAAAGATATCTGCGCCGGCCGACTGGTATATGAGGCCTTTTGCGGAGGGTCCGGACGGATACCGCGAGTTTCTTCCCCTGGTGGCAGTGATGGCGGCGGTGCTGGTGCTGGCTTTTTCGGGAGCCGTGATCTTCTCGTCACGCAAGGCCAGGAAGAGCGGTCACAGGGCATGGACGCCCGTGACCCGCAGGATGCTGGCAAGCCTGCTCATCCCTCTTGGTACCGGCGGGCTATTCATACTGCTGACCGTAGCTGCAGTGCCTGCCGGTGTGACCGTGGCTTCAACGCTGATTTTCTACGGGCTGGCCGTGGTCAGCGCCGGTAAATTTACCTTCGGGGAGATCCACTGGCTGGGAGTGCTGGAGGTGATAACCGGGCTGGTATGTCTGGCACTGCCCCGGTACAGCATAATATTATGGGCCTTTGGATTTGGCCTGCTGCATATAGGCTACGGCCTCTTCATGCATCTCAGATACAAGGGATGAAGACGATACTTGCAAATTTCAATAAGGCCTTCGAAAGCCGGGTTCGGCTGGGAATAATGTCAGTGCTGGCGGTCAACAGCAGCATGGACTTCACGGGATTGAAGGAGACGCTGGAGGTGACCGACGGCAACCTGGCAAGCCACCTCAGGGCTCTCGAGGATGCCGGATATATCATCATGGAAAAAAGCTTCATAAACCGTAAACCAAATACCCGGTATACCATAACCGAAACAGGACTCGACAGCTTCAACAGCCACCTTCAGGCACTGGAGGAACTGATCAATAAAAAATAATTTTTTTTAATTCATAACTTTGAAATACAAAGTACTTTTATAAATACAATTGAAATGGAAAATGAAAATGCAAAACAGGAAAAATGGTACCAGTCGATGACCGTAAAGATGGTCCTGCTGGGAATTTTGGGTCTCATGCTTATGATTCCGCTGGCATTGATAATGGAGGTAATCAGGGAGCGTTCACAAAATGCGGAGAGTGCCCGTGCGGAAATTGGCAACCTCTGGGCCTCCGCGCAGACGGTCACCGGTCCGGTGCTGAATGTGCCCGGCACAAAAGTCATCGCTGACGACGGCAGGTATGTAACTACCACAATGCACATGCTTCCTGACGATATTAAGGTAAACGGTGTGCTTGTGCCTGAGATCCGCTACAGGGGCATCTATGAGAGCGTGGTTTATACCTCTGGGCTGGAGATCTCCGGCAGCTTCTCCCTGACAGGTTATGATGAGTTCAATGATTATTCCTGGCAGTGGGATAAGGCATATATCTCGCTGGGCGTCTCAGACAACAAGGGCATCACCGACAGGGCTGACATCACCATCGGAGGCAGGGTTATCAGTGCCCGCCCGGGGGCAGTCCAGACTGATCTGTTTGACAAAGGCATCTCCTTCCCACTTCCTGTTGACGTCTCGCAGATCGACGAGTTCAAGGGCGATTTCACGGTCAGCCTCGGGCTCAGGGGCAGTGGCAGCATCGCCTTCGCGCCGGTGGGCAAAAGCACCGAAGTGAGCCTGACGTCGGAGTGGGAGGCCCCGAAGTTCACAGGCAGCTTCCTCCCTGCAGAGCGGGAGGTGACTGACAGCGGCTTCACAGCCTCATGGACGGTCACTCATCTAAACAGGAGCTTCCCACAAGTATGGACAGGGAAGAACTATATCCCGTCCGATGATGCCTTCGGCGTCGACCTGATAATGGAGTCTGACCACTATACCAAGGCTGAGCGGAGCGCCAAATACGGGCTACTCTTCATTGCGCTCACCTTCATGGTACTGATAATAATTGAGCTGCGGTCTGAAAAGAGGGTCCATATCTTCTATTATCTGCTGGTGGCCCTGGCCCTGATACTCTTCTTCTCTCTTCTGACAGCACTCAGCGAACATATCGGGTTCAACCCGGCATACCTTATCTCCTCGGCAGCCACCATCGGCCTGCTGACGGCTTTCTTTGCATCATTGCTGAAGAAAAGGTGGATGGTGCTGCTGATAAGCGGACTGCTGACGGTGCTGTACCTCTTCATCTTCTTCCTGCTGGCGATGAAGGACTATGCCTTCCTGGCAGGCAATATAGGGCTGTTTGTGCTGCTGGCCGTGCTGCTGCTGGTCTCGGCGAAGTACAAGCTGTTCAGGGAGTAGCCTGCGTATCCGGGCAGCAAATTACTGGCTGTTCAGGGAGTAGCCTGCGTATCCGGGCAGCAAATTACTGGTTGTTCAGGGAGTACCCTGCCCCTGATGGCGGATTAGCACAGGCTTCTGCAAGAGTAACCACAACATTGACGGACTCCACCCTTCTGACGGAGGGAGTCCCCATGCCTCACCCTTCTCCCGCTCCCGGGGGAGGGGTGAAATGGCACTGGTGGAGTATTATGTATTCTGATGATTTTGAAGTAAATCTTTGGGTTGTATTAAAACGGCTTTCAAATAATACTCAAGCGGTATATTGAAGAGGATGATGATCAGATATTTGACCTGGTAATCGTCGGTGGCGGCATCACAGGAGCGGCGGTGGCCTATATCGCTGCCGCCCGGAGTCTCTCCGTCGCCTTTTTTGAAGTAAGGACTACGGCGGTGCCACCTCCGCTGCCACCTCCGGGCTGATCCACGGAGGACTGAGGTATATGGCCAATGGTGAGCTTAAGCTTGTGCGCGAGTCGTTGCGCCAGCGCAGGATCCTCGGTAACATCGCCCCCGATTTTGTATATCCGCTGCCGTTCATGCTGCCTATGTACAGGCGCTGGAAGGGCAATATCTGGAAGATGCTTGCTGGCATGTACCTGTATGATGCCCTGTCGTATGACAAGAAAGATACCTGGGACAGAAGCAAGAAACTGCAGAACCACAGGCTTGTTCCCCGCGGGATTTATCTTCAGGAGCTTCGAACAGGCTGTTGAGGCGATGCGGACGGTGATGCAGATTACAGCCGATATCTTCAATATGAACTGCTACAGGCCCCACACCTATGAGACATCATCACTGGGTGCGGCTCTGTCAATGCGGCGGTGGGGATGAGCTATTACAGCGATTTCTCCGCAGTGGCGGCTGCCATGACCAGGAGGGGTGAGGAGTTCGTGCCTGACCCGAAGAATGTGGAGATCTATGGCGAGCTGTATGACAGGGTCTACTCGAAGATGTACAGACACCTGCAACCTCTCTATGAGCAGATCGGGGAGGTCACCGGCTACCCGCCGAAGATATGACACCGGCGCCATGGCTACGGAGGTGAATCCTGAAAAATGGAAGAACATTTCCCCGGTTGCATTTTTAGTGGCTGTGATGTGGGGACTGGCCGCATCAGGAGAACTTTGTTCAATTATTCATTCCAGACCCATCTGTTTTGTGACTACACAATTTTGATTTCGATGTTGCCTCCGAGGCCCACATTCTTTCCGGCGATGATCACTGCCGAGAATATCTTTGGCTGTTCCAGTGCCTTCTCCGTCACCCGGTACACATCATCGCCGTTTTTCACTTCGTTACAGCAGGCAGTCGCGAAGGCATCTGCCAGCGCCCCGCTGTGGCATGCAATCATACAGGCGTCAGCCATGCCGAAGCTGAGTGAATGACCCACGGTGCCCGATGAGCAGCAGAGGGCCAGTGGCGTATCTTGCGCCGTCACCTGCAGTGCAATCTTCTCCGAAAGGGGTGAGTTCCCGGCATGGACAGCCACCGATGCCGGGGCTGTCAGCTTCATGAAGACATCGCCCCCGTTCTCAATAATCACCTCGTCAGCCTCATATTCCCCGAGCAGGTCTCGGCAGACAAATTCCGCCACAGCCCCGGCCACGGCGCTCATGGGTCCGGTGCCTGCCGCCAGGGCGGCGTCGCTCATGGCGGTGATGAGAGGGTGAACACCACCGGGTGCCACCACCGGGGTGAGTGAATCATGGAACTCAGGGTGGTGGATGATATGTCCATCCAGTATCTCCCGGTAGTGGAGGATGCGGTCCATAGCAAACTGCTCAGCCTCCCTGCGGTAGTGTTGTTTGTCGATTGCCACCCAGAGGTCGGTTTCGCGCCATGAGACCCTGAAGCTCGTCCATCGGCTGTTGCCCATGGCCTCACGATAGAGACGGGGCTGGTATGCAGGACTCTTAGCCAAGATCGATGGAGAAGAGTTTCAGGGGGCAGGCAGTGAGACAGAGCTCGCATACAACGCATTTTTCCGGCTCGAACGAGAGCTCGGCTGTCTTCCTGTTCATTGTCAGCGCACCGGCAAAACAGACGGCAGAGCAGGCACCGCAGTGGATGCAGAGATCCTCGCGGTAGGTAATGGTGCGGTCGATAGGTACGCACTCCACGTTCTGCTGCTCCATATATGCCATCCCCTCCTTAAGCACCTTTGCCGGTGCAGTCATCTCCATCACAAGGTGGCCTATCTTACCGGGCGAAACATCGGCCTTGACAATATTCACCATGATGTCATACTTCCTGATGAGGTTATATGTTATCGGCTCACCTGTCGTCTCAGGCGGAAAGGTCAGCACAAATCTCCTGCTTTTCATTCACTGTCGGTTTTGAAATTAAAGTCTTATTTCCAGGCTGTTCAGTCCGGAAGTCTTCTGAAACTGTTCTACGGGCTCCGTGATCAGGAAGCGGCCGGCGGTTATCTCCTCCCGGAGGGTCTCAGCTATCTCACGTGCCACCTTGACGCTCGAGAGAGGAGCCGTGCGTATCTTCTTGCCGTTGAGGGTTATCTCTCCGGCAAAGAGCGAAGCGTAGTCGGCGCGACCAAGCACATCGTGACCCGGAGAGCCGTAGTCGATGATGTTGGTCTCTATCTGGCTGTTGCGTATCATAACTCTGCGGGCCATATCCTCGTCAAGCACCGGGATGGGTATCCCGACGCCAACGAACATTGAAACACCGTATTTCTCAAAGTATGCAGCCCTGATGAATCGGGTACTCATCATCCTGGCGTCGCCGATGAGGGCCAGCGTGGCAGCATTGCCTATCGGGATACCGTGTTTGTTGACCGGCTTGCCGGTGTTGAACTGCGTGCCGTGCCATGCCACATATCCCGTGGCACCGCCGAAGAAGATGCGTGTGCCAACCCCTATGGTGCGCATCTCCGGGTCGTTAAGCAACGGACTGAGCTCACCGGAGGTTGAGAAGTTGGCATTGCCGAACGAGGGCAGCAGCGTTCCCATATAGGTGTATTTAATGCCGGTCGTGCTGTTTACCGCCACATTGTAATTCTGGTAGGCGTTGCGTGGGTTTAGCATTATCATCTCGTTGACCGTCTCCCTGCTGATGAGGGTCTTCACCTCGGTACGCGGGTAGCAGTCGGTGCCCTTGGCTGTTGCATGCAACAGCACCTCCCTGCCAGCTATCAGCTCCTCGATGACGTGAGCCCCTCCGTACTGGTCATGCGGCAGCGCTGTCTCGGTGGCACCGATGTAGGCATCAACGGCAGCAATGCCTGCAAAGACCGGCACATTGTTGAGCGTGACCCTCTCCATGCGCATCGGAGGATCTGTATGTCCGAAGTTGATGAACATGCCCGACGAGCACATGGGGCCGAAGGTACCCGTGGTCACAACATCAACTTTTTCTGCTATCTCCGCCGGGGTCGATTCGCGGCCCATGGCTGAGACCTGCTCAGCCGTGAGCACCACTGCCCTGCCGCTGCGGATCTTCTCATTGATCTCCTCAATCGTCCTTTTCTTCGCCATAATCAATTTTTTCAGGTAACTTTAAGCGTTGCACAAATAAACTTCAAAGATATGCGTAGATCACTTACTGTCGCAGCCGTTGTGGCAATTCTTTGCTTCTCGTGTGTTCCCGGTGATGACCCGGCCATCGACGTGATGACCTTGAACATAAGGCTTGACACGCCGCATGACGGGCCAAACGCATGGTCTCACCGGGCAGCCATGATTGCCGGGTTTGTCAATGACCGGATACCCGATCTGCTTGGCATGCAGGAGGTTCTGTGGCACCAGTATGAGTATCTCGACTCAGCGCTGACAGGATACGGGTCAGTGGTTGCAGGACGTGATGATGGTCTCCGTGCGGGGGAGGCATGCCCGGTCTTCTTCCGCCTGGGCAGGTTTGACATGCTTGACAAAGGTACTTTCTGGCTATCAGCAACGCCGGAGGTGCCCGGATCGATAGGCTGGGGGGCAGCGCTGACACGCGTGGCCACATGGGTACGGCTCTATGACCGCAACGTCAGGGACACCCTCTTATTTATAAACACCCATTTTGATCATATCAGTGATTCCGCGAGGGTGATGAGCTCGGGTGTACTCCTGGAAAGAGTGAGGGAGCTGGCAGGAGATAATGATTTTGTCATTACAGGAGACTTCAATGCCGTACCGGAGAGCCTGGCGATAGCCAGGATGATGGAGGGGGGACTGGCCGTTGATACATATCTGATAGCTGAGACTACGCCGGCTGGGGAGAGCTATACCTTCAACGGATGGAAGGACCAGCAGGGTGAGGGCCGCATAGATTACATCTTCGTACGCAACGGCATGAAGGTTTTGTCACATGAAACGCACCGAGTAATCGAAGAGGGGGTGTTTATCTCCGATCACTGGCCGGTGACAGCGAGGGTCAGAGGATTATGAGGCATGTATGACTCCGCAGTCCCGGCACCGCCATGATGGTGTCGGTGACGACGATGACGACGCCGCCGGCCACCAGACTGCCCTCGGTGACATCCATGACTATGATCCTGCCCGATGACTCGGAAGAGATGGTTACCTCGTCGGCCTCAAACGTGCCCAAGTCATCCGCGTCACTCTCACCGCGGCCTCAACCGCAGACAAGTAGTATTAGCGCCGGTATGATTAACTTTTTCATTTCTTGCGGTTTTTCAGGGCGGTCATGACAAAGCCGGCGGCAAACTCCTTCCTCTCCTGCATGAAGGCGTTGAACTTCCTGGTGTCATTCATCTGCGGCATCATTATCGCCATCATGTCGCGTGCCGCAACGGGGAAGACAGACATTCCCATTATTGTGATCATCAGCTGTGGCATATCGCTTTTCTTGATACCGTAACCCTTGAGCTCCTTTGAGTGCCTATCGTATATAAGGTCACGAATCTGGCCATACTGTAGCTTTTCTTTCAGTCCTTCCGCCAGCGCCGGGTTGTGCGAAATTTCATTCAGAAGGAATAAAGGGAGCTTGGGATTTTTGATGAGGAAGTCAATATTCTCATCTAGAAACCTGCGCAACTTCTCCTTAAATGTAGCCTCCTCCATGAAAATGGACAGGATCTTGTCAAACATCTTTTTGAGAAGCACGTGGAAAACAGCCATGAAAAGCTGATCTTTGGTCCGGAAATAGTAGTGGAGCAGTGCCTTGTTAATCCCGGCCCGGTCTGCTATCCCCTGCATGCGGGCACCGGCATAACCCTTTTCTTCAAATACTTCCGTGGCGGCATCAAAGATCTTCGACTGGGTCTGTCCGATCAACTCTTTCTTTTTAACCATTTTATTTAACCTTATAGATTAAACAAATAATTTAACTAATTGGTCAAAGATAGAATATTTGATTTTATATTCCAAATGTTTTTTCTTCAGCTGATGTAAATTGACAGCAGGCCCCGGCAAACAGCCGGCCCGGGCTCTGAAGTGATGCAGGCAGGGGCGGTGCCGGGTGACTGAAATGAAACAGGTTCCCTGCCCGACGAATTAAGAGCAGGATGGCTTCATTAACGACGGCTCCCGGTTAATCAAACCGGGAGCGACAGTCTACCGGGGAGTGATGGGTTACGGACTGAGCAGCCACATCCACACCTCAAAATTCCGGGAGCTGAGAGAAAAGCTGCCCGTTGTTATCGAGATGATTGACAGCACCGAAAAGACAGAGGAATTCTATAACCTGATCTCTTCCGAACTCTCTGACCTCCCGAAGGGGTGCCTCGTGACGATCAGCCCGACAGAGGTGAAACTCCGTAAGTTCGCAGAGAAGTCGCGCCAAAACTGACCCCGCTCACTCTTTTTCCTTTTCCCTTGCACTTTTCAATTGCAGTTCATAAATTTATGGTGCATTTCCTCTTTTATTGTGCAACATAAATTTGCGAGCCATGCTGGTTAAGACCTTCAGCGCTGCCGTGTTCGGTATTGAGGCAGTACCGGTAACCATAGAGGTTGAGGTTACCCGCGGTGTACGCTACATGCTTGTGGGGCTGCCTGACGCCGCCGTCAAGGAGAGTCAGCAGCGCATTGAGTCGGCCTTCCGGGCAGTAGGACTCCACTGGCCCGGCCGGCAGGTTATCATCAACATGGCTCCGGCCGACATACGCAAGGAGGGATCCTCATATGATCTCCCGCTTGCCGTCGGCATACTGGCTGCAGCGGAGACAGTCAGCAGCAGCAGGCTCGACGGATTGCTGCTCACCGGCGAGCTATCGCTCGACGGCGCCGTGAAGCCCGTCAGGGGTGTGCTGCCCATGGCACTGCAGGCACGGGCGTCGGGCTTTCGCGGCATGATGGTGCCGGCGGAGAATGCGCAGGAGGCGGCAGTGGTTGAGGGTCTGGATGTCTTCGGTGTCACAAGCCTCGGTGAGGTGCTCGACTATCTTCAAGGGGGAAGACACCTGACGCCCCTGACGGTGGACCTGCACTCTCTCTTCAACCGGGAAGGAAACATCTATGATATTGATTTTGCGGATGTCAGGGGGCAGGAGGCCGTCAAGCGTGCCCTGGAGGTTGCCGTCGCCGGATCACACAATGCAATCATGGTTGGCCCTCCCGGCTCCGGAAAGACGATGCTGGCACGGCGACTGCCGGGAATACTCCCTCCCCTCACACTGGAAGAGGCCCTGGAGACAACCAGGATTCATTCGGTAGCCGGTAAGATCGACAGTCATCTCTCGCTGATGACCCGCCGCCCCTTCCGGAGTCCGCACCACACCAGCTCGGATATCGCCATGGTCGGCGGCGGAAGCGTGCCGCAACCCGGGGAGATAAGCCTGGCACACAACGGGGTGCTCTTTCTCGATGAGCTGCCGGAATTCAAACGCAGCGTGCTGGAGGTGCTGCGCCAGCCCCTGGAGGATCGTATCATCACCATTGCCAGGGCCAGGCTGAGCTGTGACTTCCCGGCTTCGTTCATGCTCATTGCAAGCATGAACCCATGCCCCTGCGGTTTTTATAACCACCCGGATAAAGAGTGCACCTGTGCTCCGGGAATGGTCCAGCGGTACCTGAGCCGGATATCGGGACCACTGCTGGACCGTATTGACATTCATATTGAGGTTGTACCGGTAAACTATGAAAATCTTGCCGCAACAACATCCGCAGAGTCCTCCTCCGCAGTGCGTGAGCGGGTCGTCAGAGCCCGTGAAATACAGAGCGCGAGATTTGCCGGCATCGAAGGTATCCATTGCAACGCCCAGATGACATCTGCCATTATACGCAGGCACTGCCACCTCGACGAGACAGGAGGCAGACTCCTCAGGGCCGCCATGGAGATGCGGGGACTTTCCGGAAGAGCCTATGACAGAATACTTAAGGTCTCCCGTACCATAGCTGACCTGGATGAATCGGAGACCATCAGACCCGACCACATCTCCGAGGCTATCAACTACCGCAGCCTCGACAGGGATGGATGGGCCGGATAAAAATCTGCCTGTTGTTTTATTACATCTATCTTTTTGCTTAATTTGTGACCGGGGAATAGTAACTTTCATCTTCGGTCGGAAAGTATGGAACTGATTAACAGATTAAGAAAAAAGCTGTCGGATGAGCATTTGATGTTCGCCTACCGCGGCGAGGTTACTGAGGACAATTCGGTTGGACTGCTCACTCTCCTTGAGAGGGAGATGGAGTTTTCCGAGTTCAATCCACTGGGTCGCAAGAGACTCTTCATGTTCGTGCTGGAAAACCTTCAGAATATTACCAGACACGGCATCTCAAAGAACGATGAGGTAACTTCATTGGTGGTCTACAGCAAGACCGACGACGGTTACACTGTCAGTACTGGCAACGCCCTGAAGAACAGAGATGTGAATGGTCTGAGAAAGAATCTTGAGAAGATAAACAGTCTCGACCCCGAGAAGGTCAGGGAAGTATACCGCACCATGCTGCAGGACTCCAGTATAGGACACAAGGGTGGGGCAGGACTTGGCCTGATGGAGATGGCGCGCAAGACGGGCAACAGGCTTGACTATGACTTCCTGCCCATTAATGACAAATATTCATACTTCATACTGAGCAAAACGGTTGATGCAGGAGGTAAGGGGATTGCCGAACCCGGCGCCGAAGGCACTTTTGACTCAGCCATGGTGATCAATCTTGAGCGCACCATGAAATCCAACGATATCATCTTCATCTGGGCCGGGCCCCTGACTCATGCCATCAGCAAGGAGTTGCTCAGCTTCAGCGAAGCCACCATGCGGGAGACAGACTTCGAGCAGAACCTGCACAAGCGTGTCTTTGCAACCCTGATAGAGCTTTTTCAGAATGTCGCACAGCACAGTCCGGGATTTGATGCCGAAAAGAAGTACGGCATACCACTGGCAATGATCAGGAAGAGACCAACATCATTCATCATCACCTCGGGCAATCTTATCAGGAAGAGTGACATCGAACTCCTGGTCCGCAAGCTGGAGATGGTCAACAGTTACGATGAGGAGGGCCTCAAGAAGCTCCTCAGGGTAGCTCTGATGGGACAGGATATGACAAAGATCACTACCGGTTATATGGGACTCCTGGAGATGGCCAGGAGATCAGGTCACAGGCTTACCTACAAGTTCGAGGAGGTGAACGACGACTATTCCTATTACACCATAACGGTGAGGGTCAGAGCCCGCAGCGTGAAGTCGCGCTGACCGCAAAATCACATTATTTGAGGGTCAGAGCCCGCAGCGTGAAGTCGCGCTGACCGCAAAATCACATTATTTGAGGGTCAGA
>WOYX01000045.1:7403-26402 GCA_011620595.1 Bacteroidales bacterium | reverse complement strand
GAGCCCGCAGCGTGAAGTCGCGCTGACCGCAAAATCACATTATTTGAGGGTCAGAGCCCGCAGCGTGAAGTCGCGCTGACCGCAAACCTTATCACCCGGATACGGGACCTTCAGCCTGAAGCTTCGCTGACGGCACCAGTTCAAACCCGGATTAGGATTCCGCAGCCTGAAGCGGCACAGTTACCAGGCTCAGTTCCCTGCCGTCATATACGGCATAGCTCTCACTGCAGCTGAACCAGTCGCCCAGTATTATCATCCTCCTCCCTTCCTCGTCGAATGTGAGGGGCATGTGCCTGTGGCCGTAGATGTAGTAGCGAGTTCTGCATCCTGCTGCCGCCAGGGAACGGGTATGGCGGATAAGGTCTTCCCTCTCCTCGCCCAGGAAGGGCAGTGAGATATGTTTGGCCAGGCGGCTGCTCTTTGACCATCTATGGCCCAGGGCCATGCCGAAACGGGGGTGGATGGCAGAGAACAGGGTACGTGCCATCCGGTTGCGAAAGAAGGCAAAGAGCAATCTGCCCCCAACGCTTCTGCTGCCGAGGCCCTCACCGTGGGCCAGGTAGAAGGTTTCACCGCCAATCTCTGTCAGGAGAGGTTCATGATGCACCGTTACCCCGCACTCATCGGCCAGGTAACCCTTCATCCACATATCGTGGTTGCCTGCAAACATATGGATATCGATACCCCTGTCAGAGAGAGAGGCGAGGGTGCCCAGGAAGCGGACGAATCCTTTGGGTACCACAGTTTTATATTCCCACCAGAAATCAAAGAGATCACCCAGCAGGTATATTGCTGAGGCATCTTCAGCCACTCTCTCAAGCCAGTCTGTCACTCTAAGCTCTCGCTCCCGGGGATCAGTTCCTGCTGCCAGTCCGAGGTGAAAGTCTGAGGCAAAGTATGTGTTCCGGCCTCCCAAGATCATTACTGTTTATTGAAGATCTGATCGAGCCTTATCTGCAGGTTGCGACCGGTAAGATTGGTGTTGATAATGTTGCCCTCGGGATCATACAGCAGGTTTGACGGCACTGACTGCACGTTCATCAGGCGGGCATATACTGGGTTGAGCGGATCCTCTTCCCTGACGCTGATCCACGGTATCTCCTCAAAGCGAACCCTGTTCCTCCACATCTCTTCATCCCTGTCAAGACTGACATGGTAGATCTCCAGTCCCTTTGCATGGTATGCCGTGTACAGAGACCTCAGCAGGGGCAGTTCAGCAATGCATTCCGGCGACGTGGTGGTCCAGAACGAGACAAGCACATATTTTCCCCTGAGGGATTCTACACTGACCATATTTCCCTTCATGTCAGGCAGTGCCGGTTTGGTATTGGCCTCCGGCAGTTGCGAGGCAAGAGAGGCCATCCGGTCTATATACATGCGGTTCAGCTCCGAAGTGACATTCTCCTTCAGGGCACGGACATGTCGTGAAACCGGGTACTTCACCGAGAGTGAGTCGGAGACGATCTTCAGATACTGCAGGTCGCGGGGCTGGTACAAAACATAGGTATTTTCGTCAATACGCTGGTAGAGTGCCTTGATCGCGGCCATGGAGCTGATGTTCTCAATGACGAATTTGATGTTGAAATTTCGCTGTGCATCAACGATGCCAACGTATGACTCTTCGAGTTCAGCACCCCTGGTGGCTATCTCCTCTTCGTTCAGTGCTGAATAGATCTTCCTGATGGAATCGAGCTGCCTGTTGGTCCTGAGCAGCTGCAGGTCGAGCATTCTCACCTCCTCTGACCCCTTGGATCCGGCGACGGTATAATTCATAGCCAGCGGCGATTTGCCGAAGGTGAGGTCTATTTTCTCACCTGGCATTGCCAGCAGTCCGACGAACTCGCCGTTTTCAAAACGCACCTGCAGGAACTCGGGGCCGGTGATCTCAAGCGCAAATTTGAACTGACCGCGTTTTATCACCGCAGAGTCGATAACATTACTGTGGTCGACCTCTGCCTTTTCAAGAAGGGCGATGCCCTCCGTACCGTCACTGAGTGTGCCCCTGATGGTTACCTTGTTATCATTGCTGCAGCCTGCAACTATCAGTGCAGCCATAAAGATCATTATCAGCCTCTTCATTTTCAATGTCAGTTTCCTCTGCAAAGAAAACAAAAATAGCCATTGGCTACTGCCCGCCCAGCAGTTCCTCAACTTTTTTACGCAGTGCTTCTCCCCTGAGATTTACCGCCACCACTCTTCCCTCGCGGTCGAGCAGGAAGCTTGAAGGTATCTCTGACAGCCCGAAGCTTCTGACAACTTCAGAGTCACGGTATTTAAGGTCGCTGACATGATGCCATCTCCCCAGCCTGTCTTTTCTTATTGCCTCTGTCCAATCTTCTTTCCTGATGTCAAGTGACACCTGGTATATGTCGAACCCACGGTTGTGGTACAGGTCATAAAGGGTTACAAGGTTAGGGTTTTGCTCCCGGCACGGAGGGCACCAGGCAGCCCAGAAGTCGACAAGCACAATGCTGCCGCGGGTTGATGAAAGCCTTACTGTGTCACCGTCAGGGCCGGGCAGTGCTATCTCCGGCAGCAGGCTGCCGACAGCCGGCCGGGGGTCTGCATCTGTGCTCACTGCCAGCGAGTTTCTGAGTCCTGCCACAAACCTGTGAAGATCGGCCACCAGGTCAGCTTCAGGGTAACGGTCAAAGAGCAGTGAGTCGACCCGGTAGAACAGTTCGGGCTCCCTGGCGGCTTCAAACAGCTGCTTCCCGGGTACCACCTGCTGGTTCAGCAGCCATATGGCCACCATCGAGTTACTGTTCTCCTCAAGAAGAGTCAATCCTTGCTCACGTAGACCGGAGACCAGCTCTGCCGCCCTCCTGTCCAGACTGTCCATCAGCAACGGCAGCCGGGGGCTCCCCAGACTGTCGTTGTACACCTCCGTCAGCTGCCGCAACTCCTCTATCACCTCCTGATGATCACGGCGGAAGGCCAGCATCAGCGAGCTCTCTTCAGAACCTGTGATCTTCATTGGCGACGAAAGTTCACTGCGTTTGGCCTCAACGGTGATCCTGTCACCCGGAGCGGCCAGCAGGGTCAGGAAGTCTTCATTGCCTATGCTGAGCATGAAAAATGCCGGCCATGGCGTCTTGTGACGGAAGCTGAAGTTCCCCTCCTGGTCAGGTATCATTGAATCAATCGGCTCCAGCAGGCCCGGCCTCACCTGTCTCAGCACTATGTACTCACCCTCACCGGCATCTTCCACGATGCCGCTGACAGTAAAACCATCACTGCCGCAGCCGCTCATTGCTGCAAGCAGGGCCACGGTTACCGTCAATATTACAGGCTTCCGGAGGCTAAATATTAGATAAAACAGTTTTTCCCCTTTTTTGCTCTTGAAATATTTCATCCTGACCGAACTTTTTAGACCCGCACTGGTTGAGTAATCAGAGTACAAAGATATCTTTTTTTGAGAGCCTTCAGGGGTAAAGTCAGGTCTCCTGAGACTTAATAAATCTGATTTTTTTATTTTTCTTTGCACCGGAATTTTATTAGTGTTATATTAATAGAGTTATTTTCTTACTTTTTCTGGACTTAAACGGAACTCCTTGAACTATGGGATACATTAAATTTGACAAGGCTCATGTAGTAAATCTTGAGTATTCACTGAGCCGTGAAATATTGCGAACAAACAGGGCCGGCAGCTATTCCTTAACCACCATAGTCGGCTGCAACACACGAAAATATCACGGACTGCTTGTCTGTCCTGTTGATGCTCTCGGTGGCGAGCGGCATGTTCTTCTGTCGGGTCTTGATTCCACTGTGGTCAGCAACGGTCAGAGCTTCAATACGGGCATCCGCAAGTATCAGGGCGATTATTACAGTCCCAAAGGCCACAAGTATATTGAAGACTTTGACATACAGGATATCCCCGGCATGACCTACAGGGTAGGCAATGTCTTTATGAAGCAGGAGCGTCTTCTGGTTCACTATGAAGAGCAGTTTTTGCTCAGGCTCACCATCATTGACACGGATGAGCCTGTGAAGATACAACTGAGGCCGTTTCTGGCATTCAGGAATGTACATCAGCTTACTCATGCCAACATGTGGGCAAACACCCGTGTGGAGGAGATTCCCGGTGGCATCAGGTCATGCATGTATGACGGGTTTCCCTGGCTCAACATGCAGCTTTCCTGCAAATCGGAGTTTGTTCCCGTGCCTGACTGGCATCTGGGAGTGGAGTATGTGGAGGAGCAGAAGCGGGGGTATGATTTCTCGGAGGATCTCTTTGTTCCGGGTTTCTTTGAATTTACAGCAGCAAAGGGCGATGTAATCGTTTTTTCGGCTTCCACCCGGGAGGAGAAACCCTCGGGATTCAAGGCCAAATTTACCAGGACTATATCATCAAAGATACCGCGCAGCGACTTCTGCAATTCTCTCCGCAATGCTGCGCAGCAGTTTATAGAGAAGAGGGGTGAAGACACAACAATTGTGGCAGGGTACCCCTGGTTCGGGTCATGGGGGCGTGACACCTTCATCTCGTTGCCCGGCATCGCTCTGGCGCGAAAGCAGGAAGATCTGTATGCTTCCGTGCTTGACACCCAGCTGCGGCGCATGAAGGGCGGGCTCTTCCCCAATATGGGCGAGGCAAGCAATCCTGCCTTCAACAGTGTTGACGCTCCCCTATGGTTCTTCCAGGCTCTTTACAGCTACGGGCTGGAGGCCAGGGAGGCGTGGAAGAGGTATGGTGCTGCCATGAAGGCAGTGCTTGGTGCATACCGTGACGGCACTTCGTTCGGGATACACATGAGGGATAACGGGCTGATTTATGCAGATGCACCCGGCAAGGCCCTCACCTGGATGGATGCAATAGTACACGGAGTGCCTGTAACGCCGCGCAGCGGCTATGCCGTGGAGGTCAATGCTCTGTGGTACAATGCAGTCTGCTTTGCCCTCGACACTGCACGCAGTGCCAGGGACCGCACATTCGTCCAGGAGTGGGAGAATATGCCTGAGCTGATAGCAAGGTCGTTCGCAGAACTCTTCTGGGATGAGGAACTGGGCTACCTGGCCGACTATGTCAGTGACCCTGAAACGCGTAACATGCAGGTGAGGCCCAACATGGTGATTGCAACATCATTGCCTTACACCATGCTGACAAAGGAACAGATGCAGAGCATACTGGATATTGCAAACAGGATGCTTGTCACTCCGCGCGGACTGCGAACGCTGTCTCCCTCGGAGGAGGGATACCAGGGCATTTACTGCGGAACACAGGAGAAGAGGGACAGTGCCTATCACCAGGGTACAGTATGGCCGTGGCTCGTGGGTCCCTTCTGCGAGGGATGGCTCAGGGTCTACGGCGAAGCGGGCGTCCCGCGCGTGAGAAAACTGATAATGGGGTTTGAAGAGACACTGACTGAAGCTGGTATCTCCACCATCTCGGAGATTTATGACGGTGACCCGCCCCACCAACCCAGGGGAGCAATATCACAGGCCTGGAGTGTGGCCGAAGTGCTGCGCATTTACACTATTCTGGAGACGAAATACAAAGAAAAACCATAATGATATGCGTGTTCTGATGTTTGGTTGGGAGTTCCCCCCTCATATTGCAGGTGGATTGGGGACTGCCAGTTACGGTCTTACCCGCGGTCTTGCATCACTGAAGGATGTGGATGTGATCTTCGTGGTTCCCAAGGCCTACGGCGATGAAGATCAGAGCATAGTAAGCCTGATTGGGGCCAACACCGTGCCCGTGGCCTTCAAGAAGGTGAAGTACCGCTATTTCATGAAGCCGGTGGAAAAGATAGAGGTGTTCTCCAGGCTGGTACCATACACCGATCCTGAAGATTTCTGGAAGATGACCCGGGGTGAGGTTGCCGATACAGACCTCCTCGTAAGTACCAACAAGCAGGGTAAGGTTGACTTCTCAGGCACCTACGGAGCCAACCTGATGGATGAGATTTACAAGTACTCGGTCGTTGCCCAGGTAATAGCCTCGGAACAGGAGTTTGACATCATACATGCGCATGATTGGCTCGCCTACCCGGCAGGAATAGCTGCCAAGGCTGTTTCAGGCAAGCCCCTGGTGATACATGTCCATGCCACCGATTTTGACCGCAGCGGAGGGAATGTCAACCCGGGGGTCTTCAAGATGGAGAAGGAGGGTATGGATGCTGCCGACAAGATTATCACGGTAAGCAATTTCACCCGTGAGATAGTGATCAACAACTATGACATTGACCCGGATAAGGTGGAGACGGTTTACAACGCCGTTGAACCTCTGCATGCCTCTGAACTTGACGTCCCCGCAAGGGCCTATGATGACAAGATCGTTACCTTCCTTGGCCGCATAACCCTGCAGAAGGGGCCCGAGTATTTCATAGAGGCGGCGAGGATGGTTCTGGCACGCATGCCCAACGTGAGGTTCGTGATGGCAGGATCCGGTGACATGATGGAGCGAATGATGCGCCACGCTGCCAGCCTCCGTATCACTGACAGGTTTCACTTTACAGGTTTCCTCCGTGGCAATGATGTATTTACGATGCTCAGGATGAGTGATGTGTATGTCATGCCCTCTGTGTCGGAACCCTTCGGCATCTCACCACTGGAAGCGATGCACTCGAACGTCCCCGTCATCATAAGCAAGCAGAGCGGTGTGGCCGAGCTGCTCACCCATGCCGTCAAGGTCGATTTCTGGGATATAGAGGCCATGGCTGATGCCATTTACGGAATCCTGACCTACCCGGCACTCTCAAGGATGTTTATTATGAACGGCAAGGAGGAGGTTGACAAGCTGAAGTGGGAGAAGGCCGCCACACATGTGAAAGATATTTATACCAGCGTTTTGAAACAGACAAGCCAACAGATATGAGCACATCACAGAAAAAGGCAATCTGCCTCTACTTTCAGGTTCATCAGCCCTTCAGGCTCAGGCGCTATCGCTTCTTTGAGATGGGCCATGAACACTATTATTATGACGATTTCATGAATGAATCGATCCTTAGAAGGATCGCCTCCAACTGTTACCTGCCAACCAACAACCTGCTCCTGGACCTTATAAGAAACCATAAGGGCAAGTTCAAGGTGACCTTTTCGCTGACGGGGATCGTTATTGACCAGTTCAGGCTCTATGCACCGGAGGTGCTTGCCTCTTTCAGGGAGCTGGCAGAGACCGGCTGTGTAGAGTTTCTTGCCGAAACCGACTCTCATTCCCTGGCCTCATTGATGAACAGGGAGAGGTTTGAGCTGCAGGTGAAGGTCCACGGTGAGAAGATGGCGGAGCATATTGGATATCAGCCGACTTCTATCAGGAACACCGAGCTGATATACTCCGATGAGATCGGAAACTGGATGGCCGATATGGGCTATAAGGCTGTTGTTACCGAGGGGGCAAAGCACATACTGGGATGGAAGTCGCCCAACTTTGTCTACTGCAACGCCATCAACCCGCGGCTGAAGGTGCTGCTTCGCAACTATACCCTCAGTGATGACATCGCCTTCCGCTTCTCCAACAGTGCATGGTCAAGCTACCCGCTCACCGCAGATAAATACGCATCCTGGATCAAGGGACTTGCGCCTTCATCTGAGGTCGTTAATATCTTCATGGACTATGAGACCTTCGGAGAGCACCAGAAGAAGGAAACCGGCATCTTCGAATTCCTGAAGCATATGCCTGATGCCATCATCAAAAAGACACCATTCAAATTCATGACTGTATCAGAGGTGGCTGACAATTATCAGCCGGTCTCGCTGCTGCATGTCCCGTCGCCCATATCCTGGGCCGATGAGGAGCGTGACCTGACGGCATGGTTGGGCAATGAGCTGCAGACGGCAGCGGTGACAAAGCTTTACAGCATGGCGGAAAGGGTGGCAGCATGCAGCTCTGAGCAGCTGCAGCGCGACTGGGTCTATCTGCAGTCGAGTGACCACTTCTACTACATGTCAACGAAATTCTTCTCTGACGGGGCGGTACATGCATATTTTAACCCCTATGAAAACCCGTACCAGGCTTTCATGAACTACATGAACATCCTGAGTGATTTTGAGATCAGGCTCAAGACCCTCTGCCCCGTTGATTATCATGACGAAGAGGTGAACCGCCTCTCGGAGACAATTAAGTCGAAGGATCGTGTCATCAGCGAGCTTCAGGAGAAGCTGGCAAAGCTGGAGAAGAAGGCAGGCACTGCCAAAAAGAGAGCTGCCGCCAAACCAAAGGGAAAGACTGCCGCGGCGCCGGCAGGGAAGAGGACCGTAACTGCAAAGACTGCCGCGGCGCTGGCAGGGAAGAAAACCGTAACTGCACAAACTGCCGCGGCGCCGGCAGGGAAGAAAACCGTAACTGCACAAACTGCCGCGGCGCCGGCAGGGAAAAAAACAGGGACGGCCAAAGCCGCTGTTGAACCGGCAGTGAAGAAAACCGCCTCAGCGCCGGCAGTAAGGAAAACGGCCGCGAAAACAGCCACAAAGAGAGCGTCAGTCAGGAAGAGTGCTGCAAGGAAGAGTGTGGCGAAAAAAGGAGCGGGCAGCAAATAATCGTTGCATCTTTTCGCAATGAGTACCTGTCATACGCTTTTGCGTATTAACTGTTTTATAATCATATGGAAATGAAAGCTGATTTTTTGTTCGAGACGAGTTGGGAAGTGTGCAACAAGGTCGGGGGTATCTATACGGTAATCTCTACCAAGGCACTGAATGTGGCCAATGAGTTCGGCGACAACTATATATTGATAGGGCCAGATGTATGGCGTGATGACAGTTCAAACCCGGAGTTCACTCCCGATGAGGGCATGTACCTTCCGTGGAAGGCGGTGGCAGCACAGGAGGGGCTGAATGTAAAGACGGGACGCTGGAACATAAAGGGCAATCCCCGGGTGATGCTTATTGATTTTACTCCCTATTTTGGACAGCAGAATGAGATATTCGCACGCTTCTGGGAGATATACAAGCTTGACAGTATATCCGGACAGTGGGATTATATTGAACCTGCACTTTTCGGTTATGCCGCAGGCAAGGTGATAGAGAGCTTCACCACTTATTACCGTGAATATCCGAAGGTCATCGCACAGTTCCATGAGTGGATGACAGGGATGGGGGTTCTCTACCTCGAAAAGAATGCACCGTGGATCACCACCTCTTTTACAACCCATGCCACAGTCCTGGGACGCAGCATAGCAGGCAACAACAGAAAACTCTACAGCAGGCTCAGGGAGTTCAGTCCCGAGCAGACAGCCCACGAGTTCAATGTCATCTCCAAGCAGTCGCTCGAGAAGATCAGTGCCCATCAAGCTGACGTGTTCACCACCGTCAGTGAGATCACCGGGCGCGAGTGTGAGGCCTTTCTCGGCAAGAAGCCGGACATCATCACTCCCAACGGGTTCGAGGATTCATTTGTACCCACCGCCGGGGAGTACGATGAGGCACGCAAGGCGGCCAGAGACAAGCTGCTGTCGGTGGCCGGCGCACTCGTTGGGCAGCAACTACCCGATGATACCCTGCTTATCTCCACCAGTGGCAGGTATGAGTACAGGAACAAGGGTATTGACCTCTTTCTCTCGTCGCTGGGGGAGATAAACCGCAAGGCCGACACTGAACGGCTTTGCGTGGCGTTCATACTGGTTCCTGCATATCACAAGGGACCGAGGAATGATCTTCTTGCAGCGATGAATGACGGCACAGAGATCACCGACAGCGACAGGTACCTGACCCACGGACTCCATTATGTGCATGATGACCCGGTGATAAAACAGCTCGGGAGTGAGAACATTCATAACAGCCCTGAGGAAAAGGTGAAGGTGATCTTCGTTCCTTCATACCTCAACGGCAATGACGGGATCTTTAACATGCGCTACTATGACCTCCTTATAGGGTTTGACCTGACACTTTATCCATCATACTATGAGCCATGGGGTTACACTCCCCTTGAGAGTCTCATGTTCCGGATACCTACTGTGACAACCAACCTTTCAGGGTTCGGCATATGGATAAACACCTACTTCGAGAACCCGGGCGACGGCTGCCTGGTGCTTGACCGCACCGATGACAATGAGCCTGAGGTTATCAAAGGCATGGAGAAGTTCATCCGCCGGTTCCTGGATTTGAGTCCTGCAGAAGCCCTGGCAGCCAGGGAGAAAGCATGGGAGATATCCAGGATAGCCAACTGGAACACCCTCTTCCGGTATTACACCGATGCCTACAGGATGGCAATGGAAAAGAGCAGCGAGCGCCGCGAACAGCCAAGGGAGTATGCTCGTATCCTCGAATCCAAGGAACTTCTGGTGAGCAAGCCAAGGCAGGCGCCTGTCTGGAAAGACATCTATGTTCAGTCAGAGCTGCCTGAACGCATAAGCTATCTCAAGGAACTGTCAGGCAACTTTTGGTGGTCATGGAACTGCGACGCCGAGTATCTCTTCCGCCGCATGGACCCGACTCTGTGGGAGGAGGTGGGGCATAACCCCAAAAGGCTGCTTGAGTCGATTGACTATAAGCGTCTGGTGGTCCTTGCCGACGATGAGGTCTTTCTTGCTGATTCTGACAGGCTTTACAGGGAGTTTACCGATTACATGGCCAGGCCTGATAACCCTGACCTGCCGTCAGTAGCTTACTTCAGCATGGAGTACGGCATCCATTCGAGCCTGAAAATCTATTCGGGAGGTCTTGGTGTACTTGCCGGCGACTACCTCAAGGAGGCCAGCGATTCGAATGTCAGAATCACAGGCTTCGGGCTGCTGTACCGTTACGGTTACTTCAGGCAGAAGCTCGGTCCCAGGGGGGAGCAGCAGGCTACCTATGAGGCTGAAGATTTTTCGCAGCTGCCCCTTACCCTCGTCAAGGATGATGACGGCAACCCGCTGACCATCAAGCTGACATGGCCCGGACGCATTGTCAAGGCGCATATATGGCTGGCTTCTGTCGGCAAGGTGAAGCTATACCTCCTTGACACTGACTTTGAAGAAAACACTCAGGAAGACAGGGCTATAACACATTACCTTTACGGAGGTGACTCAGAGAACAGGCTCAAGCAGGAGCTTATTCTGGGTATCGGAGGCATACGCGCCCTGATAGCCCTGGGTATTAAGCCTGATGTCTATCACAGCAATGAGGGCCATTCGGCATTCATCGGCTTTGAAAGAATGCGTCACCTGATTGAGGAGGAACACCTCACCTTTGAGGAGTCTATGGAGATCATCAGGGCCTCTACCCTCTTCACTACACATACGCCGGTGCCGGCGGGGCATGACGCCTTTGAGGAGGACCTGCTTAGAAAATACATATCGCACTACCATGCGAGACTCAACATTACATGGGAGCAGTTGATGGCGCTGGGACGCTCACATGACGACTATGACCGCAAGTTCAACATGAGTTACCTGGCAACGCGGCTCTCGCAGGAGATGAATGGCGTCAGCCAGCTGCACGGCCATGTTTCACGCGGCCTCTTCTCAAAGCTGTGGCCCGGCTATCTGCGTGATGAGCTCTACATCGGTCATGTCACCAACGGTGTCCATCACCCGACATGGGTAGCCCCGGAGTGGGAGCATGTATATGAGAAGATCACAGACGAGAAACATTTTGATCAGGGCGACCGTGAGCAGTGGGCCAAGATCTACAAGGTTGATGACGAGAAGGTCTTTGAGATCAAGATGAAACTCAAGAAGCGTCTCTTTGACCATATACGCAAGCGGCTGCAGTCTGACATGCTGGATAGGCATGTGAGTCCCCGTACCCTTATCAACATCAGTTCCCACCTCAACGAGAAGGCACTTACCGTCGGTTTTGCACGGAGGTTCGCCACCTATAAGAGAGCCACCCTCCTTTTCCGTGACCTTGACAGGCTCGAGAGAATAGTCAACAATCCCGAGAGGCCGCTGCAGTTTATCTTTGCCGGAAAGGCACACCCCAATGACGGGGGAGGACAGGAGCTCATAAGGCGCATAAACGAGGTGTCACAGATGCCCCGTTTTGCCGGCAAGGTGCTGTTCCTTGAGAATTATGACATGGAGCTGGCGAGATATCTTGTGCGCGGTGTTGACATCTGGATGAATACCCCCACCCGTCCGCTGGAGGCCTCAGGCACCAGCGGCGAGAAGGCCGTGATGAACGGAACGCTGCATTTCAGCGTGCTCGACGGCTGGTGGGTGGAGGGATATCATGCCTTCGCCGGATGGGCACTGCCAAAGAAACGTGTCTACACAAACCAGGATCTGCAGGACGATGTGGATGCGGAGACCATCTACAATATGCTGGAGTATGAGATCATACCTGCATACTACTCGCGTGATAACGACGGCGTGCCACGTGAATGGACCAGCTACATCAAGAACACCATGGTGAAGGTGGCCCCGGAGTTCACATCACGCCGGATGCTCAACGACTACCTTGAAAAGTATTACAAAAAGCTTCATGAGAGGAGCAGGCTCATGCTGGCGGACAACTATGCCCTGGCGCGGGAGCTGTCTGTCTGGAAGAGTGACATTACAAAAGCCTGGGATGATATTGAGATAGTAAAGTATGACTTTAACGATGCTTCGAAGAATGTCTACCGTTCTGGCCATTCCTACACTACGGAGCTGGTACTTGACATCAAGAATATCCCGCCGGAAAATGTGGGTGTGGAGATGGTGGTCACCCGGTTGATGAAGAATGGCGAACATGCTTTCTTCGCCAGCAAGGAGTTCAAATATGTCAGCGGCAAGAAGGGGAGGGTGATCTACAGTGTCGAGTTCCAGCCTGAGATGGCAGGAACCTTCTTCTACGGCATACGCATATATGCGAAACATGAAGCCCTTCCGCACCGTCAGGACTTCTGTCTGCTGAGATGGGTTGACTGAGTTACAGGTCGCTGATGCTCTTAACCTTCTCCTGCCTCAGGACGATAGCTGTTCTTGCAGGCAGGTAGAGCCTGAGGTGATGGGGTGCCGTCACCCCGTATTTTCCGGTGTCAGGCAAAGAGAAGTAGGTCTGCCTTGAATCAATGCGTCCCTGCCCTCCGAACAGTGGGTCGTCAGTATCAAGTATGATCCTGAATTTGCCTTTCACCGCTATCCCGTAGTCAGTGAAGGAGACGTTCGGATTGAAGTTCATTACCGTTATGAGCTCTCCCCGTCTGAAGGCTATGACTTTATCATCATTGTTAAGCGTGAGGGTCTCTGTGAGCTGTGTCTGCGGCAGTCCGTGCCGGATGCCTGTCTCTATCATTGCCCTGTCAAACTCATCGAGATGCCGGTAGCGGAGAAGCTTATTCTCAGCCAGGCTCCATTGCCGGCGGGCATACTTGTAGCTCCATCCGTTGCCCTCCCTGGGGAAATCGATCCACTCCGGGTGCCCGAACTCGTTGCCCATAAAAGTGAGGTATCCACCGCCGGCAGCAATAAAGGTAAAGAGCCTTATCATCTTGTGCAGTGCCACGGCACGGTCTATCACCAGGCTGGGCGTAAGGATACTCATAGATGTGTACATTTCCTTGTCTGCCAGCCTGAATATCAGTGTTTTATCCCCTACCAGAGCCTGATCGTGCGACTCGCAGTATGAGACTACACGCTCTTCCGGGCGGTGCTGGGTGAGTTCGTGGAGAAGGTATCCCAGATCCCAGTTCTCATCCGGTATTTCCTTCACCATTTTTATCCATATATCGGGGACTCCCATGGCAAGGCGGTAGTCAAACCCGATGCCTCCTGCGGAGATAGGTGCCGCCAGTCCGGGCATGCCGCTCATCTCCTCGGCTACAGTGGTGGCATTGGGGTCAAACTCATGGATCAGCTTGTTGGCCAGCGTGAGATAGACGATAGCGTCACCGTCCTGGTTGCCGTTGAAATACTGATTGTATGATACGAAGTCGGATCCCAGGCCGTGGTCATAGTAGAGCATGCTTGTGATACCGTCGAAGCGGAAGCCGTCAAACCGGTACTCTTCGAGCCAATACTTGCAGTTTGAAAGCAGCAGGTGGGTCACCTTCGGTTTACCATAGTCATAGCAGAGAGAGTCCCATGCCACGTGCCTGCGACGCTCTCCGGCATGAAAGTACAGCCCCGGGTCACCGTCGAGCAGGCCAAGTCCTTCCAGGGTGTTTGCCACGGCATGTGAATGGACAAGGTCCATGACTACCCTGAGGCCCATGCCATGGGCAGTGTCTATCAGCTCCTTCAGCTCTTCGGGGGTGCCGAAACGCGATGAGGCGGCAAAGAGACTCGATACGTGGTACCCGAACGACCCGTAATAAGGATGTTCCTGCACGGCCATGAGCTGGACGGTATTGTATCCCAGCCGTTTTATCCGAGGCAGCACAGTGAGGGTGAACTCGCGGTAGCTGCCGATCCTCTCCTCCTCGGTAGCCATACCCACATGTGCCTCATATACAAGGAGTGATGGCGGGGGAGGGGGCGAGGGGTGCTTCATGCGGTAGCCCTCTGCCGGCAGCCACACCTGTGCCGAGAAGATCTTGGTATTCTCATCCTGAACTGTGCGGGTGGCGTAGGCGGGTATACGCTCGCCGCTGCCCCCCTTCCATTTGACAATCATCTTGTAGAGGTCACCGTGGCTGAACATCGACTCCTCAAACACACCTTCCCAGTCACCCTCGCCGACCCTTGTGAGGCGGTAGCGGTCATCTTCCTTCCAGTCGCTGAAGGTGCCTACAAGCGTTATGCCCGTGGCGTTGGGAGCATGCTCCCTGAAGAGCCAGCCGTCGACGGTGCGGTGAAGCCCGTACCAGTGATGCCCGTTGGCAAAGTCGGTGAGAGCGCTCCCCCCTGTGATGAGAGCCTCGCGGTCATGCAGGTAGGTCAACCGCGCTTCTATGATACCCCTGAAGGGATCAAGCCAGGGATCAATATCGTAAAATCTTTTCATTCGCGGGGAGAATATTTATTCTGTTGATTGAATGGAGTTTGAATGAAACCTGACATTTCAAATTTTTATGCGGTATGCTGCTCTTACAAGTTTCATGTCACATTATCTCTTTACTAAATTACAAAAATTGAGTTATGATGTGCACTCTTTATTAATTTTGTCTCTTCCCTGGAGTTATGCAGGTACATCACGACTATAAGCAGATCAGATTCAGGAAACCCGTGGTCACCATGGGTGTCTTTGACGGCGTACACCTGGGCCACCGCATGCTCCTGCGCCGGGTGACGGAGGAGGCAGCCAAACGAGGTACCGATGCCGTGGCCGTCACCTTTGATCCCCACCCGCGCATTGTCCTTACCGGCGACCCCTCACACCTCCGCTTCCTGACAGATATTGAGGAGAGGATTGACCTGCTGCGTGAGACAGGCATAGACCACCTGGTTATTATCCCTTTTACACCTGAGCTGAGCCGCATGACCGCCTGTGAGTTTGTGGAAGCAGTGCTCTTCAGGCATCTGGGCGTCAGTCATCTTATAACAGGTTTTGACCATCATTTCGGAAACAGGCACAAGGGTAACATCAACACTGTCACAGAGTGTTCCGCCAGGCTTGGATTCAGTGTCTCAAGAGAAGAGGCCTTCATGATAGCAGGGGAGCCGGTCAGCTCCACAGGCATAAGAAGAGTCCTGGAGAGGGGAGAGGTAAAGGAGGCTGCTGTCATGCTCGGCTACGAATATTCTGTAAGGGGAAGGGTGGTCTCAGGCAAACGTATAGGCCGCAACATTGGCTTCCCTACGGCAAATATCTCCCCGCACTTCCGGTATAAGCTGATACCCGCCTCTGGCGTCTATGCCGTGGAGGTGTTGGTTGAAAATGACCCGCAGTGGCACATTGCCATGCTGAACATCGGGCTCCGGCCTACAATAAGTGATAGCGACGGGCAGAGCACCATTGAAGCCCACCTGATCGACTTCGGCTCAGACCTGTACGGTAAGAATGTGACTGTCAGATTTCATGAGAGGTTGCGCGACGAGATGAAGTTCGGAAATATCGATGCGCTTGTGGCACAGCTGCAGATTGACAGGGAGATGACACTCAGGCTTATGCGGCCTTGAACTAATATCACTCTTTTCGGTTATCTTTGCAGACCTAAAAAACAGATATATGTCATTTATAAACCATGACCTTGCATATAAGGTAAAGGATATCGGGCTGGCAAGCTTCGGTCGCAAGGAGATTGAGATTGCGGAGAAGGAGATGCCCGGACTGCTCTCACTCAGGAAGAAGCATTCGGCTGCGAAGCCGCTTAAGGGCGCCAGGATCACCGGCTCATTGCACATGACAATACAGACTGCCGTGCTGATAGAGACACTGAGGGAGCTTGGTGCCGATGTCCGCTGGGCGAGCTGCAATATTTTTTCCACACAGGACCATGCCGCGGCAGCCATTGCTGCAGAGGGCATCCCGGTATTTGCCTGGAAGGGTGAGACGCTGGAGGAGTACTGGTGGTGCACAGTACAGGCGCTCTCATTCCCGGACGGGAAAGGTCCGCACCTTATCGTGGACGACGGAGGTGATGCCTCGCTGCTGGTGCATATGGGTTACAAGGCTGAGAATGACCCGTCGGCACTTGATGCCACGCCCTCAAACAGGGAAGAGGGTATCATACTCGATACGCTGAAGAGTATTCTGGCGGAAGATCAGACCAAATGGCAGAGGACAGTCAGGGAGATGAAGGGTATCTCAGAGGAGACCACCACCGGTGTGCACAGGCTCTACCAGATGCTTGAGGCCGGCGAGCTGCTGGTGCCTGCCATCAATGTGAACGACTCTGTCACCAAAAGCAAGTTTGACAACCTGTACGGCTGCCGGGAGTCACTCGCCGACGGCATAAAGAGGGCCACGGATGTGATGATTGCAGGCAAGGTGGTGGTTGTATGCGGTTACGGTGATGTGGGTAAGGGGTCGGCACGCTCAATGCGCTCATACGGTGCCAGGGTGATTGTCACCGAGATAGACCCCATCTGCGCACTTCAGGCTGCCATGGAGGGATTTGAGGTGAAGACGGTGGAGGAGGCTCTCCCTGAAGCAAATATCTTTGTCACCGCAACCGGGAACCGCGACATCATCACCATTGAACACATGGAGAAGATGAAGGATCAGGCCATCGTCTGCAACATCGGGCACTTTGACAACGAGATACAGGTTGAAGCCCTGAATGAATACAAGGGTATTACCAAAATCAACATCAAACCACAGGTAGACAAGTACCTGTTTCCTGACGGTCATGCTATCTTCATGCTGGCAGAGGGAAGGCTCGTGAATCTCGGGTGTGCCACAGGCCACCCGTCGTTTGTGATGAGCAACTCATTCAGCAATCAGACTCTTGCACAGATAGATCTCTGGACCAACAACTACGAAATAGCCGTTTACAGGTTGCCAAAGCATCTTGATGAGGAGGTTGCCCGTCTCCATCTGGCACAGCTCGGAGTGAATCTTACGCAGATGACACCGAAGCAGGCCGACTATATTGGTGTTCCCCCTGAGGGCCCCTACAAACCTGATCATTACAGGTACTAGGGACGACTATTTCACTGGGGGAAACTACAGGTCTGATCATTACAGGTACTAGGGACGACTATTTCACTGGGGGAAACTACAGGTCTGATCGTTACAGGTACTAGCATAAGCTTTTATACAGAAGGGTTCGGCCGGCCTGATCATTACAGGTACCCGGCAAGGCTATTTCCTGTTCCAGACCCTGACGGAGCTGCCGCTGAAGGCAGTGCGGTAGTTCTTCAGGTAGTATTGTCCGGGGCCGGAAATCTTCTGCCCTGTTGATGCCAGAGAATAGGTCGTAGTACAACGCGGGCAGACTGCAAATACACCGTCAATGTTTACTGCAACACTGACATCTTCAGTGACATAACAGTGCGGACAGGTCCGGTCATAGGCATAAAATTCAAAATCCTGAAATCCTGTGTTATATACAATAATACCGTTGCCGTCAAAGCCTCCCGTACCCAGGCCCAGGTGCCTGTGGGCCGAGGATAAGACAGCGCTGGTGCCCGGAGCGTAGAAAAGATCATAAAACTCCGGGTCAGAAGCGAAAATCGTGAAATCAACGGTTATGTCGGGAATAACTTCATTTTTATCACCTTCGCATGCCGTTAAGAACATCATGGTTGCGGTGATGAGGAAAAAAAGCCTTATTTTTATACCTGACATATCGGAATAAACGTTTGTAAAAGTAGTTAATTCTCTGTTGCAAGCCGCAATTGCGTAACGAAATGGATTTTAAATTAGTATTTTTAAGGATTATTGTTGTGGCGGGGGTGCTCCTGTATGCCGTTCCGCCTGACACTTGCCATGCTCAGCGCAATGCCACCCGCAAGTTCGAGAAGGAGACCTTCGGGAAAACGCGGAAAGGAGCGGTGTCGGCTGACAGGACCAAAGCCCGGGGCGGGGCTGCCAGGGCAATGAAGGAGCAGGAGAAGAAGGAAGCCAGGCGTGACAGGGAGGATGAAAAGGCTCTCAGGGAGCTCAGGAGGCAGCACTATGAAATACAGAGTGAGGCCACCAGGGCGAGGATGGACAACAACAGCCGTCTGACCGAAGAGAGATATAAGGCTAAAAAGCTAAAGACGAAAAAGGAACAGCAAAAGCCCGAACTCCAGAAACCGGTTCAGCCAAAGCCCCCGAAGGATAAGAAAAGGGTGAAGACAAAGGATCCGAAGAAACAGCCCAGGATGAAACAGTACAAGGTTAAAAAATATTGAAGATATGGAAGATATAGGTAGTCTCATTTTTTATGTCATACTGGCGATAATTGCCATTGCCGGGTCTGTGCAGAGCAGCAGCAAAAAAAAGAAGGACGCGGCAGGAAAGGCGTTTCCGCCCAAGCCTGCCGCTACGTCAAGAAGTGAACCCCGGCCGTCGGTGCAGCCGCAGCCAGGGCCGCAATACAAGCCGATCGAGCCTATTGATGAAGGTCGCTATGAGGAACCTATGGCCTCACAGTTCGCCGGCGAGGGATCCTCAGTCTCCAGCATGGCTGAGGCCTTTGACTCCGAGGGGTCAGTCTCGCGAAACAGGGCTGCGGATTTTGACTCCGAGGGGTCAGTCTCGCGCAACAAGGCTGCGGATTTTGCCTCCGAGGGGTCAGTCTCGCGCAACAAGGCTGCGGATTTTGCCTCCGAGGGGTCA
>WOYX01000045.1:0-7303 GCA_011620595.1 Bacteroidales bacterium | reverse complement strand
GTCTCGCGCAACAAGGCTGCAGCATTCGCCGGCGAGGGAGTATCGGCGCTGGCCGATCTTTCCAGGCAGGACTTCGTTCATACAGAGATATCTGACAGCGAGATAGGCGATGCCCCGGAGTATGATTACAATGCCACAATACTGGATGATCTTGTTGACGGGTTTGACCTGAAGAAGGCTGTGATTTATTCGGCTTTGCTCGACAGAAAAGAGTACAAGTATTGATAATTAGATAATTACAAAATCGTTTCTTTTTGTTTTTATTAAAAATTTATTATATTTGTTCTTTGAAGAGTTCCGGTAGTGCCGGGATTCTTCTTATTTTTTAACATATTACCAGAAATCATGTCGGAATTTATCTATGTAACAGAGGAGGGACTTCAGAGGATGAAGGAGGAACTTGATCTGCTCCGTAATGAAAGGCCGGCTATTGCGAGACTGATCTCAGAGGCACGTGACAAGGGCGATCTTACAGAGAATGCTGAATACTCTGCTGCCAAGGAAGCTCAGGGGATGCTTGAGATGAAGATAGCCCGCCTTGAAGACCAGGTGGCCAGATCACGTATCATTGACAGCTCACGGATCAACACCAAGACGGTGCAGATCCTGAACAGAGTCAGAATCCGCAACAAAGCCAACGGAACAGTAATGGAGTACCAGCTTGTGCCCGAGACGGAGGCGAACCTCAAAGAGGGCAAGATAGCAGCCACTTCACCCATTGCCCAGGGCATCATGGGGAAAAAGGTGGGTGATGTCGTGCAGGTAAAAGTGCCTGCAGGTATCATTCCTTTTGAGATAGAAGAGATATCAATCTGAAAAACCAGGCAATAAGATGGCATCGATTTTTACACGGATCATCAACGGCGAGATACCATGCTACAGAATTGCCGAGGATGAACGCTTCATCGCCTTTCTTGATGTCAGGCCGCTGAAGCCAGGTCATACTCTTGTTGTACCCAAGACTGAGGTAGACTATATATTTGATCTGGACCCGGAGACTCTTGCCGGTCTGACGCTCTTCGCACAGAAGGTAGCCGTGGCAATGAAGGAGGTGATAGAGTGCAACCGGATAGGAGTGGCAGTACTCGGTCTGGAGGTGCCTCATGCCCATGTGCACCTGGTTCCCATAACAGAGGAGAGCGATCTTCGTTTCAGCAACCCGCGTGTCTCTCTCTCGCCGGAGGAGAATGAGCGGCTTGCCAGGGCCATTGGAGAGAAAGTGAGACTCTAGAGAAACCGGTTCAATTAGATAAAAAAAGCCCCTGTCATAACGATGGGGGCTTTTTTAATACTATCAGAAGAAATTACTTCTTGCCAGGACAGCAGGGAGCAGCAGTGCTTTCACCCTTGCCTGCAGGAACTACCTCAGCCTCCGTGCCGGCGCATCCTGCTGCCGAGGGGCACTTCGAGCAATCCTTGCCTGCAGCAGTGGTGGCGCAGTCGGCCTTTGCATCAGCTGCCTTGCTCTCTTTCTTGCAGGCATCTGCTGTTGAACCGCATATGTCACACTTGCTGTCGGTGTTTTTGTCGACAAAAGTACACTCTTTCTTCGTGTGCTTCTTCTCCTTATCGGAAGTCTGGGCGTAAACGCCCGCAGCCACAGCCATCAGCGTGATGAGTATCAGGCTGCCGATCATCCATTTCTTCATAACTGTCGTTAATTGGTTTGAAAAGTAAGAGCCGAAAAGTAGTAAAATTTCTGCCTGTAGACAATATTTATTGCATTTATCATATCTTTGATATGTTTCTCGCTGTGGAGTGTTTCAATTAAAAGATATTGGCGACGACTTTCTGAGTCTGTTCCTGCCGAGGCTATGCCTCGGCTGCAGAGCTCCACTGGTCAGGGGTGAGCAGGTTCTCTGCACCGGGTGCCTGCTTTCGATGGCGATGACCGGATTTCATCTGCAGCGGGGTAACATGCTCGAGCAGGCATTCTGGGGCAGGTGTCACGTTGAGCGTGCGGCAGCCTTCTCGGTCTATAACCGTGGGAGCCGCATCCGGAAGATGATACATGCCCTGAAATATGAGGGCAGGACGGATATAGGGAGGTGTCTGGGAGAACTCTACGGGTCGATCCTTGCTGAGAGCAGTTTCATGGAGGGCATAGAGATGATCATCCCCGTGCCTTTGCACAGGAGCAGGCAGCGGAGCAGGGGCTACAACCAGAGTGAATGTATTGCCACCGGTCTGGCGGCGGCAACAGGGGTGCCCTCAAGAAGAGACCTGCTAATCCGCATCTCTCAGTCGGGCTCGCAAACAAAGCACGGGAGGTACGGCAGGTGGGAGAATGTGCAGGGGCTTTTCCGTGCGGCTAAACCACATGAGACGGAAGGCAGGCACCTGCTGCTGGTTGATGATGTCATCACTACTGGTTCTACCGTTGAGGCATGCGTCAACGCACTGCATGAGGCAGGCAATGTGAAGGTCAGCGTTGTGGCCCTGGCAGTAGCACAGAAGCTCACCCTTTGAGGCGGTCGCCGTTTTTCTTAATGTAGTCGCCCCAGTTCCGGTACTCCCTGGCTGCTGCCGGCTTGCTGCTGTGGTAGAAGTGACAGAGGGCAGCACCCAGGGCGTCGGTGGCGTCAAGTACCATCTTCTCGCTGTGGAATGAAAGTATGGTGCTGAGCATGGCTGACACCTGCTCCTTGCTCGCCTGGCCCCGGCCCGTTATTGACATCTTGATCATCCTCGGGGCGTACTCAAAGACAGGGAGATCACGGTACAGCGCTGCAGCAATGGCCGCACCCTGTGCCCTGCCAAGCTTCAGCATGCTCTGCACGTTCTTGCCGTAGAAGGGTGCCTCAATGGCGAACTCGTCAGGATGATACTGGTCAATAAGCTTCAGTGTCTCCTCAAAGATGTGACGTATCTTCCTGAAGTGATCCTCCTTCTTGCGCAGGTCAATGATACCCAGCGTGATGAGAGAGGGTGTCCTGCCGGTCACGCGTATCAGGCCGTAGCCTGTGACGGTGGTACCGGGGTCTATGCCCAGGATGAGCTTTTCGTTCTCAGCTTTGTTCACTTGAGGAACAGGTGCTGTGGATCACGAAAGAGTTCCTTAGGAAGCTGGTCGCCTTCTGAATAGATGCGCCTGCGGGTGAAGGGAACGGCTGTCTCTGCCTTCCTGCCCTCAAGAAATGCTATGGCGGCAGCCAGTGACGCCTCCTCAGGGTCACCGAAGTCACGGGTGATGTCATCAGCGGCTTTTATATCAGGCATCATGCCGTCATAGAAGCGGCCCTCACCCAATGAATTAAGATATTCAAAGGTGATGGGGAAGAAGACATATTCATAATCAGGATTGGGATTCGTCTGTGAAGGGAAGGGGAACCCGAATCCGTCCATCCCTGCCGGCTTGCCGTGTGTAGTGTCCCCCACCAGGGTGACCGTGACATAGGGCTTAAGGCTGTTGATTACAACCTCGCTGGCGGATGCCGAGCTTCTGGTAGTTATGAATACTACGCGGTCGAGACCGAGAGGGCTGTTCGTTCTGACAAAGTTGTAGTTCTGGTCCCAGGTAGGTCCGATGAGGTCATTGTATTTGAGAGTATAGCATAGTTTGGTAGTGTCAGCAGCCTCCATCACCAGGCTGGAAAGCTGCTCGGCTATGCTCATGAAGCCCCCGGTGTTATAGCGCAGGTCAATGATGAGGTCGGTGATGCCGGCGGATTTGAAATCGGCAAAGACGTTGTTAAGCTCCTGCTCTGAAGGTTCTATAAATGTGTCGAACGCAAAGTAACCGGTCTTTCCGCTTGCCAGGTCAAGGATCTTTGGCGACGATACCGAGTTGATGGTGAAAGTGGCCTTGGTAGAGCTGTATGTCACCTGAGTACCGTCCGGTCTTTCAAAGGTAAAACTGTTTGTCACCCCTGCCGTTGACGGGCCCATGAGCGCAGTGTAGGCTGCATCGTCTCCGGAGATGAAGATTGGTGCAACGGGTGTGCCGTTGACTGCCTTCACTATCCAACCCCGGCGAACTCCTCCGGGCCAGAGGTCTGACCCGGTATAAAGGCTCACCACCCTGACGTTGTTTTCACTATCGAGTGCCATCCGTATGCCATGGCCTACAAATGTACCTTCCCTCATTGCAAGGTACTCCTCCCAGCTCATGACAAAACTCCACCTGTCCCTTGGCTTGTAAGTGATTGCGTCAAGTATCTCCTCCGGCCCGGGGTAGTCGGTCACCTTGACCGTGGGGATGTAGTTATACCACAGGTAGACGGTCTTCATAAGGTCGTAGAGGCCGTCGCGGGCCCTCTCCTCCATGGTGTATTCATCAACGGGATCGGGAGGGTCTTCTGTGCATCCCGCAAGGAGTGGAAGTATAAGCGCTGTGAAAAGAAGTATCTTTTTCATATTGAGAATCGGTTTACGGACAAAAGTAACAAAAAATATGCCCTATTGTGTCTCTTTGCATCAGTTCCGGTGCATAGGAGAGCCTCAGGCAGGTGATGGTCAGGACTTATCGTTCTGTTTTTCTTCCGCTGTTCTGGTACATGACGCTGGTGATGATCAGAAGAAGGCCGGCTATAGTGGTATAATAGATGGGTTCGTCGATGATGAAATGCAGGAGTATCAGCGAGATGAAAGGTGCGAAATAGACCAGGTTGCTGATTTTGTCGGTAGTCTCCGCCAGCCTTAGGGCAGTAAGCCACATCCAGAAGGTGATACCCATCTCAAAGAGACCGCACCAGGCTGATGCCGCCACCCCTTTCAGGCTCAGTGTCTCGCTGAAGGAGCCTGTTGCAAGCATAATGAGCACCATGTAAACGGTTCCAAACAGGAAGTTGGTAAAGAGTTTTACCGACTCATCACGGCGGTCGCGCACATTAAGGATAAAATAGAGGGCCCAGAGGACGCTGCTTGCCAGTGCCAGCAGCACTCCCGCGGTATCTGATCTGCCGGGTTGCAGGGGTGCGCCCTGTGACGATATGATATAAACCCCGGCAAGGCTTATGAACAGGGCTGCAAAGCTGCGCGCCGGAATGCGCTGGTGCAGCAGAGGGATAGAGAGGAAGACCAGGATGATGGGCCAGATCATGTTTATGGGCTGTGCCACCTGTCCCGGCAGCCTGCTGTAGGCCGTCAGCAGTATCAGGTAATATGCAACGGGAACGATAAGTCCGAGAAGAGCTGACCAGAGCAGGTCCCTGCCGGTCATGCACCACAGCTGCTTCAGCTTCCCGGAGGCGGCGACAATGACGAAGAGCACCAGCAGTGACACCAGGGAGGTAATCGAAAGCATAGTCACTATGCTCAGCTCTGACAGTGCTATCTTGAAGGCTGTGGGTATGGTTCCCCACATGATTACTGAAAGAACGGCATACAGATATGCCCGGGAGCTCTTTTTCATATGTGTCAGCTTATCAGCTCAAAGCCCGTATAGGGGAGAAGCACCTCGGGTATCCTGATGCCATCGGGGGTCTGGTTGTTCTCGAGCAGGGCGGCGACGATACGTGGCAGTGCCAGGGCACTGCCGTTGAGGGTGTGGCAGAGGGTGGTCTGTTTCGCTCCCTTCTCCCTGAAGCGGCAGCGTAGCCTGTTGGCCTGAAAAGCTTCAAAGTTGGAAGTTGAGCTCACCTCAAGCCAGCGCTGCTGTGCTGCGGAGAAGACCTCGAAATCATAAGTCATGGCCGAGGTGAACGAGATGTCGCCACCGCAGAGTCTCATAATACGATATGGCAGCCCGAGCTTCACCAGGAGGCCCTCAACATGCGTCACCATCTCCTCAAGGGTCTCGTAGGAGCTGTCGGGATGAGCTATCTGTACTATCTCCACCTTATCGAACTGGTGTAACCTGTTCAGCCCCCGGACATGAGCGCCCCATGACCCGGCCTCACGGCGGAAGCAGGGTGTGTAGCCTATGTTGCGTATCGGAAGGTCGGAAGCATCAAGGATAACATCACGGTAGATATTGGTGATGGGCACCTCGGCCGTGGGTATCAGGTAGAGATTGTCAGCGCCGACGTGATACATCTGCCCCTCCTTGTCAGGCAGCTGCCCGGTGCCGAATCCCGAGTCCTCATTCACCACGATGGGCGGTTCTATCTCGCGGTAGCCGGCCTTCTCTCCCTCATCAAGGAAGAAATTGACCAGGGCACGCTGCAGCCTGGCACCCCTGCCCTTGTATACAGGGAAGCCTGCGCCGGTGATCTTGATGCCAAGGTCAAAGTCAATGATGTCATATCTCTTTATCAGATCCCAGTGGGGGACAGCTCCCTCATGCAGCACCGGGACGGTTCCTCCGCTGCGAACCATGACATTGTCTTCCGCACTTTTCCCGGCTGCCACCAGTGGATGGGGCAGGTTGGGGAGCTGTATCAGCTCATCCTGCATCGCACGGCTAACACCATCAAGGGTCTCCGAGAGCTGCTTCTGCCTCTCCTTCAGCGTTCCGATGCCACTCTTTGCAGTCTCAGCCTCAGCCTTCCTTCCCTCCTTTATCATCTGGCCTATCTCTCTTGAAAGGTTGTTAAGCTCAGCCTGCACGGCGTCGTTTTCTGCCTGCAGCTCGCGCCGGCGACGGTCAAGGTCAAGTACCGCGGCGACGATGCCGGCAGCATCAAAATTCTTTACCTTCAGCCTTTCAACAACTGAATCCGGTTGTTCCCTGATAAGGTTAATTGTAAGCATATCAACTCTTCTGTTTATGTGAGGGAGGGACAAATTTAAAAGAAAAACTCCTGAAAATATGCGCCAGTGCGTATATTTTCAGGAGTCTTTCTCTTGCTATGACTCTCTCTTACTCTTCTGCCGGTTTTACCGAGACATAAGATTTATTGTCACGCTTCTTCCGGAATTCCACCTTACCGTCGATCAGGGCAAAGAGAGTGTGGTCTCTGCCGATGCCAACGTTCTCACCGGCATTGTGCCTCGTGCCGCGCTGCCGCACGATTATACTTCCTGCCTTGACTTCCTGTCCTCCGAAGAGCTTGACACCAAGCCTTTTGCTTTCTGAATCGCGGCCGTTGCGTGAACTGCCTACACCTTTCTTGTGTGCCATATCCTGATGTTTTTACTGTTTGTCGTTTATTCCTTCTCCTTTTTGCCGGCGCTGTTAGCCGGAGCTTTCTTCACTGCCGGAGCCTTCTTCACTGCCGGAGCCTTCTTCACTGCCGGAGCTTTCTTCACTGCCGGAGCCTTCTTTTCTGCGGCGGGGGCCTTCTTCTCTGCAGTCTCCTTTTTTGCAGCCGGCTTCTTTGCAGGAGCCTTCTTTACCTCGCTCTTTGCTTCAGCTTTCACCTCTTCCTTTACCTCGCTCTTTGCTTCAGCTTTCACCTCTTCCTTTACCTCGCTCTTTGCT
>WOYX01000036.1 GCA_011620595.1 Bacteroidales bacterium | reverse complement strand
AGCCCTGACCTGACTCATGCCATGATGGATGGTCCGGCACCGGCAGTGACAGAGTGAGGTCAGTGCATTATCTTGAAGACCAGCTCGCGCAGCAGATCACCGGTATCACTGCCCGCCTCGCCAAAACCCTTGGCCTTGAGATCATATGACCTGATGAGGCTGATGATGTTCATCGTCGCCCCCACATTGTATATGGCCGCAGCCGCACGGAAATCCTTAACATAGCCCGGATAGGTCTTAAGGGTAGCCACCACATTGCCGTCGCTCTTGTCTTTCAGGGTGTGATAGATGAGCACCCTGGTGAAGCTGTTGAACAGTACCGGGAAGATAAGCGGTATGATTTCCTTCCTGGCGTGGCTGGCATAATAATTCACCACACGCGCTGCCTTCAGCGGATCGCGGTAGACGATCGCCTTCCATAGCTCATTGGGGGAATAGTCCTTGGAGATGCCTATGCTCTTTTCTATCAGCTCCGTGGTGATACGGGGGTTTTCCCTGGGGAGGGAGATGATGAGCTTGTCAAGCTCGTTGGCTATCTTGCCGAGGTCATTGCCGAGAAACTCGGCCAGGAGCCTCGATGCATCGGCACCGGCCATAATACCCCTGTCAGTAAGGTACCTGTCTATCCATCCGGGAATCTGGTACTCGGGCACCTTCTCTGACTCAAAGTACCATCCTTTTTTAGAAAGCGCCTTATGCAGGGAGCGTCTCTTGTCAAGGCCGTCATACTTGTATGCCACAACAAGGATGGTCGAGTTCAGGGGGTTGTCAACATATACCAGCAGATCATCGATCTTCTTGAGTTTCTGAGCTTCACGTACTATCACAACCTGCTGGTTTGACATCATCGGGAAACGCCGGCAGGTCTCAATGACCTGCGTGACAGACACATCAAGGCCGTAGAGAACCGTCTGGTTGAAATCCTTCTCCGACTCATCAAGCACGTTCTCTTCAATGAAATCGGTGATCAGGTCAATATAATAGGGCTCTTTCCCGGCAAGGAAATATACCGGCTTGTATATTTTGTTCCTGAGGTCCCTGAGGATCTCTTTATAGTCGGCTGCCATCAGAAGCGCAGATGTTTTACCGATATGCCGTTCTCCTCAATCTCCGTCAGCGCCTCGATGCCAATGCGCAGGTGTGTCTCGGTGAAGAGGCTCGTCACTTTCCGGTCACTCTCCCCGGTCTTGATGCCTGTGGATATCATCGGCTGGTCTGAGACCAGCAGGAGCGCACCGGTGGGAATCTCATTGGCGAAGCCAACCGTAAAGATGGTGGCTGTCTCCATGTCAATGGCCATAGCGCGCGTCTTGACAAGGTACTTCCTGAACCTGTCATCATACTCCCATACCCGCCTGTTGGTAGTATATACCGTACCGGTGTAGTATTCCAGGTTGTTTCTCACAATGGCGGCAGAGACAGCGCTCTGAAGCTTGAAGGCCGGCAGGGCAGGTATCTCCTGTGGCAGGTAGTCGTTGGATGTCCCATCACTGCGGATAGCTGCTATGGGAAGGATGAGGTCGCCAAGCTTGTTTTTCTTCTTCAGCCCCCCGCACTTGCCAAGAAAGAGCACCGCCTTGGGCTGTATGGCACTGAGGAGATCCATGATGGTGGCTGCATTGGGAGAACCCATGCCGAAGTTGATGATGGTGATACCGCCGGCAGTGGCACTGGGCCAGTTCTTGTCCTTGCCTTCTACGTCGACCTTGTTCCACCTGGCAAACAACTCAACATAGAGAGTGAAGTTGGTGAGGAGTATGAACCCTCCGAAGGATGCAAGATCCTTACCCGTGTAACGGGGCAGCCAGTTGCTGACTATATCTTCTTTCGTTCTCATGATCTCCGGTGCTGTTTGTTTATATTTGCCCTTCTAAGGGTTACCAAAAATACAAATTAAGTTGAAACCGCTGAAACTGCCCCCGTGTTCATTGCGCATAAAAGAGGGTCCGGGAGAAAAGGCCATCTATGACCCCCTGCGGAAGAAGTATGTGACCCTTACACCCGAGGAGTGGGTGAGACAGCATTTTGTCAACTACCTGGTACAATACCTCGACTATCCGCCGGGACTGATAGGCATCGAAGTGGGATTCAGACTTCACTCGATGCTCCGCCGGGCCGATATACTGGTTCATGACCGCACCGGAGAACCGGTGATGATAGTTGAATGCAAGGCTCCTGAGGTGAAGATCACCCAGGAGGTGTTTGACCAGGTCATAAACTACAACTTCAATTACGGGGTCAGATACCTGGTGGTCACCAACGGCATAACCCACTTTGCCGGGAAGATAGACACCGCGGCACACAGTTTTGATCTGCTCGATCATATCCCTGATTATGAAACTATTACACGAACAGAGCCATGATTGACGTGACATGTGCCCTGATTCGCAATGAAGACGGACTGGTGCTGGCAATGCGGCGCGGCCAGGGTATGAGCAATGCCGGCAAGTGGGAGTTTCCGGGGGGAAAGACCCGGGAGGGAGAGGATCATGAGGATTGCATTGTCAGGGAGATAGACGAGGAGCTGGGAATATGCATTATTATTACCGGCTCCCTGGATCCTGTAGAGCACCATTACGGCGACAGGGAGATCCGCCTTATACCCTTCCTGTGCGAGACGCTGGCTTCAAAGCCGGAGTTACGGGAACATGATGACTATCGCTGGATGAAGCCCGAAGAGCTGGCCATGCTAGACATGACAGCAGCGGATATCTTTGTTGCACAGCAGTATGTGGCACAGCTTACGGCAGATGCCAGGAGTGAAAGCCCGACGGAAGGTGATTCACAGACTGGGCAGTAGTGAAGGGAATTAAGAATTAAGAATTAAGAATTAAGAATTTGATTACAAGCAACTTAGGTTAATAGAATAACCGACTTTAAGGACTTTAGACTTTAAGGACTTTAGACTTTACAGACCTTAGACTTTACAGACTTTAGACTTTAAGGACTTTCGACTCATTTCATCTTCATTGTCTTTTTGATCCAGGAAGTCATGATCTCCAGCGCCTCAGGGGCAAAGGTCTCTTCGATCTTTATATACTCCTCAGGTGAGCCTGTCCCGGCATGCTGGAAGAGATGGTTGAGGCCGGGCATGGCTACCGTCTTCACCTTGCGGTTGCCGCCTTTCTTCAGGGCCTGCCTGATGGCCGGCAGGTTCTGTTCATGGTTGACCTGCAGGTCCTTCTCCCCGTTGAGAGCCAGCACCGGGCATTTTACCTGTGACCAGAACGGAGCCGGGTCAGCCTCAATGAAGTATCTCATCCATGGGTTATTGACAGAGGCCAGTCCCTGAGTGAAGGCTGCCATCTTCTCCTTCTGCTGGTCCGGACTCAGTCCCTGTTTATCGAGCTCACCGCTGTACCACTCCATTGCATCCTTTGCAAACTGGCGCTGGTCCGGTTCCTCCACGGCCATCTTGAAAAGGTGACTGTTTACGGCAAGGGTCTCTTCGATCTCCGCTTCGTCCATGCCTGAGGCCGAATATATGTCCCGTGCCTGTCTCATCATAATTTCAGATCCGCGTACTCCGGGTCCTGCAAGTGATACAATGAATGCAATGTTGCTGTTGCGTGATGCCACTATCGGGGCTATAATTCCTCCTTCGCTATGGCCTGCAAGACCTATCTTACGGCGGTCGATCTCCGGGCGTTGCAGCAGGTACGTCACTGCTGCCTCGGCATCGTCGGCGAGAGTCATGGTGGTTGCATCGTTCATCCTCCCCTTTGATTTGCCGATGCCCCTGTCATCATACCTGAGCACGGCGATGCCGTTGCGCGTCAGATAGTCGGCGATGACATGGAACGGTTTGTGGTAGAAGATGGTCTCATCACGATCCTGAGCGCCCGAGCCTGTGATAAGCACTACGGCCGGGAAGGGCCCTTTGCCCTCCGGCAGTGTAAGTGTGCCTGCCAGGTCGAAGTTTTCAACGGCATTGCGGAAGGTGACCTCCTCCTCCATGTAATGGTAGGGGGGCTCCGGCGTCTGCGGACGCTTATATTCAACCACAGGTGCTGCCTCATTTTTCATGTTGAGTTCTATGCTGGCTCCCATCTGGATCAGCCTGCCGGTGAGAAGAGTGTCGCCCACAGGCAACCCCCTGTATTCGCCCCGTATCATCGGTGCACGGGCTACGAGGGTGTCACCCTCAAATGTGACTCTGCCCATGGGGATTCCCACGGCCCCCTGGTCGGGTGAGTCAAGGGTCCCTTTTATGGTATCTGCTTCTGTCATCTCGAAGTGGAACACCAGCCGCAGGTCACCTGCAGGGATGCTGAGAGTGCCAACCCAGGTGCCTTCGATATCTTTCAGGGATCTCTGGCTGACCGCTGCTGTAGCAGCAAAAGCAAGTACAAGCAAAACAACTATTGATCTTTTCATCGGGAGCAAATCTTTATTGTTTAAGAGCGGTCTCCAAAAATAGCCATTTTTTGCCAACATTGGCTGAATCGTAGTTGTCGAGGCCCACTGCAGCGGCAGACAAGCTATTCCGGCAGGGTGATGATGAACTCGGTGCCTCCGCCGGCTCGTGTCCTGACAGATATCTCTCCCCGGTGCAGCAGCACGGCGTTTTTGACAATCGAGAGTCCCAGTCCGGTGCCGCCGCTCTTCCGTGAACGGCCGTCGTCGATCCTGTAGAATCTTTCGAAGATACGTGGCTGGTGCTCAGGCGGAATGCCGATACCGTTGTCAGCGAAGGAGATGGTGCGGTAACCCGGGTCTGAGCTGATACTCCTGACAGTGATGGTGATGTTCTCACCGGCATAGGAGACGGCGTTCTCCATCAGGTTCTGAAAGACGGAGACTATTAACGATCTGTTGGCGTTGATTACAGTGCCGGCAGGGATGTCAACCTCTACAGTGATGTTCTTATTGTTGATGACCGTCAGAAGGATGTCGTGCACATCTTTTAGCACTTCTGCAAGGTCAACCTTCTCAAAGGTGAAGCTGCCCCCTGTCTCGTCAAGCTTGTTGAGAGTGACTATATCAGTTATCAGGTCTGTGAGGCGTGTCGACTGTGCCATAGCCTTCTCAAGAAAATATCTCTTTTTCTCCTCACTCAGGTCATTGTTGACCATCAGTGTCTCAAGGTATCCCCTGACGGAGGAGATGGGGGTCTTGAGCTCATGGGCTATGTTGGATGTCATCTGCTGCCTCATGGTCTTGCTGTGCTCGGTGCGGGTGATGTCTGTCAGCAGTATCTCGAAGCTGTCATCGTGGAAAAGTATGCACCTGATACCGAAATACCGCCCGGACTTCTCAATGCGTTGCTCTGTTGAGGGCGTGTCAGACCTCTTTGCAGCATCCTGCTGATGCTCCTCAATGAATGAGCGTATGCCTTCAAAAAGGGGATGGTCAAGGAAGGCCTCAGGCTGGATCGACTCATCGCCTGTGACGGCATTGAGAAACTCCATGAAGTGGCTGTTGGAGAGAGTCAGTTTCCTGTCGGCGGAGAAAAAAGCCACGCCTTCGTTCAGCACGTCAAGATGCCTGAAGAGCTTCTCCTTCTGCAGCTCAAGCTCTGAAGTATTTCTTGCCAGGTTGTTGTATATCCTGACTATCTCCTTGCCGGTCTCGCCTATCTCGTTCTTCGGGAAAACGACGGTGGGGTCATTGCCTTCGCCCCGCCTCACCCTGGCGGCGAAGTCGCGCAGCATGGTGATACCCCTGCTCATCCGACCCGTGACCAGCAGCAGAAGAGCCCATATAGCCACGAAGATCACGATAATGAAGGGCAGAAAGCCTGTCTCAAGCTTAAGGAACCCCTGGATACGGAGGTTGTACTCCTCGGCAAGCCTGATATAATAGTCACCGTAGTATCTTGAAAGGTAGTAGTAGCTCTTGCCAGTAGAATCCGATTTCCGGATGGCAGTTGCGTAGGGTGCATTGAGCGACTTGCTTACCTCGGGCCTTCCCAGGTGGTTGTCCATGCCTGACCAGTCCTCCACTGAGCTGTCGTACAGCACCCTGCCGTCAACGGCAATCACTGTTATGCGAAGGTCAGGAATGGGTATGAGGTTGAGGATGGAGTCTATCAGCCTGAAATCACCGGTCTCAGTAAGCGAATGGGCCCTAACATAGTTGTCGACAAGCTGGACCATGTCATTCAGCCGGTTGTCGAGAGCATCGATCCTGATCTTCTTTTCGCGGTAGTACTGAAAGGCGAGGACAGCGACGGAAAACAGAAGGAAAATGCTGAAATAGTACAGGAACAGCCGGTGTCTGTAACTCTTGCTCTCTCTCATGCGGTTTTCTCTTCAGTCACCGAAATAGTAACCGTATCCCGATTTGTTTTTTATCATGTTGCCCTTTTCTCCCATCTTCTTCCTGATGCGGGCTATTGTGACATCTACAGTACGGACGGTGACGATCACCTCATCACCCCACACCTTTGAAAGAATATCATTCCTTGAAAATATTTTTCCGGCATTGCAGATGAAGAGGGCAAGAATCTCATACTCTTTCCTGGTAAGCTCAAGAGGAACACTTTCTGAATATATCAGCTTGTTGGCCGTATCAACGGTAAAGTCCCCTGCAACAGTCGCCATGGTCACCTGTTCAGGTGACGACCTGCGCAGGATAGCCTTTACCCTGGCGCTCAGCTCCCTGATGCTGAATGGTTTTGCAAGATAGTCGTCGGCTCCCAGGTTGAATCCCGTGATCCTGTCGTTCTCCGAATCCCGGGCCGTAAGGAATATGACAGGGGTGGTAAGTGCCAGCTCCTTCCTTATCTTTTCGGCAAGCTTGAAGCCGGAAATCGGACCCAACATAACATCAAGCAGAAAGAGGTCGTAGCCGGAGAGGTCTTTTCGCAGTGCTTCCTCGGCGGAGATGCATGTGTCAACCTTATAGCCTTCACCTGATAGGTTGAACGACAGGATCTCGAGGATATCCTCCTCATCGTCCACAGCAAGTATTCTTCTCCTATCGTTCGTCATAATGTGATTTTCAGAACATTTTTCAGATCCCTGCAGGCCTTCTTATCTGACCAGTATAGAGTCAGGTAATTCAAGAGGGCAAATTTCGCCGGCATAGATCACATTCAGGTTACAAAATTGTTACAAATATATTACAAACCAAACAACCTGTCTGGTTTATTCGGGTAATACAGGTTTCAAACCCTCTTTTACTGTAAATCATTAACTTTACTGCAGATACTGAATCAGATCATAAATGATTAAACAGATACCTATTATTGTTGCACTTGTGCTTTTCACGGTCACTGCGGCGTCGCAGACCATATTGAATCCCAACTACGGGCTCAGGTCTCCGCGCAGCGCCGAGCTGGTCAGGGTAAACTTCAATGAGGGCAGTACCGAGGTGCAGATCAGCATCACCAGTGAGATTGATAATGCTTGGTTTTGTATTGACCGGAACACATATATCGTCAGGCCTGACGGGACGAGGCTGAGGCTCACGGGCCTGAAGGGACTGCCTTATTGCCCGGCCACCCACCGTTTCAGCAAGCCGGGAGAAAAGGTGACGGTTACGATGACTTTCCCGCACACAGGTGTGATGTCATGGTTTTCCATCATAGAGGAGTGTGGGGAGGGCTGCCTCTCATTCAGGGGTGTGGTAACTGACAGTGATCTCAACAGAAAGCTTGACGAGGCTTATGCACTGGTTGACAAGGGAGAGGAGGCTGCAGCATACAGCATCTTTGAGCAGTTGCTCACGGAGTCTGACAGCCTCAATATTGGCATTGAGGGGTCGATATACACCGCACTCATTCTCATCGATCACCGGCTGGGAAGGCAGGATAATGCCAGGGCGTGGTATGAGAGGATGATCAGTTCCGGGGCTCCCGACCTGGGACTCTATCTTGAGACCCTGCGTGGGGAAGGTATCAGTTACAGGTAGAGGAGGATCCTGAATCGGTGTTTTGAATGGTGAAGAATAGTCCGGCAGCAAAAGTGATTGGTACTGTCCTGTCTGACATGATGCGGTAACTTAGCGTCCCGCGGAAACAAAGATTGATGCTGGGCAGCCGGACATGATGAAGCACCTCCGGCTCCAAAAAGAAGAGCCCCGGTATGGGGCTCTTCAGCTTGTGATCTGCGTCTGCCTGAGCTATGCCGGCAGACTGCTTTTTTCAAAGGTTGGTCAGTCTTAGAAATGAAGGTCGACGCCCACGGCGACAATCCAGTTATTCTTGTTGTAAGTCTCGGTGAAGGGCACGCTGAGGGAACTCATACCGGTCATGGGACGGCTGGTGTTCTTGCTTCCCTCCTGGTAGATGGTATACATACCGCCGAGGTTCAGGTCGATCATCGGGGTGATATGGAATCCCAATCCGCCGCCGAAGGTGCTGGTGTTAAGGCTGTAGCTGAGTTCATCCTGGTAGTTCAGGTTAACTCCGGTGCTGGTGCCGGAATAGGCAACGCTGGCAAGAATGTTCTTCGTGAATCCGAATTCCAGGCCGAAGGCATATTCCAGTAAGTTCTTGTCGATCATGTTGACATCCCTGTCGGCACTGCCGTCATAATCGATCGGCTTGTCGAAATAGTAGTTGACGCTCCCGGTGAGCATAAACCTTTCCATTGGTCTTACCTCTACTCCCACGGCAAGTATGGCTGGTATGTCATTGATGGTTTCGGCGCCGTCGGGGAACATGGTTATCGGGGCTCCCGTTGAGGGATCGATGCCGGTGGTGAAGTCAGAGGTGGTCTCGTTGATGACCCTCAGTTTGGTGGCAAATTCATATTTGATACCGATGTTGACGATGTCTGCGAGTGTCAGGTTGACGCCGATGATGGGGGTTATGCCCGAGCCTGTCTGAAGCACATCAGCCTTCTGGTCCTGCATGAGTGATGAAGTGGCAGTGGCAGAGGCAATCTGTGTGTTGAGTGCAGGCGTGGCTCCTGTTATGGTTCCGCTGATCTGGTTGAGTGTCATTACCGGTATGTTGGCGGACGGGACGCCTATGGCAGCAAGACCGGCCTCAATTCCGGCTCTCTGAACAGCGTCAATGTAACCTGCTCCTTCGAGTTGGGCGAGGGTGAAGTCGCCACCGCCACCGTCAATAATGGGCTGAACATTCGAGGGTATGGCCACGATGCCGGCGAGTTGCGTAGCCACATTGGTGAATACTGTGCTGGCCGGAAGCCATGTGCCGCCCATGTTGAGCTCTATTTTTTCCATCTTGCCTTCGTAGGTGTTGCGTGCCATCACATAGCGTGCCCCTGCAGAGACGGAGAGGATGTCATTTATCTTGTAGGATACGTTGCCCTGGAAGCCATAGAAGATGGATGATCCTATGAAGTTGGTCTCCAGACGGTAGTCCTGCGCTCCCTGTGGCTCGAGCAGAGGCACGAGATCTGAGATGGGTATCTCAATCATTGCCAACCCTTCGTCATAGGTGGCACCGCCGCCGCCGCCGACAGGATTGAACCCGAGTGAGAATGCCATTCTGCCGGTATTGTAGGCAGCATAGATACTCGGATAAAAGGGCGCACTGACGGTACCGACAAACTCTCTGTCGGGGGCTCCATGCAGGTAGGGATAGGTTGTCATCACCGACCTGCGCTGGCCAATGGTTTGGTTGTTAATCCCGAAGTGAAACCCGGGAGCGAGCCTGGTAAGGCCGGCAGGGTTATAATAGACTGCATCTACGTCGGTTGAGGCGTTACGGCTGAGCAGCCTGATGTACCGTGCACTCTGGTTGGTGTTGGTGACGAGTCCCCCGGCAACGAGTGTCCCGGTTACCAGCAGAGCTGAAAAAACAAAGAGAATCTTTTTCATGAGTCTGGGGTCTAATTACACATTTTATAGTGGTGTGTGCAAATTATCAGAAAGTGGCGTAAAATTATGAAAAAAAGATTGACATTGGCAACTTTCAGGTACAAATAGTGACTGAACGACAGGAGCGGGATCGTCTGATCAATCATCTCCCTGGTAGTTTGATGCAGCCCAATGGTAATTTCTTTTGCTTATCTCAACCTTGATGTCATCAATGAAGATGCGGTTCTTGCCGGCACCCTGGTAAGTGGTAGCCCTGAATGTGAACAGCATATCTTGACTGCCGCTTGAGTTTACTCGTTATATCCAAGATCGGTGAGTATCTCCTGCGGTGTAGCCTCTGTTCCGTAGTCGCGTACTCTGCGCTCATGGTAGAAATCGACCGTGAGATCTGTTCGGTTGGTGATCATGCCGTCAGCCAGCGGAGAGGCTTTTTTGCCCTTGCCGGGGCCGAAGTACCTTTCCATCTGATCAACAGTGTTTATTGAATAGATATTTGCCTTCAGACCGGCTGCGTGAATCTTTTCAGCGAAGGCAGGGGAGAGACCGTCATTAGTGTCACCCAGGTTGGTGCCGATAAATTGTGCACCGCACTCCTTCGTGAAGGCTATTATTTCATTGGTGACCTCCTCGTTTGCAAATTTGTCGGTTTTGGAATTGCTCACCAGGAAGCTGGCAAGCACCTTTTCGCCAAAGACCCGTTTGATGTTCATCATTCCCTCACGCGAGAAGGTCTGAAGGAGGACCTTGCCCCGTGTGTTTCCCACATTCACCCTGTCTCCGGACCAGAAGGGCACGTCGGCGCTGATCTCCTCACCCTCGAGAGGGTTCCATCCCATGCGCATCAGCTCATCATATATCTGCTCCTCAATGCCGGGATACTGTTCGGTGATCTTCACCTCAATATAGATGCCGGGCCTGTGGCCGTTGTCTGCCGGATCAGGCTCATATTCAAAATGATATATGCCAGCCTCGTCCCTGCTTACTATGCGGTTGCCCTCTTGGTCACGCTTTATCTTCTTCCCTTCTGCTATGCGGAAGACATCTTCAAAGACCAGCACATCGAGACCGCTGAAGCTCCCGCGTGCCCGGTCGGGGTTTTTTGCGTTGAAGGCGCTGCCGGCATCGAGCTGCATGATCTCCTCCCAGGTGAAGTTGCTCACGGGATCACCCTCCCTGCCGGGAAACTTTTCAGCCACATCGGTTGTACGCTTGAAACTCTTGTCATGCATTATTACCAGGACACTGTCTTTCGTCCTTTGTACATCCAGTTCCATATAGTCGGCACCGGTGTTGCGCGCCCACCGAAAGGCGGCCTCTGTAAGCTCAGGGGCCCAGTAGATTGTTCCCCGATGCGCAATGACAGCATTGTCAGGCATATAGCTTTGTACCGTCATCTCACCCGTCACTTTTTTTTGTCCACACCCTGCCATAAGTGCCGTGATAAGCATCAGCAGTAATAACTGTCTCTTCATAGATGTTATTCATTATTTCGGATTTGCCCTGTTTTCTCTTATCTTCCACTCACCGGTGTGGTATCTCACCTTCGGGTCCCGCACATCGTTGCATCTTACTATCAGTGCGCCCTCCTTCTCCCAGTACGATTTAATCGTGTGAGCGGCCATGGGGCCGTCCCCGGGACCGCGGACGGTGACGTCATCAGGATTGACAACTATCTTCAGTCCGACTGACTCGTTCAGCATGTCCATGTCGCCGCGGCTGTTGCCACCGACGATCAGCGGACGTGCCTTGATGAAGGTCTCAATGGTGTGGGCTTTGCCGTCATCCTGGGGGATGGGAGGGATGATCTCCCCGGTGGTGACACCCTCCTTAACCACGCACTTGGCACCTACAACATTGGTGACCGGGATGCTGTACTCCTCGGAGACAAACTTCTGGTAGAGAAACTCCGGCGAGGCTGTGAGTATGTACACCTCGAAGCCGTAATCCTTCAGGTTGGCCACCAGCTGTTTCATCTCGGGATAGGTCTTGTTCTGGTACGACTCCAGGTAGCAATCGTAGCCTATGGTCTCTATCTCTTCAGGCGAGAGGCCGGCGAGGAAGTGGACCCTGTCCTCGACATAAGCCTTGCCAACATTGTTACCATCTTTTACCATACGGTCAAGGATCTTCAGCTTCTCTTTAGCCTCCCTGTCCTTTCTCTCCTTAAGTACATTGTCGGCATAGCGGTAGAGGGCCTCGTCAGCCAGGTAGTGCGGCACCTGGCCGAAGGTGGTGCCGTCACTGTCAAAGACAGCCACTTTCCGTATGTTCATGGTGATGGTGGTGTTGAGAAAACCCTCGATCTGGTTGTTGATCTCCTGTGACCAGCATGAAGGCAAAGATTATGGCTACTGAGCTGGTGGCAAACGGAAAGAGACCTACTGACATCATCAGCAGGGACGAGAGCACCAGTCCTATCACCAGGAACTTCCGGGCGTCAGACCTGTCAGAGAGGGCTCCCATGAGGAACTTGCTGAAGGCGTAAGCTATGGAGATGGCTGAGAGGGCTATGCCGAGCTGCAGCTTGGTGTATCCCAGACCGCCGTTCTCCAGTGGCTGTATCATTCCCGGAATGGCCAGGGCGAGGTTCTTCCTCACAAGATAATAGGCTGCATAACCCAAAAAAGCGCCGAGGAAGACCTGCATCCGCAGTCGCTTGTATGCCGGATCAATCTTATCGGCCGGCAGCGGCTCCTTGAATGGCGGTGGTTTCAGAAAGTTGATCATAGGCGTGTCAGTTTGAGTTTCTCCCTTTGTTTGTGGCAGGGCCCCAATATTGTCAATCTTTCGTTTTTTTCAGTCAGTTTATGATTAAGATAATGTTAAATCTCCCTAACACCTACAGGGGTTAACCACGCTTTTCCTTTCATTCCATCACATACCCCCTGGCCATCTCAGAAAAATCCTTCACCTGCTGCTCTTCCCATGCTTTGTCCCTTCGCAGCTCGGCAGCCATGATCGCTGCCACCCTGGGTGCCAGCTCTATGGCGGCCCTGGCATCGAGATAAAGAACTCTGACCCGGCGTGCCAGCACATCATCGACGGTGCGGGCCATCTCCTTTCTCACTGCCCATACCACTTCGGCAACGGTGAAGTCAGCGCAGCCGTTGAGCTTCTCCGTAAAAGCGGGGTCCTCCTGTTGCATCTTCCGTATCTCCTCACGGTCGCTGCCGTATATGTATCTTATATCACTCCTGTCGGGATTCTCAAAGTACCCGTGTATCTTCAGCGTCTTTGTGGTGCACTTCCTGTAGGGCAGTTTCCCTGTCTTCACTGCCAGGTTCACGGTGTCTTCCGCCATCTTCCTGTAGGTGGTCCACTTGCCTCCGGTGATAGTCACCAGTCCTGACGGCGACACCAGCATCTTATGGCTGCGCGATATCTCTTTCGTTTTGGCCTCGTCGGCCCCGTGTTTGGGCGCTGCCAGCGGCCTCAGCCCGGCGAAGACGCAGAGCACGTCGCTGAGCTGCGGTTTCTTTGCAAGGTACCGACCGGCAGTCTCAAGGATGAAGTCGACCTCCTCGTCGAGAGCCCTGGGCTCCAGCACAAACTCCTTCACCGGCACGTCAGTGGTGCCGAGGATGACGCGGTCATGCCAAGGCACCCCGAACATCACCCTGCCGTCGCTGGTCTTGGGTATCATGATGGCATCGTCACCTCCCAGGAAACTTTTGTCGACCACCAGGTGGACACCCTGGCTGGGCCTGACGAGGGGCTGCTGTTCCGGGTTGTCCATCCTTATTATATCGTCAACGAAGATGCCGGTGGCATTTATGATGCACCTGCCTTCAGCCGTGAATCCGGTGCCGTCGAGCTCATCAACGGCCACCACGCCGCTGACCCTGCCTTCGGGACTCTTGAGCAGCTCCTTCACCCTTACATAGTTGACCACCGTGGCTCCCTGCTCTATGGCCGTCTGCATCATGTTCACCGCCAGACGCGAGTCGTCAAACTGGCCGTCATGGTATATCACGCCTCCCTTCAGCTTCTCACGGACGATCTGAGGTATAGCTTTTATGACATCACTCTTTTTCATCGGAAGCGAACGTCCGAGGCTCATGCCGCCTGACAAAAGGTCGTAAAAGGTAAGTCCCAGTGTGTAAAAGGGCTTCTCCCACCATCTGTAGTTGGCTATGATGAAACGCTGGTTCTTCACCAGGTGAGGCGCATTCTTCTTCAGATAACCTCTCTCGCGCAGCGCCTCACGCACCAGGGCCACATCACCCTTCTGCAGGTACCTCACCCCGCCGTGCACCAGCTTCGTGCTGCGCGCCGAGGTGGCCTTGGCAAAATCTGACTGTTCAAGCAAAAGGGTACTGTAGCCCCTTGCAGCAGCATCAATGGCAACACCCAGTCCTGTTGCACCTCCGCCGATGACGATGAAGTCCCACTGCCTGCCGGGACGCTTCAGCCGACTTATAAATTCCTCTCTTTCCAATTTACCAAAAGCTTAATTATGATATATGTCAGAAAAACAGAGTAAAATTATTACAACATTTTCTCAAATCAAAACAAAAAAGAAAGAAAAAATAATAAATCGTAATATTTTTAACTTTTTTAATATTTCGTATTGCTTTGCAATTATTACTTTTTCAATTATCTTTCCTGCATGAATCAGGGCAGGACCTTGATTTTTACCTGCACGTGAAAAATAGGGTGTTTTTATGTAAGTTTGAATTGACATCAATAAATCCGGCTGTCGGTCCGGGAATTATGAGAAATATCGCACAACGCCATAAAATAATACTGGCTGAACTTGAAAAAGAGGGGTATGTATGGGTACGAGACCTGAGTGAACGGTTGGGCGTTTCTGAAGTTACGATACGAAAGGATCTGAAAGAGCTGGAACAGAGGAGGCTTCTCATCCGCAACCATGGCAGCGCCAGTCCGGTCAGTTCACTCACCATCGACCGCCACATCGACGAGAAGGAGAAGGTGCAGGTGAATGAGAAGATCAGGATTGCCGAGGCAGCAAACCAACTTCTGGAGAAGAACGACAGGATTATCATCGCATCGGGGACCACGGTGCTTACCTTTGCCCAGCATATCACGATAACTGATCCCATCACCGTCATCACACCTTCAGTAAAAGTATCGCTGATACTGAGTTACAAGCCGAACATTGACATAATTCAGCTGGGAGGTGCAATCCGCAAGAGCTCTGCGTCGGTAATAGGTCCCTATGCCGAGTCCCTTCTCACGGAGATGATGTGCAGCAAGCTTTTTATAGGCATTGACGGTCTCGACCTTGACATAGGGCTGACGACAAGCAATATAGCCGAGGCTCACCTGAACCACTACATGATCAATGCGGCGCAGGAGGTGATAGTGCTTGCCGACTCGACCAAGTTCGGCAAGAGGGGCTTTGGCAGGATCTGTAAGCTGAACAAGGTGCATCACATCATAACTGACAGGAATGCCCCGGGAAACATCCTCCAGATAATTCGAGATGAGGGAATTAAGGTGACCCTTGTCTGATAATATGCTGTACAGCCTTTATGATTCAATCTCCTGAAGCCATCCGGGCAGCAGGTGTTGTATATATTTGTGACTGTCAACCACAAAAAACAGATAATCATGCCGGGAAAACCATTACTGACATTTGCTGCAGCCCTGCTTCTTACCGCTTTTGCCGGATGTTCAACCGCAAAGCTTGCCGTTACCGGCGACCCCTCAGGCCGCACTCCCGCAGCAGAGCGTGAGTTCCGCGCTGCATGGGTAGCCACCGTTGCCAACATCAACTGGCCCAGCAAGCCGGGACTCACCGTTGAGGAGCAGAAGAGTGAGGCAGTTGCCCTCCTCGATCTCCTCTATAAGAACAATTTCAACGCGGTGGTCTTCCAGGTCAGGCCGCACTGTGATGCCATGTACAGGAGTGAGCTCGAGCCGTGGTCTTACTACCTTACCGGCGAGCAGGGCAAAGCCCCGGACCCGTATTATGACCCGCTGCAGTTCTGGATCGATGAGGCACATGCCAGGGGTATCGAGCTGCATGCCTGGCTCAATCCCTATCGTGCACATCACCCTGCCGGCGGAGAGGTGACCGATGCCTCAATAGTCAGAAAGCGCCCGGACCTGGTACTGAAGCTCGAGGTGGAGAATTACTGGTGGATGGACCCCGCCCTGAAGGGCACACAGGATCACTCCTACAACGTTGTAATGGACCTGGTGCGCAGGTATGACCTTGACGGGATACACTTTGACGACTACTTCTATCCCTATCCTGACTATAACAACTTCAAGGATTTTCCCGATGACGAGAGCTGGCAGGCTTACCGGGCCGGCGGCGGCAAGCTGTCGCGTTCCGACTGGAGGAGGGAGGCTGTCAACGTTTTCATTGAAAGAATATATAAGGGTATTAAGGCAGAGAAGCCGTGGGTCAAGTTCGGCCTCAGCCCCTTCGGTATATGGCAGCCCTATAATCCTCCTGCCATCGGCGGTGGTTTTAATCAGCATGAGACACTCTATGCCGATGCCAAACTGTGGCTCAACAAAGGATGGATCGACTACTACTCACCACAGCTCTACTGGCCCGTCAACCAGATAGCGCAGAGCTACCCTGTGCTGCTGGGATGGTGGAAAGAGCAGAACCTCAAGGGCAGGCATCTCTGGCCCGGGATTAACATAGGGCTGCAGCCTGCCGCCAGGGCATCCGACGAGACCGTCAATCAGATCATGATCACCAGGGGTATTCTTCCGGAGAGCCCCGGTGTGGTGCACTGGAGCATAGGCTCCCTGGTCAGGACCCCCGGGCTTGTGAAGGCTGTGGCGGAAGGACCCTATAAAAGGAAGGCCCTGGTGCCGCCCTCGCCGTGGCTCGACAGTAAGGCACCGGCAGCGCCGTCGGTGACGAAGAGGCGGGAGGGAGATGCACTGAACATATCATGGAACCACAGTGATCCTTCCGATGTAAGCCGGTGGGTGGTATATTACAGGTACGGTTCACAATGGAATCAGAACATACACGGACCCGGTGTCATGACTGATCTTATCCCTGCCTTCACCGTCAACAGCGCCTTCCTTACCCGAACATCGCCGGAGAAGGTGACAGGTGTGGAACAGGCGCTGATCCTTCTTGACAGCATCGCAGTGTCGGCCGTGGACCGTTACGGCAACGAAAGCCAGCCGGTGAAGATGGCCGTGACGGAGTTCACCTTTGCCGATGCTCCGGCCCTGGAGGGGGTGCTGACCTCCTTCTATGCCGCGAGGCTGAAGCCACCGGTGCCGGTACCGGCAGTGACGCCCGGTGTTGACGTACTGGTTGAGGAGCACCTTGACATGATCGCCGGCAAGAGGGTGGGACTGATTACCAACCCGTCAGCCGTGGGTGCAGATATGCGCAGCACGGTTGACATTCTCGCCGGTACACCGGGCGTGAACCTGGTGGCTCTCTTCGGCGCCGAACACGGTATCAGGGGAGCACTGCATGGCAGGATACAGGCCAACGGTGAACCTGACCCGGTGACTGGCATACCTGTCTACAGCCTGTATGGCGACTCCTATGCCCCGAAGCAGGAGTGGCTCGACAGCATTGATGTGATGCTGTTCGACATACAGGGTGTGGGCTCAGCATGGTATACCTATAAGTTCTCCATGTCTCATGCCATGGAGGCATGTGCAAAGGCCGGCATACCGTTCGTGGTGCTCGACAGGCCCAACCCGCTGGGCGGACGCGTGGTGGAAGGACCGATGCATGACACCATCAGGATGTACCGGCACCGCATCCCGCTGCGCCACGGCATGACCTACGGCGAGCTGGCAACCATGTGGAACGAGACCGAGGGCTACGGCGCTGACCTGACGGTAATAAAGATGAGGGGATGGCGCCGCAGCATGATGTGGGATGAGACAGGATTGATGTGGGTGATGCCTTCTCCAAACATAGACAACTGGGAAACGGCGGTGGTTTATCCGGGACAGTGCCTGTTCGAGAGGACCAACATGTCAGAGGGAAGGGGTACCACCAAGCCGTTCCTCCTGACCGGAGCACCATGGGTGGATGCCGGTAAGGCGGCAGAGGACCTCAACGCTAGAGGGATACGCGGGGCTTACTTCAGGCCGGTATACTTTGTTCCGCAGTCTGCAGGGACAGGCTATAATCGCAGCGGCAAACCATGGAACGAGATGTGCGGCGGCGTGGAGATAATGCTGACAGACCCCGCAGCCTTCCGCTCGGTGGAGGCTTCACTGCATATCATCGACGCCTACAGGAAGACAAGTCCTGACTCACTGGTGTGGTCACCGCCGCTGCTGATGCGCAGGCTGAACGAACCGGGCGTCACCGTGGAAGAGGTGGTCAAAGCGTGCCAGGATGATGTGGCTGAATTTATGGAAATGAGACAGAAATACCTGCTGTACAGATAAAATAAATATGTTATAACGGATGAAAAAGCTTACTGTAATATTTCTCGTGGCAACCGCAATGCTTGCCGGCTGCAGCACGGCCAGGAAGACAGCTCAGACTGCTGTCGCTGATCCGGCAGCTGCCGCAGCTGAAACACTGGCAGCCATTCCCTGCAGGTGCGACAGCGCAGTTCACAGTTCGCCGTGGGTCAAGTTCCTGAGACTGCCGGAGCAGGTTACTTACATGCCCCAGTTCGATGTCCTCTGTAAAAGTGAATACCCTGCTGCCGTAAGTATTAACGGAGAGGCAGTGAAACAATACAAAACGGGGATATTCTTTGCAACCGTCAAATTCAACGAGGGAGTGAACAAAATAACGGCTGAGGCAGTGTATCCCGACGGCCGGACAGCTCTCTGCGAACATGTTCTGATCTATGAAAAGAAAGACATGACCAGGCCTGTCTACCCGCTGTGGGTCGACCGCCGGTCGGTTGAGCCTGCCGCTGACGTGGAACTGCTGCCTGATGAGGTTGTAAAAGTGACCTTCCGGGGATCAAAGGGGCAGAACGGCTTTGTTGATGTTCAGCCCGGCAGGGTCACTCTGGCATGCCTGCGCACCGACTATGACGACTACAGTATCTATACGGCGGAGCTGCCCCTGCGCAGCCTTATCGCGGGAAGGTCATACACGCTGGGCGTAAGGCTGGCACCTGTTGCCGGTGCGCCGGTGAAAGGCATCTATAAGCCTGACCTGCATAGAGTGGTGACCGTCAGGCAGCCTGAGGATTTTCCGCTGCTGAAGGTTAAGAACGAAAACGCCAGGCTTGTTTATAACCTTGGCGCACCGAGGCTTGGCGGCCCGATACGGTCGGAGCTGGGACCGGGTGTGGTCCTAAAGGCCAGCGGCAGAATAGGTGATAACTACAGGGTAAGGCTCAGCAATGTGGAGTCCGGATTTATTAATAAGGATGATGTTGAGATAATGAGTGGCAACAAATTACAGCCCTCGTACACAGTGACCAGCATGACATGTGTCCAGGGTGACGGCGCCGACATCGTCTCAATACCCTGGCTCGAACCAGTACCCTATGAGGTCTATCCCGACCCTGACCAGAAGAGACTGGTGATAACACTCTTCGGTGCTGAGTCAGCCTCGACATGGGTCACCCACAGAAAGGGATGCAGGATGATCGACAAGCTGACATGGGAGCAGGTCACACCTGAGACCTTCCGCGTCTATGTCAACCTGAACAGTGAGACTATCTGGGGGTATGACATCAGGCCCTCTGGCCGGAGCCTGTCGCTGCAGGTCAAGTACCCGCCCGTGTTTGATCTGGCGGGAGAGAAGCCCCTGACAGGACTGAAGATCGCCATCGAGGCAGGTCACGGAGGATCTAACACCGGCGCCGTGGGGTTGTCGGGACTGCTTGAAAAGGATATCAATCTCGACCTCTCGTTCAGGCTGGGGGATCTCTGTGCAGCCATGGGTGCCGAGGTGGTTCAGGTGCGTGATTCCGACAGGGACATGACCCTCATTGAGAAACGCAATATTGCCATCGAGTCGGGTGCTGACATGCTGATAAGCATACATGCCAATGCCGGGGGAAGAGGTTATCTCTCGGTGGCAGGCACCAGCACCTACTGGCACAATCCCTTCTGGGCGCCGCTGGCGCAGACCATCTATGACAGGCTGTTGGAGACCGGCCTGACCGAGTTCGGTGTGGTGGGTTCGTTCAACTACACCGTGACCAGGGCATCGCAGCTGCCCGCCGTCCTGGTTGAGCAGGCCTTCATGTCACATGCCGAAGACGAGGAGAAACTCGCTGACCCCGACTTCCGGCAGCTGGAGGCGGAGAAGATCTGCCAGGGGATAATTGATTACCTTATGGATGCAGATCCCCGGGGAAATAACAATGAATGATTTAAATGGTAAAAAGTAACCTCTGATCTCCTCTTCAGAAGGACTCAGAGGTTATTTCTTTATTCATAACTTCAGGGCGACACCGAGGTTCAGGTACGCAATGCCGTATCCCAGCTCAGCCATTAAGGCAAAAGCGTCTTTAATGTAATACCTTGCGCCTATGAACCCTGAGTAAATAAGACCCCCGGCAGAATATGAATAATCATATCCGGGTATTGAATTGCCGAATTCTTTTGAGGATGCAATATTGTAACCCAGAAGCAGTCCGGCATATGTGTCGAGTTTGTCAACAAAAGGATAGTGGAAATTACCCCTGACCCCGATAATAATATTCGAATATTTATATCCCCAGTCCATATATTCATATTTGTAGGAAGAGTACCCGACATAGGGTCCTACACCTATGGAGCCTTTTTCAATTATGTTATCAACGGCTCCAATCTCCAGGGATGCTGAAACAGGAGGAACCTGACTTTTATAATAGGTACCGCTGTAGAGTGTTGATCCAAGTCCAATGCCCAGATTCAGGACCTTGTCTCCCTTCAGAAAAACAGGATCCTGGGCTGCAAGATTCAGGGTTGTAAAAATTGCTGCCAGCATGAAAGCGTAAGTTTTTTTCATAGTCAAACAGTTTAGAGGTTAATATAAGTGTATAAACAGTTTGGTTGTATAGTTTGTTTATACAGCTTTCCCTTTTTTTGCCTGTTTGTTTTATGCAGCAGAACTGCAGGTCCTGTTGAGGCTGACAATACACTTCAGCCGGTTGCTGCAATGGTTGAGCAGGCCTTCATGTCACATGCCGAAGACGAGGAGAAACTCGCTGACCCCGACTTCCGGCAGCTGGAGGCGGAGAAGATCTGCCAGGGGATAATTGACTACCTGGATGGGATAAAGAGGTAAGAGGGCAGAATCAGGAATCTATCCTGCGTATCTCTGCCCCCAGGCTATTAAGTCTCCTGTCAAGGTACTGATAACCTCGGTCTATCTGCTCGATGTTGTGAATCAGACTCTTGCCTTCTGCACTTAGTGCGGCAATAAGCAGGGCAACGCCTGCCCTGATGTCAGGACTGTTCATCGTTATACCCCTCAGCCGTTGACGACGCTCAAGGCCTATAACGGTTGCCCGGTGCGGATCACATAATATGATCCGTGCACCCATGTCTATCAGCTTGTCAACAAAAAAGAGCCGGCTTTCAAACATCTTCTGGTGTATAAGAACACTTCCCCTGGCCTGAATGGCAACAACCAGAAGGACACTTATCAGGTCAGGAGTGAGTCCCGGCCAGGGGTGATCTGGCAGGAGCTGGTTGAATACACGGTCAGCCATGGCCTGGCAGGGATTGAGAACCTGACACTTATTCCCGGGACTGTCGGTGCGGCTCCGATACAGAATATCGGCGCCTATGGAGTTGAAGCCGGCGATGTGATTGTCAGGATCAATGGTTTTCACCTGGAGAAGAGAGAATGGCTTACGCTCGGGAACAAAGAATGCGGGTTCGGATACAGGGATAGCATATTCAAGCATGAACTCAGGAATAAAGTACTTATCACTTCAGTTGTTTTGAGGCTCTCAAAAGTCTTTCGGCCAAAGCTGGACTATGGTGGCATAAAGGAGGAGCTGGCAAAAAGAGATATCACAAATCCTTCCCTCCGGGATATCTCGGATATTGTTTTACAAATAAGGAGGGCCAAACTGCCAGACCCTTCTGACATTGGCAATGCCGGCAGTTTCTTTAAAAACCCGACGGTTGGTAAAGGGGAGTTTGAGAACCTTTTGAAGGCTTTCCCTGATATCAGGTATTACAGGCAGGGGGAGCTTTACAAGATACCTGCCGGGTGGCTTATTGAGCATGCAGGATGGAAGGGCTACCGGCTCGATGATGCAGGGTGTTATGACAGGCAGGCCCTGATACTGGTCAATTACGGCAGGGCTACAGGTGCAGAGATACTGGCTCTTTCAGAAAAGATAAAGAGATCGGTATTCAATAAATTCGGGATCATTATTGAACGTGAGGTAAACGTTATTTAACTCCATAGCCAATTGTCTGGGCAAGTATAATAACCTGCATGGGCTTGAGCATCATTGCCGCTGCCAGATCCTGACGCGGAACCATTGCTCTTATTACGGTTGACAGTCCCGCTGATGCACAGTAGAGATATACATTCTGTGCCATGAAGCCTGTGTTGGCCCATGACGAAAGCAGATCAGCGTCGGTTATGGTCTGGCCTTCCTTCAGGCCTCTCTTCGTAAGATCTGCCACATAAACAAGGTTGACTGGCGCGGTCGCGGGGAACTCCTGTGTTCCTGTCAGGGCACGTATGTCCCTGTCATGGATCTGTTTCAGCATGTTGACATTGGCATCGTAGAGGTATAGCCCGCTCTTCAGTGTCACATACACATCCATCTCCTGGCGGTTATTCGATGACGGGGCTGTCCTCTTCCCGTCGGCAGGCCGGTTTATCCCCCAGGCGGCCCATAAAAGGTCGGAGAGTTGCTGCAGAGAGAGCTCCCTGTCTGAAAATGATCTGGATGACTGCCTTTCACTCAGAGCATCCATGAGTGGCTTACCGCCGGATGTCATTGGTGTTGGCAGAGAAAGATCCTGTGCATCAAGCATAACGGGTGATATTATCAGTACAACAATCAGCAGCGAAGATAAATTTATGAATGCTTTTCTCATGATATAAATATTTTGAGGATGAATTTAATGAAATTTTGCACGCAGAGCTGACTAACCATAGTTAGTCTGATCAGGAACCGTTGTTCAGGGCATCGCTCATCAGGAAGTCGCGGTGCGATTTCACCATGTTGACGGTGTAGAGGAGCAAATTCTTGCTTTCAGTCAGGAGATTCAAAAACATCATGGCGTTCCTTGTTCCGATAGATTCCGATTTGATGTATTTGATCTGCTTTTTCTTGATCTTAGCAATAAGATCAAGAATCGACTGCTGTTCAGCCAACAGAATGTTCATGTTACTGTGGTCCTGATCCCTGATGATGATCTCGATACGGTCATAGAACCTGGTGATTGCAGCACTCAGCATATTCAGGTCCTTTATCTGTTCCGGAATGAGCGATGGATGGTTGTTGTCGAGATGTTCATACACCGGGTCGGCAATATATTTGAGGCAGTGTGCTATCTCCCTCAGATAGTCCAGAATCTGTACATAATATGGCCCGGTTTCGATGAAATCCTCCTCAAGCTTTCTCAGCGTGGGGTACAGATTGTATTTCAACTCCTTGGTCCGCTGGTTGAGATCATCCACATTCTTCTTCACCTTCTTCATCTTCTTCCAATCCTCTGCTGTGAGACTGACAAGGCATGATGAATATAGCTTACGTACCGATGCCACCACCTCGGTAATGGAAGTGTTGCATTTGTGAAGAATGTTTTCACCTGTAAGTGTCAGTTTATCATCAAATTCGTCCTTTTTTGAAGATTTTGCCAATTTTCTATTGTGTCTCAACGCTGACCTTATCACTATGAACAGTGCAACGGCCAGTCCTGTCACTGCTGCAATGACACCTCCCCAGTGAAGCACAAGGGCTACCAGGAACGCCACGGTAAAGGCAGTGAGAGCTGTAAAGAACCATCCACTGATGACAGTCACCACCCCGGTGATACGGTACACAGCACTTTCCCTGCCCCATGCCCTGTCAGCCAGCGAGGTACCCATGGCCACCATGAAGGTGACATACGTGGTGGAAAGCGGAAGTTTCAGGGATGTGCCGAAAGCTACCAGGCTACTGGCCACGAATATATTGACTGATCCCCTCAGGAGATCAAATGATGAGGCATCGGCAGGATTCCGGAGCTTTTTCCTGTAGGATTGGAAATCAAATCTTTTGTCAATGAACCTGGTGACTTTTTCAGGCATGATCCTGCCGATAAACTTTGATACTCCGACTGTATGTCTGACAACTGACCTGGAAATGCGCGATGACTCAAATCTCTCCGATCCGGAGCCCTGCCTGGCAAGATTGATCTCAGTCTGTGTAACAGTCCTTGCCTTTTTCGACAAGAAGAGAGTCACCACCATAATCAGCCCGGCACCCAAAAGGAAAACTGTCGGGGTCTTTACAGGCTCATTGAGAGCTCCCATCAGCATGGTGTCAGGGTTAAACGAGGGATCACTGGCATATTCCCGGTATGATTCAAAACCGGCCAGTGGCACCCCTATAAAGTTGACGAGGTCGTTGCCGGCAAAGGCCATAGCCAGTGAGAAGGTACCGACCAGCACAATAATCTTCAGGATGTTCACCTTGAACAGTGAGTAGAGCAGCTGCAGGATAACGGTGAATGACACAAAGGACAGAAGCATGACCTTCATGGTATTGCTATCGAGCCATTCCAGGGCTTCGGGGGTCATGAATGAAGCTCCCTTGGCTCCCTTTACCAGTATGAAATAGACGATGGCAGTGATTGCCACGCCGCCCCAGAGCGCCCCGAAATATTTCATGTATTTCTGGAAATCGAAGGTAAATATAAGTCGCGTAATGAACTGTATTATCGTTCCGAATGCAAAGGCGATCACCACCGAGAATAGAATACCGAAAATAATGGCCAGGGCTTTGGCCGTATTTATATAGTTACCGATGTCTGCAAAGCTGTCGGTCGAATTCATGATCTTGATGATCGAAATGGCAACGGCCGCACCCAACAGCTCGAAAACGATGGAGACGGTGGTGGATGTCGGAAAGCCGAATGTGTTGAAGGTGTCAAGAAGGATGACATCCGTTATCATGACAGCCAGGAATATGATCATTATCTCGGAAAAATAGAACTGATCGGGATGAAAGATGCCTGATCGTGCTATCTCCATCATCCCGCTGGAAAAGGTGGCACCGAGCATGACACCCAGTCCTGCTATCGCAAGAATAACCTTGAGGGATGCAGCCTTTGAGCCTACGGAAGAGTTGGTGAAGTTGGCAGCATCATTCGAGATCCCGACGATCAGGTCAGAGACTGCCAGAATAAACAGGACTACTACGATGATCAGATATACATCCACCTGTTAAAATATTAATGAGATTTCCCTGCATGATGCGCGGATCTTCCCGTGACACTCTGTTAGGATCATCAATATTGCTTTAAATATAAGATATTTATAAAAACAAATACATTTTGACATGGCGAAATTAACTCAAATACCAAAAAGTACAAAAAAATAGCACTGTTACATTTTTGTTACACATAATAAAATCTTGATGACTATATTTACTGTGGATATTACGAATTTTTAAAAAAGTAACATGATGCCGGTAATACGTTTTGGGGTTTCACTCGAGAAGGAGTTGCTTGAGGCGCTCGACGGTTTTGTTGAGGAGAATCTATTTGTCAACCGCTCCCAGGCAATAAGGCATCTCATCAGCAACGGTCTGGCAGAAAGCAAGTGGCAGTGCAACAATGAGGTGGCAGGGTCGCTGACGATGATATACCATCATCACCGCAGGGGGCTGGTAGCACAGCTAACCCGCCTGCAGCATGAAAGGAACAACCTGATACTGTCGTCTGTTCATCTGCACCTTGATCGCGGACAGTGTATGGAACTGCTGGCTGTCAGGGGCCGGGCGGCGGAGCTGACAGCGCTGGCCGACAAGTTGCGGAGCGTAAAGGGCGTCAGGTATGCAAGGCTGACCATGGCACGTTTAGCGGGCGGGGAGCATCATGATGAAACGTAGAGTGCCGGCCCTGATATTGCTGATGATCATGCTGGCTCTTGCAGCATGCTCCTCCAGCAGCCGCACAGGCCGTGCGGGGCGACTAATAACCGATTACACCGGCCGAAACGTCATTATACCTGATACGGTGCTCTCGGTCATAGCACTCAAGTCGGGGACGATGAGGCTGCTGGCATACATGGGTGTCACTGACAGGGTAAGTCACATCGAAGGGAGCGAGCAGAGGCGCAACGTACCCTACCTCTTTGCCAACCCTTACCTCAGGGGACTGCCGGTAATAGGTGCCGGCAATAACTATGACACCGAGTTGCTGGCTGATGCCGGGAGCGACCTCATCATTGCGACCTTCATGTCGACACAGGAAGCCGACAGGCTGCAGCGGCTGACCGGAAAGCCGGTCATCCTGCTCGATTACGGTGACCTGGGGAAGAAAAGGGATGCCCTTTATAATACGCTTACTATTCTGGGAGAGATATTCGGCTTGCCAGAGCGGGCCGACAGCATTATCAGTTACTTTGAAACAACAATTGATGAGTGTGTCTCCCGGGCCTCCAGGGCGTCGGAGCCTCAACGGACAGCCTATGTGGGAGGCGTGGCATACAACGGCGCACACGGGCTCACATCGACTGAACCCGACTATCCTCCCTTCAATATTCTCTCTGTAAAGAATGTAGCCGATGAGCCACAACTGAGAAGCGACCGGAGCGAACCTGGCCACGTGGTTCTTTTCATTGACCAGGAACAACTGATAGAGTGGGATCCGGATGTCATCTTTCTCGATGCCGCCGGACGGCAGATATGGCAGGAGGAGATAACTCCCGGAGTGGTGAGCAATTCCCTTTCGGCATTCCGCGCAGGCGAGATATATACTGTTTTGCCATACAACTGGAACACCACCAACTATGAGAATATTCTCTGTAATGTATGGTATATAGGCTCAGTACTGCTGCCCTCATCATTCGGCGACGTTGACGTTACGGAAAAATGCCGGGAGATTTACCGTTTTTTTTACGGCACCGACATATATGATCAGGTTTACGATTATTACCGGCCCTTCGAGCGGCCTGGCAAAACGGCAAGGGAATGAGCAGGGAGAATGAGATAGAAAAGCAATATGCCCGGTTTACGGAGCGCAAGGGGAGGTACCTCTGGCTGGCGGCGCTGGCGACACTGTTGCTTGCTGTTTTGGGACTTGCCCTCGGACCAAGCAGCATCAGCCTCAGCGACCTGTTCTCACTGTTTGGTAGCGGCGGCGAGGAGCTGCACCGCGGTATCGTGATGCAGATCAGGCTGCCACGCGTGCTGGCGGGGATAGTGAGCGGCATAGCCCTGTCGGTCAGCGGTGTGGTGATGCAGAGCGTGCTGCGCAACCCCCTGGGGTCGCCCTTTACCCTCGGTATAAGCAATGCTGCCGCCTTCGGGGCTGCCTTTGCGGTGATAATCTTCGGGGCAGGAAGCATGAACAGCAGCAGCAATGATGCCGTCCTCATTGCAAACCCCTATGTTGTAACTCTCTCGGCATTCTTCTGGTCGCTCATCGCCTGCTTCCTGATACTGCTGGTGGCAAGGCACAGGGGGGCCACACCTGAGAATATGATCCTCACAGGCATCATTGCCAGTTCGCTCTTCACGGCGCTCACCGCTGCCATTCAGTACCTGGCCGACGATGTGCAGCTGGCTGCCATAGTCTTCTGGACCTTTGGCGACCTGAGCAAGGGTGGATGGCGCGAGCTGATGATACAGGTGATCATCCTGCTGCCCGTGATGATCTATTTCTACCGGAACCGGTGGAACTATAACGCTCTGGATGCCGGCGACGAGACCGCACGAAGTCTGGGGGTCAATATCGGCAGGCTGAGGCTCACCGCCATGATCCTGGCCTCGCTGGCCACGGCGACGGTGGTCTCGTTCTACGGTATCATTGCCTTCGTGGGTCTGGTGGTGCCCCACATGGTCAGAAGGGTCATCGGCAGCGATGAGCGGTTTCTGATACCCGGAGCAGCACTTGCCGGCGCTGCCTTCATGGTTGGCTGCGACATCGTTGCACGGACGCTCATCTCACCCATGGTGCTGCCGGTGGGCATTCTTACATCGGTAATAGGCGCTCCGTTGTTTATATTGCTGCTTGTCAAAGGGAAAGGAGGGGCACAGTGGAAATGATAACCCTCTCCGGCGTGCAGTTTGCCTATAACGGCTTCCCGGTCATCAAAGGCATAACGCACAGCTTTGCAAAGGGCTCTTTCACCGCCCTCCTCGGTCCTAACGGTTCGGGAAAGAGCACTCTCTTAAGGCTTATCAATGGCATATTAACGCCGCAGGCCGGAACGGTGGAGGTGATGGGACGCAGTGTCGGCAGCATCAGCGCCAGGGAGATGGCCAGGGAGATGGCATATGTCCCGCAGATGCAGTACAATACCTTCCCGGCCACGGTGTTTGACACTGTCCTGCTGGGCCGTAATCCTTATATCAGCTGGTCGCCCGGCAAGGACGACCGCAGGATCACGGCAGAGATACTGGTAAGACTCGGCCTCGATGATATTGCGCTCAAGGATCTCAACAAACTCAGCGGAGGGCAACGGCAGCAGGTCTTCATCGCCAGGGCGCTGGCACAGCAACCGTCGGTGATACTCCTCGACGAGCCGACAGCCAACCTCGATCTCAGGCATCAGCATGAGATTCTGCTCCTGCTCGGAGAGCTTGCCACTGGTGGCATCACCGTGCTGGTGGCCATACACGATCTCAACCTTGCGCTGAAGTATTGCAGTGAGTTTATCATACTCGACGACGGGCAGGTGAGGGCCGAGGGTGGGAGTGATATCTTCCGTGAGGAACTGATAGAGGATATATACGGGGTAAGGACAAAGATAATACGGCATGAGGGAGAGATGTTCATCCTGCCAACAGAGCCGCTTTAACAAACCTAAGCAGGACAAAAAATGGATCTGAAGATAGAGATCATAGGATACGTGCACAACGAGTGGGAGAGTGCCGAACCGGGTGATACCGACAGGATGAAGGAGAGCATCTCAACCATCGAGGTGAAGGAACAGTTTGCCGATGCGCTGTACCGGATCGAAAAGCACAGTGAGCTTAACATCCTTTTTTACTTTGACCGGTCCGACGATTATGAGCTTCGTACCGTCACCCGGTCGGGGGAGGTGAGGGGTGTCTTTGCATGCTGCACTCCCCGCAGGCCGAGCATGATCGGCATGACCACCGTCAGGCTGCTGAGGGTTGAAGAGAATACTCTCACCGTCACCGGTCTCGATGCATTGAACAACACCCCGGTGCTCGATATCAAACCCGTAGTGACGAGCCGTTGACATCTCCCTATTCTTTATTGCAGGATGTGCCTTTATCATCCATGCGCTGCTCTCCGCCATGATGGGACATCAGGTATAGAACAGTCTATCTTTCCCTGTCAGTTTCTGTCAGGTCACCGTAGAATGATATTTGCTGCCTGTTGGTGCTGTTGACCTTCAGCGTTGCCGATCCTGTTTCCCCGATATGAAAGGTATATTCCAGCCTGTCATTTTTGTTTTCGGTTTTGAATGAGCAGTTTATGAACCGTACTTCTTCAGGATGAAAATATTCCTTGAATAAGCCACCATACCTGAAAGATGCGCTAAAAAAAGCACAGGGTCCTTTCTGAATATTGCGTAAATGAAAATCAGGAAAGAGCCTATGAAACTCAAAAGCCAGAAACCCATGGGCAGCATTGATTCCTTTCTTCTTTCCGAATATACCCACTGGTACACAAACCTTAAGGTGAACAATACCTGAGAGACAATCCCCAGGGCCATCAGCAAAGGTGCAATAAGTTCTTTATTAAAAAGGTTTGCTCTGTCTATAACATTGTTATTGTAACCGTATATCAGGATAATGGTGGGGAATAAATATAAAAAGATCCTCAGCACTACCGGGATTTTTTTCCACTGGTTCTCAAGCTGAATATTCCTGATATAGACATAATAAGTGATGACCTGCCCTAACATTATTGCAAAGTCATCACGCAGGTATCCGTAAACAAACATAAGGACTGAAGCCACAAGACTTATCTCCCAGAAAAGATGAGGAGCAATGACTTTTTTGTGCCTTTCAGAAACAATCCACTGCAAGAGGATCCGGCTGGAAAACAGAATTTGTGCCAGAAATCCAATCCCATAAATAATCCAGTTACTCATAGTAATGATCAGGGATTTTGACTGGATTCCTCAACTTTATAGTTTATGTATTTTTTCTTCATCCATAAATACGCAAAACAGTCCATCAAAGGTCCCATCAAGCGGTTCCAAAGATAGAAATTTGATTTGCCGTCTGTTCTTGGAAAATGACGGACCGGCACCTGTTTTATTTTCCCGTTCTGAAGCAACACCATTGCAGGCAGGAACCTGTGCAATCCGTTAAACATTGGAATACGTTTGGCAACGTCTGTCCGGATAATTTTCAGCGGACAACCTGTGTCATCCATCCCGTCATGGGTGAATGCCCTCCTGATTTTGTTTGCAATCAGTGAAGAGAGATTTTTCACTGCGGAATCCCTTCTGTCCAGCCGGACTCCCGTAATAAGGTCATACTCACCTGTGAATTCAAGTAGAACATTGAAATCCATGGGAGTGGTTTGAAGGTCAGCATCCATGTAACCAGTCCATGGAGTGTCTGAGTAATCGAATCCGGCTTTGATTGCTGCGCTTAAACCATAGTTGCGGTCAAACGAGCAATATGTGAAGTTGTCTGAATTTTTACAAATTTCCCTGAGTTTTTGCAGGCTGCTATCCTTTGATCCATCATTAATAAACAGTACTTTGGCTTTTATGGCGGAACCATCAAGAAACCGGCAGAGTTCTTTATGCAGTCTTTCAATGTTACCTTCCTCATTATAGACAGGAACGATTATTGTCAGTTCAAAATTCATTTCAATATTTCCGAATGGTTTAACCATATATTATTTCCCGGTTTTTTCACTCAATTTCAACAAAACTGTAATTGCCGGACTTAAAGACATATTTTCCTTCTATATAGAGCTGCAGGGAATCATTCCGTTCGACAGCCTTATTACCTAGGAATATGATAGCCGGTGTTTCAATTTTACCGGCCGGAGCATACAGGTCTTTTATTTCAAGCTTCCGGACCTCTTTTCCCAAATAAACATCCATATTAGCTCCCCGGAGCACTTTACAATAATAAAAATTAAGGTTGCTGTTACTGCCTGCTCTTTCCAAAGCCTTATTGCACAGATCCCCCAGTCCAATCAAATAGTTGTATTTCGGAACTGAAAATGAGACTGTAAAAATGAAGAGCAGGATACCAATGCACATAGTTATAATCCCGTTGTTCAGGCTGTGTTTAAACAGAAACCTCACCGCCAGGAATCCTGAAACGGATAATATCAACCCAGCCAGAAAGACCGGAACAGTTATGTTGATATCTTCAGGCAGGACAAATGCAGCAGCAACAATGACTCCGGGAAGCATCATCAGGAGAATGAAGGCAGGTATCAGTGCAAGCAGATAAACCCAGAATTTATGTTCACTTTTTGCCAGCCACAATACGGTGATATATACGAAAAACGGGAAAGCCGGAAGCAGGTAGATTTCAAGCTTGGAGCTGAAAAGTGATAACACTGTAAACGTAGAAAGGGAAGTAACCAGGAATAACCGTTCAATATCAGTAACCGTGAATTTATTTATCAAACCAGAAATTATAACCCCTGCAATCAGCAGTGACCATGGGGCAAGTGTATAGAGGAATGATATGAAATAATAATAAAATGGCTCGGCGTGATGGAATGAATTTACTGCACGATCGACAGTCTGGTGGAACAGCAGGTTCTCAAGATACTGGCTCCCGCCTTCCATGTAGACGCCTGCAAACCATATACCGCAGAGAGCTAAAATTATTGCCAGGGTCTTCCATCCCCAGTAACGGCCGAATGATTTCAATGCCCGTTTACTGATTAAGAACACCAGGGTAGATACCAGCGGGACAATTATTCCCACCGGGCCTTTTGTGAACAGGGCAAGGAAAACAAAAACCGGGAAGAGAAAGGTATAACGCTTTTTAGTGCTGCCGCTGTACATTTTGTAAAATGAATGCATCGCAAGAACGATGAACATTGACATCAGCATATCCATGCGCAGAAAGACAGAAGTGCCTAAGAAGTATGCGCTTGTTATAAGCATCAGTTGTGCAACCAGACGCTCTTTTTGTGTCAGGAGGTTCCTCACCCAGCTGTCCATTATATGCAGAATAACCAGGGCAGGTACGATGGAAAATAGTGACAGGAAGAGCATACTGTGCTTTCCGAAGATCAGTTTACCTGACATGATTATCCAGAAGTAAAGCGGAGGTTTGTCGGCATAATCAATCCCGTGATTCGTGAAAGTGAAGATTGAACCAGTCCTCAGTGCTTCGTCGGCAATACTCAGATATCGCAGCTCGTTGGCAATCGTAAAATCACGGAAAATACAAAGCGGTAATACTGCCAGTACAATAAGGCTGTATCTTATATAATTCGGTTTATAGAGTGAGCCTAACATAACCAGGTGTTCTTTTCTCACCTCTGTGACCGGTAAAGATCCATGGTACTTTTTCCAAAATCAAAAAGAATGGCGCAAGGTAAAAAAATATCCCGGGTAAGAACAAATTTTGTTTAACTTTTCAGCTTTCATATAATGGTTTTGAATAGGCCGGTAAAATAATGACCGGAGAGGCAATGACAAAAAAGGATAAAAGCTGCATACTCGTCACGGGCGGGGCAGGATTTATTGGATCACATCTGTGTGAGTACTTGCTTAGATCGGACCATAAGGTGGTCTGCGTGGATAATTTCAACAATTTTTACGATCCCGGGATTAAGGAGCAGAATATATCTGCCCTTATGAACAATGAAGATTTCAGTCTGGTGAGGGCAGATATAAGGAATAGGGCCGGAATGGCAGAAATTTTTGAAGAAAACAATCCTGACCTTATCATTCATTTAGCTGCAATGCCGGGCGTACGTCCGTCAATAATAGATCCGTTTCATTATTATGATGTGAATGTAAATGGCACGCTGACCGTTTTGGAAACGATGCGGCGGTTCAATGTCAGCAGGATGATATTTGCTTCCAGTTCTTCCGTTTACGGGAACAACGCAAAAATACCATTCTCAGAATCAGATCCGGTTGACAATCCCATCTCGCCATATGCTTCCTCAAAAAGAGCATGTGAACTGCTTTGCAGTACCTATCACAGTTTATACCGGTTCGAAATCTCCTGTCTTCGTTTTTTTACAGTGTACGGTCCCAGGCAAAGACCTGACCTCGCCATACACAGCTTTACCAACAAAATCATTGACGACAGGCCCATACAAATATACGGTGATGGAAATTCGTTCAGGGATTATACTTATATAGATGATGCGCTTCAGGGGATTGGCAATTCCATCAGCCGGCTGAAAGGATTTAACATCTATAATATCGGGGAGTCAAGGAAAGTATTGCTTTCAGAAGTGATAGAAACAATTGAAGATGCCCTGGGTAAAAAAGCGATCAAAGAGTTCCTGCCCTTTCAGGCCGGAGATGTAAATGCAACATATGCTGACATAAGCAAAGCCATGAGGGAACTGGATTATAAACCTTCATTCGATTTTAAGAAAGGCATAGCCGAATTTATCAGATGGAAGCTTGGTCGAGGTTTTTGACATTCTTCCTCTTGTTGAATTTACAGGAATACATTAACTGAATGATACCCAGTCCTCATGCCACTCCTTCAAAAGAACTGAAAAACGCCTTAAAAACCTGCGCTTTAAGGGGGTAACAAAAAGACTCTAACTTGTTGAGTTAGAGTCATTTGTGGAGCTGGCGGGGATCGAACCCGCGTCCAAACAAGGCGACCATATGCTTTCTACATGCTTATTCTGCCTTGATTGTCGGGAGTGACCAGGTGGCAGACATCCGAATCACTCCTTATCTCCTGTTATTTCACCGTCAGGCCGGAGAGACCATCGGGCAATCCCTGAATTGCGTGCGCTTCCTTTTCGGGTTGGTACAGGGCATCACCGCCCGGGAAACGTCTCGTCCCAACACCTTGTATCGGGATAAAGCATAACCTACTTGGTTCGGTTACGCAGCAAGAGCGTAGTTATTCTCGCCAGTTGTTGTTTTGTGACACAGGTTAAAGAGTAGCGTCACCACCCTCTGCATGCTTACATACCACCGCGGCTTGCTGTCTAAACCAGATCAGCCCCATGGTACTGTAATAACAATGCAAAATTACGCATTATTACATTGCTGTGACAAATATATGCTCAAAAATCGGGCCGAATTCTTATCTTCACACCACTACTCAAACAGAATGATATGGAAAAGAGAGTGAAGATTGGAATACTAAGGGAGACGAAGATCCCGCCTGACAGGAGGGTGCCGCTGACACCTTCACAGGTGGTTGAGCTGAAGGAGAGCTTTCCGTCCGTCGATTTCTTCGTGCAACCCTCAGACATAAGATGCTACACCGATGAGGAGTATAAATACCTTAAGATCCCCCTGAGGGAAGACCTTAGCAACTGCGATATCCTCATGGGTGTCAAGGAGGTAGACCGCAGGGTGCTGATACCGGGGAAGACCTACCTCTTCTTTGCCCATGTGGCGAAGAAACAGGAGCATAATCTTGAGCTGCTGCGCGAGATACTCAACAGGAAGATCAGGCTGATAGACTATGAGTATCTCACCACCGACAAGGGACAGCGGGTGGTCTCCTTCGGCAGGTGGGCAGGCATCGTCGGGGCCTATAACGCTCTCAGGGCCAGGGGCATCAAAACCAACAGGTTCAGGCTCAAGCCCGCCTACCAGTGCCGCGATCTCGACGAGATGTGGGCAGGACTGCGGCTGATACGCCTCAAACCAGGGCTGAAGATCCTTGTCACCGGCGAGGGACGCGTGGCTTCAGGAGCCATGGAGACGCTCGGTAACTGCCACGGTCTGATGAGTGTGTCGTCGGAGGATTTCCTCTCCCGCGAGTATGATGTGCCGGTCGTCTGCCAGATAGGGCCGCAGCACTACGTTAAGCACAGTGACGGCCGTCCGTTTGACTTCAACAACTTCGTACAACATCCGGAAGAATATGTTTCTGACTTCCTGAAATATACGAAGGTGACCGATGTACTTGTCGCGGCACACTTCTGGGATCCTAAGTCGCCCGTCTTCTTTACCCGTGAGGACGTTGAGAAACCCGACTTCCGGATCTCGGTCATTGGCGATATCAGCTGCGACATCGACGGTCCCATACCCACCACCATCAGGGCCACAACCATCGCTGAACCTTTCTACAGCTACAACCGTACCCGTCATTGCGAGGAGGAGGCCTTCACGCACCCTGACAACATCACTGTGATGTCAATCGATAATCTCCCCGGTGAGCTACCGCGGGACGCCTCGAGCGACTTCGGAAAGCAGTTGATGGAGCATGTACTCCATGATCTCTTCACTGACCATGACTCCCCGATGCTGCAGCGTGCCACCATCACCAGCGGTGGCAACCTGGAGCCGAAATACAGTTATCTCACCGACTGGGTGAGGGGAGGAGGTGGCCAATGATGCGCATTGTCATCTGCGGTCCGGCTCATCCCTACCGCGGAGGCATAGCAGCATATAATGAGAGGCTGGCACAGCAGTTCCTGCAGGAGGGAGATGCTGCAGCCATTTATACCTTTAAACTGCAGTATCCTGCACTGCTCTTCCCGGGCAAGACACAGTATGATGTGGGTTATGCCCCTCAGGGGGTGACTATCACACGCGCCATCAACTCTGTCAACCCGCTGAACTGGTTCACTATCGGGATGCGCCTGAGGCGTACCAGACCGGACCTGATAATACTCCGTTACTGGCTTCCTTTCCTGGCGCCAGCGCTCGGTTTCATAGCACGGATAGTGAGAACAAACAAACACACCAGGATTGTTACCATCTTCGACAATGTGATCCCTCATGAGAAACACTTCGGCGACAGGCTGCTGACAAAGTTCTTCGTGAAGAGCATCCACGGCGCGCTGGTGATGACGAAGTCTGTTGAGCGTGACCTGAGACAGTTCAGTCTCAGGATGCCCTGCGTCATATCGCCCCACCCGCTGTTTGACAATTACAGTGAGCCTGTGTCGCGGGCCGAGGCGCTGGTGCGGCTGAAGCTCTGTCCGACGGAAAAGTACATTCTCTTCTTTGGCTTTATCAGGGAGTACAAGGGTCTTGACCTGCTGATTGAGGCCTTGGCTGTCCCAGCTGTCAGGAGTCTCGGAATCAAACTTATTGTTGCCGGTGAATTCTACGAGGATGAGAAGAAGTATTTTGATCTCATTCATAAACATGATATTTCCGGCAACATAATTTTTCACTCTCACTTCATCAGTGATGAGGAGGTGCGTTACTACTTCTCTGCTGCCTCCCTTGTGGTGCAGCCATACCGGTCGGCCACACAGAGTGGCGTTACACAAGTGGCCTATCATTTCAACAAGCCTATGGTTGTGACCAACGTAGGTGGACTGGCCGAGATAGTGCCTGACGGTATCTGCGGCTATGTTGTTGAGCCTGAACCGGGAGCCATAGCAGGGGCTATTGCGGCTTTCTTCAGTGGCGACGAGGAGAGGTTCAGGGAGGGTATTCTGGAACAGAAGAAGCTATATACCTGGGAGAGGATGACGGAGGCACTGCGCACCCTCGCCTGGGATACGCAACGTGCCAGGCATTAGGCGCAGGACACACAAGAAGCAAAGCGTTACAATCCCGCAAAAGCGGCAGGGCACACAAGAAGCAAAGCGTTGCAATCCCGCGAAAGCGGCAGGGCACACAAGAAGCAAAGCGACGCAGACCCGCGAAAGGGGGAGGTCTCAGGGCACGAGACAGGGGGTTTATGGCGCTGAACTCAGACTTTTATGTTAAGGCGTTCCCCTATCAGGTAGCGGTTGCGGTCAGAAGAGCGGCGGTTGACAAGCTCAGCAAGAAATCCGGTCAGGAAGAGAAACGATCCTATTATCATCACTGCCAGCGCTATGTAAAAGTAGGGACTGTCGGTCACCAGCGGGGCCCTGAGATCCTGGTGGATAAACACCAGCTTACGTATGCCGAGGTATGCCGCCATGATGAATCCCGCCAGGAACATGAGCGAGCCCATAGTGCCGAAGAGATGCATGGGACTCTTGCCAAAGCGGGTGATGAAGCTGATGGTCAGCATGTCAAGATAACCCTTCAGGAACCTGTCAAAGCCGTATTTTGTCACCCCGTACTTCCGGGCCTGGTGCTGAACCACCTTCTCGCCGATATTCCTGAAGCCAGCCTCCACCGCCAGCATGGGGATGTACCGGTGCATCTCGCCGTAGACCTCGATGCTCCTGACAACCTCCCCGTCATAGGCCTTCAGCCCGCAGTTGAAGTCGTGCAGCCGGATGCCCGAGAACTTCCTGGCAGTGTAGTTGTAAAGCTTTGAGGTGGTCTTCTTGATGAATGGGTCATACCTCTTCTTCTTCCATCCGGAGACCATGTGATACCCCTCTTCCCTGATCATTCTGACCAGCTCGGGGATCTCATCAGGACTGTCCTGCAGGTCGGCATCCATGGTTATCACCACCTCTCCTGACGAGGCCTCAAAACCGGTCTGCAGCGCGGCCGCCTTGCCATAGTTGCGGCGAAACCTGATGGCTTTGATTCTGCCATTGCGGGATGCAAGCTGCTTCAGCACCTCCCAGCTGTTGTCACTGCTGCCGTCATCAATTACAATAAACTCATAGTCGATTGAGGAGGCGACACAAACCCTGTCAACCCATTCTGCCAGTTCGGGCAGAGACTCCGCCTCGTTCAAGGCAGGGACTACAACCGAAAGATCCATTACTGCTGCGTTTCTTCTCCAACCTCATCAAGGAGAGGATTACCCTTTTTCATGACGAAGAGTGACACGATCAGCGAGAGGATCAGTCCCATGAAGACGCCGTTGATAACCGACATCATGGCGGTGAACCACGGTCTCATCATCTTGGCTTGCACCTCCATGGCCTGCTCAATGGCGGCATCGGGGACACCCCTCCCGACCAGTCTCTCCTCGGCTACCGCCAGCGATTTGTCTACCAGGCCGGGGTCAATGAATGCATATAGAACATAGACGAATATTGCTGCTATGATGGCCGCGTACAGGTTGATAATCACCCCCGCCCCGACTGATCTGCCGTATGAAATGTATCCGTTATTATAATGGTCGCGATAGGAGCGTAGCAGAAAAAAGAGCACAAGAATGGTGATTATCATCATTGGCCACATCAGCCAGGTCTTGAAGGTGAGGTCAAACATATATGTGAGCACTGAGAGGCCGACACTGATCAGACCCAGAATAATTCCATAGTTCAGGGTCTCTTTCCAGATTGATCTTTTTTCTTCCATCTTACCGTTTATTTGATTTTGAAAACAAACTTACATAAAAACAGCTGATTTTTCACAGGTAAATAGTAATCAAGTTCACTGCCCGGATTTTTGGAGGGTAGGAGATTTTTATAGACAAATCTCTGCATCCGTGAAAACTGTGACTATTATTTGGCGTCTCCGCCGAATAATAGTATTTTTGTGCGGGGTAAGTCTCATACGACCAGCTCCCTTTGAACTCCCCCAGGGTCGGAAGGCAGCAAGGGTAAGAAGGTTGTAGCGGTGCGATATGAGTAGCTTACCCTCTTTTTTTTGACACCTGCTGAATATTAGTTTATATATTTGCCTTCTGTTTTACAGAGAGATGCTTCTTAAGATATATCCCGAGAATCCCAACCCGGACCAAATACGCAAGGTCATCCTGGTGCTTGAACAGGGAGGTATAGTCATCTATCCCACTGACACCATCTATGCCATGGGTTGTGATATCAGGGCCGGGAAAACCATTGAGAAGATAGCCCGTTTCAAGGGACTTAACCCCGGCAACCCCGACATGTCAATGATATTTGCTTCAATGAGTCAGCTCTCCGAGTATACCGTTATCCATGACAACAACCTTTTCAGGCTGCTGAAGCGTAACCTGCCGGGGCCGTTCACCTTCATCGTCAAGGCCAATAACCAGATCCCCGCCATGTTCCGTCACCGCAAGAAGACGCTGGGGATACGTATCCCGGACAACAGCATCACACTGGAGATAGTACGCGAACTGGGACGTCCCCTGATGACTACCTCAATCCATGAGGATAATGAGAACATTGAATATATCACTGACCCGGAGCTCATTCACGAGAAGTATTATGATTTTGCAGACCTGGTTGTTGATGGTGGCTTCGGAGACAATGAGCCCTCAACCGTTGTAGACTGCACCGGCCCCGAGCCTGTCATCCTGAGGCAGGGGAAGGGGGTGCTTGAATTATAGGCAGTGGGCACATCGCACATCGCAATTCGCACATCGCATATCGCAAATCCCCGAGCCTTATTTCCTGTCGCCGGTAAAAAACTTGTTAAGCTTGTCAAAGGCTGACGGCAGTGCGAAGACCACCACCTTGTCACCTGCCTGTATCAGTGTATCACCGGTGGCTATGTAAGGCTTATACTTGCGTATGCCCCCTCCAACAATTGCATCTCTGGGAAAATCGATGAGCTTCAGCGGCCCGGAGGTGATGAGGGCACCCTCAGGGACATTGTATTCGATAACCTCGGCATCGGTGCCCGTCATCATCTTTACCTGGGTGACATTCGGGTTCATCGTATGACGGAAGATGCGGCTGGCGGTGGCTATCTTCTTGTTGATGATGGTATCTATGCCCGAGTTCTCTGCCAGGTTGATGTACTCCATATTCTCAACCTCGGCGATCGTCTTCATCACACCTATCTTCTTGGCCAGGAGGCATGAGAGAATATTTGTCTCAGAGTTTCCGGTGACAGCCACAAAGGCATCCATGTTCTGAAGCCCCTCCTCGGCCAGCAGGTCCCCGTCGCGGCCGTCGCCGTTGATAACCAGGGTGTCCTCAAGGTCCTCGGCCAGATCACGACATTTCTCCAGGTCGTAATCTATAAGCTTCACCTGGCAGTAGTTCTGAAGCTTCTGGGCTATATGCCTGCCGACACGGCTCCCTCCCAAAATCATAATGCTCTTGGCCTCCACATTCTTCTTCCCGGAGAACTTCATCATGTCAGCGATGCCTTCACGTGTTGATATGACGAAGGCCAGGTCACCGTCAAGAAACTCTTCCTTGCCACGCGGGATGATAGTATGCTCATGCCTCTTTATAGCAACGGCACGGTACTCGATCGGCCCCAGGGTATTGGAGACCTCCTCAATCCTTTTGTTAAGGACAGGGGCATTTTTTTCAAGCTTCTGCACAAAGAGAGACAGCAACCCTCCGGCAAAGTCCATGAACTCGGTGGTGCCGGTCTCCTTAAGCAGGCTGATGACCTCCTTGGCAGCGATTAGCTCGGGGTATATCATATGATCAACACCTATTGACCTGAAGAACTCCTTGTTGTTCCGTTCAAGGTATTCCATGTTGTCAACACGCGCAATCACCTTCTTGGCTCCCAGTTTCTTTGCCAGGATGGAGGCGCTGATGTTGGTATCCTCATAGTGTGCCACCGCTATGAAGAGATCGGTGTTATTCTTGAGAGCCTCCTTAAGTATGTTGAGGGAGGTGGCCGATCCTTCATATGTCAGAACATCAATGGATGAGTCAATAGGGGTGAGCCTCTCAACTTCTGTATCAATTAGTATGATCTCGTGTTCGCTCTGCGAGAGCATTTTTGCAAGATGGGTGCCTACCTCTCCTGCGCCGGCAATGACTATTCTCATCTATGAATTACTATGGTCGCGACAAAGTTAATCAAAAGATATGTTAACCGGGTTCAATCACCTCAATCTTAAGGCCCCGGATGGCAGCATGCTTTCTTACCTCGGCCGGTACGGTGCCGTCGGAGGAAGTAACCAGAAGCAAACGGCCCTGCTGCCATGCCTTCAGTTCGCTCCCCCGGATATTGTATGTTACCGGTCCCTCTTTATTGCTCTCCAGGCTGATCTTGAAGGTGTTGCAGACAGCAAAGAGCAGTGCTGCAACGATGAAGGGTCTCACGGTGATCCTGTATACCCTTAGCAGGGACGCCAGGAGGAGCGCCATGGCCACTGTCAGGAGCATTGTCTCGGCGGCAGTGAAGCCTATGTCGCCCAGCACTGCCCGGTCAACGGAACCAATGGTGCCTGTTATGCGCAGCATCAGTCCGGCAATCCAGTCAAGAAGCAAAGCCGTGAAGGACGACAGGAAGGGGATGGGGCTGGTAACAATGAGCAACAGTGTCAGCATGAGCACCAGGAACGTAATGGGTACTACCAGTATGTTTGACAGCGGGAAGAGGAGCGGAAAGATATTGAAAAGCCTCACTGTCAGTGCCATGGTGCCAGCCTGTGCCACCAGTGACAGTGCCGTCACCTGCCAGATATACCGGATGACCCTGTTGCCCGGCCTGATGAGTCCGGAGAAGCGGTTGTAGAAGAGTATGATAAAAGCCACGGCAAGGTATGACAGTTGAAAGCCAGCCTCGAACAGTACTGCCGGTCGTGCCGCTGTCATGATAAAGGCCGATGCCAGCAGGTTGTTCATGGATGAGGCCGGACGCCGGGTGAGGGTGCCAGCCTGGAGGAAGGTAAACATGATCGTGGCACGCAGTACCGACGGTGACAGGCCCGTGATAAAGGCAAATCCCCAAAGCAGGGGTACCGTTATCACTGTCTTCAGCGGCTTCAGCCTGCCCCGCAGGAAGAAGAGCATCCATGAGAGCGCCATGCTGATCATCCCCACATGCAGTCCTGATACGGCCATGATATGCATGACCCCTGATCTTGCAAAGGCATCCAGGTGTTCCCTGTCAAGCAGATCCCTGTCGCCCAGGGTGAGGGCTGTGACCACACCCAGCCCCTCATTACGGAGTCCTGCTTTGGCAAAGAGTGCTATCAGTGCGTGTGCCGTTCTCTGCGACCTCTCCCTGACCGTCAGCCTGGCAGCCGGCAGGTGGCTGATAATGTCCCTTGCTCTGAAGAAGCCGGTGTACCTGATGCCCCGGCCCTCCATGTAGCGACTGTAGTTGAACTCGCAGGGGTTGCCGCTGTTTCGTATCATTCGCGGGGTGAGATGCAGCCGCAGCTGATCACCGGGCTGCCAGCGCGAGGGGAGGGTGTCGCTTATGAAATAGAGAAGAAGAGAGCCTCGTGGCGCCGTGAGACCGTCGCTGCCGGCCACGCTGATGATGGCTGCCCTGAAGGAATAGCTGGCATTCTTTTTATGGGGGTATTCCGACAGCCTTACGGTAACGGTCTGGCGGCTCTCCTCAAGATGACCGCAGCGCCTGAGGTCATTATGACGGAGAAGGTAACCCGCTGTAAAAATGAAAATGGCAAGCAGAGCTCCGAAGAGAGTGTCGGAGGAATATTCTTTCCTGCTGAGCCGCAATGTCATGACAACAAAGGCGATCATGGCGGTGATGCCTGCTGCCACGGCAAAGCGCGGCAGCAGATCAGCCACGATCACGCCTCCACACAACGGCACAAACAGTCTCAGGAACGGTATCTCCCTGATATGCACGGGTCACAGCTTTAGACCCGGTAAAGATAAATTAATCGTGAAAAAAAGTCAACACCCCACGGTCATCTTCCGTTGGGCAGGACGGTACGGTAGTCAGCCTCGAAACGGCCTTTGCTTATATCATTCAGCTTTCCCCGCAGAAGCCTGCGGCGCAGCGGGTGCAGCCTGTCGGTGAACAGCACTCCGTCAAGATGGTCATATTCATGAAGCACAACCCTCGCCGTGTAACCATTATAAACCTCGTCGTGAAAATTCCACTCCTGGTCGTAATACTGTATCCTCACCAGTGACTCACGGTCCACCTCCTCGTGTATGCCCGGTATGCTGAGGCATCCTTCATTCATTGGCACCCTGTCACCCTTGCGCTCCTTCACCTGCGGATTGATGAAGGCCTGCTTGAAACCCTTCATCTCAGGGTGGTCTTCAGCCAGAGGCTCACCGTCGATGACAAACAGCCTTATTGATTTTCCTATCTGTGGCGCTGCAAGACCCAGACCATCAGATTGGTACATAGTCTCGAACATGTCGGCTATGAGGGTGTCAAGGTCCGGATATTCACGCTCTATATCGCGTGTAACCTTGCGGAGTACCGGATGGCCGTATACGTAGATCGGATATGTCATTGTTCTCTTTTTTTGTTGTTCTCACTGAGGGTCAGCCATGACTGGAGTATGATTGACGCACTTATGCGGTCAACCAGTGCCTTGTCGCGCCTGCCGCTCCTCTTTACTCCACCGTCAATTATCGCGTTCATGGCTATCTGCGACGTAAAGCGTTCATCGGCAAGATGAAGCGCCACCGTCGGAAAGATCTTCCTGAACCTCTTAATGAACGGATCAATGTACTTTACACTTTCACTGGGCTGATTGTTCACGGTAACCGGATACCCAATGATAACATCTGTCACATTTTCCCTGAAGAGGTAATCCTTAAGGAAGGCTTCGAGCTGGCCTGAGGGGACGGTGGCAAGTGGCGAGGCAATGATCCTCATCGGGTCAGTCACCGCCAGTCCGCAGCGTTTTCTTCCGTAGTCAATCGCCAATGCCCTGCTCAATGGTTTCGTATTTCGCTTTTAGTTTTACAGTTTCTCCTTCCGAAGGAACTGAATCCGGGTGCAAAGTTATCGGTTTACAGCAACTAAAAAAAGAGAGCCGGTCTCTCCGGCTCTCCTGATTATTGCAAAGACAATTTATTCTGTCTTTTCCTTTACCTCTTCTACGACGGTTCCGTACTCCATCTCCGAGAGCCGTTTGTAGCTTTCATATCTCCATTTGGAATTCTCCTCGGCCTGCTTGAAGAGTATTTCAGCTTCCTGTGGGAACTCCTTCAGGAGTGCGGTATAGCGTACCTCCGACTTGAGGAAATCCTGGAACTTGCTCCAGTCGGGCTCCTTGGAGTCGAGCTGGAAGGGGTTCTTGCCCTGTGCCTCAAGACGCGGGTCGTTCCTGTAGAGATGCCAGTAACCTGCTGTCACTGCATCCTTCTCCTGTTCCTGCGCCTTGCCCATGCCTTTGCGGAGGCCGTGGTTGATACAGGGAGAGTAGGCTATGATGAGTGACGGGCCGGGGAACTCCTCAGCCTCACGAATGGCCTTGAAGTACTGGTTCTGGCTGGCTCCCATGGCTACCTGTGCTACGTAGACATAACCGTAGGTCATGGCCATCTGTCCCAGGTCCTTCTTGCGTATCTTCTTTCCCGATGCTGCAAACTTGGCCACGGCACCTGCGGGGGTCGACTTGGAAGCCTGGCCTCCGGTGTTCGAGTAGACCTCGGTGTCAAGCACCAGGAGGTTGATATCTTCTCCAGAGGCAAGCACATGGTCAAGGCCGCCATAACCGATGTCGTATGCCCATCCGTCACCGCCGAAGACCCAGTACGACTTTTTGACGAGGTATTGCTTCAGGTCGAGTATCTCCTTACATACCGGGGCCTTATCCTTCTCACAGGCGGCGATCACCTTCTCAGATGCGCTCCTGCTGGTTTTGGCATTGTTCTTTTCAGCGATCCATTCGTTGAAAGCAGCCACGGTATCAGGGGCAAGGCCGCCATCGATGTTCTCCTTCATCAGGCGCTCAATACGTTGCCTGATGCGTGTAGCTCCCAGCATCAGTCCGAAGCCATACTCCGCGTTGTCTTCGAAGAGGGAGTTGGCCCATGCCGGACCGTTGCCGTTCCTGTTAACGGTATAGGGCATCGAAGGTGCCGATCCGCCGTAGATCGACGAGCATCCCGTAGCATTGGATATGACCATCCGGTCACCAAAGAGTTGGGTGATAGCCTTTATATAGGGTGTCTCGCCGCATCCAGCGCACGCTCCCGAGAACTCAAAGAGCGGCTGTGCAAACTGCGAGTTCTTGACGTTGGTGTACTTGTCAACAAGGGTATCCTTGTATCCTACCACTTCATGCATGTAGGTCCAGAAGTCGGCCTGGTGCATCTGTGACTCAAGCGGCTTCATGATGAGAGCCTTCTCCTTTGACGGACAGACGTCGGCGCAGTTGCCGCAGCCGGTACAGTCGAGGACGCTCACCTGTATCCTGAACTTGTGTGTTTTGGTGTTTCCGATACCCTGTTTGGCGGTGATGCCTTCAGGTGCTGCAGCCAGCTCTTCATCAGTAAGGAGGAAGGGACGGATGGCAGCGTGAGGACATACGTACGAGCATTGGTTGCACTGGGTACAGGGATCGATCTGCCACTCGGGCACGTTGACCGCTATTCCCCTCTTCTCCCAGGCAGCCGTGCCGGCAGGAAAGGTGCCGTCTTCACGCCCGACGAAGACGCTGACGGGAAGATCGTCACCGCGCTGGCTGTTAATGACGTCAGCAACATCACGTATGAATTCCGGTCTCTTGCCGTCAACAGCAGGAGGAGCAACCTTCATTGATGCCCACTCGGCAGGTATCTCAACCTTTGTGACCATGCCACCGCGGTCAATGGCTTCATTGTTCATCTTCACAATGTTCTCGCCCTTCTTACCGTAGGCTTTTATAACAGCATGCTTCATCTCATCGATGGCAAGCTTGTAGGGAATCACCTCCGCCACCTTGAAGAAGGCACTCTGCATGATGGTGTTGGTACGTGTTCCGAGGCCAATATCCTCAGCTATCTCGGTGGCATTGATGATGTAGAAATCTATGTTGTTTTCTGCCAGGTATCTCTTCATGTGGTCGGGAAGCTTGCTCCTGGTCTCCTCTGCATCCCAGATGGAGTTGAGAAGGAAGATGCCGCCTTTCTTCAGCCCCTTGAGCATGTCATACTTGTCAAGGTATGCCGGAACATGGCACGCGACGAAATCGGGTGTGTTGACCAGGTAGGGCGAACGGATGGGCTTGTCTCCGAACCTGAGGTGCGAGACGGTAATACCGCCCGACTTCTTGGAGTCATAGGCGAAGTAGGCCTGGCAATATTTGTCGGTGGTCTCACCTATGATCTTGATGGAGTTCTTGTTGGCACCGACGGTACCGTCAGACCCAAGTCCGAAGAACTTGGCTGAATAGGTGCTCCTGTCACTGACGTTGATCTCGGGAAGCAGGGGCAGCGACCTGAAGGTCACATCGTCCTTAATCCCTACGGTGAACTGGTTCATCGGCTTCTCCTTCTCCATGTTATCGAAGACGGAGATAATCTGTGACGGGGTGGTATCTTTCGAGCTCAGACCGTAGCGTCCGCCGATGATGACCGGACGTACATCCCTGTCATAGAACACATCCTTAACGTCAAGATAGAGCGGTTCTCCGTTGGCTCCCGGTTCCTTGGTGCGGTCAAGTACAGTAATCGTTTTTACCTTTTCAGGAAGCACGTTCAGGAGATATTTTGCCGAGAAGGGCCTGTAGAGATGAACGGTGATGAGCCCCAGCTTGCTGCCCTTCGTTGCAGCAAGGTAGTCGATGGTCTCCCTGATGGTCTCGGTGACCGAACCCATAGCCATGATGATGTGCTCTGCAGCGGGATCACCATAGTAGGTGAAGGGCTTGTATTCGCGCCCGGTCAGGGCCGATATCTGCTCCATGTATTCATTGACAGTGTCGTCAAGGTTTTCATAGAACGGGTTTGAGGCCTCCCTGGCCTGAAAGAAGATGTCAGGGTTCTGTGCTGTGCCTCTTGTGACCGGGTGTTCAGGATTGAGAGCCTGATTGCGGAAACGTTTTACGGATTCCATATCGACCAGCTTCTTCATATCTTCGATGTCGATGGCTTCTATCTTCTGTATCTCCGAGGAGGAACGGAAGCCGTCAAAGAAATGGAGGAAGGGCACTCTCGACTTAATGGCTGACAGGTGTGCCACACCTGCAAGGTCCATGATCTCCTGTACGCTGCCGCTGGCAAGCATTGCGAACCCTGTCTGGCGTGTGGCGTATATGTCACTGTGGTCGCCAAATATTGAGAGGGCATGTGCTGCAAGTGTGCGTGCGCTGACGTGGAAAACGCCCGGGAGCAGCTCTCCCGATATCTTGTACATGTTGGGTATCATCAGCAGAAGACCCTGTGATGCGGTGAATGTTGAGGTAAGGGCACCCGACTGCAGAGAGCCATGCACAGCTCCTGCGGCACCGGCTTCGCTCTGCATCTCAACCACCTTAACCTCCTCACCGAACATGTTTTTGAGCCCGTGAGCAGCCCACTCATCAACATACTCTGCCATGGTTGACGAGGGAGTGATAGGATAGATACAGGCCACCTCGCTGAACATATATGCAATGTGCGATGCTGCCTGGTTGCCGTCACAAGTAATGAATTTCTTTGTTGCCATTTCTTAATATAAAATTTTTTATTGTCAATAAAGCTGATTGAAAAAATAAATCGCAAAGTTACCGATTTTCCGGGAGATTTACTCACTGTTCATGGAAATCAGAAACTCCTCGTTGGAGCGCGTTTGCGTTATCCTGTCGCGCAGGAATTCCATGGCTTCCACCGAGTTCATGTCGGTCAGATAGTTGCGCAGTATCCAGATCTTGCTGAGCATGTTCTTCTCAAGAAGAAGGTCTTCACGCCTGGTGCTGGAGGCCGGAATGTCAATCGACGGGAAGATCCTCCTGTTGGAGAGCTTGCGGTCGAGCTGCAGTTCCATGTTGCCGGTGCCCTTGAACTCTTCAAAGATGACGTCGTCCATCTTGGACCCGGTGTCGGTAAGTGCCGTGGCTATTATTGTCAGTGAGCCGCCGTTCTCAATGTTGCGTGCCGCGCCGAAGAACCTCTTGGGCTTATGAAGGGCGTTGGAGTCAACGCCGCCCGAGAGCACCTTGCCCGATGCCGGTGCTATGGTGTTGAATGCCCTGGCAAGACGGGTGATGGAGTCAAGCAGAATGACGACATCATGACCGCACTCCACAAGCCTCTTGGCTTTCTCCTGCACTATGGTGGCAATACGTACATGTCTCTCGGCAGGCTCGTCAAAGGTTGATGCAATGACCTCGGCATTGACATTGCGTGCCATCTCGGTAACCTCCTCGGGCCGCTCGTCGATGAGCAGTATCATGAGGTATACCTCCGGATGGAATTTGGCAATGGCGTTGGCAATATCCTGGAGAAGGATGGTCTTACCGGTCTTGGGCTGGGCCACAATGAGGCCACGCTGGCCCTTGCCGATGGGACAGAACATATCAACTATCCGGACTGACAGATTACCCTCGCCGGGTTTGCAGAGGGTGAATTTTTCATTGGGAAAGAGCGGCGTCAGATAGTCGAACGGCACACGGTCACGAATGAAATCGGGTGTCCGGCCGTTGATCTCTTCTACCTTGATCAGCGGGAAATACTTTTCTCCCTCCCGCGGAGGGCGGATGGTACCCCTGATGGTATCTCCGGTCTTCAATCCGAAGAGCTTTATCTGCGACTGTGATACATATATGTCATCAGGGGAACTCAGGTAGTTGTAGTCAGGTGAGCGCAGGAAACCGTAACCGTCAGGCATGATCTCCAGTACTCCGGTGTTGGCAACGACGCCTTCAAAGTCGTACATTCTCTCCCTCTTCTCCTCTCTTGCCGGTGCGGGAGCATCATGATGTACGACTGAGGGTTCAGGTGTCGGAGGAGGAATGATTACTGTGTTGTCAGATGCTGCGGCCTCAGAGATGCCGTTTGTATCGGTCTCGGGCTCGTTGAACCTGAGGAGGTCATTATCATTCTCGGATGCAGTGTCTGTTTCAAGCAACATCCTCACTTCCTGTATCTCCTCCTTATCGGGAGCCGCGGAGGGAGAGGGTTGCTGACGTTCACCATCACCCCTGCGCTGTTCCTGCTGCTCGTTCTTATATGTACGGGGTCTCTTGCTGCGATGCTGCTGCCACTGCTGCTTCTGATCCTGTCTCTGATCCTGTCTCTGGTCCTGTCTCTGATCCTGTCTCTGGTCCTGTCTCTGGTCCTGTCCCTGATCCTGCTTCTGGTCCTGTCCCTGATCCTGTCTCTGGTCCTGAGGCTGTTGCCGGCCGTGCTGCTGATCGCGGGTCTGTTGCTGGCCCTGGGATTTCTGCTGCTGGTCGCGCGGCTCTTGCTGATCCCGGGGTTTTGGCTGCTGATCGTGGGGCTGCGGCTGGCCCTGGGATTTCTGCTGCTGGTCGCGCGGCTCTTGCTGATCCCGG
>WOYX01000031.1 GCA_011620595.1 Bacteroidales bacterium | reverse complement strand
ATAAGAAGGAAGGCTCGGATGAACCGTCAAACAAAGGGAAGCTTCAGGTGGATTATATCTCTGGTTGAAGGTTGTGTATTGGATAAAGCCCGTATGGGACATTTATTTTACATCAGGATCAGCAACCAAAGCAGAAATCCCGGGTTGCTTTATTGCTTAATTTGATTTTCTCGGCAAACCCTGCATTAAATAAATTTAAAGACAATTAAAATCAGCGTTTTTTTCCTTGTTTAAAAGTGTAAAAAATACACATAAGTGGGATGCAGAAAGAATAACTTGATTGTAATAGATTATAAATCAGTTGAAAACGAAAAATTAACAACCTATTAAACTAACAAACCTAATTAAAATGAAACCAGATTTTATCACTAAGGTGCGTTTGCATGCCTGGATGTGTCTGTTTCTCCTGCTGCCTCTGACGGCTGCAGGGCAGCAGCTTACCATCACAGGTACGGTAGTTGATGAATTTGGAGAGACTCTTCCGGGTGTGACCGTTGTTGTTGACGGCACGACCAGGGGCGTCTCAACTGACATCGACGGTAAGTACACTATCAATGCTTTTCCCGGTGAGGTCCTGGTATTTTCATACGTCGGGATGAATGTCCGGAGGATCACTGTGGGAACGCAAACGGTCATTAACGTAACACTCCTGGAAACAACTTCGGAGATTGAATCCGTAGTCGTGGTCGGCTATGGTGTCCAGAAGAAGGAGACTGTTGTGGGAGCGGTCTCCCAGATCTCTGGTGAAAGGCTCAAGGATGTAAAGATGGGCGGCGCCATTGAGAACTCACTCCAGGGCGTGCTCCCGGGCATGGTGGTTCTCATGCAGGATGCCACACCCGGTGAAGAATCCAAATCGATCACCATGCAGATCAGGGCAGGCGCTTCCATGGGAAACAACTCACCACTCATTCTTGTTGACGGCGTTGAGCGTTCATTCTCCAACCTTGACCCGGAGGAGATATCTTCCATATCTGTCCTCAAGGATGCCTCTGCAACAGCAGTCTACGGTGTCAAGGGCGCCAACGGTGTTGTGATAGTTAATACCAAGAGGGGGAGTGAAGGTGCGCTGCAGCTCGACTTTACCGCCGAGACATCGCTTAAGATGGCCACTCGCCTTCCCGAGTACATGAACTCGTACGAGACCATGCTCCTCAGGAACGAAGCCTACAAGAACGACGGCAAGTGGTCAAGCCTTATCTCTGACGAGGCCCTCGAGCACTACCGCACCGGCGACTCGCCGTGGCTCTATCCGAATTTTGACTGGATGGATTTTTATTTTAAACCGGCATTCGATCAGAACTACAATATCAACGCAAGAGGCGGCAACGCCTTCGTCAATTATTTCGTTTCACTGGGTTATCTAAATGAGTCGGATATCTATGACGTGGGAAGCCTTTTCCCCTATACGTTCGAGAAGAAGGATGCATCATACTGGCACAATAGGTACAACTTCAGGAACAACCTCGACTTCAACCTGACCAGGTCGACCAAATTGACCATAAACCTGGCTGGTAACATCAAGGTCTGGAACAAGCCTGTTGATGACTACACTCAGGAACAGTGGTATGAGTCAGTGACAGCATTGCCTTACTACCCCAAAGAAACACTTGATGCTTTCCCTGATGACAGGATCCCATATGACCAGGACGGCATTCGTTACTACGAGAATCCTCAGCAGGGTGAGGTGAGGATGATGTGGGTCGGCGGCATGGGCTTCAGGCGCAACAAGAGCAACGGTGTCTCCACTGACGTTAACCTTGAGCAGAAGCTTGACTTCATCACCGAGGGACTAAAGGCATCAGCTTTTTACTCATTCAACGCTGACAATAATTATATGAAAGAGTATCCGCTTTCATACCTGTTCGGATACTATCTCAATCCTGCCGACACCACCTGGTACAGGTACACCAACTGGCAGGTGCTAGATTATGATACGCCCCAGCCAAAGCTTATCACCTCAAGGAATGAGAGGCTCCAGAGTGCCGGCAGAAGCGTTTACTACAAGGGTCAGATTGACTATGCACGCAGTTTTGGCCGTCACAATGTGACCGCTGTCGGTGTCTTCAGCCGCAGACAATACCGAGGTATCTCCAGCTTCCCGTCATATGAGGAAAACTGGGTTGCCCGTGCTACATATAATTATAATGAGAAGTATCTTTTCGAGTCCAGTGTGGCTTATACCGGATCAGAGAAGTTCGCCCCGGGGCTGCGCTTCGGTACATTCCCCTCATTTGCCCTGGGATGGGTAGCATCGGAAGAGGACTTTTGGAAAAATGCGATGCCCTGGTTCAACTATTTCAAGAGCCGTTTCTCGTGGGGTATGGTGGGTAGTGATGCCGGCATAGCCAGGTGGCTCTATATTTCGGAATACACCAACGGAAGTGATTATGCAGGGTTCGGCTACCCGATGACATGGTATCCGAGCATACAGGAAGGTACCATCCCCGTTACCGATGCAACATGGGAGACTGCAGTCAAGGCAAACCTCGGTTTCGAGATGGGTTTCTTCCAGAACAGTGTCACCCTTAATGTTGACCTTTATGACGAGCACCGCAATGACATTCTCCAGGTGAGGCGGTCAGTGCCTTCATGGGTTGGAGTCAGCTCCATCTCCGGCAACAGCGGTGAGACAAAGGCTCACGGTGTTGAGATTGAACTTGGTTACAACCACAGTTTCAACAGGGACTTCACCCTTCAGCTCAGGGGCATCATGTCAGCCAACGAGAGCCGTGTGGTTTCATATGACGAGCCCGATGCCAAGCCGCAGAACGTCTCTGTCGAAGGCAAACCGGTGGGTGTTGCCCAGCGCATGAGCGGATACACGCCTCTCTCGGCTATCCAGGACGGCGGTTTCTACCAGGATTTTGACGAGCTCTTCATGTGGCCTCTTGCCTCGGGTCCTTCACCCATTGTGGGTGACTTCAAGTACATAGACTACAACGGCGACGGTTTCGTGAATGACCTTGACCGGATCGTTCCGCGTAACCCCTATGTGCCTGCATTTACCTGGGGTGCCAACCTGGCAGCCATCTATAAGAACCTGACACTGAGGGTTGACTTCTACGGAGTCGGATCTACCACTTATGCAATGAGGCAGGGCGGTATGTTCTATCTCTATCCCTTCACTCAGAACAAGGACAACGCCATGACCGCACAGGCCAACCACTGGACACCTGACAACAGAAATGCCGAATGGCCTGCTGTTCACTCGATGGCCACAGCGCAGTACAACTATCTGGGCAATGAGTTCTCAATAGTTGACGGCCGATATACCAGGCTCAAGAACGTTGCCATCAGCTACAGGCTTGAAAAGGAGCCCCTCCAAAAGGTGGGAATCCGTCAGATTGACCTGACGCTTACCGGCACGAACCTCGCTACATGGACACCCTTCAAGCTCGGAGGTGACCCTGAAGGCTTCAACTCCGGCGTTGACTTCGGCGCATACCCGATGATGAAACGCTTCACGGTCGAGGCAAGGATGACTTTCTAACCAGGAAAACTTATGAAAATGAAAAGGATAACAATTATACTTATCTCGGTCGCCCTGCTATTCCAGGGATGCGAAAAATACCTTGATAAGGTTCAGGAGTCTACCGGGATGGACGAAAAGCAGGTCTTCACCGACTACAACAACTTCCGCAAGTTTCAGGACCGGATGTACAAGGATATGCATAATTACCTGGCAGATTATGACTATGGCATGATTGCTGCCATGTGCGATGAAGGTTACACTGAATCTGCACAGTGGGAGACCATGGGCGTGGTACAGTCGGGTGACTGGATCCGTGCCTACAGCACGGCCCAGGCCCTTCAGTTCTCTGCAGTATGGAGGGCATGGCAGAGTATACGTATTGCCAACATATGCCTGCAGAAGCTGCCTATGCTTGAAGGCAATGCCACGCAGACACAGCTTAACCAGATTGAAGGCCAGGCCCGCTTCATGAGGGCATGGTACTATTATGAGTTTCTTATTCGCCAGGGTGGTATGCCTTATCTCACTGAGCCCCTGGGCGGGTCAGACAACTATGCGTTGCCACGGCTCTCATTCCATGAGACGGCTCTTAAAATTGCCGAGGATTGCGATGCAGCTGCCAATCTTCTCCCCGATGCATGGGATATGGGAAACATTGGAAGGCCTACAAAGGGAGCAGCCATGGCTGTCAAGGCCTCTGCCCTGCTCTTTGATGCCAGCCCTTCCAACAACCCGTCAAACAACACCGAGTATTGGTCTGCCGCAGCCGAGGCTGCATGGAGCCTGATAGCATATTCGCAAAGTACGGGTCAGTACAAACTTATCCCCTCAAAGGGAACAGACCAGGTGACTTATATGTCACCCGGCGGGGTTCAGACAATCAACTACCCCAGCGGGTTTGACAGCCTGTTCATGTATACCCCCTACAATGACGAGATCATCTGGGAGTTTTACGAGGCAGTCACTTCCGGAAGCCAGTACAGCACCTTTACGGTTGCCAGCCTGGCCGAGGGAGGCATTATCCAGGGTTACAGCCCCTCGCAGAATATTGTTGACCTCTTCGAGACGAAGAACGGGCTGGCCATCGGCGATGATCCCGAGTATGACCCGCAGAACCCGTATATAAACAGGGATCCCCGGTTCTATCACTCTATTCTCTTCAACCGTGAGCGCTGGACCAGCGGCACAGATCTTTACCTGGAGCTGTTCAACGGCGGACGTGACCGTGCCAGCGGTGACCTGAAGCACTTCTCCTATACCGGCTACCTCGCCCGCAAATTCTGGGGCAGGAACGTAGACCTCTGGTCAGGGGCTTCGGCGCCCTTCACCCATACCATCTTTTTCCGGTATGCTGACATCCTTCTCATGTATGCCGAGGCGGCAAATGAGATCGGTGGACCGGACTACACTCTTCCAGGGGCAACAATGTCAGCCGTGCAGGCTGTCAACAAGGTCAGGGAGCGCATGATGATGCCAGGTGTGAATGCCATCTACCTGTCAAACAAGGATGCCTTCAGGCAGAGGATCAAGAACGAACGTGCCGTGGAGCTTTATCTCGAGGGCAAGCGCTTCTTTGACCTGTCACGCTGGGGAGATGCACACAAGATCGAGCACAAACAGCTCTACGGAGTTGACCTTATAGAAAATCCGGGCAGGCCAACAGGATACAACATCACACGTACTGCCCTTCCGGTCGTAACACTAACCTTCGAACAGAAGCATTACAAATGGCCCATACCTCTTGGTGACGCTCTGATGTTCGAAGAGTTCAAACAGAACCCGGGTTGGTAATAAGCAAAATCTGGTCATTATAGAGAAAGATGAAAGTTATGAAAAACAATATATTAAGAAAGGTATTGGTCGTCTCTGCCCTGCTTGTGCTCATGACTGTCAGCAGTGCCTTCGGGCAGGCAAGGGAGATACCGAAAACCACCGTGAAAGGCAGTGTGGTTACCAGCCAGGGTCAGCCATTGAAGGGTATTGTAGTGAAGTCCTTCAATACGAACCAGTCTGCAGTAACCGATGCACTGGGTAACTTTGAGATTGCAGTCGTCTCCGGCGAGACAGGCAGGCTGTCAGTCAGTTATGAGGGATTCAAAGTCCGGGTAGTCGAGGTAGCACCGGGCACCTCCCTGGTTGAACCGATTGTTCTTGAAGAGTACCGGTTCGTCAGCCCTGATAATGTAGCTGCCCTGCCATACAGGGATATAAGCGGTGACCGCACTGTATCTGCCATTACCACCATCACGGGTGATGAGCTTATGTCATATCCTTCTGCTTCCGTGCTGGAGGCTCTGTCAGGCAGGCTCCCGGGGCTTACAATAGAGCCCTATTCAACGGTCCCCGGTTATGAATCATTCGGCGCATTCATCAGGGGTACCGCTGCTACGGTCTACATTGACGGAATCATGAGGGATATTACCGGTCTCTCGGCATCTGAAGTAGCGGAGGTACAGGTCATTAGGGGTCTCTCCGGAAGGGCCATGCTGGGTCTCTCAGGGTCAGGCCCCGTGATATGGATCACCACCCGCAAGGGCACCAGCTTCAACCGTGAAATGAAGGTCTCCGCGGAGTACGGTATCAGTACCCCGGCAACCATGCCGAAGTACCTTGACTCATACCATTATGCCACCCTCCTCAACGAGGCGCTGGAGAATGACGGCTTTGATCCATGGTATACTCCTGCCGACCTGACTGCCTATCAGAATCATTCCAACCTGCTCACTCATCCCGATGTGGATTATTATGATGAGTATGTTGCCGCAACGGCACCCTTCCGCAGGGCAAGCGTGAGCTTCGAAGGCGGAGACCGGAGGGTAACCTACTTCTCGATGTTTGACTATGTTGGCGGTGAAGGCCTGGAAAAAGTAGGAGAGAAGGTGACAAACAACAGGTACAAGGTACGCAGCAACGTGGCCATCAAGCTGAATGACTACATGAACCTCAGCATCAACATTGCGGCCTCGCTCAACAAGCAGCGCTTCCCGAACGTCAATAATGGCGCCGGAGTCTACAACATGTTTGATATCCTTTCAGTATACCCGTCAAATGCACATCCGATCTATGCTGACACTCTCCTGATCAGGAGTGACAACTTCCCTGTCAACCTGACCAATGAGCTGGCATACTCAGGGTTCGGCGACGGTATGATACTCAATGCTCAGAACAACGCCAGGCTGGGTATAGATCTTAGCTCTATTGCAGAGGGGCTTACGGCTTTCTTCAATGCTTCCTTCGACGTATCGAACACCATCATTAACAGCAAGGGCGGTACTGCAGCACTGTACAGGCTCGAGGGTGTGACACCGGTGAGGGTCGTTGATGCAGTGGTGGTCCCCAACATGGGACTGGGTAATTTCGATGTCCTTAAAAGAACCGCCGGTTATGCCGGGCTGAACTACGAGCGCGAGTTCGGAAAAAGCTCCATGACGGCCGATGCAGTATTCTTTGCCGGACTGGAAGAGATCACCTCCGACGATGACTGGTACCAGCCATCCAAGGTCGAGGACCTCTCATTCAGACTGAACTACGGTTATGATAACAGGTATGTTGCCCAGGTTGACCTTGCATACTCAGGCAGCAACAGGATGCCGCAGGGGAAGAGATTTTCACTTTACCCCACTGTCGGTCTTGCATGGATTGCCAGCAATGAACAGTTCCTCAGCGAAAGCAAGGCGGTAGATTACCTGAAGGTCTACGGTTCTGCCGGCATTATGGGCATAAATGACTATTACCTCCAGGGTTACAACCCCTTCTACCTGTACGAGACACTCTGGACTCTTGACGGAGGATGGAGTTCGGGAGTAGCTTCCAACAGAGGAGAGAACGTAGATATCTACAGGCTGGTCCAGACCGGCAGCGATAACTTCATCCTCCCCAAGAGGCGCTTAATCAACAGCGGGGTGCAGGCACAGCTGTTCGGCAAGGCTCTTGACATTGAGGTCAACTACTTCAATGAAAGGAACTATGACAAGATATCCAACAAAGGCGCCTCCACACCTTCAATCATAGGCAGTCCGCAGTTCCTGCCGGCAACCAACTACGGCGAAGATGTAAGATGGGGTGTTGACGGTCTGGTCCAGTTTAACAAACGTGTGGGTGACTTCAGGTACGGTATCGGCGGCAATGCGATGTACATGAGAGGCAAATACGTGGTGGTTGACGAACCAGCTGCATTGCCTGATTATCAGAAGAGAACAGGCACTGCCATGGATGCATTCTGGCTCTATGAGGCTGAGGGCCTATACCAGACCGCAGGTGAGATCACCTCGAGAGGTGTCTCGCAGAGCTGGGGAGCGCTTCAGCCTGGTGATATAAGGTATGCAGACCTCAACGGTGACGATGTTGTTGATGAACTTGATGTCCATGTCAGCGACTATCACTCGCCCAGGTTCTTCTATGGACTTAATCTCTCAGCGGGTTACAGGGGATTCAGCATCTCCGCGCTGGGTCAGGGTGAAGCCGACGGAAGCATCATGCGTTCTTCAAACAGGTACTTCATGATCAATGGCAGCGGCCAGAACTACTCGGAGCTGATGCTTGACAGGTTCCCGGTTACCAATGACTACCCGAGGCTGACAACGGTATCTCTCAACAACTATCAGTATTCTACATTCTGGGTGGCTAAGGCCGCATATCTGAGGCTGAAGAACGTTGAGGTGAGCTACACATTCCCTGTCAATGCTTCGCGCAGGCTGGCAATGAATGATCTCAGGATCTTTGCCAGGGGGACAAACCTTGCCGCTGTCTCTTCACTGAAGAAGTACAGCGTTGATCCTGAAAACATAAATGCCGGAATAACAGGTTACCCGTTGTTCAGGACCATCACTGCAGGAATTTCCTGTAAGTTCTAATGATAAAAACCGAAATGATGAAACGAACGATAATATTTCTCCTTACGGCAATTGTGGCGGTCTCATGTGAGTATCTTGATCCAAGACCTATAGAGGATCTCACCACTGACGAGCTTCTGAGTAACGCTGTCTACGGAGAGGGATTGCTGGCTCAGGCATATGCAATCCTGAACACAGAATATATAGATTACACTGAGTACTACACTGACAATGCCGTACCTTCTTACCCTGGAGGCAACTCTCTTGCCCTCGGCAACTGGACGGTGCAGAGCACGCCTATTGGCAATTGGGATGCATGGTATGAGGCCATCGGTTACCTGAATATCTATCTCAGGGACTGCAAGGATCTGCTTTATAGTGTTTCCGACCCTGCTCTCAACAAGGTTTTGCAGAATCAAAGAAGGGGCGAGGCCTTTTTCATGAGGGCCTGGTATGAGTGGCTGCTACTCAGAACCTATGCCGGCTATCCCGATGGTGGTGGCGAATGTCTCGGTTTCCCGATTGTCACCGATGTTCTCACCACCTCTGACAATCTTGACCGTCCGCGCAACACCTATGAAGAGTGTGTGGCGCAGATTGCAAAAGACTGTGATTCGGCGATTGTACTGCTTCCCAAATGGTACAACGGCAGCGCTTCGTACAATAACAATTCCAATGCCGGCAGGGGCAGTGCGATGGCTGCTTGGGCGCTCAAGGCAAGGGTTTACCTCTATGCCGCCAGCCCCGCGTATGGTCCTTCGACCCGGGATCTCTGGATCCGCGCTGCACAGGTGGCTCATGATGCAATGGCCTATTACGGAGGCAATAACCTTCATGATTTTGACTACACTACAAACAACAGCGGCAGTCTGAATAACATCTGGATACAACCTGAGTATTCGTCAAATGACTGGGAGTATGCATATTATCCGCCATCACTTTATGGCAGCGGCTCATGCAACCCCTCGCAGAACCTTGTTGACGCCTTCCCTGCAAGCAACGGGTACCCGATAGATGAGACCACGCTGTATAATCCGTCTAACCCGTACGCAAGCCGTGACGGGCGTTTTGAGAGGTTTATCTTCAGGAACGGCGCTGACTACAACGGTACTGTGATCAAGACCTACATCGGCGGCCCTGACGCACCTGGCGGCCTGAGCCTGCAGGGTACCCGCACAGGCTATTACCTGAAGAAGCTGCTGAACAGAAACGTCAGGCTCACTCCGGGTGATGTCACAACCAGTTACCGCTTCAGGGTGTTCCTGAGCAAGACTGAGCTTTATCTCAACTTCATCGAAGCCGCCAACGAAGCATACGGCCCCGATGATGCCACCGCCGGTTTCTCGGCAAACTCGGTGCTGGCATTGATCAGGAACAGGGCCGGAATAGACTCTGATCCGGCCACGGCAGGCCAGCAGGACCAGTACCGGCTTGACCAGGCTGCCGCAGGCAAGGATGCTTTCAGGAAACTCGTGCAAAATGAAAGACGCCTCGAGCTCTGCTTTGAAGGTCATCGCTTCTGGGATATCAGAAGGTGGAACCTGCCTCTTGATCATACAGTAAAAGGGGTCAGGATTACCAGGTCAGACCTTCCTGATCCTACCAACCTCGCACTGGGAGCAACTGTCTCAACCGATTACTGCTCGCCATGGGAGACCCTCTCGGCCGTCAATGACGGCTTCACACCCGAATCATCAGGTGACGCTTCAAACGGCAAGTTCGGCAACTGGAACAGCGGAGACGACTGGGGTTATATCCAGTATGACTTCAGCGAACCCACGTCAATTGCCAAATCGGAGATATACTGGTTCACTGACGGAGGAGGCATTCTCCTTCCGGATGAGGTTTACCTGGAGTACTATGATTCCGGTACCGACACATGGAAGACGGTGGAGAATCCTTCAGGTTACATAGTTGCTATGGACAGCTGGACTACAACGGTATTCAATCCCGTAGTGACCACCGGAATCCGGATAAACTTCATCAACCATGCCGAGTCATGCGGTGTGATTGAGTGGAGAGTATGGAATATCAATTATGACAGCTATGATTACGTGAATGTGGAAACACATACCTTCCAGGACTACATGAGGTATATCCCGGTGCCGTATTATCAGACGCTCATAATGAGTAATTTGAAACAAAACAGTGGATGGTAGAATTTTTTCCCTCCAGGGAAAAGATAAAAAAGGAAATATGAAAAAGATATTTGCAATACTGATAATGACAGCCATTCTGACAGGATGCTACGATGAGTTCAGAATTGACTATCCTTACACCACTGTTGCTTTTTCAACGGCTACAGGCGGGCTCAGCACCGCCGGTGAGCTGGGAAGGACAGTGGTCAAGGATGAGGGACTTAAGCTTGATATCGGAGTATATCTTGGCGGGGTCCTTGAAAACAGTGAAGAGCGTTGGGTACGTTTTACCATTGACCCCACGCTCCTTGCAGGCAAACCCTATGAGCTGATGCCGTCAGACTACTACAGCCTCAGCAATACGAATACAATTACCATTCCTTCGGGAGAGTATATCGGCAGGCTTACAATCACCCTCGACTCCACAAAGTTCCTGAATGATCCTGATGCCGTCAGTTACCATTATGCCATTCCTTTCCGTCTGACGGAGTCATCGGCTGACAGCGTCAATAGTAATTTTGATACCAAGATTGTGGTTATCAAGTTCATCACCAGGGCCGAGGGTTACTATAACCACACCGGAACATTTGCCACCTACGATGAGACAGGTGCAGAGATGAGCAGCGGCTCGATGTCAAGCGTTATCTCGGCCTCAACCATTGCTGTGGATTCTTTCTCTGCAAACGGTATACTGCATCTTTACGGGGCGGGCTATACTATGCACTACAGGATCCATCCTGACAACACCGTATCATGGCGCAAGCTCCCCAACCCTCCGCCGACGCCTGTGAACCTGGCAACGGAGTATCCCCCGACTGTCACCACTGACTACGTTTCAGGATGGGAGACGCTGTCTGCTGTCAATGACGGTAAGGTGCCGGCAAGCTCGACCAATGACTACACTTATCCCAAGTTTGGTAACTGGAACAGTGCCAATGACTGGGGCTGGATACAGTACACCTTCGCAAGGCCTTACAGGATAAGGGCATCCAACGTCTTCTGGTGGAGCGACGGCGGTGGTCTGCTCTTCCCTACGGATCAGTATGTGGAGTACCACAATATGGTAACCGACACCTGGGAAGAAGTTCCGAACCCTGTAGGCTACGGAGCTGAACCAGACAAGTTCAATGTCACCACTTTTGATGAAATAACCACGGATGGCATAAGACTCAATTTCATTAACTCTTCTGAGTCTGTGGGTATCTCTGAGTGGCAGGTGATGGGTATTGGCGACCCGATTACACCGGAAGAAAGACCGATTGCCGACGTGCTGCCCAACGGCACAAGCACATGGAATCCTGCCACAAGCACTCTTAACCTGAATTACAAGGTGATTTATGAAGATGCTACTTATTATACGAATGCAAACTCAACGCTTGTATGGCGCAACCGTATAAGGGACGGAGTAAATGAGTGGAGAAGATAGGTATATTGGTTTAGGGTTTTAGTTTGGAGTAAAAGACCGCTTTTTACCGGTCTTTTACTTTCATAAAAACCAGATTATCAAATATTTGACAGAATCATGAAAAACCTCTTACTACTTATTGCAACTGTATTGGCCATCTCCTCCTGCAGGGGCAGCGAAAGACAGGGCACTCTCATTCCCAATCCCTCCGCAGAGGAGGGAAGCGGCTCAACGGTAGCCGGATGGAATGCCGAGACCAGGGGCGGAGCGATGATAGCCTTTTATGATTATGAGGCCCATGAGGGAATAAGGAGCCTGATGCTGCAGAGCGACAGGCCTGCCGGCGGAAGGTGGATGACCAGAGTGCAGATGAAGCCGTGGTCTGAGTATAAATTCACCGGGTGGGTGAAGACCGAAGACCTTCAAGCCCGGAACGGCAAGGGCGCCGGCTTCAGGTTCGATGCTTTTGACACCGAATATACAGGACTTACCGGAACCAATGACTGGACGAAAATAGAGTTTGTCTTTAAGACAGGCAATGATGATTCCTCTGTCCTCTCATGCCTGCTGGGCATCGACGGTCCTGCTTCGGGAAGGGCATGGTTTGATGACATGTCTCTTGAACTGGTCTCCACCGGGAAAATAAGCACTGCAGTTACTATTGACCTGGCTGACAGGAAGGAGCCAATGTCAGAATATATATATGGTCAGTTCATCGAACACCTTGGAAGATGTATCTACGGAGGCATTTGGGCTGAGATGCTTGAAGACCGTAAGTTCTGGTATGTCCCCGGCCAGAGGGAATCGCCATGGCAGGTAAGGGGCAAAAGAGATCTCTTCTCCGTTGACAGGGTCATTCCCTTTACCGGTGACAAGACCCCGGTGCTGGGCTCTGACGGCTCAGGCACAGCCATCATGCAGCAGTCAGGTCTCGGCCTCAAGCCGGATCTCGACTATAACGGGCACATAGTGCTTAAAGCCACTGCGGGAATAACTGCGGTGAAGGTCACACTGTCATGGGCAGACCAGTCTCAGACGGTCAGGATTGAAAAGCCTGCCGGCAGCTTCACATCCTATCCGCTGCAGTTTCATTCCGGCGAGCTGACACATAACGCCTCCATAGCCATAGAACCGGAGGGTAACGGTAAAGTATGGGTGGGCACATCAAGCCTGATGCCTTCAGATAATATTGAGGGATTCCGTTCTGACGTCATTGCGCTGCTGAAGGAGCTTAACGCACCTGTCTACCGCTGGCCGGGAGGCAACTTCGTCAGCGGATATGACTGGAAGGACGGCATCGGTGACCGGGATAAGAGGCCGCCGCGCAAGAACCCGGCATGGCAGGGAGTGGAACACAATGACGTGGGCATACATGAGTTCATGACCTTCTGTGAGATACTGGGCACTGAACCTTATATAGCTGTGAACGCCGGGCTGGGCGACTCCAGGCAGGCACGCGAGGAGGTGGAATACTGCAACGGCGCTCCTGAAACGCCCATGGGCAGACTCAGAGCCGCCAACGGCCACCCCGCGCCGTGGGGCGTCAAATGGTGGTCTATAGGCAATGAGATGTACGGCGAGTGGCAGCTGGGTCACATGTCAACAGAAGATTTCGTGAAGAAGCACAATACCTTCGCAGAGGCAATGAGAAGCGTTGATCCCGGCATAAAGATTATTGCTGTCGGCGAGCTGGGTGACTGGGACCGCATGGTGCTGGCCAACTGCTCCGGGAGCATGGACCTTATCAGTGAGCACTTCTACCGGCAGGACTGGCACGGCGGGGGTCTGATGACCCATGTGAAGCAGATACCTGATGCCATCAGGGAGAAAGCCGACGCACACAGACAGTACAGGCAGGAGATTCCCCAGCTGAAAGGAAAGGATATTCGCATCTGCATGGATGAATGGAACTACTGGTACGGACCCCATGTTTACGGAGAGCTCGGGACACGCTACTTCATGCGCGACGCCATGGGGATAGCCGCGGGCCTGAACGAGTATTCGAGACAGAGCGATATTATCTTCATGGCCAACTATGCACAGACGGTAAACGTCATCGGATGCATAAAGACGAACACTACCAGTTCTGTCCTAGACGCAACCGGACAGGTGCTCAAGCTCTACAGACAGCAGTTCGGAACCATACCTGTTGCAATAAGCGGGGAGACAAGGCCTCTTGATATTGCAGCCACCCTCGACAGCGATGGCAAAAAGCTGACGGTGTCAGTAGTCAACGCCACCTGGGATGAGGTGAAACTGCCCGTCACCCTGCTGAACGGAACCATCGCCGGTGAAGGAGAACAGTGGCAGGTGACAGCCCCCGATGATATGGCTGCCAATGAGCCTGGCAGGCCGGAGAATGTGAAGATATCAGGCCCGGTCAGGGTATCTGCCGGCAAAGCGCTGACGGTAGGACCGGCAAGCATCAACCTGTTTGTGTTCAACGTAAACAACTGATTAATTTATTATTGTATAATATTTTAGAAACAAAGGAAATGAGAAAAAACAAAATCATCCTGATACTGGCAACCGCCATTCTGGCAGTCATGATGATCCCTTCGTGTGTCTCTGGCGGCGCCGGGAAGTCAGGAAAAGACAACCTCGCAGTGCTGGCCACATCATTCCAGCTCACCCGCGGCGGCCAGAGAGAGATCAGGGAACTCAATGACGGACTTATTCCTGACAGTGTAAACAGTGATATGAGACGCTGGATGAGCAACCCCAACAGGCCGCAGCGTCAGTCATCACTGAACGTGATGCGCTATGAATATGTATGGGAACAGCCTGTAACCATTGATGAGGCTGCTGTGTTCTTCTATGATTACGACAGCCTTGTTAAGCTGCCACAGGCTTACAGGTTCAGGTACTGGAACGGAGATGAATATGTCGGTGTTGAAAATCCCTCCGGCCTTGGTCTTGAAAATGACCGATACAACAATACCACCTTCAATGAGGTGTCAACCACCAGGCTGATGCTTGAAGTCGACTCCGTTGAGCGTTTTCTCTCTCCTGTCCTGGAGTGGCAGGTCTTCAAGCCTGAGAATGCCCCTGCGGTGGCTCCGGTCATCACAGCCGGTGTTGACCGCATGGTGGTAATGGGAGGTAAGACCTACCTCTCGGGGCTTATCAAGAGTGTCGATCCGCTGAAGAAGACCCTCTGGACCGCCGAGGGCCCGGGTGCTGTCAGTTTCGGGAATGCCAGGAGCGATACCACCACCGCCACTTTCACGGTGCCCGGTGAATACACTCTCACACTCTCATCACAGGCCGGAAAGATGAAATCTTCCTCTTCACTGAAGGTAAAGGTTGTCAATCCGCCCGAGGCGAAGAGGCTTGACGTGGTTTACACTCGCAGGTACAAGATTGACAACCCACTATGGAATGACCGCGCCAAGGCACTTATTGTCAATTGGATACCTCATTGCATCACAATGATCGAAAGGACTGACCTGGAGATGGGCCAGGGCGGACTTGACAATTTCATTGAAGCAGGAAAAGCGCTTCGCGGTGAGCCGCACGGCAAGCATCTCGGTTATGTCTTCTCCAATGCCTGGGTGCATCAGACCGTTGAATCAATGTGCATAGCGCTGATGGTTGACCCGCAGGGAGACAAAGAGATAATCGCTGCCCAGGATAAGATGAGGAAGACGCTTGAGAAGTGGATACCGATCATTCTTGCGGCACAGGAGCCTGACGGTTACCTCCAGACGGCCTATACACTGCGTGACACAGCCAGGTGGAAGGAGAGATGGGCGCCGCAGACAAGGGGCAACCACGAGGGATATGTGGCAGGCTATTTTATTGAATCAGCAATAAATCACTACACCCTTACCGGAGGAACTGATACGAGGCTCTATGATGCTGCCGGGAAGCTGGCAGATTGCTGGGTGGACAACATCGGTCCCGGCAAGAAGGAGTGGTATGACGGGCACCAGGAGATGGAGCAGGCGCTGGTGCGTTTCGGCCGTTTCGTCAATGATATGGAAGGCAACGGCCGCGGCGACAGCTATATCAAACTTGCCAAATTCCTCCTTGACAACCGTAAGAACGGTTCGGAATATGACCAGAGCCATGTGCCGGTACAGCAGCAGTATGAGGCTGTGGGCCATGCCGTCAGGGCTGTCTACAGTTACTCTGCAATGGCTGACGTGGCGGCGGAGACGGGTGATACCGACTATCAGAGTGCAGTGATGTCACTCTGGGACAACATGGTCAACAGGAAGTACTATGTTACCGGAGGCATAGGAAGCGGTGAGACCTCCGAAGGCTTCGGCCCCGACTATTCGCTCGGTAACAATGCCTACTGCGAGTCGTGTTCGAGCTGCGGGCTTATCTTCTTCCAGTATAAGATGAACCTGGCATATCATGATGCAAAGTATGCCGATCTGTACGAAGAGACCATGTACAATGCCCTGCTCGGGTCGATTGATTTTGAGGGCAGGCATTTCTTCTACACTAACCCGCTCTCGTCAAACCGCATGCGTGACGAATGGCATGTATGCCCCTGCTGTGTCGGCAACATCCCAAGGACACTGCTGATGATCCCCACATGGACCTATGTGAAGAGCGATGACGGCATATATGTAAACCTCTTCATCGGAAGCACCATCGACGTAGGTAAGGTGGCAGGGACCAGCGTGGAAATGGTACAGAAAACAGACTATCCCTGGAAGGGTGATGTCTCCATCACTGTCAATCCGGCCGAAACAAAGCGTTTCACCGTATTTGTCAGGGTCCCCGACAGGAAGACGAGCGACCTCTATACCGAAACACCGGAGGTGAATACCATCAGCACTCTTACTGTCAACGGAGAGTCCGTTCCTGTGGAGACTGACAGGGGATATGTGCCCATCACCAGGGAGTGGATGAAAGGTGATGTGATCTCATTTGTGGTCCCGCTGGAGATACAGCAGATAACCGCAGATGACAGAATAGTGGCCGACAGGGGCAGGATCGCCCTGAGGTACGGTCCGTTGATCTACAATGTTGAGAAGGCTGACCAGCCCGATATAGAGCAGCCTGTCGGCGATGCCCCTCTCACAGCAGAGTGGCGTGACAATATGTTCGGAGGCATAATGACCATCAGAGGCAAATGGAGTGACGGTAGCGACCTCCTGGCCATTCCCAACTACCTGAGACTGAACAGGGCCACTGCCCCTGAGGCGCCAGGGGAAGGAGACCAGAGGAGGAACTGGCGCCCGACTTCAATAGTATGGATCAATAAGGATGTCAAATAATATGTTGAGGGGTAGAACCTTGAGTCAGGGCCTTCTCATCCTTTCTCTGCTGTTCCTGACAGGTGGAACCGCGGCTGTCAGCGGTCAGGGTGCTGCCGGAGAGCAGGTATTGCAGGGTGAAAGGATGAGAGCCCTTGTCACACCTGAAGGACTGGTGTCTGTCACCGACCCTCAGGACCGTTACGGTGCTGATATAGTGAGTAGCCGTGCCCCATGGGGGAGAATTAAGCTTGTCTACAGAACAGGAGACGGGCCGTGGGTTGAGAGGCCGCAGAACAGACCAAATGTCATGACAACGAACGGTGTAGCGGTGATGCTGAAGTCAGACTATGCTGCCGACCCCGTCACATTAACACAGACCTTCTCGCTCGCCGGTGATGCCCTTGACTATGACATGGAGATAGGCACAAGGAATGGAGTAGAGGTTGAGATAGGTGACCTGGCCCTCTATCTTTCGTGGAGTATTGCCCGCAGTGAAAACCCGGATACCATTTTTGAAAAGAGCTTTACCAAACATCATTTTATCTCCGGGAACGGGTCCTTCCTCTATTTTACCAGGCCTTCGGGAGAGCCGCCTTACCTCATGATACTTGCAGGCGAAGGAACGGGACTGGAGTATTTTGACGGCGGAAGGGGAGGATACAAGGTCTACATGCACTCCGCTGTGGCAGCTGCCAGTGTGGAGAGCGGTACCTGGAGACAGCCCAATACCTCCGTCATCATCGGAGGGAGCACAGGGCGCAATACCCTGAAATACCGCTTCAGAATAGCCTGGGCTGACAGCTGGGATATGATGCGTCAGATGCTTTATGACAACGGGTTGTTTGACATAAGGGTGGTGCCGGGGATGACCCTGCCCACTGACCTGAAGGCTCAGTTCTCTCTCCACACCAGGAACGTTATTGATTCTATAGTGCCGGAGTACCCGGACCAGACTGAATTAAGCTACCTGGGCGAGAAGGCTCCCGGTCATCATATCTATGAGGTTAGCTTCCGAAAGCTCGGAGAAAATATGCTGACCGTAAACTATGGTAAGGGAGAGAAGACATATCTTGAATTCTTTGCCACAGAGCCTCTGGAGACCCTTGTAAAGAAGAGGAGTTCTTTCATTGTAAACAGCACACAGCACCGTGATACCACCAAATGGTATAATGGATTGTTCTCGGCCTATGACATGAAAAACGGCGTTCTAAGGGGCCCTGATGATACTGACGGGTTTGACGGATGGTGGGGATACGTTCTTGCATGCGATGACCCGGGCCTCTGCAAGGCCCCCTATGTGGCTGCCAAGAACGTATACTTTCCTGAACAGAAGGAGATAGATGCGGTTGAGTATTACCTGAAGTATTTCGTCTGGAACGGGCTTCAGCGCACTGACAGAGATGATCCGTATCCTTACGGTATCTATGGCGTACCCAACTGGAAGGTGGCGCGAGATCCGGCGGAGAGAGCAAAGATAAGCACCACCAACCTCGATAAGATGAAGATATGGAGGTCATATGACTATCCCCATATCATCATGCTCTACTATCATATGTACCAGGTAGCTGAAATGTATCCTGACAAGGTCCATTACCTCGATGCTGCAGGCTATCTCGAGCGTGCATGGCAGACCGCCAGGGCTTATTTCATATATCCCTACGAAATACTGCCATGGTATGAGACGTACAAGTGGGGGTGCTACAATGAGCTCGTGATAGAGAACCTGATAGCCGACCTCGAACGGGAAGGGAGGAAGGAAGAAGCCGCATGGCTTCGGGCAGAGTATGAGAAGAAGGTAAAGTATTTCGTCTATGATGACAAATATCCCTTCAGGTCGGAATACGCCATTGACCGCACCGCCTTTGAGTCATCCTATGCCTTTGCGAAGTACGGCACTCTCAATGAGATGCAGCCTGACAGCAATCTCTGGTTCGACAAGAACAGGAACGTATGGTATTCCCATCCCTCCGTCAGCAAGGCTGATGCCAGGGAGTTCATGGATCGTCAGAATCAGGCCGGCCTGGCGGTGCGCGGATGGCTTGAAGCCAAGTATTTCCTCCTGGGAAGCGATTTCACATACAGCTCTGACAATCACTGCCTGAGCTATATGGCCAGGATGGGAGGGTGGTCAATCCTCGACTATGGCATCAGGTTCGCTGAGAAACCCTATGACTGGCTCCAGCTTGGTTATGCTTCCTACCTGGCTCCTTATGCGCTCATGAACACAGGAACACCGGAATCGGACTACGGTTACTGGTTCCCGGGTAAGAAGAACGACGGGGCCATGGGCTGGGCATTCATGGAGTCAAAGAGAGGTCGTGCATGGATCAGGAAGGATATTGACCGCGGGGCATGGTTCTATGACGGCGAGGCTGACCTCGGCAACGGGGCTGTCTTCAGGACAGCCTGCACGGTGCTGACTGATGACCCGCTCTTTGGATGGTTTGCCTACGGCGGCACAGTGAAGAAGGAAGGAAAATCGTTCCTGGTTGAACCGCGTGACGGCGTCAGGGCACGCTTCTCAGCCGTCACCGCCGGCCCAAGGTTAACCATTGAGATGGAACGTGACGGCTTCGCCGCCGGAAAGGAGATAACTGTCAGCAAATCGCTCAGGAGAGTCAGCCTCATCCTTGAGAATCGCTCGGGAGACGCTCATCAGTCGGCTCTCAGGCTTACCGCTGACGCCAGGGTGAAGATAAGGGTTGACGGCAAAAGGGTGAGGATGTCAGAAGAGAATAACGACACGAAACTGTATCTGCTGCCTGTCACATCCGACAGCCATGAAGTGAAGGTACGGCTGAAACACCGGAGGAATACCGGGAGATTTCAGGCAGGTGCCTAGTTGAACGGGGTGACGGCCGGGCCAAGAGCCCGGCCGCGTACCCCGCGGGTTTATGAAAAGTCAGGATGTGATACCAGGCATGTGTCGGATATAGAGATTGTTATGAATATTGTGAAGTTGGCAGGTGGCGGAATCTTAAATTTATTGGCAACAGAAAGGCTGTTTCTGTCGGTTTTTCTTTTGGCAGCGTTTTCCTTTGTGTCATGCAGTGAGAAACCTGATGCGGAGGCGAGCCTTATCATTTCTTCCACGGAGATCATTGTGCAAGCCTCAGGAGGGGAGATTGCAGTCCGGATAACATCTGACATGAAGTGGAGCATAATATCAATAGACCAGTTATGGGTTGACGCATCCATTCTGGCCGGTGTACCCGGCGTTCCTGTGACGGTAAAATTCACCTTTGAGGAGAACCCCGGCTCCACGGCACGCAAGGCTGTTGTGACAGTCGTCTCCGGTGCTGCCAGGGGCACTATCACAATAACCCAGCAGGCCGGGTTTGACCCATCCTCCATCGACGTCAGCAAGATATATATCTCCCGGGAGATGAGGGACATGGATCTTTTTAACAGCGCAAGTACATGGTACTTCGGACGCAGCAGACAGTCGGAGCATTTTATCGTCTTCTGGGGCAAGCAATATGACGAGTACGGGTTTGTGACTCCTTCGACATACCCAAACCAGGCCTACAGGGCAGACATTGATGATCTCCTGGCCAGGGCGGAACAGTTCTGGAGTATGAATGTCAATACCCTTAAGTTTGTTAATCCCGGCAGCTCGAAGACTGACCGTTACAAGATGATGATCTTTCTTCTTTACCAGACTGACTGGCTGGCCACGGGAGCAGGTTATGACAACACAATCGGCGCCCTCTGGGTCAGTCCTTCTACGTGTCAGCCGGTGGGGTCGACCATAGCCCATGAGATAGGCCACAGTTTCCAGTACCAGGTATACTGCGATTACGGAGGCAACTCAGGCTGGCGCTATGGTTTCGGCGGCAGCGGCGGCAACGGCTACTGGGAGCAGTGTGCCCAATGGCAGGCGTACCAGAGCTACCCTGATGAAGCCTTCAACTCATACAACTTCAATGTTTACATTGAAAACTGCCACCGTTCCACTTTCCATGAGTGGCAGCGTTATGCCAACTATTTCATCAATTACTACTGGGCCGACAGGCATGGCATTGACTTCATCGGCAGGCTCTGGAAGGAGTCGGGAGCCGATGGCCAGGAAGACCCGGCGCAGGCCTACATGCGTATCACCGGGATAACCCTGGAGCAGTACAATGATGAGCAGTTTGATTATGCCCGGCGGATGGTTACCTGGGATCTTGATGCACTGCGTAACCCCGGCAGCAGCCACATCGGAGCACACAGCTGCAGCCTGAACAAGGCTGCTGACGGCTTCGGACAGATAGCAGCGGAAGACTGCATTGAAAACCACGGTTACAACGTGATCAGGCTCAATGTACCTGATACCGGAACCGAGGTCATCGCCACCTTCGAGGGTATTGCCGGGGCGCCGGGATACCGGTCAATCAACCCGGCGGCAGCAGGCTGGCGCTATGGTTACGTGGCGCTGCTCAGCAACGGAGCCCGGGTTTACAGCAACATGTTCTCGGCATCATCGGGGACAGCTTCATTCACCTGTCCGGCGAATTGCAGCGACCTGTGGTTTGTCGTCAGCGGCGCTCCCAAAACCTACTGGCAGCATGCCTGGGATGAGGATGAGTCGAACGACGAGCAGTGGCCTTATAAGGTTAAGTTTACGGGAGCGGGCATCTACGGTCTCCTTGATTTTACCGAAGCCGACCAGCCGCATGACACCTCGTTCGTTTATAATGTCTCATTCAGGGCTGATGCTACGGGCTACACCGGAACCAGTGTGTCCATTGACGTGGTGAAACTCTGTTACGCGTTTGTCATGACAGCGCCGGAGATAACATTCAATATTGGTCAGCCATCATCAGAAAAAAAGATCAAATTCCACGGCGTCAACAGCAATGGCACCATGGCTTCGTCGTCTACAGCCAACGGTTACGGACACTGGTTCAATGCTGCGGGAGACGTTTGCGCCTTTGTGTCAGGCACCACCGGCGAGAACAGGATCTTCTCCGAGTTCAACGAAACCAGTTTTGTCTTCTCCCTGGGTCAGTATCCCGGCAGGTGTAAACCGGGCGAAACCTACAGGGTAAAGCAGGCCCTGGTCTATTCACCGGAGACCGGCAAAAAATATACAGCCCTCTTTGAATTTAATATAACTATAACACCCTGAGATAGTTAATATGTTTCATGGCAAGCCCGGCAGCTGGGTAAATCTGAAGAGTGGCAAGCCCGGTAACTGGTACATCCGGAACCGGACATGCCCCTCCGCTGGCACATTCAGAACCGGATAGCCGCTCAGCAGGGTAAATCTGAAGAGTGACAGGTCCGGTAACTGGTACATCCGGAACGGACTTGCCGGTCGGCCGGCAAAACATAAACAGTGGAGACGTGGTGCATCATGATGCCACAATGCTGCCGCTGCACCTGACCTGACGGCTCACAACACCTTCGAAAAGCCGGAGGAGGTAAAACCGAAAGCATTCAATGAAGCAAAGGTCAGGAAGAACATTGTGAGCTTAAGGGTGCCGCCTGCCTCAATAATCATCCTCGCTGTTGAATAAAATTACCGGAGTGGTTTCAGACCGAAAAGCGGAAAGTGTATATTTGGGAACAGTTATATGAACAGATAAAATGAAAAGAGAACAGATTTTTTTACTATCCGCAGTTGCAGCAGCTATGCTTGTCATTGGCTCGTGCGGTAACAACAAGGCAAAAGAGATGGTGACAACAGAAAGCTTCGGCTCATTTGAGGGGAAGGATATCTTCCTTTACACGCTTACAAACAAAAACGGTGATCTCATCAGGCTGACAAATTACGGAGCCGCGATTGTTGAGATCAGCGTGCCCGACAGGAACGGAAAGAGGGAGAATATCACCTTCGGATATGATACTTTTGAAGGCTACACCAAGGGTGACCCCTACTTCGGCAAGGTTGTGGGGCAGTATGCCAACCGTATCGCAAAAGGCAAATTCATGCTTGACGGCGTTGACTATACCCTTGCAATCAACAATGAACCCAACTCGCTTCACGGAGGCTCCACAGGCTGGCACAGCCGGGCATGGGATGCAGAGGTGCTCAAGGGAACCGACTTCCCGGCTGTTAAGTTCACCTATCACAAGCCTGACATGGAAGAGGGCTATCCGGGAAATGTGGTTGCCGAAGTCGTTTACACCTGGACCGATGACAACGAAATCATAATGGATTACAAGGTGACTACCGACAAAAAAACCGTTGTCAACATCACCAACCATGCATATTTCAACCTTCACGGTGCAGGTGTGGGTGACATTCTTGATCATGAGGCAATGATCAGGGCATCGGCCTTCACCCCGGTTGATTCAACGCTTATACCCACCGGTGAGATCAGACCTGTGGAGGGCACCCCGTTTGACTTCCGCACCCCTCACCTGATAGGAGAGAGGATCGGTGAGGAATATGATCAGCTGATACTTGGTGGCGGTTATGACCACAACTATGTGCTTGACAACGTTGAGACCATTGATGCCGAAGTCTATGATCCTTCCACAGGCAGGGTTCTGCAGGTCATCACCGACCAGCCGGGCGTACAGTTTTATACCGGCAACTTCCTTGACGGCACCCAGACCGGTCGCGGAGGTAAGGTTTACAACTACCGTTCCGGCTTCTGCCTCGAGACGCAGCATTTCCCTGACAGCCCCAACCAGCCAACGTTCCCGTCGGTTGTGCTGACACCTAACGAACCGTTCCTGTCAAGCACCACATTCAGGTTCAGTGTAAGATAACTCTCACCTTACAATCATGAAAATAAAGCGCCCCGGCAACAGTGCCGGGGCGCTTTCTGTCTGAACCTGATTAATGCCAGTTCTTTGGATCAAATAAGGTAATTGACATCATGTACCTCAATTTGGGCTGACAATCTGCAATTTGAGTTGTTCCGGGGTTATTGCTGTTCCGGGGTTATAGTTATCTCAGGGTTATAGTTGTTTCAGGGTTATAGTTGTTTCAGGTTATTGTTGTTCCGGGGTTATAGTTGTTTCAGGGTTAGAGTTGTTTCCTTTTCTTTCAGCGGAATTACGTACTGCCCTCGGCTATTGGCTGACAGCGGGCCGGTATTATATTTTCTTGCCGTCTTTTCTTTTCCTGTTGTTGCAACATGCATGTAAGCCTCCGGGGTTATAGCGTCAGCAGCCTCAAACTCAATTTTCACTGCTCCCGTTGCAGTGTTATAAGAAACACTTTTGAAACGCCCGGCATCAAGTGTCAGCCACAACCCCACCGGTGCTATGTAAACTCTTGACCGGGCTGCGGTAGTGAGATCTGTCTTTACCCATTTACCCTTCTCTGTGCAGTTACCGCCGAATGAGAGCCAGCCCAGCTCGTCATTATGGATCAGGTAGGTTGCAGTATTCATTGCATAACCAAGGAATCCGGTACCGTAATCACCCGAGATGCCGTCATTTCTGAGTGTGGAGGGGAAGGAATGGAAAGCGGTAGGTGCAAAACCATCCTGCGTGATATTTGAGATGGCACCCATTACTCCTCCGTAACCAACGCGTAAAAGGTAGAAGTCGGACGGGTATTCGCGGTACTGATTCAGTACGGGGATGGCATTCAGAGCCGAGCCGTAATGGTGTATCATACGTTCAAAGCGCGACAGCTTACCAGCAAACAGGAAGTCCCAGAAACGGCGGGCATTGCCGTTGTAACCCCAGTGAGGCACAGTCGGCATGTATGCCAGTATTGCATTCAGGGTGACAATCGCTTTGTCATCAAGGCCGAAATATTTTGCGCACATGTAGACCTCTTCCTGCCCGGTTGAATCCCAGGGCATCTCACTGCCGAAAGGGTATTTCAGTAGCATCCAGTGGTCGACACGGGCTTTCATGGCCGCTTCCATTTCAGAAGCCATAGTTGTTAATCCTTCCGCCTTAAGATCATTTAAAATGAGAATAAAAATGGAGCCTTCCATCTGCCCGAACTGCGCATAATAAGGCGCCTGCTTTATCATGGCCATGGTAGTATGAAAGGCGTTTTCGAGGTACCACTGCCACTCCTGCTGTGTGACCAGCCCCTTGTAATTGCGTGCCAGTCTGTACATAACCCAGTGAGCGGCGGCTACATGCGGATAGTTGTATGACCGACCGACGGAGTTTGTCTCTTTGGTGTTCCATGAAGGAAAGTTGCCGTTCGGGGCATACCGTATATTCGGGTCATAGGTCCCGGCAGGCATTGAGTCAGGCATATAAAAGAACAGGCTTTTCCTTACGCCGTATTTTTTATCTCCCTCGCTGTACTGAATACCGCCCCAGAGGGTCTGGTTCACAAAGTCTTCAAGCTTTGCCACCTCTGCAAGGTCTGGCATTACAACCTGTTTCATCATAGCCCCCAGCCAGCTTCCGGCGCCACCCTCATCGCTCAGCCCGGCTATCCACACACGCCTGTCCTGTTTCACCTGCTCCTTTTTCTCGTAGTCGTAGGTGATTACAGATGGCGCCCTGCCAAAAGGATCATTTTTGTCATCAAACCACTGCTCGTTGGTCAGGAATTTTCCGTATGAGGCAATAACCTCTTTCTCCGGTGAGATGATCTTATAGCTGATGGTCTGGCTGAGGCCGTCCTCATATTCAACTGTCAGCCTGGCCCTTCCCCAGATACTGCCTTTCAGATCATAGACCTTCCAGCCGTGGTCATTGGTGCCGGCATCATGGATCTCAAAAGCGCCAGCAGGCTCAACATTTAAAGTCCTGACAGCCTTATCATATTTAAGGAAGAGCTTTGCATTGACATCCATGGGAATCACGTAACCCGGGATACCAACAGCCACAGGCCTGTCAGCCTGCTCCAGGGCATCTTCTATCTCCCTGACAGAGCCAGCAATAAGGAACTTAACGCCGTAGCTTCTTGATTCTCCCGGTTCGAGGATTTCAGATGTCGGCTCATTCCACTGTTCAACACCTTTCCAGGCTGTCTCCGCATAAGACTTGCTGTGGACCATCCATTCATGCAATCCTTCAAAGGTGTACCCGCTCGGAAGAGGATCATCAAGTAAAGGCCGGTAAGCTTCAAAAGGAGTCTTACCGAAGGGCACCACAACCAGCACCTTTCCCTTTCCGTCAAGACGGATAACCTGCAGATATCCGGCATCTGACCCTATGTAAGGATCAAAGAATACGTTTTCAGCATGGGCCCGTTCAAGTGATTTGCCGTTAAAGTTATTGTTGAAAACCATGGGTATCCCGAGCGCACCTATCTCCACGGGCTGTGCCGATTTGTTGGTGATCTCAAAGCGCATTACCAGATAGTCGCCATCCTTCTCCCAGTACCTTATTATCCTTGTCGGTATCTCTGCCGGCAGCGTCTTTGCAAGGTCAGCGGCAGAAAGTACATCCGGGTCATCCGATTTGAGGGGCTCAATATCAACCCTTGCTTTTGAGGTTGAATAATATGTCCACCTTGTATCATTGCCGCTGCGCAGGCCCAGGGTGATGTCACCCAGGTGGTAAAAGCCGTTTTTGTCACGCTCCTTCAGCCTGTCGCCGGGGGTGAAATCAAATGGACTGTCATCATTTGTTTTTAATGATGCCACTGTCTGTGTTGAGTTCAGCAGAACCAGCTGAAACAAGGGAGTTTTATACTCTGCGGTGCCTTTTTCAATTCCGAGGGTAGGTGAACCCGGATCACGCCTGTTGCCACGCTGCCGGGCAACAAGATCTGAAGGCGACCAGATGGCCAGAAACAGTAATGCTGCTGAAATTGAACAAATAACCTTTTTCATGCCATGTTTTTTTTAATGGTTACAGGACTGGAATTCTCATGATCCAACTGGTTATATTTAAATGCCTTAATAAAGTGTCTAATATACACTATTTTGAAATAAAAATCCTCACTAAAGTTAAAAATGTTGAGATGCAATAAATGAGAAGGCAGCTCATGCTTTTCGCCGGTTCCGGATTTTTGATTAACTTGACACCTGTGTAAACAGTTATTTCAAAATGCAATTATTCAAAGTTTTTAACAGCAAGGACATAATCAAATCGTCAGCCTGGGCTTTCTTTCTGCTTTCAGCATTATTGACGGTTGCAATGCAGTCAGGTTATTCACAGGGAAGGACAAAGTACAATCCCTACGCAGGGAGCGGGATATATAAAAAGGGATGGATTGATTTCAATAAGAACGGCATGATGGATCCCTATGAAGATCCGGCACTTGATATTGATGTGCGGGTTGAAGACCTGCTGAAACAGATGACAGTGGATGAAAAGACCTGCCAGCTTGCTACCCTTTACGGTTATAAAAAGGTGCTGACTGATTCGCTGCCGACGCCGGGATGGAAAAACAGGGTATGGAAAGATGGCATAGCCAACATAGATGAACAGTTAAATGGTTACAGGTCAGACCTTCTGTCCTGGCCTCCCTCGGTTCATGCAAAGGCAATTAACGAAATACAAAAGTGGTTTATCGAAGAGACAAGGCTCGGCATTCCTGTTGACTTTACAAACGAAGGCATCTATGGCGCATGTTTCACCGGTGCAACCCTCTTCCCGGCCCAGATCGGGGTAGGGTCGACCTGGAATAAATCACTGGTGCGAAAAATTGGTGAGATCACATCAGGACAAAGTAAGGCAGTGGGCTTCACCAATATTTACTCGCCCATTCTGGATGTGGCACGCGATCCGCGCTGGGGACGCGCGGTAGAGTCTTATGGCGAAGATCCTTACCTGGTTTCTCAGATGGGATTGCAGCAAATCATGGGGATACAGAAAGATCATAAGGTGATTTCAACGCCAAAACACTTTGCGGCATACTCTATCCCGATAGGAGGAAGGGACGGGTCAACAAGAACAGACCCTCAGATAGCACCCCATGAAATGATGACCCTCCTGATCGAGCCTTTCAGGGTGGCCTTTACAAAAGGCCATGCGCACGGTACAATGAGTTCTTACAATGATTATGACGGGGTCCCTGTCACCGGCTCTTACTGGTTTCTCACCACCCTTCTCAGGCAACAGTTCGGCTTCAAAGGCTATGTTGTGTCAGACAGCGAAGCCCTTGAATACATGTGGTACAAGCACCGGGTTGCACCCGATTATAAAGATGCGGTAAAACAGGCACTTGAAGCCGGCTTAAACGTAAGAACAACCTTCAGAACTCCTGAATCATACCTGATGCCTTTACGCGAGCTTATAAGCGAAGGCTCTGTGTCAATGGAGCTTATTGATAGCAGGGTGAGAGATGTTCTATGGGTAAAATTCTGGCTCGGTCTTTTTGATAAACCCTATCTTGAAAATCCTGATGAGGCTGACAGGTTGTTTGCTGATCCTGAAAATGAAAAGATATCACGACAGGCGTCTTACGAATCAATTGTTCTGCTGAGGAATAATGATCATTTTCTTCCGCTTAAGAGGGATGAGATAAAGAATATTCTGATTGCCGGACCGAATGCCGATGTTAAAGATCTTTCACTTTCAAGATACGGACCGAAGAAAATTGAGTACAAATCTGTTCTTGAGGCTTTCAGAGACAAGCTTGGGTCGAATGTAAATATCATGTATTCAAAAGGATGTGATATTGTTGATGTCAGCTGGCCCGAGAGTGAGATACTGCCCGCCGAACCCACAGAAGAAGAGATGGCAGGAATAAATGACGCAGTGGAGAAAGCCCTTAAATCGGATGTTGTCATCCTCGTTCTCGGGGAAGACAATGATATAGTCGGAGAGTCAAATTCACGAACTGATCTTGATCTTGCCGGGTTCCAGGAACTGCTGCTTGAAAAAATTTCCGGAACCGGCAAGCCTGTCGTTCTGGTGCTGATGAACGGGAGAGCCATAACAATTAATTGGGCAGACAGGAATTGTCAAGCCATTATCGAAGCATGGTTTCCGGGAAAATACGGAAGCGAGGCCATAGCTGATATAGTATTTGGCGACTATAATCCCGGAGGAAAACTTCCTGTCACTTTCCCCAGATCGGTCGGCCAGATCCCGATGTGCTTTCCCTTTAAACCCGCTGCCCAGGCAGATGCAAGGACCACAGTCAACGGTGTACTCTATCCGTTTGGATTTGGATTGAGCTTCACGACTTTCGAATATTCGAATCTTAAAATTTTTCCCGAAAAGCAGATGGCAGGAGGTAACATTGAAGTAGCTGTGGATGTGAAGAATACGGGAGGTCTGGCAGGTGATGAAGTTGTGCAGCTCTACATTCGCGATGAAGTAAGTTCGGTAATCAGGTTTGAAAAGGAACTGCGGGGATTTGAGCGTATCAGCCTTGCCCCGGGAGAAACAAGGACAGTTAATTTCACTCTGACACCCGAAGAGCTACAGATGCTTGACAGAAACATGAACTGGACCGTCGAGCCGGGCTGGTTCAATGTGATGGTTGGAAGCTCATCGGTGGATATACGCCAGCAGGGCAGTTTCGAAATAATGTCAACGGATCAAATCTCGAAACCATATGACAGGAAACCTATCAGTTCAGGCCTTACATGGTAACGCCCGGGGTGATAGGCGAACAGGGCGCCTAAAGGTCGCCCCCTCACCGCAGAATAATAATCAACTCTACCTTTAATTCCGGGGAAATTATATTCAATATCCGATGAAAAAACTCTCATTAATTATTATTGCATCTGTTGCGATGGTGCTGAGTCTTTCAGCTCAGCGACCTGCATATCTGAACACTGACCTTTCGTTTGAGGAGCGTGTTAATGATCTTGTCAGCCGTATGACGCTTGAAGAAAAGGCGGCGCAGCTGTTATACACCGCCCCGGCCATTCCCCGGCTGGGTGTTCCGGAATACAACTGGTGGAACGAGGCTCTGCACGGCGTCGCCCGTGCCGGTTATGCCACCGTTTTTCCTCAGTCGATCACCATTGCCAACAGCTGGGATGAGGAGCTGATGCTCGACGTTGCCAACGCCATCTCCGATGAAGCCAGGGCCAAACACCATGAGTTCGTCCGCAGGGGCGACCGCTCAATCTATCACGGGCTGACATTCTGGTCGCCCAACATCAATATCTTTCGCGATCCGCGCTGGGGCAGGGGACAGGAGACATACGGCGAGGACCCGTACCTCACCGGCCGCATGGGACTGCGCTTTGTGCAGGGGATGCAGGGCGCCGATCCGAGATATTTCAAGACCATCGCCACGGCCAAGCACTATGCCGTGCACTCCGGTCCCGAGCCTATCAGGCATGAGTTCAATGCGGTGATCAGCGAGCGCGATCTGCGTGAGACCTATCTGCCTGCCTTCCGCACACTCGTTAAGGAGGGCGGCGTATACTCCATAATGGGAGCCTACAACCAGTTTCGCGGACACCCGGCGTGCGCCAGCGAGGAGCTATATGGCATTTTAAGGAACGAGTGGGGGTTTGAGGGTTACATCGTCTCCGACTGCTGGGCTGTATCCGATTTCTATAACTTCCAGGGCTATGCGGCAGGACCGGCAGAGGCGGCGGCCCTGGCACTGAAAGCCGGCACTGACCTGGAGTGCGGGGTCGATTACAGGCATCTGACCGAAGCAGTGAGGAGGGGACTGGCCTCTGAGGAGGATATTGACAGGGCAGTAAAAAGGTTGATGACGGCACGGTTCCGTCTGGGCATGTTTGACCCCGACACCCTTGTGGAGTATGCTCAGATACCTTACCAGGCCAACTGCTCCGATTACAACCGGTCGCTTGCGAGAAGAGCGGCACAGGAGTCGGTTGTGCTGCTGAAGAACAGCAACAACACGCTGCCTCTGAGCCGTGACATAAAGAGGGTGGCTGTCATCGGTCCCAACGCCGCCAGCCATGAGGTGCTTGTAGGTAACTATAACGGGATACCGAAGAACCCGGTGAGTGTTCTTGAAGGCATTAAGGCCAAACTACGGCCTGAGGCTGAGATAATATACGCAGAGGGGAGCGACCTGGCACCGGGAATACATAACCTCACGCCGGTGCCTTCACGTTACTTCCGCACTCCTGACGGGCGCCAGGGAGTTGAGGGGGCCTACTATACCAGCCGTACAATGGAGGGAGAGCCGCTATTCAGACGCACAGACGATATGATAGACTTTTACTGGGACAATGATTCTCCTCACCCGCTCATGCCGGTGAACGATTTCGGCATACACTGGGTGGCGGACCTGGTGCCGCCGGTAACCGGCACTTACTATCTTGGCACCTGGGGCTCATCAGGTTATGATATTCTTCTTGACGGCGACACGCTGCTATCTTATTTTCATGACCATCATGCTGCTGTAAGGGGTGTGCCTGTGGAGTTCAGAGCAGGGGAGAAGTACCGGGTAGAGCTCTTCTACCGCAACCACATCGGTGATGCCGATATGGAGCTGCTCTGGTGCATGCCCCGCGGTGACATGGTTGGCGAGGCAGTGAAGGCAGCCTCGGAGGCTGATGCCGTCATAATGGTCCTGGGACTCTCCCCCCGCCTCGAGGGTGAGGAGATGAGGGTGAAGCTCGAGGGTTTTGATGGGGGCGACCGCACCTCTCTCGCCCTGCCGGTAATCCAGGAAGAGCTGCTGGAGGCTGTGCTGGCCACAGGCAAGCCGGTTGTGGTAATCCTGATGAACGGAGGCCCGGTAGCCTCGCTACAGGCTGAGGAGAAGGCTGCAGCGGTGCTGCTGGCCGGATACCCCGGCGTTGAGGGAGGCAGTGCGGTAGCCGACGTGATATTCGGCGACTATAATCCGGCAGGGCGCCTGCCGGTGACATACTACAGATCCGTTGACCAGCTGCCGCCGTTTGATGAGTATGATATGACCAATCGCACGTACAGGTACTTCACCGGCGAGCCTTTATACCCTTTTGGTTACGGGCTGAGCTATACCACCTTTGGGTACTCTGGTTTTGAGATGCCGGAGAAGTCTGTGGCAGGCAGTGACGTGAGAGTGAAGGTCACCGTCACCAATACCGGAACCATGGCGGGCGATGAGGTTGTGCAACTCTACCTGTCTGATGAGAAGGCCTCCACACCGCGTCCTGTCCGCCAGCTTGCCGGGTTCCGGCGGATCCGCCTGGAACCCGGCAAGAGCCGCGTGGTTGAGTTCGTCATATGGGCAGAGCAGTTCTCGATAATCGATGATAAGGAGGAGAGAGTTATTGAACCCGGATGGTTCACCGTTGCCGTGGGAGGCAAACAGCCCGGCTTCTCCGGTTCGTCAGACCCTCAGTTCACCGGTGTGGCGACGGCTCGCCTGAGGCTGACTGGCAGGGAGGTAAGAATTAAGGAATAAATAAGTTGAGAACTACGGGTGTCTCAGAATGAAAAGCAGTGGAATCAAGACAAACGAATAAATAAATTGAGGACTCCATGTTTTTCATGCTGACATGGAGGGAAATCAGGTCTGATGAGTAAACAATAAGAGGGTTTTGCCGTTAATTGAATGTGACAGCAATTGAAAGAAACCGGAAAAGAACCGGGTGGGTGGTATTGCTCACGGCGGCTACCATGGTGGTGGAGATCATAGCAGGATGGCTTACCGGATCCATGGCGCTGCTGGCCGACGGTATTCACATGGGGTCCCATGTGCTGGCCATAGGCCTAAGCTGGACTGCCTATGTGCTGGTGCAGAGGCTGTCGGCAAAACCCTCCTTTACCGGCAACAAGAATAAGATCCTCACCCTGGCCGGATATACCAGCGGACTCATACTGTTGATTTTTGCAGGCATGATCATTGCCGGGGCTATTGGCCGGTTCGTCAACCCACGCGTCATTGAATACAGGGAAGCCATAATGATAGCTGTCATCGGTCTTGGCGTTAACGTGTTGAGTGCCTTTCTTCTCCATCACGACAATGAGGAGAGGGACAACAATATACGGGCGGCATACATCCATGTGCTTGCGGATGCCGTTACAAGCGTGGCTGCCATCCTTGGCCTGGTGACAGCCATGATCTGGGGTCTTCCTTATGTTGATGCAATAGCTGCCCTCATCAGCTCTGCCGTAATCATCAAATGGTCGGTCGGACTGCTCAGAGACTCAGGACGTGAGCTGATCTCAGAAACAGTATCCTAAAAATTGTTAAATCGTCCGGATCATGAGATAAGTCATCCGGGTGCCATTTTATGGAACATATATTTGCCCTGCCTATTTAGTGTAATTCTTACACTCGGTCTTTTAATGTTTGTTCATACGTTCAAGTTACATTATAAGACATTTTTAGGTTTTAGGGGTTATTATTAACCGTCCCGACTCGTTCGGGACGGTTTTATTATGGGGTCTGTTCTCAATGGTTATCTTTGCCGGAAGAGTTACGGAAGATGTTGCCTGAGAAATTTCTGGAGCGGATAACCGGCCAGCCCTACATTGATTCGGAAGGGCTCACCTCTGCGTTACAGCGGCCGGCAGAGCAGTCGGTGCGTGTCAATCCGCGCAAGTGGCATTGTCCTGTCACCGGCTACGAGAGGGTACCGTGGGAGCCGGACGGCTATTATCTGCCCGGCAAGCCTCTCTTTGCTCCTGATCCGCTATTTCATGCCGGCGTATACTACCCGCAGGAATCGTCGGGCATGTTCACCGGCGAGCTCTTCAGGCAGCTTACGGCAGGCGACAGTGGCCTCCGCGTCCTTGATCTCTGCGGTGCTCCGGGAGGCAAGAGCACACACCTGTCGTCGCTTATCGGTGACGACGGAGTGCTGGTGGCCAACGAGGTAATCGGTTCAAGGGCCGCCGTACTTGCAGAAAACATAACAAAGTGGGGCATGGGCAATACTGTTGTGACGCAGAGCGATCCTTCCCGTTTTGCAGTTCTTAAGGATTTCTTCGATGTCATTGTTGCTGACGCCCCGTGTTCCGGTGAGGGGATGTTCCGTTCCCCCGTTGCGGTGCAGGAGTGGTCTCCGTCGAACGCCATTCTATGCAGTGAGAGGCAGCGCAGGATAGTCATGGAAGCATGGCAGGCGCTCAGACCGGGAGGTATCTTCATATACTCCACGTGCACCTTCAACCCCGCAGAGAATGAACACAACGTATCGTGGCTGGGTGAAAACACCGGCGCGGAGCCGATAGCTGCTGACATCAAGGGTATGGATGGGATCACGGAGATCAGGTACAGGGGTGTGACCGGTTACGGCTTTCACCCCGGCCGGGTCAGGGGCGAGGGTTTCTTCATTGCCGCACTGCGCAAGCGCGAGACCCCCAATAACGAGATCTCCGGTTCCGGGGACCACAGCTTCGGGAGTCGCAACACCGGGAGCCTCAACCCCGGTGGCCGGGAGGACCGGATTCAGGGAAGTCGTGAGAACCGCAAAACCGGCAGCCGCTTTTCGGGTAGCAATATGAGTCGGGATAGCCGTGCCGGTATGCAACCCTCTGCTAAAGCTTATGAGGTAGCGGAGTCACTGGCCTCTTTCGGGCGGGAGAGGCTGACAGTCAGTGATGGCAGGATCATCGCCCTGGCGGCGGATGCCGGACTCATGTCACAGCTCAGCGGATCACTGAACGTCATCAAGTACGGGACGATGATAGGCGATATCAAAAACAGTATTCTGATTCCCGCCCATGACCTGGCAATGTCAGTGAGGCGCATTCCGGGTACTTTTGCTGAACATGACCTCTCCCGCGATGAGGCTCTGGCTTATCTGAGACTGGAACCGATGCGGCCGGAGAGAATGCCGGAAGGAAGGGTGCTGGTCCGATACCGCGGTGTCGCCCTGGGGTTTGTCAATAACCTGGGCAGCAGGGTCAACAACGGATATCCCAGGCAGTGGAGATTGAGGATGGCAGCTCCGCCCGACTACAGGGAAATTTTGTAACAGGATTGTTGTTGAACTAAACTTTCACAATGTTTATTTGTTCTCTCTGAGTGAATAAATATATATTTGAGTAAATAAAAAGCATCAATGAAACTTACATGAGCAGTAACCCGCAACTGGGTTTGATTATAAAAAGAATTCATGCAAGCTCCATTCGACCAATAAAATAAATATCAAATAAACGAATGAAAACTGACATCGAGATTGCACAGAGTGCCAAAATAAAGCCCATAGCAGAGGTAGCAGAAAAGCTGGGTCTCACTGCTGACGACCTTGAACTGTACGGAAAATACAAGGCGAAGCTGCCGCTGACACTGATAGATGAAAAGAGAATTTCCCGCGCCAAACTCATTTTGGTTACCGCCATCACCCCGACACCTGCCGGTGAAGGTAAGACAACCACATCCATAGGTCTGGCCCAGGGTCTTAACCAGATGGGTAAGAAGGCTACCGTGGTTCTGCGCGAACCCTCTCTCGGCCCGGTGTTTGGCATCAAGGGAGGTGCTGCCGGCGGCGGTTACTCACAGGTGATACCGATGGAAGACATCAATCTCCATTTTACGGGGGACCTCTCTGCGGTGGAGAAGGCTCACAACCTGCTCTCTGCGATGGTAGACAATAACATACAGTCGAAGAGCGGTAATCTTGGCATTGATCCCAGGACCATAGCATGGAAGAGGGTGATGGACATGAACGACCGTTCCCTGAGGGACATAGTGGTCGGTCTGGGTGGCACAACCCAGGGGGTGCCCCGGGAGACAGGTTTTGACATCACCGCGGCTTCGGAGGTGATGGCCATACTCTGCCTGGCCACCGGCATTGATGACCTGAAGCAGCGTCTTGGCAACATCTTCATCGGATACACCTACGAGGGTAAGGCGATATATGCCCGTGACCTCAAAGCCCAGGGTGCCATGGCGGCACTGCTCAAGGATGCTCTCAAGCCCAATCTGGTACAGACGCTGGAGGGAACACCGGCCATCATCCACGGCGGACCCTTTGCCAACATAGCGCAGGGCACCAATTCAATACTGGCAACCCGCATGGGCCTATCCATGAGTGATTATGTGGTCACCGAAGCCGGTTTTGCAAGCGAACTGGGCGCTGAGAAATTCTTCAACATCAAGTCGCAGGTCGGAAAGCTCAAAACCAATGCTGTAGTAATTGTCGCCACCATCAGGGCGCTTAAATATCATGGCGGCATGAAGCTGTCGGAGCTGGGGAACGAAAACCCCGATGCTCTCAGCAAGGGATTTGAGAACCTCGACAAGCATATAGAGAACATGCACTACTACGGTTTCCGGCCTGTGGTTGCCGTCAACCGTTTCAGCTCCGATACCGATGCTGAAATTGAGCTTCTGACGAAGTACTGTGAAGAACACAATGTCAGGGTAGCTGTCAATACTGCCTGGGCCGACGGAGGCAAGGGGGCTGTCGAGCTTGCCAAAGCTGTCATCGAGGCTGCCGATTCATGCACCGACTGTTTCACACCCCTTTATGATATGTCATGGAGCATAGAGAAGAAGATCGAAACCATAACCTCGCTAATGTACGGGGCAAGGAATGTGGAGTATACCCTTGAGGCGAAGGATCAGATGAAAAAGATAGGTGAACTGGGGCTTGGCAATCTTGCCGTCTGCATCGCCAAGACCCAGAAGTCGCTCTCCGACGATCAGTCCCTGCGTAACCGCCCCAGGGATTTCACCGTGCGCATCCGGAGGGTAGAGCTCTCCTCAGGTGCAGGATTCGTGGTTCCCATTGCCGGGGCAATAATGCGTATGCCGGGATTGCCCGGAACGCCTTCAGCCGAGAAGATTGACATCGACAGTAACGGACAGATAAGCGGACTATTCTGAAAAAGCCTTTTCCTGACATAACCGCGGCAATAGTTGCCGGAGGCAGGAGCAGGCGCTTCGGTGGCATCAACAAGTCGCTCATAGAGGTTGCCGGAGTGCCCATCATAGATCGCATCATATCTGTTCTGGACCCATTATTCCATGAGATAATTATTGCCGGATGGCCTGAGGGGAGTCCTGCTCCGCAGGGTGTGCGCCTGACGGCTGACAACTTTGCCGGTTTGGGTCCCCTGGCCGGCATCGAGTCAGCCATGAGGGCCTCCGCCACACCGTTGCTGTTCGTCTTCGGCGGTGACATGCCGTGGCTCTCGGAGGGTCTTATCAGGCAACAGGCCCGCAGGATGCTCAGTACGCAGGCAGATATTCTTGTGCCCAGAGTAAACGGACTTGTTGAGCCCATGCACGCCATATACAGGTGCACTATCCATGCAAGGCTGCAGAGCTACCTCCTTTCCGACGGCAGCCCGGCGGTGATCGATTTCTACACCCTTGTCGACACCCGTTACCTGGAGCTGCCCTCCGACGCTGCGACAACAAAGGCCTTTACCAATATCAACAGGCCGGAGGATCTTCCCGGCGGCTGATCTTGTCCGCAGGTTATGCCCGGCAGCTGACTCTGCCCGGAGGATTTGCCCGTCAGCTGACTCTGGCATCAGAATCTCAGCGTCAGCTGACTCTGCCCGGAGGATTTGCCCGTCAGCTGACTCTGGCAGCAGAATCTCAGCGTAAGTTGACTCTGCCCGGCAACAGATTCTTCACGGAGGGATTGGCGTGGTCCTGCCCTCAGTGAAGTAAAAAAGGTATATCAGTATGCCGGCTTCGCGCCTGCTGACCTCTCAAAAGGTCTCGTCACTGTCACGAACAAATATGACTTCACGAACCTCGCGCTCTTCACCGTCAACTGGGAGGTGCTGGCTGACGGTGTACTGCTGAGCTCCGGCAACCTGAACCAGCTTGATCTGGCCCCCGGAGCATCGGCAACCGTGGAGGTGCCTTACGGAACCATAGAACCGGTGCCCGGGACGGATACGAGGTGGCTCACCATTACCGCCGGCGACGGCCGGGGTATACGGGTGGAGGGCGATCCCCTCTTCAGCTTTGCAGCAATGAACTTCCTGCATGACGACTTTGAGTCGCCGGGCAGCCTGGCCGGATACAGGCCTGATGCCAGGCTGGTCAACACCCATATTGACGACGTGAGACCGCGAGATCTGGTGCGTGTCAATATCGACTACAGCCAGATGGGTGTCGGCGGTGATGACTCATGGGGTGCACGTACACATCTGCAATACTGTCTGCGTGATGACAGCTACCTATACTCATTCCGGATCGTGCCTCTCTGGAGGCAGCACGGAGGACGGTGCCGGCATCGTTATCAGTCGGCTGACGGCCTGATTGCGACTTTCAAAACAGTATTCGTGCCGGTAATGATGTTGCTGACCTCATAGTTTACAGGCTCATCAAGGTACCTGCGGTCAGCCTTGATAATCACACTGCTTCTTGCCGGCAGACTTACGGCAGCAGGCGCTCCCTCTGGCCCCCCGGTAAGTTCCATCGGCAGGTCAGAAATGTTTGTCAGTTCAAACCAGATCGACTTGCCGTCGTCACGGAAGGGCTTTCCGGCGGTGACAGCAGCCCGGAAGAACGGAGCAACGTTCTCTTCAAATCCTGCCAGGAAGTCGCCGTACCATACGACCGTTCTGCGTGCAAACATAGCCTCTCTGAGGGATTCCGGGGTTCGCTCCCTGGCAAAGACCAGGGTCATGGGGCGGTGAGAGTACTGTGGTGCGCTGAACTCTTCACTTATGACGCCGTGAACATCACTGTTGCCCATCACCGCCAGCCTGTTGTCGCGGCACATATCCATCACCAGCGGATAAAACTCAACGTCATTGTAATACTCGATCCCGTGCATCCATCCCCTGGCAATCAGCTCCCGGTGAACGTCGTACATGCGTGGTATTCCGTCAGGCTGCTGGCTCTTCCATCCGGGGTGGTTCCACTGAATGAATGCGCCCTGTTCAATGGCAGCCTCAATGACTTGCATGAAGTCATCCTTCACCAGTGAATCGGGTTCGGTGATGAAGAGGGCATTAAGGTGGCCGGGAGGCATGCCGCGGGTTATCTCGGTACCCATGATGAGGATGATGTTATAGTTTGCCGCGGTCGAACGGGCTATCTCCCACGCGGCGTTGTGATCCGTGGGTATGTACTGCCTGTGCGGCTGGTATTCAAGGTGATCAGTTATGGATATTGCATCCAGTCCGTCGCGCCAGGCCTCGCCTATTCTTTGCGTTGGCCATACGTTACCGTCAGAGAAGACAGTGTGCATGTGAAAGTCGCATTTCAGCGTCACATACCCTGGAATATCCGGCATGTTCACTACCCGCCGCTGTGCAGTCAGGTTGAGAGTGACCGTCAGCAGGATTGCGATAAACAAGGTTCTTGTTTTCATTTGTTATCAAGTTTCATTAGATTATTTGATTATTATTTTTTGGTCCAATGGAACTTACATGAAGAGAAATAATCATTTCCTGTTGTGAGTTACTGCTCATGTAAGTTTCATTTATCTGTTATGTCATATTGCCGACTGTTGTCCCGACACTCCGTGTACGGGATTGAGCCTCCGCCTGTTGCGTCGGAGCCTCAAACTGCTGACTGCCGGCTGAAGACTGGCCACTGCCGACTGTTTACTGCCTGCCATTCCCACTGACCTCCCTGCCTCTCAGTATTAGCCTGTCATACAGGTAAAGCATCACGCTGGCAGCGACGGCAATGGCCGCAAACATTATCCACACCCTGGAAGGGTTGTATGTATCCCACAGGTATCGGGTAAGCTGCTGTGCATCCATGCCGAAAAGCTCCTGGGCCCTTGTGTAATAGTCTGTCTGGGTGAATGTTGCAGAGATATCAGGAATGTCAAATCCTCTCTCTTCCACTGCTCTTCGCAGGAGCAGGAGTTTATCGGCAGCCTGTTCGTAAGGTTTGCCGGAGACCCAGCCGGCACCAACGTGTCCCAGTGCTATCGGGAGGAATGCCGTTCCCATGTACAGGGCTTTTCTGTCAGGCGGGGCGATGCCTCCAAGGTACTCCTGTATCTTCGGTGAGGAGGCCATCTCTCCGATGCCGAAGATCAGCACCCCAAGTACTATGAACCAGGGATTGAGGTTGGCAAACATCATACCCAGGCCTATAGCCAGTATGAAGATACCGCTCATGATGCTGTTCAGGGGCCGGAAGCCGGCTGTCACCGACGAGATCACCAGCTGGAACAGAATTATGAAGAAAGAGGCCAGGCTGGAGATGGTAACGGTGGTGATAGTCCCCGGTTCAAGCCCCAGGGTAACCGACATCTTGTCGAGGTTCACCCACGACTCAAGGAACACAGGAAAGGAATAGTAAAGCTGGTTGTAGGCTGTCCAGAAGACACCGATTATCAGCAGGAATAGAAGGTAACGCCAGTCGGTGAGTGTCACCCCGATGTTCCTGAATGCAATGCCTATATTCTGAAGGAAGGTGCTGTCTGTGCCTATCAGTGCCGGCTCCCTGTAAAAGAACATTACGAGCAGGAAGTTCAGAGTCATTACCGCCATCGACATATAGAAAACCATATCCCAGTTATGCTTGTACATCAGGCTGGCCACGAAGGGGCCTATGAAGCCGCCGATATTGACCACCATATAAAATATGCCGAAGCCGAGTGAGGCCGTCTCCCTGTTAGTCACCCTGGCAACTGTTCCCGAGATGATAGGTTTGAACAGAGCCCCGGCGACTGCCAGGAGTATGAACGCTGCGAAGATGGCTCCGAAGGTCTCGAACCGGCTCAGCATTAAAAAGGAGAGTATATATGTCAGAAAGGAGACGATAAGCACCTTCTTATAGCCTATCCTGTCTGCGATGGCGCCGGTTATTACCGGAAGGAGGTACAGAATCATTGATCCCGTGCCCATGATCAATCCTTTCTCCCCGTTGGTGAAGCCGAGTGCACCCGTCTCCTTCGCAGAGGTAAGGTAGATGGCGAAGAACCCGTTGTAGAAGGCGTACCATCCCCACCGTTCGAACAGCTCGATGATGTTGGAAATCCAGAAGAGGCCGGGGAATTTTTTCAGGGTTTGTAAGAAGCTGCTCATACAGATGGTTTTTTGGGTGGGTAAAATAATTAAATAATCTCTAATAGAGGAGGGGTTAACAAAGGTTAACTATGATCCTCATTAAACAGCCAGATGGTGGTCTGTACATGCCTTTGAGAGGCATTGATGATCCTTCAGGTAATTTTTGATGCATAGAAATATGCCTCCTTTTTGTCGGCGTCATCCCAGGTGTACACCTTGCGCCCCCTGTACTGCCCAAGGTGTCCCAGCAGTGCGGCATCGCCTGCACACATTGTTGTGTGAGCCAGGAGCGCGAGGGTCAGCACCCACTGCCACCATGGCGGGACGAAAAACATGACGGCACCCATGGCTGCCGTTATGACCAAAAAGGGAATAAGTGCTACAACCGCAAAGAGGTTCAACCCGGCCACAAAACGGTGTGCGGTGACATAGACAATACCCTGCCGCAGGTCTGCGCCTACCCTGATGTCCCTGGCACCGGCAAGCCTGAAGGGTATCAGGTGCAGCATCTCGTGCAGGGGTACAAGCAGCAGGGGTATCAGGATGAGTCCTGCGACCAGTCCCGTCAGTATCCCCGGGTGTTCAGGAGTGCCTCCTGAACGGGGCCACAGAAAAAGCGTCAGGGCAGCAGAGACGATGGTAACCGTCCAGATCAGCATCATGGGCAGTGTCAGGGTTCTGAGCCCGCTGATGACGAACGGGGCCAGATCATCATAGGGAAGGGTCAGCACCTTCTCGTAAGCAGACCCATCCTCAAGTTCATCTATGGAAGGCTTGTTGTTCATTGACCCCCAAAGATAGCATGTCACTTTAGACAGAGGATGATATAGATCAGATTTATCATGCGATGAAACCTTTGGCATGACAATTGGTTAAATTTGCAGGGAATTATGAAACGGCTGTTCACAATACTGTTAACCCTGACGCTTTACTTGTACTCTTACGGTCAGAAGCCAGGGGTGGTCACGCCTGACAGTGCGGCGTCAGATACTGTTGTGAAACTGCTGCATGTTCTGAAATCAGCAACCTTTGACGGTCAAACCTATCCGCTGGTGGAGCTTGACGAGATCACCGTCATAGCTGAGGCTCCGCGTGAGGTTCGATTCAACTACAGGAAACATGCCCGGCTTGTCTACAACGTGCGCCGCGTCTACCCCTATGCGCTGATTGTCAGGGAGGAGTTCGCTCGTATTAACAGCACACTTGAGATGCTGCCTGATGAGCGGGCCAGGGACAACTTCCTCAAACAGTATGAGAAGGATCTTTTCAAGACATATGAGGGTGACATCAGGCAGCTTACCTTCACCCAGGGAAAGATACTGATCAAGCTGATTGACCGTGAGACACAGGCCACCTCATACGAACTTATAAGAGACTACCGCGGCAAGTTTGCCGCTACCTTCTGGCAGAGCATAGCACGCATCTTCGGTTCAGACCTGAGGGCCAGTTATGAACCAGCCGGCGATGATTATCTTATTGAGCTTATAGTGAGAGACATAGAAGCCGGCAAGCTCTGAACAGCCGCCGACTGGGAACACTATCTTTTTGAGCTTGTCGGTTTAGCAAAAAAGCCGGGAAGTTCTGATCAACCCCTGTCTGCCAGTTCCATTAACGCTTTCACAACCTCCTCTGCATCGCGGGCAATGTCTGAGACTGTTGCGTCGAGCATGTAGCAGGGAGCAGTAACGATGAGGTTTTTGCTGTCTACTGACACCTCACCGTGGGCTTTGGGCTCATGTCTTGCCCCGAGTTCAGCCAGATGTGCAGCTGTTGTCGCGTCATTTCCTATGGTAACGGTCACATCGCCCAGCACTCTTGCTATCAGCACCGGGGAGATACATAGTGCTCCTATCGGTTTGTGTGCTTTGTGAGTTGTGAGGATGGCCTCTTCCACCACCCTGTCGACACTGCATTCAGGGCCGTCGAAGGCATAGGTGCAGAGGTTCTTTGCCACGCCCAATCCTCCCGGGAAGATAAGGGCGTCAAAATCCGCTGCCCTGTATTCTGTCAGGGCCTTTATCTTTCCCCTGGCTATCCGGGCAGCTTCTGTAAGGACATTGCGCGACTCCTGCATTACCTCGCCGGTGATATGGTTGATGACGTGATGCTGCATCACGTTGGGGGCAAAGAGCTGGTATGAACATCCGTATTGGTCGAGTGCATACAATGTCATGACCGTCTCATGTATCTCTGCTCCGTCGAAGACACCGCATCCTGAGATAACTACTGCTGTTTTCATAATATAAATATTTTATAGTATACAAACTTACTAAAAACACCCGATTTTCCACAGGCGTAATAATGCAAGGTCATTTCACGGATCCACGGTGAAAAATTGGAAATAGGGGCGGAGAATCTTCCCTGACCTCTGAATGGGTTGTTTCAGAAGACCATTAAATGAGCTTCCCGAACAAAAAAAATATACATCGACTTTCATTTACGGATAAAATAATTACTTTTGAGGTTGCATAAAGGCAAGGGAGGCATCGGCCTCGGCAGATTCCTCAGTGTCTTATTGCATTTTTAACCTAAATCTAATTGTTAAACTAAAACTCTTATCCATGAACAGATTAAAACTGTTGATCGCGCTGTTTGTTTTCACGGGTTTCACAGCCCTGATGGCACAGACAGTTACGATTCAAGGTACTGTTACCTCCGCGGATGATGGCATGCCCATCCCCAGTGTTGCGGTGACAGTCAAGGGCACCACGCTGGGTACCCTTACAGCTATGGACGGAAGCTACTCGATTGTGGCGCCGACAAGTGCAACACAGCTGGTCTTCACCTTTGTTGGGATGAAGACGGTCACTGAGACAATCGGCGGCCGGACAACCATCAATGTTGCGATGGAAACCGATATGCTGGGTCTCGATGAAGTGGTTGTCACGGCTCTCGGTATAACAAGGGAGAAAAAGGCTCTGGGTTATGCCGTACAGGAGGTATCCGGAAATGAGCTGGCCAACGCAGAAGAGACCAACATTGTCAATGCACTCCAGGGGAAAGCCGCCGGTGTTCAGATCACCAGGGCTTCGGGAGCCGTTGGATCATCAGCTCAGATACTTATCAGGGGGATCAAGTCCTTTGGCGACAACCAGCCTCTGTGGGTTGTTGACGGAACGCCCATCTCGAACGCCTCGAGTGGTGCAGACCAGTGGTCAGGCGTTGACTACGGTAACAATGCATCGGACCTCGACCCCGAGATCATAGAATCGATCTCAATACTTAAGGGTGCAAACGCTGCCGCACTTTACGGTAGCCGGGCACGTAACGGTGTTGTGCTTGTCACAACCAAGAGAGGCAAGGTCGGCAGGATTAAGGTGAGCCTGTCCAACAGCACATCCTTTGACCAGGTAGCATGGCTGCCCACCTATCAGAATGAGTACGGACAGGGTGTGAACGGCAGTGAGTATATCTGGAGAATTCGCAGTAATACTGCAGGTTCGGTTTACGAAGGAATGAGCTACCAGGATTATGCACATGCCTATTCATTCCGTTATGTCAACGGTATGGGTGGCGGACGTGCCGACGGTACTGACGAATCATGGGGACCGAGGCTTGATGCAGGCCTGAAGCTGAACCAATTCTTTGCACCCTACGATCCCTCACTCACTCTCGCTGAGAACCTTGCACAGACTGCTGCTCCGTGGGTTTCACACCCCAACAACGTCAGGGACTTCTTCCAGACAGGCATCACGGCATCATCGAGCGTCTCCGTGGAAGGCGGTACTGAAAACATGACTGCCCGCATGACCTATTCAAATGTGATAGAAAACGGTACCATACCCAATACTGACCAGAAGAGGAACCAGATCAACCTCAGCACGGTGATGAACCTCAGTGATAAACTGAAGGTCGATGTCGCCCTCAACTATGCCAATACCAGCAACGACAACCTCCCGGGACAGGGTTATGATGTTCAGAACATCATGCAGTCGATAGGAGGATGGTTCGGTCGTCAGGTTGATATGAAGCTCCTGGAGGAGAACTGGGATACCTTCTTTGACAACGGTATGCCCTACAACTGGAACAGCAACTATCACAACAACCCCTACTGGACGGTTTACAAGAATACCACCAGCCGTAACAGGGAAAGAGTTTTCGGAAACGCAACCGCCACATATCAGCTGACTGACTGGCTGAATGTTGTTGCCCGTTATGGTATGGACTACTACACAGAGTTCCGCAAGCATGTGACCTATGAGGGTTCAAACGATGCCCCCTTCGGAACGGGAGGTTACTTCAACCAGAACAACCGCGATAACCGAGAAACCAATGCCGACATCTTCCTTAACTTCCAGAAGGATTTCGGAGCTCTCTTCCAGGTCTCCGGAAACGTGGGAGGATCATTCAGGAATGTGAAGTACAACTATATGTCACTCAGTGCCGCCGAACTTACGGTACCTAACTTTTTTGACATCTCCAACGTCAACGGAAGTCCCGGCACTGACATGTACAGATCAGAATATGAGCAGAACAGTGTATTCGGGTCACTGAACCTCGGTTATGCCAGCCAGCTTTATCTCGACTTCACGGCTCGTAATGACTGGAGTTCAACCCTGCCAAAAGAGGCATGGAGCTACTTTTATCCCTCAGCATCACTGGGCTGGATCTTTACTGAGACATTCGGTTTAACCGATACTCCTTTCTCATTCGGTAAGTTGCGTGCCAGCTGGGCAAAGGTGGGTAGTGACACCGATCCCTACAGCCTTACCGCGGCCTACAGTGCAGTGACTCCCTCATATGACGGCAATACCCAGTTCGCATACCCGAACCAGCTTCCGCCCATCGGACTCAAGCCTGAGTTCACAACATCACTTGAGTTTGGTCTTGAAGCCAAGTTCCTGGATAACAGGATTGGATTTGATGTAGCCTACTTCAACAACCTCACCAACAACCAGATCATCACTGCTGACATCTCAGGTTCATCAGGCTTTACAACCATGAAGATCAATGCCGGTGAAATCGAGTCGAACGGTGTTGAGGTGCAGGCTTACGGTGAAATCATCAGGACCAAGGACTTCTCCTGGATAGCAACAGTCAACTGGTCGAAGCAGAAGACTGTGGTCAATTCACTTGCAGAGGGTGTGACAAGTCTTGTACTCAATAGTTCATGGTCTCCCACAACGATAGAAGCAAGACCCGGTGAACCCTTCGGACAGATCTACGGTATCGCCTATCAGAGGGATGAGGATGGCAATAAGCTTCTTGACGGAGGCTATGAAATTCCTACCGATGCTCCTGTTGTTTGCGGTAACACTCTTCCCGACTGGCTGGGAAGTATCAACAACAGCTTCCGCTACAAGCAGTTCACCGGTAATGTGCTTATTGACGCCAAGTGGGGCGGAGACATCTATTCTGTGACCAAATGGTTCGGCGACTACGCCGGTGTCACCCAGACTTCCGTCGAGGGAGGTATCCGTGAGAACGGAATGATAGTGGAAGGTATTGACATCAATACCAACCAGCCCAACACAGTCAGGGTTTCTGCTCAGTCCTACTTTAGCAACTACTGGGGTTACACAGAGCCTGGAGTCATTGACGGCTCATATATCAAGCTCCGTGAGATCAACCTCGGTTATGACCTGAGGTTCAAAAACATGATGGTCAGCAATCTTAATATTGGACTCTACGCAAGAAACGTTGCTGTTCTCTATCTGCATTCCAGCAATGATATCAGGATTGATCCTGAAACCGGTTACGGAACAGGAACCACAGCTCTCGGTATCGAGCAGTATCAGCTGCCTCCGGTTCGCAGTATGGGGTTCAAGTTGAGAGTGGACTTTTAATTTAAACCCTAAAAAGAAATGAAAATGAAAAAGATAAAATTTCTTGGAGTAATCTTCATCTCTATGCTGATACTTGGTAGTTGTACCAAGGGTTGGGAAGAGATGAATGTTGACCCGAACAGCCCGACTGATGTTCCGGCTGCCAATATCCTCACCTACGTGGAGAGAGCCATGTCAAACACCTTCTTTGATGTATGGTGGACAGGCAACAATACTTCATCATATGCCAACCACATAGCTAAAATCCAGTATATCGACGAGAACCGCTATGCTGAGCGTGACGGTATCATCGCCAGGTGGAATACTCTTCTGACCTATGTGGTTGAGCTGGACAAGATAATTGAGAAGGCCCAGGAGCAGGAGAACCCATCCATGGAGGCTGTTGCCATGATTCTCAAAGCCCAGATATTCCATGTTATGACTGACACCTGGAAGGCAGTTCCTTATTCCGAAGCTGCCCAGGGTGAGGCCGGCATTCTGCAGCCCAACTATGATTCACAGGAGACAGTCTACCAGGGTATTCTTGCAGACCTGAAAGCTGCCAACAGCAAACTGATGGAAGGCGGAGATATTACCGGTGATGTGCTCAACGGTAATGACAACATGCTCTGGAGAAAATATGCCAACTCACTCCGCATGAGGATAGCAATCAGACTGTCGAGTGCCGATGCTGCAGCTGCCAGGACAGTGCTCACTGAGATTCTCGGTAATGCCACCACCTATCCGATACTCGCCTCAAATGATGACCTCATCGGGTTTGACTGGGTGGGTATCAGCCCCTATTATGAGCCCTGGTATTCAGACAAAATCTCCCCCAGGGATGACCATGGCATGTGCAAAACCTTCATCGATGCACTCTTGGCAACTGATGATCCCAGGCTCAGTGAGTTTGCTCATCCTGCAGAGCTTGACGAGGTTTACAGGGGACTTCCTGCAGGTATCAGCGAGGGTGAGGAAGGTTTTGAGCTCGGCTCAATCAGCAGGCTTGGCACGAGATATCGTGATCTGCCCAATGGCATAACCTATTATATGCGCTATGCCGAGGTGGAGTTTATCAAGGCTGAAGCCTATATACGTGCTGACCTGCTTAATGACCTGACACTGGCAAAAGCTGCATATGAAGCAGGGATCGCTGCCTCATGCACGGAGCACGGAGTCTCGACCGGCAATATCAACACCTACATGGCAGACGATAACGTTGCATGGGATGCTGTCGGATCATGGGGCTACTCCAACCAGCAGAAGATCGCTTACCAGAAATGGGTATCGCTCTTCAAGCAGGGTCATGAAGCATGGGCTGAGACACGCAGAACGGACATTCCACGACTTTCTGCTGCCTCCGGTTCAGTTTTTTCAGGTCATAACCGCCCGCCTTTCCGCTGGCCCTACCCGACATCAGAGTATACCCTCAATGAGGCTGTTGTTAAGTCGTTTGACGGCAATATCACTGACAGGTTCTGGGGTGAACAGATGATCTGGGATAAGCGTACCGGAGTTAACTAACAGTTAGATTCCGATAAAATCCTGAGGGAGTTCTGGTTGTCAGAGCTCCCTCTGTTTTTTGGATCTTACCTTTTTCGCCAGCCCATCTATAATTATTAACTTTAAAAAAACTCAGGGCAACGGGCATGATTTCTCTTTTTCTGCCTGATATCGGGAGTTTTTAACTAAGTTTGAGGGATAAAGCCATTGTAATGAACAAGATCAATTTCAGTACCGTAAGAAATACAGTAATAATTGCGTTAATTGCCGTCTCACCTTTTTTCACCACTCCTCTTGTGGCGCAGTCCGAGTGTAAGGTGTTGCTGTCCGCGCTTGCAGGTACCTACACCGGAGAGTGCAAAAAGGGTCTTGCTGACGGTGAGGGTGAAGCCATTGGCACTGACAGTTACAGGGGCAGCTTCAGGAAGGGGCTTCCTGACGGTGAGGGTACATACACCTGGGCAACCGGAGAGGTTTACAGGGGCCAGTGGAAGAAAGGATTGAGGGAAGGACAGGGCACTTTCACATTCAGGTTCAACGACAGGGATTCCGTGCAGGCGGGATACTGGAAGGAGGACCATTATCTCGGCCCCGAACTGATTGCTCCCTATAAGGTTAACTACAGGCTCGGTGTGACGAGAACCTCATTCTTCAGTCAGGGAGGCCCTGACAGCTTCGTGTCGTTCAAGTTCAGCCGGTCAGGCTCCTCATCATACAGCATAGACGGTCTGCTGATGCAAGGCAGCTCGGGTACGGAAAGCGTCACGACAGCCTTCACCGGATTTCAGAATGTCTCTTTCCCCTTTGAGGGCAAGGTACAGTTTAAGGCTCCCAATATATTGAATACCGTTATCAATAACTATGAGGTACGTTTCACAATAAATCAGCCCGGGGAGTGGGTGGTGACAATATACTACTGACCTACAGTCCCCTGCCCCTGATGATGGTGCCCAGGGTGTAGTATATTATCTTCAGGTCAAGGAAGAGGGATACGTTCTCAAGGTACATCAGGTCATACTCCAGTCTCTCGAGCATTGTGTTTATGTCGGAGGCATATCCGAGCTTAACCTGGCCCCAGCATGTGATGCCGGGCTTCACGGCCAGCACCCTGTTGTAGTGCGGCACCTGTTCCCTGATCTTTTCAATGTAGTGTCTCCGCTCCGGCCTCGGGCCCACCAGTGACATCTCGCCCCTGAGAACGTTGATGAAGTTGGGTATCTCGTCAAACCTGTGCTTTCTCATGAAGCGTCCGAGGGGTGTGATGCGCTTGTCGCCCCTGACTGCCAGCTGAGGCCCGTCAGCCTCTGCTCCCTCCTCCATCGATCTGAATTTGTATATCATGAAGGGCTGTCCATGGCGGCCGATCCTCTCCTGCCTGAAGATAACGGGACCTTTCCCTGATCTCCTGATAAGGATGGCAAGCAGGGCCATCAGGGGAGAGAGCAGCAGCAGCGCTGTCGCCGCCAGAGAGTAGTCGAGCAGCAGCTTGATCATCTGCTGCCAGTGTGGCATCTCCCGGTAGGAGACTCTCAGCAGGGGGGTGGCATAGATGGGCCCGGCCTCCACGTGACCGGCGATGACCTGTCGCATTGAGGGCACTGCCTTGACAAGCACATCGCGGAAACAGATGCTGTTCACCAGGCTCTCCACCTTCTCATACTCGTTTTCTTCAAGCGCCAGGATGACCTCATCAATTTCATGCTTCTCAATTATCTCCACAATATCTTCCTCCCTGCCAAGCCACGGCACCCTGCCGGCCAGCGGCTGACCCTCCGAACCGTCGACGCTGATATAACCGGCAAGAAGATTTCCTGCCGGCATCTTTTCACCTGTTATATCGCTGATCAGCCTGGCTGCCTTGCCGTTGCTGCCTGCTATCAGTGTGCGGAATCCGGCCTCACGCCTGTGTATCTTACCTGAGACATGCGATGTGATAGCGAACCGGGGAAGCCATGTCAGCAGGAACTCCAGGGAGAAGAGCACCAGGAATGACCTGTAATAGGTGGAATAGTCTCCCACGGCATCGTCGAGCACCAGCACAAAGAAGAGGATGACCACTGCCGTCAGGGTGATGACCAGCGATTTGCCGAATTCAAGCAGCCGGGAGCGCCTGAGCGGTTCGGAATAGAATCCGGCCATGGCAAACACAAAAAGAAAAAAAAGGGGAATGAGAAATATCCCCAGGTAGAATTTATTGCCCAGCTCCATCCGGAAGTATTCGCCGTATAATCTTGTCTCAATGAAATATTTTCGAAAAAGGTAAAAAAGACCCCAGGCGATGGCTGATCCGGTGAAGTCAGAGAGAATATAGGCGAGTCTTATTCTGCGGGCAAATTTTTTCATCAGGTGAGGCAAGCGATATGCAAAGATATCTGTTATTTTTAGACCAAAATCATTCAGCAGTGATAGAAGAGTCGTTTGAGGCCAGGGGTAAAAGAAGGAAGCTGATAGAAGAGTTGCGTTCCAAGGGCATCAGTGATGAGAGGGTGCTGGAGGCCATGAACAGGGTGCCACGTCATATTTTTATGGATGATGCCTTCCTGAAGCATGCCTATCAGGACAAAGCCTTTCCCATTTCAGCAGGGCAGACCATTTCGCAGCCATATACCGTTGCCGTACAGACAATCCTGCTCAATGTCGGTAAGAGGGACAGGGTGCTGGAGATTGGCACCGGGTCGGGATATCAGGCCGCCATATTGGCGGAGCTGGGGGTGAAGGTCTATACCATCGAGAGGCAGCGGGAGCTCCACCGCAAGGCACAGGCTATGCTCAGCAGCATGGGTTACCGGATACACTGTTTCCTCGGCGACGGCTATGAAGGGCAGCCGCAGTACGGACCCTATGACGGAATAATCATCACGGCGGCGACAGCCGAGGTGCCTGAAAAGCTGCTGAAACAGCTGCGCATCGGGGGGCGGCTGGTGGTGCCCCGCGGAGAACGGGATTCACAGGTGATGACGCTCTATACCCGCACGGGCGAAGATGACTGGGAGATCACCACCCACGGATATTTCGTCTTTGTCCCGATGCTGAAGGGCATTGCCAACGGCAACAACAGATAACAGTGTCATGAAGATATACAAAGA
>WOYX01000052.1 GCA_011620595.1 Bacteroidales bacterium | reverse complement strand
GGCATGAGTCAGGTCAGGGCTCATGACTGTGCCGGACCATCCATCACGGCATGAGTCAGGTCAGGGCTCATGACTGTGCCGGACCATCCATGCTGAGATATTCACGGATTATTGCTCAGTGGCTGATATGTTTGTTGCCTGCAGATAAGTAGTGATGATTGCCCTTGAGGTTGCCGGAATGCGGACATCAGTTCATCTCGGGCGATTCGGGAAACTCGGCCCAGATGCGGTATTTATTATTGAGTGATCTCAGTACATCACGCCAGACATCGCCGCGGCTTTTCATGATTACCTCCGGCGGAACCTTGGCAATGACCCATGAGTTCTCAGTCAGCTCTCTCTTCAACTGTCCCTTCTCCCATCCTGAATAACCAAGAAAAAATCGCACCTGGTCACGGTTGACGGTGCCAGTGGCTATAAGATTGCGCAGCGTGTCGATCTCTCCTCCCCACCAGATGCCCGGGATCACCGGCAGGCTGCCCGGTACCTTTGTGCCCAGCGTGTGAAGGTAATGCAGTGTGTCAGGCGACACAGGGCCACCAATGGAGAGAGGCTCATCCCATCCGTCAAAGCCCTCTACGGCGCTGCTGACCATCAGGTCGATGACACGGTTGAGTATGAAGCCTACCGTGCCCTCTGCCGTGTGCTCCGTAAGAAAAACAATGGTTCGGTTGAAAAAGCGGTCTGTAAGAAAAGGTTCAGATATGAGAACTCTCCCCTTCCCAGGTATCTTGTCCTCGGGATTGATGCTGAATATGTCAGGATACTGGCCCATATGACAATCAAAGGATGATACAAAGTAAGAACTTTTAAGGTCAAAATCAAGAAAAATCACGGAAAATAGTAAATTGCACGTCGCAACATCAGATTTATTCAATGTCCGCAAAAAAGAGCAGAAACCCTTCGATGCTGCAGTCGCTCCTGCCCCTGGCAGTCCTGATCGTCCTGCTTGCCCTCAATGTAAAATACTTCCGTAACGACACCCTCTCTGGTGCCAACCAAATAGCTCTCATCCTTGCTGCTGCGGTGGCAGGAGTTATCTCCGTCTTCCTGGGATTCAAATGGGAATACCTTCTCAAGAGAGTCACCCACACCATCATGACCGCCATGCCTGCCATGCTTATCCTCTTCCTTATCGGGTCACTGGCAGGAACCTGGATGATAAGCGGCGTCATACCAATGCTTATCTATTACGGACTGGAGATACTCAGTCCGGTTATCTTCCTCTTTGCCACTGTATTCATATGTTCACTGGTGTCAGTCTCCACCGGCAGCTCCTGGTCAACGGTAGCCACTATCGGTGTAGCCCTGCTGGGCATAGGCACAACCCTCGGCTTCGGTGAGGCCATGGTTGCCGGCGCCATCATCTCGGGAGCCTACTTCGGCGACAAGATGTCGCCCCTCTCCGACACCACCAACCTGGCTCCGGCGGTTGCGGGCACTGATCTCTTTACCCATATCAGGTATATGGTGATTACCACCGGCCCCTCATGGATCATCACATTGATTATCTTCCTGATCATAGGTTTTTCCGGCGACTACAGCGGGACTGCCACAACGACCACCGTCGTGCAGGAGGCCATAAAGGCCAGGTTCAATATCACTCCGGTACTGCTCATTGTGCCTGCTTTTCTGATCTTCATCATTGTGAAGAAGGTGCCGCCGTTACCATCACTGCTGGCCGGCACCCTCCTCGGTGCTCTCTGCGCCATCATATTTCAGCCCGACCTCCTCAGGGAGATTGCCGGCACGGATGGCTCTTACGTCAAGCAGGCATACATCTCGGTGACAAAGGCGATGTTCGGTCCGGTGACGATCGCTACCGGCGACCTCTCCGTCGACGAGCTGCTGAAGACCAAAGGGATGGCAGGCATGCTCAACACCGTCTGGCTCATCATCTGCGCAATGTTCTTCGGAGGACTGATGGAGGCTTCAGGCATGCTGCGTACCATCACCGAGCGCATGATGAAGTCTGTGCACAACGCCGGCACGCTGGTCGGGTCAACGGTGGCAACATGTCTCTTCTTCAACGTCACAGCCTCCGATCAGTACCTCTCGATTGTGATACCCGGACGGATGTATGCAAAGAAATTCCGAGACATGGGCTTCAAGCCCGAGCTGCTGAGCCGCACCCTGGAGGACTCCGGCACGGTGACCTCGGTGCTGGTGCCCTGGAACACCTGCGGCGCAACACAGTCAAGCGTACTGGGCGTCTCCACCTGGGCTTACGCACCCTACTGCTTCTTCAACATCATCAGTCCGTTCATGACCATCTTCATGGCTGCTGCGAAGATCAAGCTGAGGCGCTACACACCCGAGGAGCTGGCTAAGGTGCAGGAAGCTGCAGATATTGTTGACAGGGAACTCCTCAGAGAGGAAGAGTCATGACAGCCGCTGGCATCGTTGTAGGACAACTCATCAGTAAATAAGAGTCATGAAAGCTGCCGTCGCATCGAGAATAAAGGCCATGCAAACATACCAGCCCTGCGAACAAACCGTTTCTGCAGATGTTTAATTATAGGTTATATTTACACCGTAATAAATTGGTAACTGATGCTTCTGAAACTTATAATATTATCGGCAGTGCTTGTGGCGATGGCCCTGGCAGGTATGGCGATTACCATCATCGTTAAACCAAAGGGTCGTTTTCCCGAGACACACGTAGGCCAAAACAAGGAGATGCGTAAACGTGGTATTACCTGTGCACAGGCCACCGACACCGGATGCAATCCTGTCGACGGTGCCGGCTGTTGCGGCTGCGCCATGAATGAGGATTAGCTTAGCTTCTTCACCTGGCAGTGTCACTCCTGCCCTTGCCGCAGGTCAGTTCCCGCCCGCACCGGAAAAGGAACCACCAAATGATTATTTCTCTTTTATAAGTCTTTTCAGCCCGTCTGAGATCCAGCTACTCATCTCTCCGTTTTCACCGGAAAAGATCAGGTAACCATCAAGGAAGTCATAGCTCTCAATGAAAGCGGTTGCCTCCTCAAGACCTGCGACCATGCATACGGTAGCCCAGGCGTCAGCTTCGGCGGCCGTGGGTGCTGTCACCGTGGCGCTGAGGAGGGTATGCCTGACGGGATAGCCCGACCTGGGGTCGATGGTATGCGAATATTTGATCCCGTCTTCAACATAGAACTTTCGGTAGTTGCCAGAGGTGGCCAGCGCCCTGTTGTCGAGCCTCACCTTTGCCGTCATGTCATCGCCGGGGAGAAAGTTGCCGTCAGTTGGTTTATCAATGCCCACATGCCACCCCGCACCTCTCTTGTCGCCCAGCGTACGCACCTCTCCCCCCACCTCGGCAAGACACTCCCTGATACCCTGTCGCACAAGCAGGTCAATCACCAGGTCAACAGTATAGCCCTGGGCAATGGCGTTGATATCGATGAACATGTCAGGATCAGCTTTGACGATGCGTTCACCCTCGAGCTTCAGCTTCTCCATACCCACAAGAGCCTGGAGTGAGTCAAGCATCGACTCGTCGAAACGTTTCAGGGCGTCAGGACCGAACCCCCATGCTTTCACCAGCGGGCCGACGGTGATGTCAAAGAGTCCTCCGCTCTGTTCCGAGACAAGTGATGAGAGGCGAAACACCTCGCGAAAGAGCGAATCGGTGAGGTCACTCCGGTTGCCGTTGATCCGGGAGATGACAGAAGAGTCGTTGTATATGGAAAGGGAGTTGTCAACTCTCGAAAAAAGAGTTTCAATATCCTGCCGTAGCTTCCCTGCATCTAACCCGGGACTCTTCTCAACCACGATGTGGTAGGTGGTTCCCTGAGTCATGCCGTCGATAGCGGCATATTCAGCCGGCGGAGTGCAGGATGACAGGCACAGCGTGATGGCAGCAAAAAAAAGTATAATGCGCATAATATTAAATTTGCGATGTGCGATGTGCGATTTGCGATTTGCGATGTGCAATTTCAGACTGCCGTCCCAACACTCCCGACTTCATCGGGACAGGTTCGTGCACGGGATTGAGCCTCTCCCTGCGGCGGAGCCTCAAACTGCCGACTGAAGACTGAAGACTGAAGACTGCCGACTGGACTAGCCCCCAAAATCATCAAACGCAATGTTCTCCTCCGGCACGCCAAGGTTGTCAAGCATATTGAGCATGGCGGAGTTCATCATCGGGGGTCCGCAGAGGTAGTACTCTATCTCCTCAGGCAACTCCAGCTTGCCCAGGTAGTTGTCAAGCAGCACCTGGTGGATGAAACCGGTGTATCCGGTCCAGTTATCCTCCGGCAACGGCTCCGAGAGGGCTATGTTAAAGGTGAAGTTGGGAAACTTCGCTTCAAGCTCCCTGAAGTCATCCTCGTAGAACACCTCTCTTTTGGACCTTGCTCCATACCAGTAAGATATCTTCCTCGACGACTTCTCAGTCTTGAGGAGGTGGAATATATGCGACCGCAGCGGTGCCATCCCGGCCCCGCCTCCTATATAGACCATCTCAGCATCGGTATTCTTGATATGAAAGTCCCCGAAGGGTCCGGAGATTGTTACCTTGTCTCCCGGCTTACGTGAGAAGATATATGACGAGCTTATCCCCGGCGGCACGTTCAGCCACTTGTGGTTCCTGTCCATCGGCGGGGTGGCAATCCTGATGTTTAGTATTATCAGGTTCTTCTCAGCCGGGTAGTTGGCCATGGAGTAGGCCCTGAAGGTCTCCTCGCTGTTCTTTATCCTGAGACTCCAGAGGTCCAACTTATCCCAGTCGGGCCGGTACTCCTCCTCCACTTCTATATCCCTCCTGAAGTCGACCTCATATCGCGGAATATCTATCTGTATGTACTCTCCCGATTTGAAGACGAGGTCCTCACCTTCAGGCAGTTTGACGACAAACTCCTTTATGAAGGTTGCCACGTTCCTGTTGGAGACCACCTCGCACTCCCATTTCTTAATACCGAGTATCGCCTCCGGCACATGGATAGTCATATCCTCGCGCACCTTTACCTGGCATCCCAGTCGCCAGTTGTCGTGCTGTTCACGGCGGGTGAAGAAGCCCGTCTCGGTGGGCAGTATTGACCCGCCGCCCTCGGTGATCTGGCATTTGCACAAGCCGCAGGTGCCCCCTCCGCCACAGGCTGACGGCAGAAAGATGCCGTTGTTCGAGAGCGTTGAGAGCAGGTTCGAGCCGGGTGAGACCACCATCTCACGGTCGTTGAGCTTCAGTTTGACATCGCCCTGCGGGGTGAGTTTCTGCCTGGCATAGAGCAGCAGCACCACCAGCAGTATCATTACCAGCACGAAAACTGCCACGCTTATGAGAACAGTGCCTGCTATTGATAAACCTAATATCATATCTTTTCAGATTTCATCATGACAAAATTGACCCGGATGGATTGACGGAACATCCATTATATTTTTCAGCTGATCATTTGTTTGTTCTACCTTATGCATGGGTATTACATTACAGTGTGATTCCGAGGAAGCTCATGAATGCTATGCCCATCAGTCCGGTAAGAATGAACGTAATGCCCAGTCCTCTCAGCGGGGCAGGCACGTTTGAATAGCGCATCTTCTCCCTGATGGCAGCCAGTGCCACGATGGCCAGCAGCCAGCCAACGCCTGATCCGAGTCCGAATACTGCGGCCTCTCCGATGTTGGCGTACTCTCTCTCCTGCATGAAGAGTGATGCACCGAGGATAGCACAGTTGACCGCTATCAGAGGCAGGAAGATTCCCAGGGAGTTATAGAGGGCGGGGCTGAATTTCTCGATCACCATCTCTACCAGCTGAACAATTGAGGCTATGACCGCTATGAACATTATGAATGAGAGGAAGCTGAGGTCGAGATCGGCAAAGCTGTCGCTGAGCCATACCAGTGCTCCCTTCTTAAGGATATACTGCTCCAGCAGGAAGTTCACCGGCACTGTTATCACCAGCACGAAAATGACCGCTAATCCGAGTCCCATAGAGGTCTTGACTGTCTTTGACACTGCCAGGTATGAACACATACCCAGGAAGTAGGCAAAGATCATGTTGTCGATGAAGATCGACCTGACGAATATGTTGATTAAGTTTTCCATGACCCTTAATGCTACTTATTTTCTTCTATCAGTGTTTTATTCCGGCTGCGCTGAACCCAGATGATCAGTCCCACCGTGATCAGGGCCATTGGCGGGAGTATCATCATGCCGTTATCCTCATAGCCCCAGTTGTATACCCCGATTTTCTCCATCACCGGGAAGCCCATGATGCTTCCGCTGCCGAGGAACTCACGAAAGAATGATACTATAATTAGTATAGCCCCGTATCCCCATGCATTGCCAAGTCCGTCGAGGAAGGCGGGCCACGGTTTGTTGGCCATGGCGAAGGCCTCGAGGCGGCCCATGATGATACAGTTGGTTATTATCAGTCCCACGAAGACCGAGAGTTGCTTGCTGATGTCAAAGGCGAAGGCCTTCAGGAACTGGTCCACGATGATGACCATGGTGGCTATCACCACCAGTTGCACGATGATCCTTATGCGGCCCGGTATCATCTTCCTCAGCGAGGCTATCACAACGTTTGACACTGCCATCACCACCATGACCGAGATGGCCATTACGATGGCGGGGTTCATCTTCACCGTGACCGCCAGCGCCGAGCATATACCCAGCACCTGCACGGTGATCGGGTTATCCTGCCCCAGCGGGTTGGTCAGCAACTTCCTGTACTTTGCCGAGAAGAGCGGCTCTTTTTCAACGTTTTCCATATCTATTTCCTGTTTTTGCTGAGGTATTTCTCATATTTTATAAGCCCGTCGTAAACCATCGCCTCCAGCCCCTTGCTGGTGATGGTGCCTCCGGAGATGGCGTCAACCTCATGACTGCTCTGAGGGTCAGCGCCGCCCTTGACCACCTTTATCCCGAAGAAACTGCCGTCGCGAAAGAGGCTTTTATTCAGGAACTGGCTCTCGAAGGCGGTGGTGTTGATCTCGGCGCCCAGTCCCGGTGTCTCGCCCTGGTGGTCGAACGTGACTCCGTCAATGGTCGAGAGATCCTCCTTCAGTGCGACGTATCCCCAGATCGGACCCCAGAGTCCCTTGCCCTCAAGCGGCAGGATATGAAGGGTGTCGCCCCTGTCGTCCACAGCAATAAACACCGGCAGGAACTGCTCCTCCAGCGGCTTCTTCTGCTCGGCACGGAGGCCCACGGTAAAGGCGTCAACGCCCTCCACGCGTTCGCCCTCAATGTTGACCACATAGCTCTCCCTGATATATTTGTCATAGAGCTCAACAGCATCTGCCTTTGTTGAGGTGACATTAATCGAGGAGAGAATATTCATCTTCTTCTCTACTTCTACATTCTTCTCCTGTCTGGGCTGCAGGAGCAGCGCCGTCAGGGAGAGAAGGATGGCGACGGAGACGATCATCACCACCGAGAAGACCATTATATATCTGTTGCTGAAATCTTTCATCTCGCGGTTTGTTAAGCTGTCCTTACTCGTTTTACCCTTCTCCTGATATTGGCCTGCACCACATAATGGTCAATCAGCGGAGCCATCACGTTCATCAGCAGTATTGCCAGCATGGTCCCCTCGGGATACGCCGGGTTGAAGACCCTGATGACCACTACCAGGATACCTGTAAGGGCCCCGTAAATATATTTACCTGTGTTGGTCTGTGCTGCCGTCACCGGGTCGGTGGCCATGAAGACCGTCCCGAAGGCAAAGCCACCCATTATAAGGTGGTAGTATGCAGGTATCCGGGTGTATTCGTTCCCTCCCGTAAGATTGAGGAGCAGTCCCATGCCCAGTGCTCCGAGGGTCATGCTCAGCATGATTCGCCAGCTGCCCACACCGGTCACCAGCAGTATCAGGGCTCCTATCAGAATGGCGATGACAGATGTCTCACCAACGGACCCGGGTACGGTCCCGACAAACATCTCCATCGCTGAGGGCATACGGGCAATGCCGTCTAGCTTTGCCACTGCCAGTGGAGTAGCGCCGGAGAAGGCATCTATGGCTCCCCCCTTTGTCAGCCCCTCAATCCATACCTTGTCGCCGGTCATCCACCCGGGGTAGCTGAAGAATAGGAAAGCCCGCGCGGTGAGTGCGGGGTTTAGTATGTTCATCCCCGTGCCTCCGAAGATCTCCTTGCCGATGATGACGGCGAACGCCACCGAGACGGCAAGCATCCACAAAGGCACATCTATAGGCATGATGAGAGGTATCAGCATACCCGTTACGAGATAGCCCTCATTGATCTCGTGACCTCTTATCTGCGCAACGATGAACTCTATGCCCAGTCCCACAATATAACTTACCAGGATCAGGGGCAAAATCTTCAGGAAGCCGAACCAGAACATCTGCATCAGCGACCAGTCGACGATGCCGAAGGCCCTGGTATGCTGCAGACCGATGTTGTATGACCCGAACAGCAGGGCCGGTATCAGCGCTATGACCACTATGATCATTGTGCGCTTCATATCCATGTAGTCTCTTATATGTGCGCCCCCGGTGGTCACCTTGTCCTGAACGTAGAGGAAGGTTGCAAATCCGTCATAGACGGAATGCAGCTTCTCAAAGCGCCCTCCCTTTTCAAAGAGGGGCTCCATCTTCTTCATTTTATCTAGCAGGAAACTCATTGCAGACTCATTGCTTTAATTAGTTCATCTCTTTTATCATCAGGTTGATCCCACTGCGAATGATCTCCTGTAACTCGCTCTTGGAAGGATCGATGTACTCGCACAGGGCAAAGTCCTCTTCTGCAACCTCGTATATGCCCAGGTTCTCCATCTGTTCAACATCTCCGGCCATTATCGCTTTGATGAGGTAGATAGGATAAATATCCATCGGCAGCACATTCTCATAGTGACCGGTCATGACAAAGGCCCTGCGGCCGCCGTGAAGGTTGGTGTCCATCTCATAATCCTTCCGCGGAAGCAATTTGGAGACGAAGCTCCTCCAGTAGCTGAATTTCTTCAGTCCGGGTGTGGCCCATCCCAACAGCTCGTGGTAGTCGCCCTCGGGCAGCACGGTGACCATGTTGTCATAGAAACCCAAGGAGCCGTCGGCAGCAATTCTCCTGCCGGTAAGCACATTGCCGCTGATGACCCTGTGGTTGCCCTCCCCGAGATTCGCCTTCAGGATGCCACCCACTGAGGCTCCCGGTGTGATGCGGTGATACTTGGGATGCCGCACCCCGGTTCCCACCAGGGCTATGATACGTTCGCGGTCATGGAAGCCGGTGTCGAAGAGACGGCCCAGGGCCACCACATCCTGGATGTCAACGGTCCAGACCACCTCATTCTTTGATACCGGCTCAATATGATGTATCTGAATGCCAACATTGCCGGCCGGATGAGGCCCTGAAAACTGGTGAAACTCTACGCCTGTGAGGTTCTTCACCTCGGCCACCCTCGATCCCCCGGCCTCCTGCGAGAGGTGTATCTTACCGTCTGTAAGGCGCGAAAGCACATTTATGCCGGTCTGAAGATGATTGCCGTGCACGTTGGCCATGACGAAATCAATATCAGGAGCCAGCGGCGCAGTGTCAAAGGCAGAGATGAAAACGGCCCTGGGGACAGTGCCGGGACGGGCAACGATGTGATAGGGCCTCTGCCGCAATACGGGCCACATGCCCGAGGTGAGAAGTCTCTCCTTCACCTCCTCACGCGTCAGCTTCAGAGGATCGGCGATGCCGAAATCAACCCGGTTATTGCCGTCACGGTCAATGACAACCTCGGTCAGGACCCGCTTTTCGCCACGGATGATCTCCCTGATCACCCCGCTGACAGGTGAAACATACTTAATTTCGGGGTAAGCCTTGTCATGAAAGAGGGCTGTGCCCGCCATGACCCTGTCACCCTCCCTGACCTCAAGCCTTGCTGTCAGACCTGGGAAATCGGCAAACCTGACGCCGAAACGGTCAACGGCTGTCTCCGGAAGAAGAATCTTCTCGGCCTTACCGGCTAGCTTGATATTCAGTCCTTTACGTAATCTGATGACTGTTGACATATATAGAAATACAACTTGGTTCGATTGAGACTACAATATTAATACAATGTTAAATACATCACAGGCAGAGATAATAAAAATCACAACAGAACATAAGTTTTGGGGTGGTATTGCGATCCGGCAAGATATTTGTACTTTAGGCCTGAATTATTAGTTATGTACAGAAAATTCACAACGATAAAAATATTAAGTTTATCAATAGCATGTCTTCTTGCAGGAACCTTTTCTTCCTTTTCGCAGGATTTTTCTTCCGGCGAGTATTGTGCTCCGAATGTGAAGAGCATCTGGTTCGAGAAGGACGGATGGAGACTTGCCTACCCCTTCGTGCAACCGGGATCCGGTGAGGAGATGATACTTCACTTTGATGTTATTGACGGTGACGGGGGTACGCTCTGGTACCGCATCACTCACTGTGACCGCGACTGGAACAGCAGCGACCTGTTCACCAGCGACTATCTCGAAGGTTTTGAAGAGAACCAGATAACCAGTTATCTTCCGTCGTTCAATACGAAGGTCAACTACACTCATTACTCTCTCGGCCTCCCCAATGACGACATCAGGTTTCTGGTCTCAGGCAACTATGTCATTACGGTATGGGCCTACGGGGAGCCCGATGCTCCCCTGCTCACCAGGCGCTTCTTCGTGAGTGAGGGCAGCACCTCCGCAGCCGTCTCCTTCCGGAGGCCGATGAAGCCCGGCACCACGGAGACGCACCAGCAGGCTGAGATCACCGTCTCCCTGGGAGCGCTGCCGGTTACTGACCCCTACAGGCAGGTAACCGTCACCGTGATGCAGAACGGCAGGTGGGACAGGGCCCGCTACAGCCTCACGCCCGATTTCGTCGGCAGCGGCAGGCTGGAGTTCAACACCCTCTCCGACAAGACGCTGATGCCCGGGGGAAACGAGTTCAGGTACTTCGATATAAAGACCATCAGGCAGACCAGGCAGAACGTGCGGGCAATAGAGTATGTCAACGGCATCTATCATGCTTACCTCATACCCTCTGACGACCGGGAGTTCAGGCAGTATTTCTACAATGAGGACTTCAACGGCAAGTACTGGGTGGCGATGGAGGAGAGCGACGAGCCGGACAGGGATGCCGATTATGTATGGGTATACTTCACCCTGCCGGCGCACCGTGAGCTGCAGGGAGGATCGTTATATGTCGCCGGGGCCTTCACCGGCTGGAGATACGGCCCGGAAAACATGATGCGATGGAGCGCTTCACGGGGATGCTATGAGGCCTCGCTGCTGCTGAAGCAGGGATGGTACAACTATGAATATGTCTTCATCCCCTCAGGGTCAGACAGGCCGGAGGGATTTGCCTTTGAGGGCAGTCACTGGGAGACGGAGAACGACTACCTGATTCTCACCTACTTCCGTGACCCTACCAAGAGGTATGACCGGCTGACGGGCGTCACCGTGGC
>WOYX01000062.1:118262-132945 GCA_011620595.1 Bacteroidales bacterium | reverse complement strand
GTTCAAAATCAATAGAAAAATAAAAATGTTGATTTTATAATAAACTCACGCTAGACTGCAAAGCCAGAACCGCCGCGGAACTTTTTCATTTCCGGACTGCAATGTCATACCATCCGCCGGAATTTGGCCGGCACTTTTGATTCGAAGCGCATCTCCCTGCCGGTGACGGGATGGATGAAGGCCAAAACGCTGGCGTGGAGCCCGAGCCTTCCGATGGGATTTGACTTCGCCCCGTATTTTTTATCTCCTGCTATGCTGTGACCTATCTCCTGCATATGGAGTCTTATCTGGTTCTTCTTGCCTGTCTCGAGGATGATCTCCAGGAGGGAGTACTCCTTGCCGCTCTTCAGCAGCCTGAATCTTGTGATGGCCAGCTCACCTCTTTTCGGGTCTGGCGTTGAGTGCATCACCAGCGCCTTGCTCTCATAGATATATGACTTGACGATGCCCTCAGGCCCGGTCACCTCGCCTTCCACCAGGGCCACATAAGTGCGTGCCGTTACAATGCGCTTCCAGTCGCGCTGCAGGAGGCTCTGCACCTTTTCGCTGCGGGCGAACATCATCAGCCCGGAGGTATCACGGTCAAGGCGGTGCACGATGAAGATCCTGTTCGAGGGCTTCTGGCTCTTGATGTAGGTGCTGAGTATATTGTATGCTGTGAGGTACTTCTCATTGTCCGAGGCCATCGAGAGGAGCCCGGCGTTCTTGTCAATGACTATCAGGTGCTCATCCTCGTACAGGAGGCGCATGTTGCGCGCCATAAGCCCCCCGGTGTGCCTGGTGGCGGAGATGACTATCGTGTCTCCCGGTTTCAGCTCATGGTTGAACTGTGTCACGGGCTCACCGTTGACCAGCACCTGGCGGTTACGCAGAAGTGACTTGATGTTGTCACGGCTCTTACCGGTCAGTGAGCTGAGCAGGAACGGCATGAGGGTTGCCTTCTCGGTGACCTCGAAGGATGTCTCCTTAATCATGGGCGGATTATTGATGCAAAGATAGCAGAGATTACGGGATTACTCGCTCATTTCATTCGCTTGTGATCCCTGGCGGGGGGACCCTGCAGACCATAGCACTCACTCATGCCCCTGGGTGCAGCAGGGATTACTCGCTCATTTCATTCGCTTGTGATCCCTGGCGGGGGGAACCTGCAACAGACAATACAGGCACGCATGCTGCGCATGCTCTTCTGTTTTCATGTTTTCTCCTCATGAGCAAGCTCATTCGGTTAATCCATGAAAACAGAAACCGAACCGCCCTGAAGCGGTTCGGCCTGTATTGTCTGTTGCGGAGAAAGAGGGATTCGAACCCCCGGTCCAGTCGCCCGGACAACGGTTTTCAAGACCGCCGCAATCGACCACTCTGCCATTTCTCCATTGTTTCCTGCGTACCGTCCGCCTGCCGGGCCGTGGCCGTGGCGACAGTGTGCCGGGTAAAATCAGAACTGCGCAAATATAATGTTTTTTGCTTTTCAATCACAGAGATTGAAATCACCTTTTTTAGACCCTGCCGGTGAAGCTTAGACTCCCTGCAGATGGGCTTATGATTACGGTCCGGAAGCGGCAGGCAGCAAAAAACAAGGGTTTTTTGCCTCTGAAAACGCTCATTACCCAAAAAAATCAGCGTCTCAGCATAAAAATGAGACAAAAAACTTGCTTTTGAATAAGAATGGAATAAATTTGTAGGCAATTAGCGATTTCGTCTAACCCTAAAATTGTTGTGACTATGACTAAAAAAGAATTGGTAAGCAGCATTGCAAAGAAAACAGGACTATCACTCAAGGATGCCAACGTTGCCCTGAACGCTTTCGTTAGCTCTTTCGGTGACGCCATGAAAAAGGGCCAGAGGCTCCAGCTTCCCTCAATGGGAACTTTCAAGGTTGAGAAGAGAAGTGCAAGAGTTGTCCGCAACCCCCGCACAGGCGCCAAACTGAATGTCCCGGCCAAGAAGGTCGTTAAATTCAAAGCTGCACCGGCTCTTACCAAAGGCCTGAAGTAAAAAACCAGGGGTGTAACAGCACCCCTTTTTTATTATGAAATGAGGGGAAGCATCGATTTTACCGGATGTTTCCCTTTATTATTTTGCATCTGCAGATCACTTTCCCGCAATGCCCGGGACCGCAGCATATCCTCTGGCCGCAAACATTGTCCCAGGGCTGTAAAGACCGTGAAACAAAGCAGAGTGCATCAGGTTGTTTACATTCATGCCCGCAAGACTTCGGATGCTGCTGATCTCAATAATGGCTGCCTGGTTGAGTGAGGCGTCGGGATAGGCAAGCTGAACTGAACTGCACTGAGCAGGTAGCCCGGATCCAGCCTCTGTATTGCCGTCCGTTCTTCTCCTGAAACTCCTCGTTTTCATATTGCCGGGCAAGTTGTATGATATGAGCATAGAATGTTCATCGACTCCCCGGGGATAATCATTTTTCGTATTGGACAGTATTTCTTCAGAGAATATTCAATCAGGGGGCTGATGTCATCTTTTCTTTCCCTGAGCGGTGGCAGGTTTATCCGGACCACACAGAGACGGTAATAGAGATCTTTCCGGAAGTGGCCCTCCTCCATCTCCTTTTCAATGTCCCTGTTGGTTGAAGCAATGACCCGTAAGTTTACCCTGACAGGAGTCACACCGCCAACACGGAAAAAGGACTGTTTCCGGAGTATTCTCAGCAGTCTTACCTGCAACGACTGCAGCATGCTGTTTATCTCATCGGGATAGACTTTACCGCCGTCAGCGATCTCAAACCATCTCTTTCTCCTTGACTCTGCTCCCGTGAAAGAACCTTTTTCATATCCGAAGATCTCACTCTCAAGGATTGGTTCTGACAATGCTCCCCAGTTTATCTTGACATAGGGTTTGTCAGCCAGGTACTGGTACCTGGCAGCATAGATCAGTTTATCAACTTCAGCAATTACATGCAATGTCTTTGCCGACTCACTGTAATGGCCACTGGCTTTGAGGTCGAAGTTTTCAAGCATGTTCAGCCGCTGTATCAGGCTTGATGCCTGACTGCGGAACATTGGATGACAGGATATCATAGCCCCTGTAAGTACCCTGCAGGGGTATGGTAAGCTTCGGCTGATATGATGAAAAGTCCTTAAGCAGTCCCGCAACCGTTCCGGGCACCCCTATTGCTTTGGCAGTGCTGTTCTCTGCTTGAGCTGAAGTCCAATTCAGTGGCTCTTTCGGAACTCCTGCCGTAATAAATGATGAACCAGGATTCCTGCTCATTTTTCAGGTAAATTACCATGCCTCCGCCACCCCCCCCGGCCCTGATCCGTCAGGTTCCACCACGCCGATGGTAAATGCGGCAGCCATGGCTATCAGGGCACCGACAGCCAGTCTCTGCATCCCCATATTAATGAGTATAGGAGCGACCAGGGCCCCGGTTGTCAGTATGCATGTTGACGACAATCCGGTAAGCATGCCCGGGAACATGACAAAAAGGGTGATGACGATTATCAGAAGCGTCGGCTGGCGGTAAAAGAGCCTGAGGATACCCCGGCTTACCCCGGCAAGAGCCTTGGTCTCGTGCATCGCCCGCATGAAAATCATTGCCGTGGAGATAATCAGTATAGCCTCAAGAAAACCGAATCCGTCCTCTACCGGATGCCGTACCGGCAAACCCTTTCCCCCGATGAGAGCCCCCACAACAGCTGCCATCATAAGTGAAACACCAGCCGGCATCTTGAAAAGAAAAATGCTCAGGGCAAATGTTGCGAGCACGCACAGGAAAATGATAAACTCAATACTCATAAACAGAATTTATTCCGAAGGCCTGACCCTGGAGATCGGATTGGATATGCGTGATGCCATCTATCGCATGACAGGGCACTATCCGCATGTCATCATCAATAACCTGCACCGGACGAGGGTGGATCCCAACCGTAATATTGAGGAGGCTGCAGACGGAAATCCGGATGCTGAGAAGGCATGGAACCGGTTTCAGGGTTACATTGACAGCGCCAGTGACCTGGTGACCGGTGAATTCGGTAAAGGACTCTTCATTAATCTCCACGGACACAGGCATCTGATCAGGAGGACAGAACTGAGATACCTGCTCTCCGGTGAAGAGCTTCAGTTTGACGATGAGATGCTTGACCTGAACCTCAGAAGTGATATATCAAGGCGCGACAGACTTGTTGAAGATATCTCGAAAGTGCTGCTGGAGTTCATCAGGATACATTATTTTCCTGATTCCGGATTCACCCGGACTGTTGAGGCCATGAAGAAAAATAGTAGCAGGACTCCGTCGTCTGATCCAAATTCGCAAAACCCGGTTGTTCTTTCCTTGAAATTAATTATTATATTTACGCTCGGATTGTATAAAACGGGTTCTATTTGATTTAGAGAAAATAGAAACTGTAAATCAAATACTTAATCGTCATTTCTTCAACCGGTAGAATGGAGGAAAGAGTTTTTGTCAGATTTTTGTTACCTGCTAACGAATTTCAAGCCAAACGTTTGTAATGAATTGCATAATTGTAGATGACGACCCCGTATGGCTAAGAACTCTTGAGGAGTTTGTAGGCAAGTCAGCATCGCTCACCCTGGTGGGGAGCTTCAGTGACTCCCTGTCGGCCCGTAATCTTCTGATGTCACAGCGGGACATAGAGCTAATCTTTCTTGATATCCAGATGCCGGAGATGGATGGTTTTGACTTTCTCTCCAGCCTTGAAAAGCCACCTCATATTATCTTCGTATCGGGAAGCGAGGAGCATGCCTTCAAGGCCTTCAACTACAACGGTGTTGACTATCTCCTCAAGCCTATCAGCTATCCGCGGTTCTGCAGGGCGGTGGAGAAGATCATGAAGTACTATGCCCCTCGCAAGGCCCCGTCAACAGTGGGCGAGGAGGAGATATTCATCAAAAAGGCATCATCGCTGGTGCGGTTGAAATTGAAGGAGATACTCTACGTGGAGGCCCTCGAGAACTATGTAAGTGTCATCACCCGCGATGAGAAATACACCATTCATTTTACCATGAGGGCCATTGAGCAGCAGCTTCCCTCAGAGCTTTTTGTGAGGATTCACCGTTCATACCTGGTCAATAAGAGTGTGATCAGATCAATCAGTGAAAACAGCCTGACGATTGCCGTCGGCAACACCCCGAAAATCCTGCCCGTCGGCAAGTCGTACCGTGACGGTATCATGAACTACATCAACATAATGACTCGTTGAATGCCGTCATTTAGGCAACTCTTCCTTGAACATATCGGCCAGACCTCTCCCTCGCCCCTGATGCTTGAAATTGAGAGGGCGGAAGGCTCATTTCTCTACGGTCCCGACGGGAAAGATTACCTTGACCTTATCTCCGGCGTCTCGGTGAGCAACACAGGGCACAGGCACCCCGCGGTGGTGGCTGCCGTGAAGGAGCAGGCAGACAGGTATATGCATCTCATGGTTTACGGCGAGGTAATACAGAGTCCGCAGGTACTCTATGCCTCACGCCTTGCCTCGGTGCTGCCCCCGTCACTTGGATCGGTGTTCTTTGTCACTTCCGGTAGCGAGGCCATCGAAGGTGCTATAAAACTCGCACGCAGATTTACTGGCAGGAATGAGATAATCTACTTTCGAAATGCATACCATGGCTCCACCACCGGAGCCTTGAGCGTGCAGGGCTCAGAACTGTACCGCAATGCCTTCAGACCACTGATGCCCTCCACAACCATAGCTGAGTTCAACAGCCCGGCAGCGGCAGAGATGATAAGCAGCAAAACTGCTGCAGTGCTCATTGAGCCGGTGCAGGCGGAAGCGGGGGTGATACAGCCGCGCGACGGCTTCCTGGAAGGACTCCGCAATGCCTGCAACAGGCACGGTGCCATGCTCATATTCGACGAGGTGCAGACAGGTTTCGGACGTACAGGCAGCCTCTTTTCACTCTTCAGGTATAACGTAACCCCTGATATCCTGGTGCTGGCCAAGGCACTGGGAGGAGGAATGCCCCTGGGAGCATTCATATCATCGGCAGAGATAATGTCCTCACTGACACACGACCCTACACTCGGACATATCACAACCTTCGGAGGACACCCGGTCTGCTGTGCGGCAGGACTGGCATCACTGGAGGTGACAGTATCAGAGGAGCTGGCAGCAAAGGCACTGACGAAGGAACAGCTGATCAGAGACGGGCTGGCAGATATGCCGTTCAGGGAGATAAGGGGAGAAGGACTCCTCCTTGCCGTTGTGCCCGAAGAGCCTGCAGTCATCCCTGCCATGGTGGCACGCGCCCCGGAGTATGGTCTTTTGCTCGATTATTTCCTTTTCTGCGATACAGCATTCCGTATCGCGCCGCCGCTGACAATATCTGATGACGAGATCCGCCTCGCCTGCCGGCGACTGAAATGCCTCACGGAGGCTGTTTTATCAGGCAGTAGTCAATAGGGCAGTCGCCAGCCGGCAAGTCGGCAGTCAGCCACCTGCGCCAAGGCTACGGTGGCTAAGAGCAGTCAGCAGGCGTTATTTAACTAATAATCAATCGGCTGAAAACTGAAGACTGACACCTTGTCATAATTGCTGCCGCGGCACGCACTTTGATTGACAGGGGCAGACTAATCAAGAAAACACTATCATATGGAAAAGGGTAAAATTGGAGTCACTACCGAGAACATCTTTCCGGTCATCAAGAAATTTCTCTATTCAGATCATGAAATCTTTCTCAGGGAGCTCGTCTCCAACGCCGTGGATGCCACGCAGAAGCTGAAGACACTGGCCTCTGCCGGTGAATTCAAGGGTGAACTTGGAGAATTGCAGGTGAAGGTGAGTTTCGACAGTAAAAAGAAGACCATCACCGTTTCTGATAATGGCATAGGCATGAGCGGGGAGGAGATAGACAAGTATCTAAACCAGATAGCATTCTCAAGCGCCAACGAATTCCTGGACAAATACAAGGACCAGGCAAGCGGCCTCATCGGTCAGTTTGGGATGGGCTTCTATTCATCATTCATGGTTTCCGACAGGGTTGAGGTGATATCAAAATCGTATCGCGAAGCTGAACCTGCAGTGAAATGGAGCTGCGACGGCAGTCCTGAATATTCACTGGAAGAGGCGGAGAGAGAGAGGCAGGGCACCGATGTTATCCTGCACATCGATAAGGATTCGAAGGAATTTCTGGATGAGAACAGGATCGAGGGTCTCCTGAAAAAATATTGCAGGTTTCTTCCCGTGCCCGTCCAGTTCGGCAATGAGAAGGAGTGGAAGGACGGCAAGATGGTCGACACCGGAAAGCCGAAGATTATCAATAATACACAGCCGGCGTGGACACGCAAGCCGGCAGAGCTTAAAGACGAAGACTACAAAAATTTCTACCGCGAGCTCTACCCAATGGGAGAGGAGCCTCTCTTCCACATACACCTGAACGTTGATTATCCCTTCAAGCTTACGGGGATACTCTACTTCCCGAAGATCCGCAATAACTTCGAGATACAGAAGAACAAGATCCAGCTCTACTGCAACCAGGTCTTCGTGACTGACTCCGTTGAGGGTATTGTACCAGAGTTCCTGACTCTTCTCCACGGGGTGATAGACTCTCCTGACATTCCCCTCAACGTCTCCAGGAGTTATCTTCAGAGTGACTCCAATGTCAAGAAGATTTCAGGCCACATTACCAAAAAGGTGGCTGACAGGCTTGCCGATATCTTCAAGAAGGATCGGGAGAACTTCGAAAAGAAATGGGATGACCTGAAGCTCTTTATTGAGTACGGAATGATCACCGAAGAGAAGTTCTATGAGAAGGTTTCGAAATTTGCCCTTTACAAAAACACTGACGGTAAATACTTCACCCTCGAAGAGTATGACAAGATCATTACGGAGAACCAGACTGACAAGGATAAGTCGCTGATACATCTCTATACCACTGATCCCGTGGCTCAGCACACCTATGTGGCCAAGGCTGCCGAAAAGGGATACGATGTTCTGGTGCTTGACGGACAGCTTGACACGCACCTGATCAACACCCTGGAGGGTAAGAATCCCTCATCGAAATTCGTGAGGGTTGACAGTGATGTGATTGAGAAGCTTATCAGAAAGGATGAGAACCATACTTCGAAGCTCACCCAGGCGCAGTCGGATGATCTTGTCCAGTTGTTTCGCAGCCAGATTGCCGACAGTGACAAGACCCATTTTCATGTCAGAGCCGAGAGTCTTGACGAGAATGACCTACCGCTGGTTATCACCCAGAGTGAGTTCATGCGAAGGATGAAGGATATGGCACAGTTCGGCGGTGGCTACTCATTTTATGGGGAGATGCCCGACAGCTTTGACCTGGTGCTGAACATTAACCACCCGCGCGTGGTGGCTCTTGCCGGAGACCTGGAGAAGGAGCATGCTGACGAGCTGAAGAAGAACACTGCGGGCATAGAGAAGACGAAGATGGAGATCGACTTCATGGAGAAGGAGCACAGCAAGAAGAAGCCGGAAGAGGTGCCCACTGTTGAGAAGGATGACCTGGAAAGGCTGAGGGGTGAGCTGAAACAACTTGAGGAGAAGAGGAAAAGCATACTCTCCGGCTTCGGTGAGGAGCACAAGACTGTAAAGCAGCTGATTGATCTCGCCATGCTGGCCAACAACATGCTCAAGGGAGAGGCACTGAGTGCTTTTGTGAAGAGAAGCATCAGCCTGCTTTAGAGGCATACTATATATATCACTATCTGTTCATAAGGCGCCCGGTGAGGGCGTCTTTTTTTTGCCTGCCACTCCCGTGCAGGGATGTCTGCAAGTGTTCACGGCCGGGGGCCGGCCTGCGTGACTGTCACTGTTCTCCGGGCTGTAAGCCGGCCTGCGTGACTGTCACTGTTCTCCGGGCTGTAAGCCGGCCAGACATGCTAGCCCATTATCCTGGCAAGCTCTGCCTTGATATAGGCTATTGCGGTTTTTGTCGGCTCTGCATCCATCTCCATGACCTCTTCCAGCAGCATCCTCGAGAGCTCCTCTCCGGTGGCGTTTTGGGGGAGCTGCGAAGCTACGCTGTTTACCAGCCTGACGACCGTCCCGCGGGCATTCTTCACCATCTCCCATGCTTCGTTGGTCATGTATATCTGCTGTGACAGGTTGTGCTCATATTCGCTCCTGACACCGGTGACCAGGGCCGACTGCAGCTGCCGGGCCGTCATCTCAGGCCGTGCGGTGCGCATGATTAGCGACTCGGGAGTGATGCGCTCCAGGAACAACACCACCCTCTCGTAGGCCTGCAGTCGCACAGGCGTGATCGTCTTCACCGTCTGCAGCAGCAGATCCTGTCTGCGACGCTCCTGATCGTCGCGCAGCATACTGCGTATGACAAGCCAGGCGGTGAGCATCACCATCAGTGCGGGAAGAAATATCTTGAGCAACTCCATGAAGGTTTCCATTGTTACGGTTGTTTTGGGATCTTAAAGGGTGCAAATTAATCAAAAATTCAGCCTTAAAACCTTGTCTTACCCTGTTATAATCCCTTTTCTTTTTCACTTTTAACAATTACATTTGGCCTTTTCCCAAACGACACCAATAAAAATCTGACACATGGAGCATATCAGCAGGAGGGTGAAGGCCCTCTCGGTATCGCAGACGCTGGCAATGGCTCAGAAGAGCTGCGAGATGAAGGAACAGGGTATTGACGTCATCAGCCTCAGCCTTGGCGAGCCTGACTTCAACACTCCTGATGACATCAAGGAGGCTGCCAAAAAGGCCATTGACGACAACTACTCATTCTATCCCCCGGTACCAGGATACGGCGACCTTCGTGAAGCCATCGCCCGCAAGTTCAGGGAGGAGAATGGACTCGACTACACTCCTGATCAGATTGTGGTGTCAGCAGGAGGTAAGCACACGCTCATCAATATCCTCATCTCGGTTGTAGATCCGGGTGAGGAGGTGATACTTCTGGCCCCTTACTGGGTCAGTTATCTTGACCAGATAATATTTGCGGAAGGAAAGCCGGTAATAATACAATCTACAATAGAAAACGACTTTAAGGTCACTCCGGCACAGCTCGAGGCAGCCATCACTCCCCGAACCCGTGTCCTGATATTCAACTCGCCATCAAACCCCACCGGTATGGTCTATACCCAAGATGAGATGGCAGAACTGGTCAGGATACTGGAAAAATACCCTGAGATTCTTGTCATCTCGGATGAGATTTATGAACATATAACCTTTTCAGGATCGCATATAAGTCTCGCTTCCTTCACTTCGATCACCGACAGGGTTGCAACCGTCAACGGTGTCTCAAAAGGGTATGCCATGACCGGCTGGAGAATAGGTTACATGGGTGGCCCGCTGTGGCTTGCCAGGGCCTGCAACAAACTGCAGGGACAGTTCACTTCAGGTGTCTGCTCCATAGCCCAGAGAGCTGCTCTGGCAGCAGTGACATCGAAGAGTGACTCAAAAGAGAAGATGCGTGAGGCCTTTCTGCGCCGCAGGGACCTGATATGCAGGCTGCTTGGCGAGATACCAGGACTTAAGGTGAGAGTACCCCAGGGAGCATTTTATGTCATGCCTGACATAAGCAATTTCATTGGCAAGAGTTATAACGGCAGGGTGATCAGGAACGCCGATGACCTCACCTTCTTCCTTTTGGAGGAGGGCAGGGTGGCGATGGTCAGTGGCAGTGCCTTCGGAGCCGACAACTGTATAAGGATATCCTATGCCACCTCTGACGAACGTATTACCGAAGCTGTGCGCCGTATCAAAGAGGCCCTGGCAAAACTGAACTGACTCATTCCTGACAACAATTAAGATACCCTCTCGCAGTGCTTGTGAAGGCCGACCCTTCAGCACTGTCTGACATCAGAGAGTTAAAAAACCAGAGCCGCATCAGCGATGCGGCTCTGCCGGTTTCAGTACCTGTTGAATGTTATGACCTCATCCGGCGGCTTGCGCATTTTTTCCCTGAGCCGGTTGTCAGTATAACCGACGGAGATGACCAGCTCAACCTTCTTCGGTGACGGTATTCCCAGCGCCTTTTTGATCTTCTTCTGGTCAAACCAGCCGAGGATGCATGTTCCCAGTCCTTCGGCCGTGGCCTGATAAACCATCGAGGCGGCAGCGATGCCGATATCAATCAGGGAGTAATCCATTTGCTTGATGAGGTCACCGGCCCTGGAGCTGAGGTTGGATTTCTCGCGCACAACAACAATGAGTACCGGAGCCTGCCGGACAAAAAGGTTCATGCGCAGTATCTCGGACTCCGTAGCTGCAGCTACCTTCTCCCTGACAGCCGGGTCATCCACAACTATGAAATGCCAGGGCTGGCCGTTGCAGGCCGAGGGTGCAAGCCGTCCGGCCTCGGTGATCCTTACGATCTTATCCTTCTCCACAGGCCTGTCAAGATATTTCCTCTCACTCTGCCTGCTCTTCAGCAGGTCGAGCATTCCCTTACCGTCGGTCATTGCGTAAAGTCAACAATCAATAGTTCTGTGCAAACTCCTCGCTGTAATTAAAGGGATGCAGGCATGCCGGGCAGTTTTTCAGCGGCTTGGTGCCGAAGTGGACATATCCGCACTTGCGACAATACCAGAAAATCTTCTCATCACGTTCAAATACCCTGTTGCCCATCACGCTGGCAAGCAGCTTCCTGTAGCGCTCCTCGTGCACCTTCTCGGCTGCCGAGATGGCCTTGAAACAGGTGGCAATCTCCTTGAAGCCCTCCTCCGCGGCCACCCTTGCAAACTCAGGATAGAGCTCAGCCCACTCCTCATGTTCACCCTCGGCTGCTGCCTCCAGGTTCTCGCTGGTGGTGCCTGTCCTGCCTGCCGGGTAGACGGCGGTAATCTCCAGCCTACCCCCTTCAAGATAGCTGAAGAAACGCTTGGCGTGCTGCTGCTCCTGAAGCGCAGTCTCCAGGAAGATGGCTGCTATCTGTTCGTAGCCCTCCTCTTTTGCCACCTTGGCTGCAAATTCATAACGGTTCTTTGCCTGTGACTCCCCGGCAAACGCCTTGAGAAGATTCTTCTCCGTGCGGGTTCCTTTTATACTTTCCATTTTTCTCTGTTTAAGTTGTGTTTTAGATTATCCGGTCTAAAAATAGCATAATTCTTTTTACGGGAGCCGGCCCCTATATGTCATCTTTGTCACAGTACTCAGCGCGGAACCTGGCCGGCCGGCCTGGTTAAGTCACTCTTTTTTCTTCTCCTCTTTGCGGAACCTGCTGATTTATCCGAAGAGTGCGGTCACTCCTTTTTCTTTTTGAGAAACCTGCTCTCTTCTCCCCTGAAAAGTCTCCTGATGTTCTTTTTATGGGTTACCACTATGGCGACGGCAACCAGCACGGAGAATATTCTGAACAGCAGTGAGGGTGTGTCGAATGCAGTCATCAGGAGCACCGGGAACATTACCACTGCAGTAATTGACCCCAGTGATACGTAACCACTGACAAAGAGTACAACCAGGAAGATGCCTGCACAGATGAGTGTCAGCAACGGGTGGAGGGCAAGCAGCACGCCAAAGGTGGTGGCAACTCCCTTTCCTCCGCGGAAACCTGCAAAGAGCGGGAAGACATGGCCCAGTACAGCTGCCAGGCCGCATGCTATCTGAAGGCCCATCATCTGTTCCGTGCCGCCGTCTGCTGCTTTCATTAGTACAGGAAGCATGGCTGCCAGCCAACCCTTGAAAAGGTCAAAGATCAGGACCGGTATACCTGTCTTCCAGCCAAGGACCCTAACCGTGTTCGTTGCACCGGCATTGCCGCTGCCGTGCTGCCTGATATCAATACCGTGAAAAAGCCTGCCCGCCCAGACAGCACTGGGGATTGATCCAGCTATGTATGCCAGCAGAACTGCCGGCAGCGCCAAGGTAAGGTTCATATGTCTCTCATTATGGCTTTGGTCCTGAAGTTACCAGTTTAGCCGTTTCTTCGTTCGATGTGAATTTGCTGAAGTTTTTGATGAATTTTTCTGCCAGCGACCTTGCAGCACTGTCCCAATCCTCACTTTTGCTCCATGTCATGCGCGGGTCAAGCAGCTCAGGCGGGACTCCAGCCACTGAAAGGGGTATATCGAGGTTGAAGACAGGCAGCCTGACGAATTGCGCAGCGTCAAGGCTTTTATTCAGGATGGCGTTGATGATGTTTCTTGTTGAGGGCAGGTCGATGCGTTTGCCTGTCCCGTAGGGTCCACCCATCCATCCGGTGTTGACAAGCCATGCACTGGCGCCGTGCGCCTTCATCTTTCTCGTCAGCTCACGGGCATAGATCAGCGGATCAAGCATCAGGAACGCCGCGCCAAAGCAAGCCGAGAAAGAGGGGAGGGGTTCAATGATACCACGCTCGGTACCTGCTACCTTGGCCGTATAACCGCTGAGAAAATAATATTGCGTCTGATCTTCCGTGAGCCTGGCAACAGGCGGAAGAACACCAAAGGCATCGGCGGTAAGAAAAATGACGGTCGTAGCATGCCCGCCTTTTGAGACCGGCTTCACAATGTTGTCTATGTGATATATGGGGTAGGAGACCCTGGTATTCTCTGTCTTGGCGTCACTGGTGAAGTCTATCACACCGTCATCGCCTACAACCACGTTCTCGAGGAGGGCATCGCGCCTGATGGCACGGTATATATCAGGCTCATTCTCCTTGCTCAGGTTAATGGTCTTGGCATAACAGCCTCCTTCGAAGTTGAAGATCCCGTCGTCGTCCCAGCCGTGCTCATCGTCGCCTATCAGCGCCCTGTCCGGATCGGTGGAGAGGGTGGTCTTGCCGGTCCCAGAGAGACCGAAGAAGATTGCAACGTCACCACCCCTGCCTACATTGGCCGAGCAGTGCATGGATGCTATATTCTTCAGCGGCAGGTAGTAATTCATGACCGAGAAGATACCCTTCTTCATCTCCCCACCGTACCATGAACCGCCTACCAGCATCATGTTCTCGGTGAGGTTGAAGAAGATAAAGTTCTCAGAGTTGAGCTTGTACTCACGGTACTCGGGGTTGACTGCCTTGGAGGCCATAAGCACCACAAAGTCAGGTTTGAAATCCTGCAGCTCCTCCTCCGTGGGACGGATGAACATATTCTTTACAAAGTGTGCCTGCCATGCAACCTCCATGATGAACCTTACGCAGAGCCTGGAATCAAGATTGGCACCGCTGTAGCAGTCAACAACATAGAGACTCTTGCCCGACAGCTGCCTGGTGGCTATATTTCGGCAGTGTTCCCACGCTTCCGGTGTTATGGCCTTGTTGTCAGAGACGGGGGCACTCTCCGACTTCCACCAAACGGTGTTCTCCGTCTTGCTGTCTAAGACAATGTACTTGTCCTTGGGGGACCTGCCCGTAAAAACCCCGGTGTCAACGGCCACGGCACCCAGGCTGGTCAGGAGACCCCTCTCGGCCCCTTCCAGGTCCGGTGAGAGTTCATCCTCATATAACCGATCATAGGATGGATTGTAAACCAACTCTTTAACATCGGTGATGCCGTATTGCCTTAAGTCTTCAGCTTTAATCATGAATCCGGAATTGTTGATCTTTCCCAAAGTTATAAATATTAAGTATTCACAGGGCATGATTTTTCTCACGACTCCTGCCGGCAAAAAAGTCTCATGTGAACAGAGTAATATATTATCTTTAAAACGTCAACAGATAAAGATATGAGAACTGCTATCATGTTAATGGTTTTACTCCTTTAACTGGGCAGGATGGGAGCTGGTTACCATCCCTTTCAGTGCTATCGGCGGCAGCGGAGAATGGCAGTATCACAGCCTGGTGGTCAGGCAGCGGTCTGCAG
>WOYX01000062.1:32926-118162 GCA_011620595.1 Bacteroidales bacterium | reverse complement strand
GGCGGCAGCGGAGAATGGCAGTATCACAGCCTGGTGGTCAGGCAGCGGTCTGCAGGGGTCATGACGGGTGTTATGTACTTTGACGATGCAATGGTGATCTCACCCACAGGCATAGATGACAACCGGTATGAAGAGACTGAGATGATCCTCTGGCCCAATCCTGTCACAACTGCCGGAAGGGTAGCATTCCTTGTTGAGTCACCTGCCCATGCTGAACTCACTGTCTGGTCATCCGATGGCAGGCTGGTGGCCAATCTCCTTGACCGGTTCTGCGAACCCGGGATGCAGACTGTAGATTGGAATCCGTCAGTGGCAGTGGCCCCGGGCGTTTACAGTATCAGGCTCAGCCTCCGCAGGGAGGGCGAAGCACCAGGACGTCATACTGTCCGCAGATGGGTAGTTGTCAGGTAGAGTCATCAGTCTGCAGTCAGCAGTCTCCTGAAAACTAAAGCTGCCAACTGCCGACTGCTTTTAGCCACCGCAGCCGTGGCGTAGGTGGCCGACTGCCAACTGCCGACCGCTTTTAGCCACCGCAGTCGTGGCGTAGGTGGCCGACTGCCAACTGCCGACTGCTTTTAGCCACCGCAGTCGTGGCGTAGGTGGCCGACTGCCAACTGCCGACTGCTTTTAGCCACCGCAGTCGTGGCGCAGGTGGCCGACTGCCAACGGCCGACTGCCGACTAAAAGAAAAGGAGGTCACTGACAGTGCCTCCTTTTTGATGGTTAGTGTGAATTCAGCTTATTTTCTGGCTGCCCTGATGGCTGACTGCGCTGCAGAGAGTCTGGCTATGGGTACCCTGAAGGGTGAGCAGCTCACATAGGTGAGTCCGTTTTTAAAGCAGAATTCTACTGAAGCCGGGTCACCGCCCTGTTCACCGCAGATGCCTATCTTCAGATCGGGACGGGTTTTCCTGCCCTTCTCACAGGCCATGGTGATCAGCTGGCCAACGCCGTCCTGGTCAATAGTCTGGAACGGATCAGCGGTGAGCATCTTCTTGTCGAGATACTCATTCAGGAAACTGCCGATATCATCACGGCTGAAGCCGAAGGTCATCTGCGTGAGGTCGTTGGTGCCGAATGAGAAGAACTCGGCTGTCTTTGCCATGCGGTCAGCAAGGAGGGTGGCACGCGGTATCTCTATCATGGTGCCGTACTTGTAGTCGATTTTGCTGAGGCCGAACTTTTGGCACACATCCTTGTAGACACTGTCGAAGATCTTTTTGGTGACGTCAAGTTCAGACACATCGCAGGTGACAGGTACCATCAGCTCCGGTATCGGGTTCTTTCCCTCCTTAATAAGTTCGGCGGTAGCCTCGAACATAGCCCTTATCTGCATCTCGCTCACCTCGGGGTAGGTGATGCCGAGACGAACACCGCGGTGACCCATCATCGGGTTGGACTCATGGAGAGCCTCGCCCCGTTTTGCCACTGCTTCTGCGCTGATGCCCAGTGCCTTTGCCAGCTCAGCCTGCTTCTCGGCACCCTGCGGAACGAATTCGTGCAGCGGGGGGTCGAGAAGACGGAAGGTGACCGGCAGACCGTCCATAGCTTCCAGGGTGCCTTTCATATCCTTCTTTACATAGGGGAAGAGCTCGTCAAGAGCCTTCCTGCGCTCCTGCTCACCCTCGCTGAGGATCATCTTGCGGAGGATGAAGAGAGGCTGTTCGGCACCTTTGCCGTAAAACATATGCTCGGTACGGAACAGCCCGATGCCTTCTGCACCGAATTCACGGGCTATTCTGGCATCATCGGGAGTGTCGCAGTTGGTGCGGACGCCCATGGTACGGTTCCTGTCGACCATCTTCATGAAGGTCTGGAAGCGCGGGTTTTCCGTTGCATCCATGAGAGTGATGGCGCCGGAATATACATTACCCCTTGTACCGTTGAGGGTTATCAGATCACCTTCCCTGAGTACAATATCAGTACCGGTAATCTTTGCCTTTTTACCGGCTGAGTCGACGTGCATGCTGCCTGCTCCGACGATACAGCATTTCCCCCATCCGCGTGCCACGAGGGCTGCGTGTGAGGTCATGCCGCCGCGTGCAGTAAGGATACCCTCTGCTGCGCGCATGCCCTCAACATCTTCGGGGTTGGTCTCCTCGCGTACGAGTATCACCTTTTCGCCCTTGCGGTTCCATGCCACAGCATCCTCAGCGGTGAAGACGATCTTGCCTACTGCTGCGCCGGGGCCTGCCGGCAGACCATTGACCAGCGGATTGACCTTCTTCTCTGCCTCCGGGTCACAGATGGGATGCAGGAGCTCATCAAGCTGTGCCGGGTCAACACGCATGACTGCCGTCTGCTCGTCAATGAGTCCCTCCTGAAGCATATCCATGGCCATGTTCAGGGCAGCGGTACCGGTACGTTTGCCGATGCGGCACTGAAGCATATAGAGCGTACCTTCCTGAATGGTAAATTCAATGTCAAGCATATCATGGAACGACTTCTCCAGGATGTTCCTGATGTTTTCCAGCTCCTTGTATGTGCCAGGCATCAACTCCTGCATGCTGTGCAGGTGCTTATTCTGCTCATTCTTGGTGTTGTCGTTCAGCGGGTTCGGGGTGCGTATCCCGGCTACCACGTCTTCGCCCTGTGCATTTACCAGCCACTCGCCGTAAAAGAGGTTGTCACCGGTTGCGGGGTTGCGGGTGAAGGCAACACCTGTGGCAGATGAGTCTCCCATGTTGCCGAAGACCATAGCCTGGACGTTTACCGCGGTGCCCCACTCATCAGGAATACCCTCGATGCGACGGTATGAAACAGCCTTCTTGCCGTTCCAGCTCTTGAAGACGGCCTTGATGCCCCCCTCGAGCTGCTCACGTGCGTCATCGGGGAACTCTTTTCCCAGTGTCTCCTTAATCCTTTTCTTGAAGGCCTCAGCGAGATCCCTGAGTTCGTCAGCCGTCAGCTCGGTGTCTGACTGGTATCCCCTCTGATGCTTGAAGGCGTCAAGCATCTCATCAAGCTGCTTGCGGATACTCTTGCCGTCGGCAGGCTCTATCCCTTCAGCCTTCTCCATTACCACGTCAGCATACATCATTATCAGCCGGCGGTATGAATCCCACACGAACCGGGGGTTGCCCGTCTTCTTTATCAGACCTGGTATGGTTGCAGAACAGAGTCCTATGTTGAGGACGGTATCCATCATGCCGGGCATCGAACTGCGGGCCCCGGAACGGCAGGATACAAGCAGGGCATTCTCACTGTCGCCGTATTTCATGCCCATGGCCTCCTCTGTCTTCTTCATGGCTTCCCATACCTCAGGCATCAGATCCGCCGGAAGCTGATTGTTGTTTTCGTAATACTCGGTACATACATCCGTTGTGATGGTAAAACCGGCCGGAACCGGGAGGCCAAGGAGACACATCTCAGCCAGGTTGGCACCCTTGCCGCCAAGTAGATTCTTCATATCTGCCCTGCCCTCGGCCGTCTTGTTGCCGAAGGAATAAACACGCTTAACTTTTGACATAATTTATCTGATTAATTTTATTAATATGGTTCAAATTTCAGAACCGCAAAATTATAATAAAACCGGAGATTAAAAAAGGGGCGGCGGTCATTTATGTTTCGACCTGGGATGATACATCAGCAGGGTGTCCCTCAGGTAGCTTCTGTCTAAATGGGTATATATCTCGGTGGTGGTTATTGACTCGTGACCGAGCATCTCCTGTACGGCCCGCAGGTCGGCGCCGCCCTCAACAAGATGAGTGGCGAAGGAGTGGCGGAGGGAATGCGGACTTATGTTTTTTCTTATTCCCGCAGCTTCTGCCGCCTTCTTTATGATGGTGAAGACCATGACCCTTGTCAGCTTTCTTCCGCGCCTGTTGAGAAACAGAATGTTCTCGTCGGTGATCACAGGCAGCGTGACCCTGCGCTCAAGGTAATTGTCTATCTCCTGAAGAGCCATGGAACCTACCGGTACCAGCCTCTGCTTGTTGCCCTTGCCTGTGACGCTGATGAAACCCTCGTTACGGTGAATGTCTGTCAGCCGCATGTTCACCAGCTCCGACACCCTCAGCCCGCAGCTGTACATGACCTCAATGATTGCCCTGTTCCGGTGTCCTTCCGCCTTGCTCAGATCGAAGGAACCAATCATCATGTCAATCTCTGCCACTGAGAGTACCTCGGGCAGCTTCCTCCCCATGCGCGGCGACTCCAGAAGCACCGAGGGATCTTCCCTGATTATGCCTTCCATAAGCATGTATCGGCAGAATGACCTTATCCCAGATATGAGCCTCGCCTGCGTCCGCGCCGAATCGTCACCCGATGCCATAAAGGCCAGGAAAGCACTCAGATCACCGTAGTTCAGCTCTGATGGAGTGTTGCACCTGTTCTCTTCCGAAAGATATTCCCTCAGCTTCCGTACATCATTGAGATAGGCCGCAACACTGTTGGGAGAGAGCGATCTCTCAATCCGCAGGTACCTGCCGAATCCCTTCTCCGTCTCTGTCCATGGTAATGCCATCTTATAACGTGCTGCGCCTCAAAGTTATATTTTATCAACGTTATAAATCCGCTCGTTTACTTATTTTTGCATAACCGTAAGTAACCTGCAGGCTGCAGTCAGAAAATGAGAATTGAGATAATCAACGGACCCAATCTTAACCTTCTGGGGTCAAGGGAACCGGATATCTACGGAGACTCCGGCTTTGAGAAATGGCTCAGCACCATTGAAACTGCCTACCCTGGTGTCACCTTCATCTATTCACAATCCAACATAGAGGGCGAATTGGTAACCTTGATCCAGAGCGCGGGAGAACGGTCTGACGGAGTGATCATCAACCCGGGCGGATACACTCACACCTCCGTGGCTATGGCCGATGCAATTGCAGCCATAGGCAAGCCGGTAGTGGAGGTTCATATCTCCAACCTTCTCTCCAGGGAGGAATTCCGCCATACCAGCCTCACAGGACGCTACTGCACCGGAACAATAATGGGACTGGGGCTTGACGGATACCGCCTTGCGGTTGAGGCATTGCTTGCAAAACTCAAATGAGAAAGAACAGCATGGGAAATGGAATCATAAAGAAAAGAACCAAGATAGTAGCCACTATCTCTGACAAGAACTGCGAACCAGGCTTCCTGCGCAGCCTCTGGGAAGCGGGAATGGATGTCGTAAGAATTAATTCGGCACATCTTGACCCCGAAGGTGTTAAAAAGATCGTATCAAATGTCAGAAGCGTCTCTGACAATATAGCTGTACTGCTCGATACAAAAGGTCCTGAGATCAGGACAACCGTCTGCGACGAGCCTGTGAGGTTCACAATGGGCCAGAGCGTGGTTGTTGCCGGCAATGCCGGTGAGAAGACTACTGCTGAGATCATCAATCTCAACTACCGTGATATTGCGGAACAAGTACCTGTCGGAGCGCATATACTCATTGATGACGGTGAGATAGAGATCCGCATTACCGGCAGGAACGGTGATAAGCTGAACGGTATAATGGAGAATGACGGCATACTGGGCTCCAGGAAGACTGTCAACATACCCAGGGTAAGGATCAACCTCCCCCCGGTAAGTGACCGTGACCGGATCTTTATTGACCTGGCAGTGAAGCTCGACATCGAGTTCATCGCACACTCCTTTGTCAGGAGCAGTGAAGATGTACTTGCTGTTCAGAGGCTGCTTGACGCACGCTCGAGCAAGATCAGGATAATTGCGAAGATTGAAAACCAGCAGGGTGTCGACAATCTTGAGGAGATCATGGAACATACCTACGGCATCATGGTGGCCAGGGGCGATCTGGCGGTAGAGGTGCCATTTGAAAGAATACCGGGCATCCAGCGAATGATAATCGGAAAATGCATAGACAAGAGGCAGCCTGTGATCGTTGCTACCCAGATGCTTCATTCGATGATCGAAAATCCGCGACCTACGCGCGCCGAGGTGAGTGATGTGGCCAACGCTGTTTACAGTCAGACAGATGCCCTGATGCTCAGCGGGGAGACCGCCGCCGGCCGTTATCCCCTGGAGGCTGTCAGGACTATGACACGGATAGCCTGCGAGATAGAGGGAGAGAAGGACAGGTATATCGAGATGCCCGCCGGAACATTCAGCGGTGCAGTATCAGCATACCTGGCAAAGGTCGCCGTAAAGACGTCCGTAAGGATCAGGGCCAAAGCCATACTCTCCGATACTGCCATGGGAACAACCATAAGGAACATGGCAGCATTCAGGGGATTCAACCCTATCATTGCCCAGTGCTACACTCACCGTACCAAGAAGGAACTGGCACTTTCATACGGCGTGGTGCCCGTTTTTGCTGAAAAGAAAATGTCAGTCGATGAGTTTATCTTCGGTTCGCTGAAAGAGCTGCTGACCAGGTATGATCTGGAGAATGATGATATTGTAGTGGTGGTGGCCGGTAACTTCTCGGGTGGCTCAGGCTTCTCATTCATAGAGGTGGGTACAGTTGAATATCTTAAAGAGAGGGTCAGACTCGGCGAAGAAGACCTGATGGCTTGATTTTTGTTGCTCAGGGGAGATGAGAGCATGAAAATGGTATCACTGATAATACTGCTTTTCCTGCATCCTGTCCACGTATCGCTCACGGGCATTGAATATGACAGTACCAACAGGGTCTATTCCGTATCGGTCAGAGTCTACAGTGACGACCTCGGAGCTGACATGAACCTTGGCCTGTCAACGGGGGTGAGTATACAGGGTGATGCAGATCAGAGATATTTTCAATATCTTTCCGACAGAATTATGATAATCGAGAATGGAAGGGCCCTTGAGATGAAACTGCTGCATTCTGAGAGTGACGGACTGGAACACAGGTTTAAACTTGAAGCATACGGTGGAAAGAGGGTCAGTGAGGTGAGAGTGGTGAACCGGATCATGACGCGGCTTTATGATGACCAGGCCAACATGCTGCTCTTCAGCTTCGGCAAGACGGAAGAGGGTTACAGATTTACAGTCGCAGATACAATAAGGGAGTACATTGTCAGATGAAACTTGCATGAGAAGCCAAACGCAAAAAAAAATGATTATTTTACTACATGTAAGTTCCATTCGACCAACGAAACTTATATGAGCAGCACCCCCAACGGGAAATGATTATTTTACTACATGTAAGTTCCATTCGACCAATGAAATAATAATAAAATATTCGAATGAAATAATAAGTATTTAGGCGAATGACAATCAGAAAAACTATAATGAGAGCAGGACCGTCATTGCTGTTGATCTTCCTGCTGACCTTCCAGGCACAGGCAACGCACAACCGGGCGGGGGAGATAACCTACAAGCAGATATCGGACCTTACCTTTGAGGTTACGGTAACCACCTTCACCTACACCCTGAGCAAGGCCGACAGGCCCAACCTTGACGTTGAGTGGGGCGATAACTCAATCACAAACGTAGCGAGGATATCGGAGACCTTTCTTCCGAACAACTACAAGAAGAATGTCTATGTGTCACAGCACACCTATCCCGGGCCGGGAGTCTACAAGATAGTGGTACAGGACCCCAACAGGAACTTCGGCGTAGAGAACATCCCCAATTCCGTCAACGTGGTATTCTCGATCTATACAATACTCATCGTCAATAATTCCATTGGCCGCAACAGCACGCCCGAGCTGCTCAATCCTCCTTATGACAAGGCCGCACTGGGTCATATCTTCATCCATAACCCCGCAGCCTTTGACCCTGACGGGGACAGTCTCTCATACAAGCTGACGGTATGCACCAGGGAGGACGGCAAGCCTATCCTGAACTACGTCAACCCACCTTATTCGAATGCCTTCTATGTTGACTCCATCTCGGGCGACCTTGTCTGGGATGCACCCACCGCCCTGGGCATTTACAATGTAGCCATGGAGATTCAGGAGTGGAGGGGAGGAGTGAAGATAGGGGTTGTCGTCAGGGATATGCAGATAGAGGTATATGACACTGATAACAACCCGCCTGTGACCTCACCTCTGCCCGACCTCTGCGTGGAGGTAGGTGAGACGGTCTCACTTGATATTACAGCTACCGATGTTGACCTCGACTCCCTGGCATTAATTGCCACGTCAGGTATTTTCACCTCCGCAGAATGCCCGGCCACCTTCAGCACCCTCAATACGGTGCCGGGTTTAACCACTGCACGCTTGCTGTGGACTCCCTGTCACAGTAGTGTAAGACATCAGCCCTATGACATAATTGTCAAGGCTGAGGATTACAACGCAGACCTTCAGCTGGTGGATATTGACAATATGAATATCAAGGTGCTGGGTCCGTCGCCCGTGCTCACGGAGGCGGTGCCGCAGGGCAAGTTCGTAAGACTCGCCTGGGAGAGTTACGGCACCGATGAGATAGCCGGCTTCAGCATATACAGGCGTGAGGGAGCATCCACACTGGTGGTTGACAGCTGCTATGACGGCATTCCAACCGATGCGGAATTTATTAAGGTTGGTTATGCCCCGGGCTATGATGCGGTCTCCTTTACTGACACTGACAACGGTGACGGACTTGAGACAGGCATCGAGTATGCATACCGGATCGTGGCCGTCTACCCCAACGGTACTGAAAGCAAGCCGTCAGATGAGGAGATAACGGCACTGATCACCGGAGTGCCTATCATTACCAACGTCTCAATCCGAAACACCGACCCTGTCAGAGGTTCACTTGCCCTTGTCTGGAAGAAACCGGGGCAACTCGATACCATACCCGCCGCCGGACCTTATGAATACCTGATATACAGGGCTGAGGGAATCACCGGCAGTGATTATCAGCTCATACACACACTGCCCACAGCAGACCTCAATGACACGGTTTTCATTGATACCCTCATCAACACCCTCGACCGGGGATGGGTATACAAAATTGAGCTTTACAACAACACTTCCGGAAACCGCTTTGTCATCGGCGACCCCGGAATAGCATCGTCACTGTTCCTTGAGGCTCTGCCCGGAGACAGGAAGGTCAGGTTCGTCATTAACCGCAACGTACCGTGGATAAACACTTCATATGATTTCTTCAGGTTCAACGGTACCGGATGGGATCCGGTGGGATCAACCAACCAGCTTACATTTACAGACGGTAACCTGGAGAACGGAACAGAATATTGCTACTACGCCGTCTCAACCGGAGAGTACCAGGGGGCAGGCACACCAAAGAACCTTATCAACTTCTCCCAGCAGACCTGTACCGTGCCGGTTGACAATGAGCCTCCCTGCCCGCCGGACCTGACCGTATACTCAGAATGTGACAGCCTTTACAATGTTGTGCGATGGACCGTGGATGACCCGCTCTGTTACGAGGATATCGCAGGCTATAATCTCTTTTACAAACCTACAACGGAGGAGAACCTCAGCCTGCTGATTACCTTCAACGAGAGGGATATCTTCAAGTATATCCATTCCCTGCCAGACTATGTGGCCGGATGCTATGCGATATCAGCGTTTGATGACAACGGGAATGAGAGTGACCTCTCAATGATGATATGCGTTGACTCATGCAACTTCTATGAGATACCCAATGTATTCACTCCCAACGGTGACGACTTCAACGACTGGCTGGTGGCCAAAACCTCAGCCCTGGTGGAGAGGGTTGAGTTCCGCCTTTTCAACAGGGGCGGTGTGCTTGTATTCAGCACCACGGAGCCGAAACTCAACTGGGACGGCACCTACAAGGGTAAGGTGGTACCCACGGGAGTCTATTACTACGACTGTGAGGTTTTTGAACGAAGGATAACAGGACTGGAACAGTTCCACCTCAACGGATTTGTTCACGTGCTTACCGAAAAGGGCGCGGGACCGGGTGTGGTGGAAGGAAAAAAATAGCGGGAGATGAGAAAGAGCGTTCTGTATATAATGATTACGGCCTGCACCCTCCTGAATGCAGCAGGGCAGGCTAACCGTGATGACATCCTCAAGGCTGTCTCACTCTCCGGAAGGGGAGAAAGTGATGAGGCCGCCGCTATCCTTAAAGGGATGAAGGGTATAGAGTCAAACCTTACTCTGCTGCTGGTCAGGGGAGATATCCTCCTCCGTGCCGGCAGGACCGGAGAGGCAAAAAACGATTTTATGGCAGCGGAGCAGATGCAGCAGGGATCCGGTCTCTACGGCCTGGCAAGGTGTGCAGCCGTTGGAGGTGATGCCAGGGCTGCAGTTGCTTACCTTGAGGCTCACCTGAGATCGCCGCAGAGAAGGAGTGAACCTGAGATATTGCTCGATAGCGTTTTCGCAAACATCTCATCATCAGCGGAATGGAAGAGCCTGTGGAAGAAGGATTGGTACAGGGTATCTGAAAGAAAGAGCTGGGAGATTGAACACTATCTCAAGTCAGGCCGTACCGAGATGGCTGCCGGGAGCTGGGAGGAGCTGGCTTCACTCTATCCGGAGCTGGCGGTGACTGACTATCTGAAAGCCAAAATCATGATGGCCGGAGGGAAGCACAATGAAGCTGCCAGCATCATCGCCGGTCTTGCTTCCGGAGATGATACTCCTCCTGAATGGCAATACACTCTCGCTCAGGCATATGAGGGAGCAGGAGAGTGGTATGCTGCTGCCGCAGCATACGGGAAGCTGATTGATGCAGGCCATCCGGATCCCAAACTGCTGTTTCTCAGATCACGCATGCTACTTAAATCAGGCGACAGGCAGGCGGCAAAGCGCGACCTGGAACGATACCTCTCCATTGATCCTGACGATACCGGTGCACTGGGCCTCATCGGAAAAACCTATGCCGAGGAGGGTGCAATCTACGAAGCACTGCCGTATCTTAACGCAAATGTGGACAAACACCCGGGTGAGGCCACTGCATTCAACCTCAGGGGAGATGCATGGCTGGCAGCACGCTCATGGGAGAGAGCTGCAGAAGATTATGCTATGGGACTCGATCTGGACCCTGAAAACGGTACGGCCAACCTGAATATGGGAATTGCCCTTGTCAACAGCGGCAGAATTGACCTCGCCTGCCATTACCTGCGAAAAGCAAAGGCTTTGGGTGAGAAGAACGCAACTCAGTACCTTTCAAAACACTGTCTTAAATAAAAGGTTATACGCCGGCTTTGCCAGCAATCATCTGATGTTTCTCAGAATCCTGTCGTAGAGGTCTTTGGGCTTGAATGGCTTTAGTACGTAATCGTTGATGACCAGGTCCTCAATCTTGTCATTGGCTTCCGACATGACTGCCGCCGTGAGGGCCACGATAGGCATACTGCTCAGCTTCTCATCAGGTGAGTTGCGGATTATCCGGGTCGCCTCTATGCCATCCATGACAGGCATATGGAGGTCCATCAGAATGAGATCAAATTCCTGTCTCTTCAACTCTTCAAGAGCCAGGCTGCCGTTCTCGACATGGGTCACTATCACGCCCCAGCTCTCGAGAAACTTGTTAGCCACAAAAAAGTTGATCTTGTTGTCTTCAGCTACCAGTATCCTCTTGCCGGCAAGGCCGTTCATGGCATCGGGAGAGCCCTGATCAACTGCCTTTGTTTCAGTCTCGGGAAGGATGTACTCAATGGCAAAGGTAAAGACAGAACCTTTACCGCTTTCGCTGGCAACCGAGATTTTGCCTCCCTGGAGATCCACAAGCCTCTTGCAGATCGCCAGTCCCAGCCCCGTGCCGCCATATTTGCGTGTAGTGTCCTCCGAGGCCTGGGCATAGCTCTCAAAGATCACGTTAAGTTTGTCTGGCGCTATACCTATGCCGGTATCGGTGACTGAAAACTCTATGAGTGCCTTTCCGTCCATCCTCTCTTTAACGGATGCCTTGAGTGTAACACCGCCTTCAGAGGTGAATTTCATGGCGTTGGCCAGGAGGTTTGACAGGATCTGGTTCAGCCTTACCGGGTCGCCTATGAGTGTTGATGGCAGATTGGCGGACTTTTCGAGGTTGAAGGAGATACCCTTCTCCCTTGCCTGGTGACTGTATGATCTCCTGATATCTTCCAGCATTGTGACAAGGTCAAACTCTGTCTTTTCAAAGACAATCTTGCCTGCCTCCATTTTGTTGTAATCGAGAATGTCATTGACCAGCGTGAGGAGATGGTTCGCAGAGAAGCGCAGTGTATTGATGTATTCCATCTGGTCTTCTCTGGGCTCGCTCTGGAAAAGCAGGTTGCTGATCCCTATCACCTCGTTGAGAGGGGTCCTTATCTCATGGCTCATCGTCGACATGAACTGCTGCTTTGAGAAGGCGGCCTCCTCGGCCCTCTTCCTGGCGGTGATGAGGTTGTCAAGCATCCTTCGGCGTTGCAGGGTGAGCACTATCTGGTTGGCGATGAACTCGAACACCTGAAGGTCGTCCCTGTTGAAAGCGTCTATGCTCTTGTAATCCTGCAGGCAGATGGCCCCGATCACCTGCTCGTCCATCCTCAGCGGAACACCCATCCATATCTTGCACGGTGAGCCAACAAGGCTGATGGCACCGGTTTTTTCTATCTTGAGTATGTCATTTTCATCAAGCAGTACCGACTTGTTGCTTTTTATCACCCATCCCGTCAGGGTGTTCTTTGCTGACGTCTCCTTGAAATGGTCACGTTCATCAGCAAAGAAGGGAAAAGTGAGGGTATCCTTCTCACGGTTGTAGAGAGCAATGAAGAAGTTGTTGACATTCCACAGCTTGCCTATTTCGTGGACGATGGTGGGGTATATGTCAAAGATGTCAGAATCCTGCAGCGCCACCGTTGATATGTTGTACTGTATCTCCTGCATCAGCCGGCTTTTGACCTCACTGGTGATGTCGCGGTAGATACCGAGAAAGGCGATGGTCTTGTCGTCTGATATTACTGATGAAGCTATAAGTGAGACATTTATCCTGTTGCCGGACTTGTCCCTCCTGACGGTTTCAATAGCCGCCGTGCCCTTTGCCAGCGCCACCTCATCTATCTTCAGGGCTTCCTCCCTCAACTCCTCGGGCACCACAAGATCGTCTATCATCCTGTTTTCAACCTCCTCCGCCTCATAACCGAAGATATTGGTGAATCCCTTGTTGATCCGCAGTATGCGGCCGTCGAAATCGGTGAGGACAATAGCCTCCGGGGCTGCATCAATGAGATGTTCCAGCAGGGCCTTCTCATTCGAGAGCTTCTTCTCGTAATCCTTGTGCCTGCTCACATCTGTCAGCACACACCTGTAGCCGGTCACCCTGTTCCTGATGATGATGGGACCGGCATGGAACATCACTGACACCTTGCGTTTGTACTTGTTTATGAGTACATATTCATCAAAGGTGATCTGGCTGGGTTTTGTGAGCCCTGAGAGCTCCTTCATGAGCCTCTCAAGATCCTCGGGCATGAATAGCTCCGGCAGAGTCACACCGTGGGCGAGGTCGTTGTTGTCAAAGCCCAGGGTGATCATTCCCTGGGTGTTCATGAAGGTGACGTGTCCCCCGGTGTCAATCTCCATTATCATCTCGGGAAGCAGTTCGGCAAAGGTCTCGAAAACGATGCCCTGCTTCAGGATCTCGTTCTCTCTTTCCTTCTGAAGCCTGCCAGCCTCCCAGGTGACAATTATGTCACCGGATGAGAGGAGCAGCCCGACGTAATATCCCATATCATCACTTCCGTCAGGTGCAAGGGGTATCTTAAGAGACCCGTCCCTTGATCCTATATTGTCAAGGAGAGTCATGAAAGGCTTTTTGTCCCCAAGGGGAGTCTCCCATATCTCTTTGCCTATCAGATCGGTGCGTTCAAGCTCCTCAATCTCCTCAGCCTTGCTGTTGAAGTCGATAATATATATGCCGTTGTCATCGCCGCGTCTCAGTATCACGGCGTAACTGTTCATCGAATCAAATATCTCTTTCTGAATCTTTTCTGACTCAGCCCTGGCATAACCGTCGTTAAGTGTGCTGATATCATTGTAGTAGGTGATCAGAAAAATCTCCTCACCCACGAAGAAGGTTCGGGCACTGAAGAGAAAGCTGCGTTCTTCACCCGAGCGCATCCGCAGCCGGATCTCCATGTCGCTCACCCTCTTCAAACGCGACAGCAGCCTCATGTTCCTACGGTTCTGCACCAGGTCCACATACAGCTGAATGTCGTCGGAGGTCTTTCCTATTATTTCTTCCCTGCTGTAACCTGTTGTCTCAAGAAACGCCTGGTTTACCTCTATATACTGCTGTGTCTCGAGATTGCTCAGGGTTATGAGCTGGTTGGTAGAGTTGAATGCCAGTATGGGAATATCGGCGGGAAGGTTGAGCGAAGCAGGAATGCCTGACGGTGAATCACTGTTTCTGCTTTTCTCCTTGCGTTTTTCCATCTGGGTAACTGTATCAGGCATTGGCATTCTCGGGCGGCGGTTTGATCCCGGTAAAATTAACGGGTTCTATCTGCCAAATATTATCATGCCTCACTTTTTATGCGTTTGTGGCAGCATTCTTCCGGTAGTATTCGCACCACTCCCTCAGGCCGCATCTGCTGCATGCAGGTTTACGTGCAGTACAGACATATCTTCCGTGAAGCAGCAGCCAGTGGTGTGCCAGCGGCCTCTGTGCGGCAGGGATATTCCTGGTCAGCTTCAACTCCGCCTCAAGCGGGTTCCTGGCTCCGGGGATAAGGCCGAGGCGACCGGCAACCCTGAAGACATGGGTGTCAACTGCAATGACAGGACTGTTCCATACCACCGATGCAATGACATTGGCAGTCTTCCTCCCCACACCGGGAAGCTGCGTCAGCTCATCCCTCTCCGAGGGTACCCTGCCCCCGAATCGGCTGACGATCATCTCAGCCATACCCTTGAGATGCCTGGCCTTGTTGTTGGGATAAGAACAGCTTTTTATCAGCCCGAAAATCTCCTCCTGCGAGGCCCCGGCCATCGCCCGGGCATCAGGAAACCTGTCGAACAGCGCAGGTGTGATAAGGTTAACCCTCACGTCAGTGCACTGGGCTGACAATATTACAGCAACAAGGAACTGGAAGGGATCGCTGTAGCGGAGCTCCGTCCCTGCCACAGGCATATTCACGGCAAACCATCCCAGGACGCTCCTGTACCTGTCACCAATCTTCACCGGTTTGTTCATTTCAGGGTTGAAAGTAATATTTTTTTACTTTTTTTTCCATAATTGTGTGACGATGTGAATTAAATCATGGTAAACAAATAATTCGTTTGTTATTTTTAGGCACCGTGAACCGCGTTAAAATCAATACTCCCCATGGCAGGTCGATGCTTCTGCTGGGCGGCGAGATGAAGGATATAGAACCGTTATTACCGGCAACAGGTCTCTTCATCATTACTGACACAAATGTGCATGGCCTGTACGGCAGGATCTTTCCTCCGGGGGTGGTGCTTACTGTTGAGCCCGGAGAACAGAGCAAGACGCTGGGTAAAGCCGAGGAACTGTGCGGCAGATTGCTGCAGGGAGGAGCAGACCGCTCATCATTTATTCTCGGCTTCGGTGGAGGCGTAGTATGCGATCTCGCAGGCATGACAGCCTCAATCTATATGAGGGGCGTGAGACACGCATTTGTCTCTACAAGTCTGCTATCACAGGTTGATGCCAGCACGGGAGGCAAGACCGCTGTTAACCTGGGTGATTACAAAAATATCATAGGCACTTTCAAACAGCCTGAGTTTGTGCTGTGCGATCACCGCATGCTCTCAACCCTGCCTGAGGAGGAGCTTCAGTCAGGACTCGGGGAGTTGATAAAGCATGCGGTGATCAGAGACCGCAATCTCTTCTTTGACATATCCGCCTCAATGACGAAGGTATTGGACGGTGACCCTGTCATTCTGGGTGACCTGATAAGACGGGCTGTGAGGATCAAGGCCTCGGTGGTGAGACGTGATCCTCTCGAGAAAGGCCCACGGCGAGTACTGAATTTCGGACATACTTTCGGTCACGTTTTGGAGATCTATTACAGGATTCCCCATGGGGTGGCGGTGACAAAGGGGATGCTGCTTGCAGCAGAACTTTCCGCATGGACCGGAGATATGCCTCATTCGGAACTGAGGACGCTGGAGTCATTAATTGAGAAGACAGGCATGCTGCCTGAACTTGAACTGCCCGCTAACATCGTCGGTATGATGTCGCACGACAAGAAGGCTGAGGAAGGTTCAATCAATATGGTACTGCTTCGGGCAGTGGGACGCGCAGTAGTAAAAAGAGTACCGTTGCAGGAGATATCTGCCTTCGTTAATTTTTACCGCGAGGGCAAAAAAGCAAACAGATGACTAAACAGTGGAAAGATGAACACAGTTGGAACAATATTCAGAGTATCAATTTTTGGCGAGTCACACGGACCTGCCGTGGGAGTGGTCATTGACGGCTGTCCGGCCGGACTGCCTTACTGGCGCGAGGAGCTCATGGCTGACCTGTCACGCCGCAAGGGACTGCTCCCCGGAACGACAACTCGCAGGGAGAGTGATGAGCCTGAGGTCATAAGTGGTATATACAACAACTTCACCACCGGCAGCCCGCTGGTATTCTGCACACGCAACCAGGATATCAAGCCCGGCGATTACGAGCAGTTTACAAGTATACCGCGGCCCGGTCATGCAGATTTTACCGCCGGATACAAATACAGAGGCTTCAGCGACATGAGGGGAGGAGGACATTTCTCAGGTCGCCTGACGTGGGGAATGGTTGTGGCCGGCTACTTCGCCAGGAAGATCCTCTCTCCGGCTATCATCACCGCCACCCTCAGGGAGGCAGGAGGTGATACCGATATTGCTGCTGCCATAGAGAAGGCCTCAGAGACAAATGACACCGTCGGGGGAGTGGTAGAATGCGTTGTGCAGAATGTTCCTAAAGGACTGGGTGAGCCGGCTTTCTTCTCAGTAGAGGCAGCCCTTGGTCAGATAGCGTTCGGGATACCTGCCGTCAACGGTGTTGAATTCGGGGCGGGATTCGCCTCTGCAGGAAGCTATGGTTCTCTCCATAATGATCCGTTCATTGATGCCCGGGGAAAAACCTCGACGAACAATGCCGGGGGTATAAACGGCGGCATCACCAATGGCAATGATCTGATTATGAGAGTCTCAGTAAAACCTGCCGCCAGTACGGGCGTGCCTCAGAAGACCTTCGATACCGAAAAGGGCGAGATGACCGAGCTCGGGATAACCGGCAGGCATGACACCTGTATCGCAAGACGTATACCTGTCATCCTGGAATCTGCAGTCGCCATTGGACTGGCTGATCTTCTGCTGATTGACAGGGGAATAAACGGTCAGCGTGAACGCTGACGGGAGAGGAGAACATCAGTGTCGAGGAGGCTTCTGCAGAAGTGTAATGGACTCACTCTGCAAGTGCTGATGCCCACCCTGCACAGAGGCAGGTATAAAAGAGGGCAGTTCAGATGGTCATTGAGAGTATACGCTCAGTCTTGTCGGTGATACGGTACCTGTCATCTATACGGTAACCCATAACCCATACAACATTCTCACCCGACATCAGGAGAAGTACCTTCTCCTTGGTTGTTGCAGGTACCTTGAGGTCAATCAGGAAATCACTGATCTTCTTCATACGGGTCATGCCCAGTGGCCTGAACCTGTCACCGGCTGCCCACTGTCTGACCTTCAGCGGGAAGGTTATCACTCCCAGATCAACGCATGCTGTCAGCCTGCCCGGCGGTATCGGCTCATCGGAAGGATGCAGTACCCGCAGGTCAGTGAAGAGGCCTGATATGTGCATCTCATCAATAGACTGGAACAGCTGCTCCGGAGGAGGCCCGTCGCTCTTTTCGGTTACAAGGAGCTTGCCCCTGTCAATGAGCAGCCGGTGGGTTGAAGTATCCATGAATCTGCCCGTGGGCGATCGTAGCAGTGAAAGCAGTTCTCCGGTCTGCCCGGAGGAGATGTTGAATTTACGGAACAGCTCATAGATGTGAGGTGCTGCCGGGCTGAGGGCCATCAGACTGCTTATGTCGGCCTCATAACCATCATCCCGGCATCTGAATATCTCCTGCCGGATCTTTTCGATGTAGATATCCGCGATCTCCGAACTCGATTTGAGATGATTCATTGTGGCAGTAATGGCGTTTCTTGCTCCCGGCCGCACCTTCTCCAGATCAGGGATGATAATGTGCCTGATCATGTTGCGTGCATACTTCAAACCGGCATTGGAGCTGTCTTCCCTGTATCTTACCCTTTTTTCCGCTGCCCAGGCTTCTATATCATCCCTTGGTGCAAAAAGGAGAGGCCTGATGACGTTCCGGTGACGGGGGCTCATGCCGGTAAGCCCGCTGATACCGGTGCCACGGAGCAGATTGATGATAAAAGTCTCAATGTTGTCGTCAAGGTTGTGCGCTACAGCCACTGCATCAAATCCGTCGCGTTTGACCAGGGTGTCAAACCATTCGTAACGCAGCTCACGGGCCGCCATCTGTACCGAGATCTTTCCCGAGGCAGCATGACCCAGGGTGTCAAACCTCTTGGTATGCACTTTTATTCCGAGCCGTGAACCGTAGCTGACCACAAACCTTTCATCGCCGTCAGATTCCCTGCCTCTGAGCGAGAAGTTGCAGTGAGCTATCTCATGGTCTATGCCGGCCTCCCTGAACAGGTAAGCCATAACCATCGAATCGATACCTCCGCTGACGGCAAGGAGAATCCTGCTGCTCTTGCTGAACAGTCTCTCCTGGTTTGAATAGTGAAGAAATCTCTGTAGCATCTCTGACTGACTTATGCAAAGTTAACAATCAATCGTAGAAGTGCCATCTTCCTGATGCACAACAGTGCTTCAGACTGTTGCATTCACTGGTAGGGAATCATCCCCGGCGGCTGCGGCTCAAATCCAGGCGGCCGCAGCCTGGGTATTCCGGCTGCATTGAACCATGAATGCTCTGACCACGGTGGTACATTGGGATACCACGCCAGCCTGATCTGTATGGTGTTCAGCACCAGCTGATCATTTCTTACCCTGACACCGGCACCTATTGCGGGGATCACGTAGTAACTGCCCTCACCGAACCCGTCAGTTGCAAGAAATCCGGCATCGGCAAAGGCAAAGAGTGCAAACCTGAAGCCTATAAGCGGTTTACTGAGAAAGAGTACCGGTTCAACAGAGGCTGTGACCCTTTCCGTACCCTTTATCGAGTCATTGCGGAAGCCCCTTACGAAGTCATTGTTCCTGATAAAGAGAAACTCGTCGGTGTATCTGTTGAACCCTCCGGTGTAGTAACTGTTGAAGAATATCCTGATCTTTGACCGGCCTGCAGGTATCAGGGGTGTAAAGTACCTGAGAGTGGCCTGGACAACACCCTGTTCCGACTTCCCCCCGTTGATGAAGGACGAGTAGCTGAGACCGCCGTAGAGATAGCCTGCCCGGTTGAAGAGATTGCCGAAGGCAAGCTTCATTCCGGCAAAGGTTCTCCATCTGTATTCATTTTTCTCCCTGCCGCCCATCACCTCTACCATGTAACCGTAGGGTATATCCTCCGTGCGTCCGTAACCGTATATGAGAGAGGTATTGATAAATCTCTGCGAGGTCAGGCTCAGATTGCCGGTCCATTGCTGGTAGTTCTGCAGACGATAGTAGGAGAAGTCGTCAATCTCCGGCCTGGCATAGACATTATTGTGAATATACCGTGTGCCGGCAATGATGCGTGTCACGGTTTCTTTGTCCAGTATAAATGATCTGGCAGCCCAGTAGTCATGCCTGATATACTTCAGGGGCACCGCTGTCTGCATGGTGTCGAGATCTTCCGTGGTACGCGTCATTGTCAGGGAGGCAGACCATGCATATCTGGTTTCAGAGGTGACAAAATCACGGTCAAACTGACCTTTCAGGCAGTTCACCCCCAGCCCGTCAGAGAATCCCAGCTCCAGGTCGGAGAAGGAGCGGGCTATGTTCCTTATGGAATAGTTCACACCGATGCCCGGCCAGGGATACTTCTTGAAATTGTATGGCATTGAGAGTGACAGCTCATGACCCAGTCCGGCCAGGTTCCTGTCAAAAACCCTGAGCATTCCTGCTTCAAGCCCATCAACACTGACGCTGACACCGTAGGGGTAGTTTTCGCGCACGATGATCGCAACGTCGGCCTGAGCACTGTCAACAGGTACAATTATGATGCGAGCGTCATCAATATATGGCAGCTGCCTGAGCAGCCTTTCATTGTCAGCCATCTCCTGCGGTGAGATGGTATCTCCTTCCCGGAACAGGATGTACTGGTTCAGAATAAACCGTTTTGTTTTGGTATAGGTTGAGTTCATCACCTTCTCGGTACGGGAGGGGTCATACCCGGCAGGATTGTCGATGGCGGTACCGAAGGCGTTGAGCCTTATCAGCTCACGGTTTCTGATGATCTTTCCTCTGTAATCGTCATACGGCGCCGTACTTGTCATGTTCTCCCTGGCTGAACCGGGAGGGGCGTGGGTGACAATAAGCATGTCATAAAGGAGACTGGTGAAGCGTCTCTTTTCGGCCTTTACCTTAAGGGAATCGTAAAAGGCACGCGACAGTGTGTCCTGCGGCAGCTCCTGGGCATAGGACTTCAAGAGCGGGAAGACCGAGAAAATCAGGATAAGAGATAGTAAACGCGGATAACTGTTCCTATATGTACATGGCTTCACGTCTGCGTTGAATTGGCATCCAGAACATCGTCAGAGTTAAACTGGAATCCCAGCCTTTTCCCGGTTATCAGCCTTGAGTGCTGTATCTTTGATTCCGCCTGCCCTACAGAGGCAATCTTTACTGTGTCGTAAGGCGGCACCAGAAGATCGAACTCGAGAGAATAGTTTATGGCGGTATAGACAATCTTCTGAAGTGATTCGGTGCTGAAGGCTTCATTGCCGTAGTTGGTGAAGAGCATGCCCATCTGCCTCTTTCCTTCGACGAAATACTGGTTCTCATGATTGATGAAGATACGGGCAATGAGGTATCCAAGGTCATCAAGCCTTGAATATTTGAATGAATCAGCCAGGAAATTGTAGATGTTTATGATACCGCTGTAGGCGTTGAATTTGTTTTTCTGGATGTAGGCTGTCTTCCATGCCGGATGCTCACGGTCAAACTGGAAGATATTGGAGTGCATGCTGAACAAAAGCATATCGGCAGATACCATAAGCTGTGCATCAAAGTTGCTCCTGTCAGTATATTCCAGATGTATCCTCGGATCAATGCCGGTGAGCTGACCGTTTACCTCCTTTGCAAGGTTCTTCAGTATATCCTTGACCATCATAAAGGCGGTGGCAGTGTTGTCAAACACTATCTGTTTAAGCACGGACTTGCTTTTAAGGGTATCGACTATCATTCCCTTTCTGCGGGCTGTCTCTTCCGTCATGCTAACGTATTTTGATTCACCGACTAAATTTAGCGATTAATTTGATATCAACTCCGGGGCAGCGGATTAATAAGCCCTTGCAAAGAGCACTCTTCTGTGCGAAGGCTTGCCCGTCAGTATACATCTTCCCTCTTCGTCGGGATTATTGAAGGGTAAGGCTCTCACGGTGGCCTTGGTGAGAATTTTGATCTGCTCCTCTGTCTCCGGCGTGCCGTCGTAGTGTGCCATCACAAAACCGCCCCTGTTCTCGATGATGTCACAGAACTCCTCCCAGGAATCGCACCAGTAGGTGTTCTGCTCCCTGAATGCCAGTGCCTTCCTGTAGATGTTCTGCTGTATCTCCTCCATCAGGGCTGTGACATGGTCAACGATGCCGGTGCGGGATATTGTCTCCTTGGTAAGGGTATCGCGGCGTGCCACCTCTACGGTGCCCTCTTCAGCATCACGCGGACCTATGGCCAGCCTGACCGGCACCCCCTTGAGCTCATATTCGGCAAACTTGAACCCCGGCTTCTGGGTATCACGGTCGTCATACTTCACTGTAAGGCCCGCCTTCTCTAGTGAGGTCTTGAGTTCAAGGGCTATGGCAGAAATGGCATCCAGCTGTTCATTGCCCTTGTAGATGGGTACAATGACCACCTGTATCGGTGCCAGCTTAGGCGGAAGTACCAGCCCGTTATTGTCGGCATGGGCCATCACCAGCGCCCCTATGAGCCTCGTGGTGACTCCCCAGGAGGTAGCCCATACATAGTCGAGTTTTCCCTCCTTGTTTGTGAACCTGACATCAAACGCTTTGGCAAAATTCTGTCCGAGAAAGTGGCTTGTACCACCCTGGAGCGCCTTTCCGTCCTGCATCAGCGCTTCTATAGTATAGGTATCTATGGCACCGGCAAACTTTTCACTCTCGGTCTTCACGCCCCTGACCACAGGCACTCCCATGTAATTCTCCACAAAATCTGAATAGATCCCGAGCATCCTCAAAGCCTCCTCCTGCGCCTCCTCACTGGTGGCGTGAGCCGTGTGCCCCTCCTGCCAGAGGAATTCTGTTGTCCGAAGGAAGAGCCTGGTACGCATCTCCCACCTGACAACATTGGCCCACTGGTTGATGAGCAGCGGCAGGTCACGGTACGACTGTATCCAGTCCTTATAGGTGTTCCAGATAATGGTCTCTGAAGTGGGTCTTACTATCAGCTCCTCCTCAAGCTTTGCATCGGGGTCCACAACAATACCCGAACCGTCAGGAGAGTTTTTGAGCCGGTAATGGGTGACCACAGCACACTCCTTGGCAAACCCTTCAACATGAGCGGCTTCCCTGCTGAAAAACGACTTGGGAATAAACAGGGGAAAATAGGCATTGACATGCCCGGTAGCCTTGAACATCCTGTTGAGCTCAGCCTGCATCTTCTCCCATATGGCATAACCGTAAGGCTTGATCACCATGCAACCCCTGACCGCCGAGTTCTCTGCCAGATCAGCCTTTATCACCAGATCATTGTACCACTGCGAATAATTTTCCTCCCTGTTTGTAAGAAACCTGGCCATTGCTCTGCTTTACTGTTTATATTTGTTTAACGGAAAAAAGATAGCGTAAAAATAGACAAATCTTGCAAACCAGGAAGTGAGCCCCGGGGTGATAAGCAAAATTTCAAGCGATATACAGATAAACAGACCTGCTGAAGATAACCATGGAGCAGCGATGGTAGCGGTGGCAAGCCAAAAAAGGATGAATATCGGGGGAAATGACATTTATGTGCCGCACTGGCCACTCTTGGTACGAAATTTGTGTATTTTTGGTTTGGATAATAACAGGAGGTGAAATGAAAAAGTATTTGTACATAATCCCGGTGGTACTGCTGACAGCAAGCTCGTGCTCTTCACTGCGCTTTACGGGAACTGTCAGTGATGACCTTTACTACAGGCCTTCAGATCAGCCCGTAGTGGTTGAAAGAAGCACTGCGGTGGTCAGAGACGCTGACCAGACATATTATGACAACATATTTGCAGCCGACACCCTGATAGCTGATGAGTATATAGCTGAAAACGAATACGTTGACTATGCCTCACCTGGCGAAGCCACTGTTATCAACAACTATTACGGAAGCAGTGCAGCCGAAAGGATATATCTCTTCAACAGTGACTACTTCTATCCTTACTGGAGAGACCCCTTCTACTTCTCACCATTCTCTCTGAGTCTCGGCCTGGGATACGGGTACTACGGTTCTTACGGATATCCTTACCGGGGATATGATCCTTTCTGGTATGACTGGTACAGTCCCTATTCCTATTATCCTTATTACTCATCCTTCTATTCACCATACTACTCGCCGTGGAGCGGATACTACGCTCCCTGGTATTCGGCTTATTACTACAACGATGACCTCAGGCCCTCGGTAGCCCGCAGGGGAGGTTACAGCAGCATGGCCCGCGGCTCATATACCACATCCGATGCCAGGAGAAAGGCAGCTGATGCATCTGTCGGTTCAGGAACCGTAACCAGCAGGAGGGTGCCTTCGTCTGCTGACCAGAAAGCAGGTATCTCCACAGGATCACGCAGGGGTGTGCCCGGGACCGGCACAACCACCAAGTCCGGAACAGCTGAAAGCACAGTGTCAAGACCTGAATATACCCGCAGGGGGGAGGCCACGGGCAATACCATCCAGAATCAGAACAGATCTCAGTCACAGTTAAGGCCTGAAACTCAGACCAGGACACAGTACCAGACTACTCCTGAGGGCCAGACGCAGAACCGTTCCAGAACAGTCCGGCAGCAGGTGCCGGAGAGGACGCAGACAGGAAATCAGGTGGTGAACAGGCCCCAGTATCAGACCACGGAGAGAACCTACACCCCAAGTTACAGTAACCCGAGGATGAGTTCCAGGCCCTCATACAACACCACCAGGAGCACCACACCAAATCCGGCCTACAACAGGAGTACTGCTCCGGTCACGAACAGCAGCCGGTCGTCGGTGCCTGCACCCGGCAGCTCACAGAGATACACCCCGTCGAGATCATCGTCACCATCTGTTACCTATTCAGTACCCTCACGCAGCAGCTCATCTTCATCAGGTGTTAACAGGAGCAGTAGCGGTTCATCATACTCGGGAGGACGTAGCAGCTATAGTTCCGGAGGATCATCAGCGTCGTCAGGAGGAAGCTATAGCTCAGGCTCATCATCATCATCCTCTTCTTCATCCTCTACCTCCTCCTCATCATCAGGCGGGAGAAGGAGATAATATGACATTTCAAACCATGTGATTTTGTTCCGCAAAAAGCAGGAGCACAAGTAATTGTATACCAAATAAAACGGAAAATGAAACTTGCATGAGCAGGTTCCGACAAAATGATATGATTAAATAAGTTCATACAAGTTTCATGTGCATTAAAAATTAAAATAAATAAAAGAATGAAACCAGGGATCTTAACAATAGCCGCCACTCTGATGCTTGTCGCCTCCACGGCTGCAGCCCAGACACTCGATGATGCGCTGCGGTACTCCAGGATATTCTACCAGGGTACTGCAAGGTTCAACGGCATGAGCGGTGCCTTCACGGCACTGGGAGGAGACATCTCTGCCGTGGCACTGAACCCCGCTGCAGCAGGCGTCTTCCGCTCAACGGAGATAGCCATCTCACCAAACCTGATGTTCCGTACCCTGAATACCAATTTCAACGGATTCAGCGATGACAAAAGCGCCTCCGACTTTAATCTGGGCCAGGTAGGAGTGGTAGCCTCACTTTCTACCGGCAGGAAGTCAGGACTGACAAACCTCAACATTGCCTATACACTGAACCGTACCAATAACTTTTATCGTTATGCAGTGATAGACGGCATAAGTGACAACTCCTCCATGGTCGACTTCTGGGCACTGCAGGCATCCGGGTATAATGGGAATCCCGGGTACAACACCTGGGAACTTGAAGGTATGCCATGGGTCGCTTACGACTCGTACATGATAGACACGCTCTCCGGAGAATTTAGACAATATGCCTCTATCTTCTCCTATTATGGTGATACAGAACCGGTTTACGGACAGAAGATGAAGAGGACGATTGACAACTTTGGCTACACTAATGAACACAATATAGCCATAGGGGCAAACATAAGTGACAAATTATACCTTGGAGCCGCATTCGGGATCACCGGTCTCTCCTATACCAGCCATTACCTGCATTCCGAGATCGATGATGCAGACATTATTTTTGACTTCGAAAACTTCTCATATACAGATCATTTCGTGGCCAGCGGTTCCGGATTCAATTTCAAGCTGGGAGCAATAGTGAGGCCCGTTGAATCCCTTCGGCTCGGGCTGAGCTTCACAACGCCTACGGTATATACTGTTGATGAGTGGTTCTACAACAACTTTACCGCATTCCTTAACAATGACACACCTGCTGATTTCAGTGATGATATAGATTACTCAAGCGAGTCAGGTGAGCTGACATACCGGTACCGCATTACCACTCCTTACCGCATAAATGCAGGGATTGCATACCAGGTCGGCAATGTTGCCCTTCTGAGCGCAGATTACGAATTTATTGACTATGCCACTGCCAGGCTGAGCAGGGGAACGGACGGCTATGATTTCTATAGCGAGAATGAAGATCTCAAATCGGAACTGGGATCCGCGGGTAACCTGAGACTGGGTGCTGAGGTGCGACTCGGATCACTCTACCTGCGGGGAGGATACAGCCACTACGGCTCCTCATTTCGTGAGGGAACCCTCAATGAGAGTGCCACCAACAACGGTTACAGCACCGGTATTGGCTTCAGGCAGAATAAGTTTTATATCGACCTCTCGATGGTTTGGTTGACCGGCAGTGAAGGCTATATGATGTATCCCGATGATCCGAGAAGCAATCCTCTCTATCGCAGCGATCCGGTTTACATTGATACGCACGATAAATATCTTACAGCAACGCTGGGTTTTAAATTCTGATAGTTGATTACTATTGACGGTTTTCCAGGCATCCCTGCAGCAATGCCCGGGTCCCTGGTCCGTTATTGAGCAGAATGTCAATGATGCTCATCCTTTCAGTAAATCCGAATCTCTCGCTGAATACCTGGGTGTAGGGGAGAGCTTTATAACCTGGAACGGAGACAGCTCTTTTTGGCGTGATGCTGTAACGGTAATCCTCCTCCACGGTTCCCTCTCTGATGAATTCATCGGTGAATGATATCCGGACTTCAATTCCTGCAGCATCACACATCTTCCTCAGGGCCCTCTCATTGAGATCGAGGAGGAACTCATATTTTCCCGAGATGACGCTCTCGATGATGTCATAATAGTATTCATAAAACGGGGCAGCAGCATAGGCCGAGGCAATGCCTCTCAGGTGAAGCTCCCTCCACCGACGGCTGTTGTCGATCCGCAGCTCTCTCAGGGGCGTCTTGTGGAAGGAGCCCCGGAGAACCGGCACAGTCAGCTGAAGAGGGCCGTTGGGCCCCAGGATCATGCACCTGTTGCGGTATGTCTGCTTCAGGTAATTTTCATGTTTTTCTATGATCACATCTTCAGAGCAGGCTATCAGGCTGAAATATTCGGCCGGAGGAAAATAGGCAGTTGAGAGAAGTACCCTGCCTCTCATACTCCGTGCATCCTGTTTATCTGGCTGGCTGAGAAGCCGGCCCCGAAGCCGTTGTCAATGTTGACGACCGTCACTCCGGCTGCGCAGCTGGTCAGCATGGCCAGCAGAGCCGACAGGCCTTCGAAAGAGGCTCCGTAGCCCACACTCGTGGGCACCGCAATGACAGGCATGTTCACCAGTCCGCCTACAACACTGGCCAGGGCGCCTTCCATCCCGGCAATCACTATTGACACCCTGCATGAACGTATCTCAGGCAGTTTGTCAACGAGCCGGTGTATGCCTGCAACCCCGACATCATATATCCTCACCACATCATTGCCGAGCAGCTCGGCCGTTACAGCAGCCTCCTCCGCCACCGGAATGTCAGAGGTGCCGGCAGTGATCACGGCAATCTTCGTCGGCGGCCGGACAAGCGCCTTTTTGTTTATGCTGATTATCCTTGCCGTCTCGTAATAGACGGCTTCGGGAAAAGAGTGGCGTATCTGCTGATACATCTCCCCCGGAGCCCTGGTGCCAATGATGTTGTTGCCATGATCATCCATGACCCTGAAGATGGCTTCCACCTGTTCTGCCGTCTTGCCGGCGCAGTAGACTATCTCCGGATAACCTGTACGGAGCTCACGGTGATGGTCTATACGGGCGAAACCGAGATCGCTGTAGGGAAAATCACGCAGCTGTTCCATGGCCTCCTCAACGGATACCGATCCGCTGCTTATCCCTTTAAGTATCTTTTCCAGTTCCAGGGCATTCATGTTTGGCTTCTTTTATGTCCATGCTACCGCTGCGGTAACCCTCCAGATCAATGGTTACGTACCGGTAACCCGATTGCCTGATTGCAGCTGTTATCTTCTTCCTGGTCTCTTCATCCGCTAGACGCGCCAGCTCTTCCCTCCTGATTTCTATCCTTGCCAGCTCCCCGTGGATCCTTACCCTTGCGCCGGCAAACCCCAGTGCTGAGATACTCATCTCCGCTTCGTGTGCCCTCCTTAGATCACCGACTGTGATCGTGGTGCCGTGAGGGAATCGGGTAAGGAGGCAGGAGTTGGATGGCTTGTCGCTCACCTCGAGCCCTGCTTCTCGTGCCAGCTGCCTGATCTCACTCTTTGTAAGTCCTGTCTCTGCCAGCGGACTCCTTATGCCAAGTTCCTTAAGGGCTCTCATACCCGGCCGGTGTTCATGCAGGTCATCTGCATTGGTGCCGTCAAAAACAGTGTCAAATCCCTGTTCCGCAGCTGCCGCCACGATGGCTCCCATCAGTTCACTCTTGCATAGATAGCACCGTTCCGGGGGATTGTCGCCCAGCGATACCGGTATTGATACACTGATCTCCTTCTGCTCTATTGAAATGCTTTTGCAGAATATGGCTGCATCTCTCAGTTCACCGTCAAACATATAGGGTGTCCTGACCGTCAGTGCCATAACCCTGAAGCCGGGCACTGCTGCTGCCACACTGGCCAGGAAAGTACTGTCAGTACCGCCGGATAGGGCTATGGCGGCAGCGCCGCACTCAGCTATGAGCGCCCTGAGTCTGTCAAGTTTTTCACTGCTGCTCATTCCTGTTCCTGCACGGCTGCTGTTATCTCCTGTATAATCTGCTTCATCGGCAGCCCTGTCTCCCTGGCTATCTCAGCACACCGGTCAGCTTCAGGCTTGACCGAAACAAGCCTGTTGTTGTAGTATGATTTTTTGATGACAACCGGCCCGTAGGGCGTCTCCATCTCTTCAAACTCCCGGTGAAGCGTCTCCTTCATGACGGGCACCACCCTGAGACCAATGGTGGTCGATTCGGTGAAGATAACCTCCCTCACCGCATCCAGGTGCTCCTCACCGCAGAGTACACTCAGGGTATATGCCGGTCTTCCCTTTTTCATGATGACCGGGGTGAACCAGACATCACCGGCGCCGGCGGCAAACAATCTTCCTGAAATATGTTCCGATATCTCAGGGTTCATATCGTCAATGTTGCATTCCGCCAGCACGGCATTGTGACCCCTGGGCCGTTCTTCAGCACTCTCGGCCAGGATTATCCTCAGGATATTCGGAAGCGACGGGTTGTTCTTCTGCCCGATACCATAACCGCTTTTCCTGATAACATATGAGATATCTGCGGGAAGTGGCTCTGCCATCGCAGCAATAATTGCAGCACCGGTAGGTGTTGTAGCCTCAAAATCAACTCCTCCGGTGTGTACCGGGAAGCCGCTGATGATTCTGGCCGTGGCAGGGGCCGGGACAGGCATCACCCCGTGTGCACACCTGACCAACCCTCCGCCGAGCTCTACGACGGAAGCATATACCCTGTCAACTGCAAGTGCCTCAAAACAAATTGCCGCACCCACGATGTCAATGATTGAATCTATTGCACCCACCTCGTGAAAATGAATCTCACTGACCGGCTTGCCGTGAACAGCGGCCTCAGCTTCAGCTATATGTCTGAAGATACCCAGGGCCGTATCCTTAATCTTACTGTCGAGAGAACTGCCGTTGATGATCTTCTCTATGTCGGCAAGGTTTCTGTGCGGTTGCCGGCCTCCTCCGGCCTCCTCCTGCGCCTGCTCACCGTGATGATGATGCTCTTGATGGTGAGCGTGATTATTCTCATGATGGTGACTTCCGGTATTCTGAGGCTCACCGTGATGAGGCTCATGACTGTCTCCTCCGGAATGGTCATGGATATGATCATTGTCGTCTTCTGTCACCACCGTAACCTTCGTGCCAGTGATGCCGTGCCTTTGGTCAGCGGTGATCTCAAGATGCCATCCCTGCAGTTTCAGTTTGTTGAGGCCTTCAATCAGGATATCGCGGTCAACGCCCAGGTCGAGCATAGCCCCGAGGTTCATGTCACCGCTTATTCCCGAAAAACAGTCATATATTGCTATCCTCATCATTAGGTTTTTTTAACATTCGGTTATCCTCAGGCACCGTGGCGCACTGCCTTGCCCTCAGGCTGCTAATATAAGAATACGGTAGCTATATATTAAAAAAAATGTTTATTTTGCGCATTCTCATTTTTGGGGTAATATAAGATACAGAAGGGTATGAAAAGACGCAAATTTCTGCGCAGTTCTCTCGGTGCCGGGATGGCAGCAGGAGCCATGATGAGTTTTGGCAGGTATGAGAAGCTGTTTGCAGGCAAACCGATGCCATCGGGGGCCAACTATGATCTTGTGGCTGTCATGGGCGGAGAACCTGCTGCAATGTTTGATCTCGGTATACAGGCAATGGGAGGCATGGGTACATTTGTTGGCAAGGGACAGAAGGTTCTTGTCAAGCCTAATATAGGATGGGATGTTGTACCTGATAAGGGTGCAAATACAAATCCTGCCCTCGTGAAGAGGGTCATAGAACATTGCTTCAGGGCAGGGGCCAAAGAGGTATATGTCTTCGACAATACCTGCGATAACTGGATCAAATGCTACAAGAACTCCGGCATAGAGCAGACTGTAAAGGATGCCGGCGCAAAAATGGTGCCCAGCGGTTCTGAGAGTTACTACCAGGAGGTGACCATTCCCAACGGGAAGAAGCTTACAAAAACCAAGGTTCATGAACTGGTGCTCAGCAGCGATGTTTTTATCAATGTGCCCATTCTCAAGCATCACAGTTCGGCAAGGATGACCGGTGCCCTTAAGAATATGATGGGTGTTGTCTGGGACCGTGGTTACTGGCACAGGAACAATCTCAACCAGTGCATAGCCGACTATACCCTCTTTGACAAAAAGCCCGCACTGAACATCATGGATGCCTATAATGTGATGATGCGCAACGGTCCCCGTGGTGTGTCGGTGGGAGACCTCTCAAATATGAAATCCCTGATGATCTCCACCGACTGGGTGGCAATTGATGCTGCAGGCGCCAAAATGATGGGCAAAGAGCCGTCATCAATTGAGCATATAGCCTTGGCCGCAGCCATGGGAGCAGGCAAGATGGACCTCTCCTCAATGAACATCCACAGGATGAAAATGTAGCAGTTGATGCGGTCATCGGCACTCAGACATATACGAACCGTTTTTGCAGTATTCGTGCTGCTGATATTTGTTTATCTTTTTATTGATTACAGGGGGACACTGGGAGAGAAGGCCTTTGGTCCGATACTGTACCTCCAGTTTGCACCCTCGCTGCTTAAGTTTGTCATTGCCGGCGTGGCAGCCGCCACAGGCTTCATAGTAATCATTATACTTACTCTCATCACAGGGCGGACATATTGCTCCTTCCTCTGCCCGCTGGGAATACTTCAGGATGTTTTCAGCCGCATGGGAGGATTGATTAAGAGACGCTTCCGCAGATACGGCTACAAGAAGCCCTACACATGGCTCCGTTACTTCATACTTGTGCTTACTGCCGGAATACTGGTCCTCGGCGGCGTATATGTGCTTACCATTCTTGATCCCTACAGCATCTTTGGCAGGTTTATGACCTATTTTGGACAGCCTGTAGTATTGCTTATCAATAACCTCCTGGCCACACTGCTCGGCAAGTTTGACATATACGCTCTTTACAGGATAGATATTGTTCCCTATGAGCTGGCAGCTTATTTCATTCCCGTAGCGTTTCTATTTCTTGTAGGCTTTCTGTCCTTCCGCTACGGAAGACTTTACTGCAACACCGTATGCCCCGTGGGTACTTTCCTCGGACTTCTCAGCAAGTTATCAATCTTCAGGATTCGTTTTGAAGAGGAAAAGTGCACCCGGTGCGGGAGATGTGCCATGGCGTGCAAATCGTCATGCATTGACTTTCTCAACAAACATATTGATGTAAGCAGGTGTGTCAACTGCTTCAACTGCCTTGACAGCTGCAGTGAAAATGCCATGTCGTATGGTCCCGTACGCCTCAGGCGCAGCACAAAAAAAGAGGAGACAGACCCCTCCAGGCGCAATTTCATCACCGGTTCAATTGTGCTTCTCACCGGAGCTTCCCAGCTGTTACGCGCCCAGGGTGATCCGCCTGCGCCAACGAAGGAATCAACTGTCAGGGAAGACAGGCTCTATCCGGTCTCACCGCCAGGCTCGGTAAGCATCGAATCATACATATCAAGATGCACGGCCTGCTCCCTCTGTATCATTGAATGCCCTACCCATGTTCTGCAGCCTTCTGTCAGCGAATACGGCTTCGCCAGTATCATGCAGCCGCGGATGGATTTTCACAGGGGGTTCTGCAATTATGACTGCAACCGCTGTACCGACGTCTGCCCCACGGGAGCCATCATGCCCCTGATGATTGAAGCCAAGAAGCTGACCCAGCTAGGCAAGGCCGTCTTTATCAAGGAGAACTGTATTGTACATACTGAGAAGACAGCCTGCGGTGCATGCTCTGAACACTGCCCCACAAAAGCCTGTCATATGGTACCGTATGAAGGAAAACTGCTCATCCCGGAAGTCAGGGACGAGATATGCATAGGATGCGGCGCATGCGAATATGCCTGCCCGACAAAGCCGTACAAGGCCATTTTCGTCGACGGAAACCCGGTTCATGAGGCAGCACTTAAGCCAGAGACCGAGGAGCTGGAGGCTACTCCGGACGAATTTCCGTTCTGACGCGCTAATTACTGCCCGGCGGTGAGCCAGCGGAGGCTCCCTGCAATGCCTGATTTAAAAAAATCGAAAACATGATAATTGTTCTGGAAGTGGGGGGTAATTACCATTAATTTGCGATATCTTTTTTTTGGAAAATTAATACAGTCAGTTTTATGAAACCTACACATATTGAGCATATTGGTATTGCCGTAAATTCAATAGCCGAGGCGATTCCGTTTTATGAGAAGGTGCTCGGACTGAAGTGCTACAACATTGAAGAGGTGGCTGACCAGAAGGTCAGGACCGCCTTTTTCATGATAGGCCAGACAAAGATCGAGCTGCTGGAGTCCACGGACCCTGAAGGACCGATAGGTAAATTTATTGAGAAGAGGGGGGAAGGGATACACCACTTAGCCTATGCCGTTGAAAGCATTGAAGAGCGCCTCCGGGAGGTGGAAGAAGCAGGTATCAGACTTATTGACCCTGAACCGAGGTGCGGTGCGGAAGGACTGAGTATTGCCTTCCTCCACCCGAAGTCGACCTTTGGCGTTCTGACCGAATTGTGTGAAGACAAGGGAAAGAGGAAACAATAAACACTAAGGTTTTATGAATAGTCAGGATAGAATTAAGCAGCTCCTTGATTTCAGGGAGAAAGCTCGTGAGGGCGGGGGCGAAAAACGCATTCAGAACCAGCACTCCAAGGGCAAGCTTACAGCCAGGGAACGCATAACAATGCTGCTCGATGAAGGCAGCTTCGAAGAGTATGACATGTTTGTCACCCACCGAACGGAGGATTTTGGCCTGGCCGACAAGAAATACCTATCTGACGGTGTGATCACCGGCCACGGTACAATAGACGGTAGGGTAGTCTATGTCTTTGCACAGGATTTCACCGTCTTCGGAGGATCACTCTCAGAGACCTTCGCACAGAAGATATGCAAGATAATGGACCAGGCCATGCGGGTGGGAGCACCGGTGATAGGTATCAACGACTCCGGCGGTGCGCGCATCCAGGAGGGCGTGAGAAGCCTGGCAGGTTATGCCGAAATCTTTGAGAGGAATATACTGGCCTCCGGTGTGATACCGCAGATATCCGCCATCTTTGGCCCCTGTGCCGGCGGCGCAGTTTATTCTCCGGCGCTGACCGACTTTATTGTGATGAGTCGCAAGAGCAGCTATATGTTCGTCACCGGTCCGAAAGTGGCAAAGACAGTCACAGGCGAAGATATATCCATTGATGATCTCGGCGGGGCTGATGTCCACGCCACAAAATCAGGTGTTGCTCACTTCACCGTGGATGAGGAACAGGAGGGACTCGACCTCATCAGGAAACTGCTTAGCTTTATGCCTCAGAATAATCTTGAGGAACCGCCGCAGACCGAGTGCGATGACCCTATTGACAGACTCGAGGATGACCTTAATGATATCATTCCCGAAAGCCCCAACCAGCCTTATGATGTCAAGGATGTCATAATTCGCGTGGTCGACTATCATGAATTTGTGGAGGTTCATGAAGCCTATGCTAAGAACATCGTTGTCGGTTTTGCCAAGTTTGACGGCATGCCCGTGGGAATCGTTGCCAACCAGCCCGCTCACCTTGCAGGAGTGCTTGACATCGAAGCCTCGCGGAAGGCAGCACGCTTTATCCGTTTCTGTGACGCATTCAATATCCCCATTATTACTTTTGTCGATGTCCCGGGCTTTATGCCAGGATCAAAGCAGGAGTACGGCGGCATAATAATCCACGGCGCCAAGCTGATGTTTGCATACGGCGAAGCCAACGTGCCCAAGGTGACAATAACCCTCAGAAAATCATACGGAGGAGCTCATTGCGTCATGTCTTCAAAGCAGCTCAGAGGTGACCTTAACTATGCGTGGCCGACGGCAGAGATCGCGGTAATGGGACCCCACGGAGCCATTGAAATACTCGACGGAAAGGCTATCAGCGAGATAGAAGACCCGGTTGAACGTCAGGAATTCGTCCTGAAGAAGGAGGAAGAGTACCGCATGAAGTTCGCAAATCCCTATGAAGCAGCAAAATACGGTTATATTGATGATGTCATCGAACCCCGGAATACCAGGTTCAGAATCATAAGGGCCCTCAGGACCCTTACGACAAAAAAGGATCCGGGACCGATGAAGAAACATGGCAACATTCCACTCTGACAAAATATGACAATGCACACACTCTTACTTGCCGGGGCTGCAGCAGGCCTTGATCCGCTTGCCTGGACCATCGTTGTGGTCGGCATAAGTATAGTATTTCTTTCACTGCTGGTTGTCTATTTCTTTTTCAGGTATATACTGACATATATTCTGAACTTCAAGCTGAAGAGCTTTGCCCGGAAAAAGGGAATTGACCCGGCCGAAGCACAGACAGCAAGGACAATTCAGTCAGGAGAAGTCAATGCGGCAATCGCCATGGCACTCTACCAGTACTTCAATGAGCTTCATGACGTGGAAAGCGGTGTCATAACAATCAAGCGTGTCTCCAGGAACTACTCACCGTGGAGCTCGAAATTATACAATATGAATAACCTTTAAGATCACCATAACCGGAGAGCAAGATGAAACTTGCATGAGCTGCAGCTCACAAAAGGACATGATTGTTTTTTCATGCAAGTTCCATTCGACCAATGAAATAACAATTAAACAATCGAATGAAAAACTATAAGTTCAAGATCAACGGTAACCTGTATGAGGTTGAGGTGCTCGATATCGACGACAACATTGCAAGGATAGAGGTAAACGGAACTCTCTACGAAGTGGAGATGCAGCACGAGATTCCCAAGATTAAGACTGTGGTCACCGGCGCAACAGTACAGGAAAGACCGGCCAGGGAGACCAAACCAGCCCCCGAAAAAACCTCTTCAGGCAAGGCTGCAGATATCAGAGCTCCGCTGCCGGGTGTTATCATCCAGGTCCTTGTCAGGCCGGGCGACGACGTCATTGCCGGCCAGACGGTGTGCACCCTCGAAACGATGAAAATGGAAAATGCCATTAAGGCAGAGAGTGCAGGCAAGGTCACCGCTGTAAACATTGCCCCCGGGCAGTCTGTCCTTCAGGATGAGGTTCTAATTGTAATTGGTTAGTGATGGCAAAGAGAAAGACGTGGACTATACTTGCTCTGCTGGTGATAACCTCACTGGCGTGGCTGGCATTCGTCAAACCTGAACATGACAGGCAGAAAGCGCAGACAGAAACAGGAATTGAAGCCAGTGCTGCCCTTCCACAGTATCAGCCGGACAACCAGACAGAAGAGGGATTTCTTGCTGGTCTCAGGCAATTCTGGGCTTTCACCGGGTTCCGTAATGTGACGTCAGGGCACCTGATTATGATTCTGGTAGGCCTGATTTTTATCTACCTGGCCATAAGATATGAATATGAACCATTGCTGCTTGTACCCATTGGAACAGGAATACTGATAGGGAACATACCCATCTTTTCCGATGGCGGCATGAACCTCCAGGTGGGCATTTACCAGCAGGGAAGCGTACTGAACTACCTCTATTTCGGGGTGCTCAAGGGAGTATATCCTCCCCTGATCTTTCTGGGCATAGGTGCCATGACCGACTTTTCATCACTGATATCCAATCCCAGACTGCTTCTCCTGGGTGCTGCCGCACAGGTTGGGATATTCATTACATTCATCGGAGCTCTTCTGCTGGGATTTGCTCCCCCTGAAGCCGGAGCAATAGGCATAATCGGAGGAGCGGATGGCCCTACGGCTATATTCATCTCTTCCCGCCTGGCCAACGGAATGAATCTGCTGGCTGACGGCACCCCGGTGAAAAACCTCATCGGCCCCATTGCCATAGCGGCATACTCCTACATGGCACTCGTGCCTGTCATTCAGCCTCCGATCATGAGACTCCTCACCAACAGGAAGGAGAGGTTGATACGCATGAAGCCGCCCCGCGCCGTCACCAAGACCGAAAAGATACTCTTTCCTATATTCGGACTGCTGCTTACCTGCTTTATATCACCAAGTGCACTGCCACTACTGGGTATGCTCTTCTTCGGAAACATACTCAAGGAGTCGGGCGTAACAAAGAGACTGGCAGAGACAGCCCGCACATCCCTGATAGATATCGTGAATATAATGATAGGGCTAACCGTTGGTGCTTCAACACAGGCTGACGTATTCCTGACAAAGGAGTCGATCCTCATTTTTGCCCTGGGTGCAGCAGCCTTTGCTATAGCAACCACCGCGGGAGTACTGTTCGCCAAGACAATGAACATCTTCCTGCCCGAAGGAGACAAGATCAATCCACTTATTGGCAACTCAGGTGTCTCCGCCGTGCCTGACAGCGCGCGCGTATCTGAGGTGGAAGGGCTCAAGGCCGACAAGACTAACCATCTTCTGATGCATGCCATGGGTCCAAATGTGGCCGGCGTAATCGGATCTGCCATCGCAGCAGGGATAATGCTGAGCTACCTCGGATAATTTTTATTAAGTTTGTTAAAAATTCCCCTGAAAAATGGAGATGAAACAGGCAGTGACCGGTAACACCGGGCCAAAAGTGAGATCTGACATTGAGGTGACTCTTGAAAGTACTGCCTCTGGCGGTGTCGAGCTCGAGATCAGGTCAAAGGTAAAAACAATGTACGGCAATGCCATTGAGAAACAGTGCCGTGATCTTCTCCGATACTTCGGGATTGAAAACGCCCGGATGAAAGTCGATGACTCCGGGGCTCTTCCCTTTGTTATTGCGGCCAGGGTGGAGGCAGCAGTCAGGGCATTGGGCCGGATGCCAGCCCCATTCCTTCCCGAAATGATTGCAGAGAACCGTTACGCCTCAGAGAGAGGCAGATTCCGCTTCTCACGGCTCTACCTCCCGGGAAACAACCCGGGCATGTTCCTGAATGCCGGACTTCACTCACCCGATGGTGTGATACTTGATCTGGAGGATTCGGTAGCCCCGGAGAAAAAGGACGAAGCACGGATACTGGTCAGGAATGCACTGCGGGCCGTGGATTTCTATGGTGCCGAGAGAATGGTACGTATCAACCAGGGAGATCGCGGACTGGAGGATCTGGATTATGTGATTCCTCACAATGTCCACCTTGTGCTTATACCCAAATGCGAAAGCAGGGAGTCGGTAATGAAGATTGATGAGCGGATCGGGGAGATCAGGGAGAGAGAAAAAATCGGCCGGCCAGTGTTCCTGATGCCTATCATAGAGAGCGCTGCCGGCGTGGAAAAGGCATTTGAGATCGCCACCTCCTCCTCCTCCGTGGTGGCCATGGCAATAGGCCTCGAAGATTATACGGCTGACCTTGGAGTGCAACGTACAAAGGAGGGACTGGAGTCACTCTATGCACGCAACCGTCTTGTGGTGGCAGCCAAGGCAGCAGGGATACAACCTATCGACTCAGTCTTCTCGGATGTGGCAGACATGGAGGGACTGCTTGACAACGTGCTGAGATCCAAGGCAATGGGATTTGAAGGGATGGGTTGTATACACCCCCGCCAGATAGCTGTCATCAGAAAAGGGTTCTCGCCGGAGCCTGAAGAGACTGAAAAGGCAAAGAAGATTGTCCTTGCCTTCCGTGAAGCCCGGAGAAGAGGGCTGGGCGTGGTAGCCCTGGGCTCGAAGATGATTGACCCTCCCGTGGTGGCACGTGCTGAGAAAACCATTGCTCTTGCCGTACGGCTGGGATTGCTGCCCGAAAACTGGGAGGAACAGGAGCCAGAGGAATAACCTAAAGAGATTACCGGTCATGAAAATGATAGAAAATGCTGCCGGCCGCCTGGTGCCGGATGAAATAAACGGGCACGAGGCTGTCCCTTTCAAGGGCGTCGGCAAGCACCGTCCCTCAGGCAGGAAATATGGCCCTCCCCTGCCCACATGCATTGATTACCCGGGCGACAACAACAAGGTTGTCGCCTCACTCCGTGAGGCCCTGGAACGCTGCGGACTGCGTGACGGCATGACCGTATCAACTCACCATCACCTGCGCGACGGCGACCTGGTCAATAACCGGATATTTGACATCGCTGCGGAGATGGGCGTAAAAGACCTCGTCTGGCTGCCCTCCGCATCATTTCCCTGCAATGAACCGGTGATAAAATATCTCGAGGATGGCACTATAAACCGCATCGAAGGGAGCATGAACGGACCCCTGGGCAGGTTCGTCTCTGAAGGAAGGATGAAGGGCACGGCTGTGCTCCGTTCTCACGGTGGAAGGGTGCAGGCCATACAGGACGGCGAGGTGAAGATAGACATAGCTGTCATCACAGCCCCGGCAGCTGATTCCTTCGGTAACGCAAAAGGCACGGGAGGACCCTCCGCAACGGGTGTGCTGGGCTATGCCAAGGCAGACTACCTGTATGCCGACAGGGTGATAGTGGTAACCGACAACCTTGTTGACCTGCCCTGCTTCCCCATGGAGATAGAGGGAAATTATGTTGACTGCGTGGTTGTGGTTGACAAACTGGGAATACCAGAAAAAATAGTATCGGGAACAACACAGATCACCAGGAGTCCCGACAGGCTGCTCATCGCTGAACTTACAGCCATGTTCCTCGAGAAATCAGGATTGCTGTATGACGGTGCCACAATGCAGGCGGGAGCCGGAGGCACCAGCCTGGCCATTGCTGTCTTTGTCCATGAGATGCTGAAAAAGAAAGGCTGGAAGCTAAGCTTCGGCTTCGGTGGCAGCACAAAATATATGGTAAAGATGCTGGAAGAGGGACAGATGGGATATATCCTTGACGCCCAGGCTTTTGACCTTGACGCTGTCAGATCAGTGGAGGAGAATCCGAATCATATACCCTATTCGGTTTTCAACGCCTATAACTACCATTCCAAGGGCAACCTGACAACCATGATGGACATCATGATCCTTGGAGCCACGGAGATTGACACTGAGTTCAACGGCAATGTTGTCACTCACTCTGACGGATTGATGCTGCATGGCATAGGAGGGTGGCAAAACTGCCTTCACGCCCGGAATGTCATTCTGCCCGTACCTCTTTTCCGTGACAGGATTCCGGTGATAGTTGACCAGGTGACAACACTGTGCGGCCCAGGTGAACTCATTGACGTAATCATAACCGAGCGGGGTATCGCCATCAATCCGCGCAGGCAGGATCTGCTTGACTCCGTCAGGGGCAAGGGGCTGCCACTGGTGACGGTGGAAGAGCTGAAGGAGATGGCTGAAAGGATCTGCGGAAAGCCGGAGAAAGCTGCTTTTGACGACAGGGTGGTGGCAGCCATCAAATGGGTGGACGGCACTGTCATAGACTCGGTACGAAAAGTAAGTAGGTAAACCAACTACTAAATTCAATGAACAAATACAGGTGTCCGGTCTGCGGATATATCTACGATCCCGAAACAGGAGACGAACAGAACGGGGTTGACCCGGGAACTGCTTTTGAAGAGCTGCCGGCAGAATGGGCATGCCCTGTCTGCGGTGCTCCTTCCGATGATTTTACGGAGGTGGAATAGGTCTCATTGTCAGTACTCTCCTCCCGATGAGTTTAGGGAGGCAGAATAAAAGCTGCTATTGGTTTTCTTCAGGGATATGCCTGAGGACATCGATGAGCAGATCCCAGAACATCTGAACCGTCTCTATCTCTATCCTCTCTTCCGGGGTGTGAGCTCCCTTGATTGTCGGTCCGAAGGAGATCATGTCTATTCCCTTGTATTTCTCAAGGATCAGTCCGCACTCCAGCCCGGCATGAATGGCCTTTACCTGCGGTACCTTGCCGAAAAGCTTGCGATATGAGTCGATCATCAACCTGAGGATGGCTGAATTCATGTTCGGCTTCCATCCCGGATATCCGTCTGAATGGGTTACTTTTGCCCCGGCAAGGTCAAAACCTGCCTCTGCCTTCATCATTGCATATTGCTTTGCCTCTTCCGAGGAGCTGCGTTGGGTTGTCACCACATGGATGGTGTTCTCTTCAGTGAGCCTTATGGTAGCCAGATTACTGGATGTCTCCACAAGGTCAGGTATCTCCTTTGACCACCCGAGAACACCGTGGGGTACAATACTCAGGGCACTCAGCAGACGGTGCTGGGTCTGAGCATCAATAACGGTAGCCGGGAGATCAGAAGGCGTGGCAGCTACCTTCAGATCGGGCTCAAGAGGACCGTATTCCTCACGGATAAGCTCATTGAAGGCGGCAGTGTCTGAAAGTATTTTCTCCTCATGCTGAGGATCAAAGGTTATCGTTGCAAATGCCTCCCTGGGTATGGCATTCCTCAGGTTGCCTCCCGTAAAGTTACTGATCAGGATTCCGTAGTTCTTCTCAAGGTTCTGCATGAGGCGGGAAATAATCTTAATGGAGTTGCCGTACCCCTTGTGTATCTCATCACCCGAATGGCCGCCGTGAAGTCCGGTTAAAGATATGTTCATGGCCCTGTGGCCTGCAGCTACCGGTACAGGCGTAAACGGAAGGACAGCCTGTGTGTCTATACCCCCGGCACAGCCTATAAACAGAATGCCTTCGTCTTCAGAATCGAGATTTAGCAGTATGCGGCCTGTAAAGAAATCGGATTGCAAATTTATTGCCCCGGTCATGCCCGACTCCTCATCAACCGTGAAGAGACATTCAATGCGGCCACACTGAAGATAAGAATCTGTAAGGACAGCCATCTGGGCAGCCATGCCGATGCCGTCATCGGCACCCAGGGTGGTGCCGCTTGCGGTGACCCACTTACCGTCAATGACGGGAATGATAGGGTCGGTCTCCCAGTTGTGGGGGTGTGAGGCATTCTTTTCACCCACCATGTCAAGATGGCACTGCAATACAACCGTGGCTACCTTCTCCTTGCCCGGAGCAGCCTCCCTGATGATCAATATGTTGCCGACACTGTCTTCCCTGGCTTGCAGGTTGTGCTTTTTTGCAAAGTCCAGCAAATATTCCCTTATCCTTCCCTCATTCTTTGATAGTCTCGGTATCCGGCTTATCTCCTCAAAATAACTCCATACTCTCCTCGGCTTGATATCCTCTAATTCCCCCATTGTTTCCTTATTGCGTGAAATAACAGATTAGGTGGCAAATATAGTTTTTTTCCATTGCAACGTTCATAAAATATACTTGCTGAAACTCTTTTTTTTAACACAATAAAAACCATATTTTTACGGCACATGAAAAACCCAGTTAAATAGAACAGATATGGCTAAACGTACAATTGTGGCACTACCCGGTGACGGAATAGGTGCCGTGGTCCTGGAACAGGCAGTGCGAGTCCTTGAGGCAGCAGGCTTTGATGCTGAATATGTTTACGGTGACATCGGATGGGATTTCTGGTGTCGCGAAGGCAACCCTCTTCCAAAACGAACCATTGACCTTATCGCTGAGCATAAGATCGCCCTGTTCGGAGCAATAACCTCCAAACCCAAGGATGATGCTGCTGCCGAACTGGCTCCCGAACTGCAGGGCAGGGGATTTACTTACAGCAGTCCCATTGTGGGGCTCAGACAGCATTTCGGACTGGATATTTGCGTCAGACCCTGCCGCAGTTACAAGGGCAACCCCCTGAACTTCATCCGGCGCGGCAGGGACGGCAACCCGGAAGAACCGATGGTTGACGTAGTTATATTCCGCCAGAACACTGAAGGGCTCTACGGTGGAGTTGAATGGTCAAACCCCCCGGAGCAGGTGTACGACGCACTGATGACACATCCCAAGTTCCGCAGTAATTTCGGATGGTGCCCCAAAGAAGAGCTGGCCATCTCAACACGCATATTTACAAAGAAATATACTGAGCGGATAGTAAGGGCAGCCTTTGAGCATGCGGTAAAATACGGCTACAAATCTGTCACCGTCTGCGAAAAACCAAATGTTATCCGTGAGACATCAGGACTAATGTGGAAGATAGCCAAAGAGATGCAGAAGAATGAGTATCCTGCCATACAGCTTTGGAACACCAATATTGACGCCCAGATGATGTGGCTGACCAAGAACCCGGAAGATTACGGGGTGATAGTTGCCGGAAACATGTTTGGTGATATTGTGTCTGATGCCTTTGCCGGCCTTATTGGCGGTCTGGGATTTGCCTGCAGTGCACAGTTTTCAGAAGAGGGTATAGGAGTATTTGAGCCGACCCACGGTTCAGCCCCCAAATATGCAAGTTATGATGTGCCTATCGTTAACCCTGTGGCTATGATTGAGTCGGCATGCATGATGCTCGACTATATTGACGAAAAACCAATTGCCGCCAGCATCAGGAATGCCGTGGCAGCAGTGATTGAAGAGGGTAAGGTACGGACCTACGACATGATGAAGATGACCGGCAATCCTGAAGTGATAGCCATGGGTGCCGCCTCCACCGTACAGATGACTGATGCGATCATCGCAGCATTAAAATAGTATGTCATGACTGAAGAGGTTAAGAAACTATGGCCTGAGCTGGAATGGATAAGTGACCCTGAGCTCAGGGAGAAGACAGCCCGCACATGGGAGACGGCCCTTGAAAGAAGCGTCCTCACCGCTGACGACCTGAACCGCATCCCCTTTACACTTCTTTGCGGACCGGACCTGAAGGTTACCTTCATGGACCACAAGAGGTGTGTCGTACATGTGGCCCGTGACGCCGGAATGAAGATGAACGAGTTCTTCCGCAGTGAGCTGCCAGTTAACATGGATGTCCTCATTGCAGGAGCTATCCTTGCAGATGTTGGTAAGATGCTTGAATATGAGCTTGATGCAACCGGCAAGGCCCTGCAGGGCAAATATGGTCAGTATCTCAGGCATCCCTTCTCAGGCGTCAGCCTGGCCGAAGAGTGCGGGGTCCCCCCCGAGGTGTGTCATATTATTGCTGCCCATGCCCATGAGGGAGACCTTGTGAAGCGCACAACGGAGGCCTATATCGTACACCACGCTGACTTCATGACCTTCCTGCCATTCAAGAACAGACTGATCGTCTGATCAGTCTGCTCTTCAGTCTTCAGTCATTCAATGAGTTAACGACTGCCGACTATCACTGCCGACTTCTGGTTGTCACTGGCGGCTATCACTGCAGAAGACTGCCTACTGCCGGTTGTCAGTGGCGGCTATCACTGCCGACTTCCGGTTGTCACTGGTGGCTTCCGACGGCGGACTGACCATCGCTTTTCGCACATTTTCAAATCCCATCTTGTCAACCTTCCGGTCATAGGTCATCAGCCCGTTGGTCTCAGTCTCAACGTCAGTGGTCTGTGTATAGACTGAGGCACTGAGCCCTTTCTCCGAAACCATCTGCCTGACAGCATCATAATACTCTTCATATTTTCCGAGCAGGTCGGCTGCATCACCCATGTTACGGTAACCCCAGTTCTTCTGCTCCCAGGTATGACCCTCCACCGGCAGTCCCAGTCCTCCGAATTCACCAAGCACAATGGCTCTCTCTCTTTCAGCCGGAGGTGCCACAGGCTCCGGGTAGTGATGCACATCCCTGACGTGTCCGGTTCCCCTGTCGGTCCAGCCTGAGGCGCTGTTGACAAGTCGCGTGGTATCCAGGGCGGCAACATAATCAGTGACCGCGGCAGTATTGTACTGTCCCCACCCCTCATTATAGATTACCCACATGACCACTGACGGATAGTTGTACTTTGTCTCTATCATCCTGGCAAGCTCTGTCATGAATTGTGCCGAATCGGCTTCGCTTTTGGTGATGTCGGGCATATCTCCCCAGATATAATCATCACCGCTGGGCATATCCTGCCAGACAAGCATACCAAGCCTGTCGGTATGGTAATAAAATCTCCTGTTCTCCACCTTGACATGTTTTCGCAGCATGTTGAACCCCATCTTCTTGAGCATCTCAACGTCGTATACCATCGCTTCATCCGAAGGAGGAGTGTATATGCCGTCAGGCCAGAAGCCCTGGTCCAGGGTGCCGTTTTGCCACACAAAACCGTTGTTGAGCATTATTCTGGTGAAGCCGTCAGCGTCAGTGCCGAGGGATATCTTCCTCATGCCTGCATAGGAGAGCACCTCGTCCGTCACTGTTCCTCCCGTAATAAGCCGGACCCTGATGTCATACAGGGCCGGGTCATCCGGAGTCCAAAGCTTCGGCGAGGGTATCTGCAACTCAATGGCACTCTCTGTGAAGGCTGATCCGGTTGCTATTGTCTCACCGTCATACATTACCGTAACCTCGGCAAGCGAAGGAGCCATATCTACCGGTGGACAGTCCTCAGGACCCTGGCAGCGCTCTTCGGTAATGGTGACCGTCAGCATTTCCCTGTCAATGTCAGGCACAATACGGATTTCGCCTATCCAGGTCTTTTCTACAGGCTCCAGCCAGACGCTCTGCCATATGCCGGTAGTGGGAGTATACCAGATGCCTTTTGGTTGGGAGACCTGCTTACCTCTTGGCTGACTGCCGTTGTCAACGGGGTCGGTGACCCTGACCACTATGGTGTGCTTCTTCCTGCCTGAGAGGTAGGGAGTGATATTGCATGAGAAGGGGTCATAGCCCCCGCGGTGACTGATGGCGAAGTTGTCGTCTATCCATACCTTCGTCTCCCAGTCTGATGCTTCGAAATTAAGTATCAGCTGTTTTTCCTTCCATGTCTTCGGAATGACAAACTCCCGTGAATACCACAACGCAAGAGAGTCGGACATCATTCGCTTTACTCCGGAGAGAGCTGACTCAACAGGGTAGGGGACAAGGATCTTACCTTCAGGATCGGGGCGCTCCTCATCCCTGCTGCATATGGCATAGTCCCATTGCCCGTTCAGACTCATCCATCCGTTACGTACCATACCCGGCCGCGGGTACTCCGGCCATGGGGAGAGGGGATCGATGTTTTCACCCCAGGTAGTGAAAAGAGGATTCTCCGCCGGCTGCCATGCCGGAGTCCTGTCATCTGTGCAGAATGTCAACAGAGCCACTGCACCCAGGGCAACCGGTAAGATTTTCAGTTTCATGTGCAATAAATCTATCGGGTATCAGCCAAGCTTCATCTTCTCGACCTCTTCCATGTTTCTTTCATTGTAGGTGATCTTCCCCATGGGGGTGTAGAGCCACTCAATCAGGTCACTGTACCTTTCGGTGATCTTGCCCCTCACAATCTTCATGGTAGAGTTCATCATACCGTTTTCTTCATTGAAGCTTTCATTGAGAATGCCAATTGCCACCGGAAGCCAGCGATGAGGGAACATATGGCCGTACTTTCCGTTGATGCGGTATTCATTTACCTCATTCTCTATAAGGTTCAGTATGGCACGCTTGCCCTCCTCGGTGGTGGCGGTGAGATTGCGGTCCTCCAGGTAAATCTTCAGGGCATGCTGATTAGGAACGATCAGAGCGATGGTGTAGGGTTTCTGGTTGTTGTAAAGCATACACTGGTCAATGTATTTCGACTGCTCACTTATGGCCTCTTCGATGCCTTCAGGACTGAACTTCTCACCGTCATCGGCGATGAGAAGACTCTTAAACCGTCCCAGTACATAGAGGAAACCGTCTTCGGACATATATCCCATGTCACCGGTGTAGAGCCAGCCGTCACGGATGACCTCATTGGTGGCATTCTCATTCTTCCAGTAGCCATACATTACATTGCCTCCCCGGATGACAATCTCGCCCTTGCCTCCTACGGGAAGCTCATTTCCGTTTTCATCGCATATTTTCAGGTCCATGTTGTTTACGAGATAGCCTGATGAACCCAGCTTATGCCGTCTGGCTGAGTTGGAGGAGATGATGGGAGAGGCCTCTGAGAGCCCGTAACCCTGGTACATGGGTACCCCGATGGCATAGAAGAACCGCTGCAACTCAATGTCAAGTAGCGCGCCGCCCCCGATGAAGAAGTCGAGCTCCCCGCCAAAGGCCTCCCGTACCTTGCTGAAGAGGATTTTGTCGAAGAGCCTGAGCAGCGGTTTTTTGATCTTCTGTATTCCCTTTCCCTTGTTGTATCCCTCCTTGTTATACGAATATGCCATCTTCAGGGCGAAGTTGAACAGCGCCTCCGTCATCCTTCCCTTCTCCTTTATACCTTTCTCTATGTTCTTCCGGAAGTTCTTTGCCAGCGCCGGAACACTCAGGAGAAGATTGGGCTTGATCTCCTTCAGGCATACAGGTATGTTGCGGAGTGTCTCCATGGGAGTCTTGCCGACCTTTACCGACGCTATACTGGCTCCCTTGCCTATAAAGGCGTAGATCCCTGCCGTGTGTGCAAAAGAGTGATCCCACGGCAATATCAGGAGGGTCTTGTAGTACTGTGGTATGTCCATCAGGCTGTATGACTGGTAAACGTTGGTCACGTAGTTGCCGTGAGTAAGGATGATGCCCTTGGGATCGGACATAGTGCCTGAAGTATAACAGATATTGGCAAAGTCTGATGGTTCAATGGATGATGTGAACTCCTCAAACTTCTTCCTGTTGCCCGGGTTCTCCAGCCATTCGCGTCCTATCTTCCTGATCTCGTTGAAATGAATCTGCCCCTCAGTATACTCCTCCCTGGGATCCATGAATATCACCTTCTCCAGTTCGGGGCACTGTTCCCTGATCTCAAGAATCTTCGGCGCCTGGGTGCTGGAGGTGATGACCATCTTTGATCCTGAATGGATCAGCCTGAATTTGATCTCCTCGGCATTAAGCTTGATGGAGATCGGCACGTTCACTCCCCCTGCATAGAGAATCCCCATCTCACCAATCACCCAGCTATTTCTGCCATCGGAGAGCATACTTACCCGGTCACCTTTCCTGATGCCCAGCTGCATGAGGCCGGCACCGAACTCCTGTACCTGTCTGCGTGTCTCCTGATAGGTGGTGCCTTCATACTTGTCCTGAAGCTTTTCCCACAGGCATACGTTGGAGGCATACTTTTCAACATTCTCTTCAAAAAACCGGATAAGTGATTTCATCTGCTTTATGCTTTTTATGGGACTTAAAATCGCGATCTAATATAGACAAGAATTGTCGTCCGGAGATACGTTTAATTCAATTTCATTGCATATTTGAGGTCAAATCCATACCTTTACAGCCTATTATAATGAAAAACTGCAGTTTATGAAGAGAATCCCCATGGTGATACTTGCAGCGATACTGCTTCTCACCCCGTCATGTGATTTCATGAAAAGCATAAATCCTTTCGGGAAGAAGAAGGCAAGGGAGGCAGAGGCTCTGAGGCGGCAGCAGGAGGCGTTCCGTGTAGCTGATTCCATCCGGGTTGCCAATGAAAAGCAGGCCGAGGCAGAACGTCAGCGTCAGGCTGAGCTGGCTCTTGCGGAACAGCAGCGGGAACTTGAGTATTCACGGTTTCATGTCATCGTTGGCAGTTTCCTCACACCTTCATATGCTGATGCGTGGCTCGAACATATCCGCAGCTTTGGCTATGATGCCATGATTGTTCCCATGAATGGAGGCAGGTGGAGCCTGGTATCAGCCAAGTCGTTTGCCACCATACGGGAGGCCTGGAACGCACTGCCCGGAATACAGGATAATATCAATGGTGAAGCCTGGGTCTACAGCAGGGAATAAAGGGCTATCTGTAAATTGTGGCTGACCTGTCGGGACCGACGGAGACGATCGTTACCGGCACTCCGGTCTCTTTCTCAATATACTCCACATAACCTTTCAGAGCCGCGGGGACAGCCGTCCACTCAAGACAGCCGGAGATGTCATTCTGCCATCCCGGAAACGACTGGTAGTTGAGTCCCTCAATATCTCCAAGACAGTACGGCAATTCAGTAACCTCGGCGCCGCTGACCTGGTATGAACGGCATACCCTGATCTCATCAAAGCCTGAGAGCACATCAGCCTTCATCATGAAGAGCCGTGTAACGCCGTTGACCATAATGGCATATTTCAGCGCCGGCAGGTCAAGCCATCCGCATCGCCTCGGCCTCCCGGTTGTTGAGCCGTATTCGTTGCCGCGGTCACGCATCATCTGTCCGTATTCATCATCCAGTTCAGTAGGGAAGGGTCCGCTTCCCACCCTGGTGCAGTAGGCCTTGAAGATGCCGAAGACCTCCCCGGTGCGGGAGGGAGCCATGCCCAGCCCCGTACATGCCCCGGCAGCCACGGTGTTGGAAGATGTGACAAAAGGATAGGTGCCGAAATCAATGTCGAGCATCGTTCCCTGGGCCCCCTCTGCAAGTATGCGCTTGCCTCTCAGAAGACTCTTATGAAGATAATAGTCGGCGTTGATCGTGCTGAACTGCCTAAGATATTCAACCGAATCAAACCACTCCTCCTCCAGCGCACGCAGATCATTGCAGTAACCGTACCCTTTCAACGTTCTTGTATGCTCCTTAACCCGTGAGTTGTATATCTCCCTGAATTCTCTCCTGAAGAGATCACCAACCCTCAGCCCGTTTCGGGATGCCTTGTCAGTATATGCCGGCCCTATGCCCCTGAGAGTGGAACCGATTTTCAATTCACCAAGAGAGGCCTCATGGGCTGCATCAAGCAGCTTGTGCGTGGGAAGGATCATATGGGCCTTTACCGAGATCAGAAGCCGTTCACGCACCCGGGCAACGTCAATACCGAGACTCTCTACCTCGTGCCTGAAGACTACAGGGTCAATGACCAGCCCGTTGCCGATGACGTTGGTCTTACCCTCATGAAAGATACCTGAAGGTATCAGGTGCAATATATGCTTCGTGTTGTTGAATTCAATGGTGTGGCCGGCGTTGGGCCCGCCCTGGAACCGCGCAACAATATCATAATCAGGTGTCAGCGCATCTACAATCTTTCCCTTACCCTCATCTCCCCACTGGAGGCCGAGCAATATGTCTATCTTCATCTCTCTCTGTAATCCTGTTTTGAGAACTGGCTCAATTTACAAAATAAATCATGGTTATGGGCTCTCAGGAGACGATTGTTGACAATTCCGGCAGGCGAAGCAGGCAATGTGATTACAAAGGGCGGATTTGCCCTTGAGATTTACACCGGCCTGGGAGTCAGGAAAACGAGCTATGAGACACCCGAAGGAGAAATGGAGAATTGGCTTGATGACCTCAATCTTACCAATAAGTTTACAGTAAGTGTTCCATTCGGCTTTACATTTGCTACGCCTTCTGAAAGAGCTTCAGACTGATGTCCCGGGATCCGGACAGGTTCAGCCGTTCTCACCGGTCCGGCCCTTCTGCCTCCTGGATTTGTCGGGAATCCCGAATACATAGAGTGCATAGTGATGGAGAATGAACGAATTCTCCTCACATGCATTTTTTATTATATCGTTTATCCTCGGATCACTGAATTCAATAACCTTTCCCGTCTCGGTATCAATGATATGATCATGCTGCCCTGTGCGGAAGGTCTTTTCATACTGTGCCTGGCTGCGCCCAAACTTGTGTTTGCTCACCAGCCTGCTGTCTATAAGCAGATCAATGGTATTGTAGAGTGTGGCCCTCGACACGCGGTAGTTTTTGTTCTTCATGAAGTTGAAGAGCGACTCGATATCAAAATGACCTTCGTGTGAGTAGATCTCATCAAGGATGGCAAACCGCTCAGGGGTCTTTCGTAGTGAGCGGCTGCCAAGATATTCAGTAAAAACCTGTTTGACTATCACTCTGGCATCTTCATTCGACATTGCATGATGCTTTATTTGTGTCTGACACTCTTATTCAATGAATTCTTCGATCCTCTTCACACTGGCGATGCCCTTGACGTTTGACAGCTGCATTATGAGATTGTTGAGGTCCCGTGTATGATGCACGTAAAGGTCGAGGGTGCCTTCGAAGATGCCGTCGTAAACCGATACATTGATGTTCCGTATGTTTACATTGAGCTCAGTGGAGATAATATTGGTTACCTCATTGATGAGCCCTATCCGGTCAATGCCGTTGATGCTTACCCGCGCAAGAAATGAGGCTATCTTGTGCATGGTCCACCTTACCTGGATGATCCGGTTGCCCTCGCTTGACATAAGCTTCACCGCTGTCGGGCATTTTGGTTTGTGGACGATGATGGCATTGGAGGGGTCAATATACCCGACAACCTCATCTCCCGGGATGGGATTGCAGCATTCGGCAATGCGGTAGGATTCTCCGCTGTTGTCAACATCTTCACGCAACAGGTAAGGATGGCTTTTGTCGATTGTACCGTTCAGTGAAGGTGTCTCCTTCTCCCCGGAACTCTTGCGTGTCACTCCTCCGATGGCCAGCTTCCAGTATTTCTTAAGACTGCCTTCAGGTACCTTTTTGAGCACCTTGGGCAACTCGTCGGGATTTATCAGGCCCAGCCCTATGCGTGAGTAAAGTTCGTCCTTGCTGAGCAGCTCATAGTAGTCAAGCATCTTCTTGATGATATCCGAGTTGGGCATGATGCCAAGCTCACCCAGTTTGGTCTCCAGCATCTCCCGTCCCTTCCGGATGCGGTCAGTAGACTCATCTCTGAGGGCATCCTTGATGCTATTCCTGGCTTTTGCCGTGTGGGCATACTCGAGCCACTCCTTCTCGGGCTTGGCTATGTTAGAGGTGATAATCTCCACCTGATCCCCGCTCTGAAGCGTAGTAGAGAGAGGGGATAGCTTGTAGTTGACCTTTGCTCCGATGGCCTTGTTGCCTATGTCAGTGTGAATCTCATAGGCGAAATCAAGGGCCGAAGCCCCTTTCGGAAGATTGACCAGCAGGCCCTTGGGCGTGAAGACCATTATCTCCGAAGAAAAGAGACTCATCTTGAACTCATCAAGGAAAGTCAGCGGATCAGACATGGGGTTTGACAGCATCTCACGTATGTGCTTGAGCCATTTATCAAGCTCGCTCTCCGTCTGCAGTATGTCGCCCTTGTACTTCCAGTGGGCTGCAAACCCGCGCTCCGCGATGTCATCCATACGCTGACTGCGTATCTGTACCTCCACCCACCGTCCCTCCGGCCCCATAACCGTCAGGTGAAGGGCTTCATAACCGTTCGACTTAGGCCTGCTGATCCAGTCACGGAGCCTGTCAGGCTTAGGAGTGTAGATATCCGTTATAAGTGAATATATCTGCCAGCACTGCGCCCTTTCACTCATCTCGGGCCCGGGCTCAAAGACAATCCTGACAGCCAGCAGATCATAAACCTCCTCAAAAGGGATGTTTTTCGACTGCATCTTCTTCCAGATGGAGTATATCGACTTGAACCTGCCGGAGATATCAAAGATGATGTCATTGTTGTTGAGCTCCTCAATGATGGGCAGACTGAACCTGTTGATGAGGGCGAGGTTCTTCTTCTCATCCATCTTGACCTTGTGGGCTATCTCATCATAGATACGCGGATGCCTGTACTTGAAACTTAAATCCTCAAGCTCTGTCTTGATGGCAAAGAGTCCCAGACGGTGCGCAAGAGGTGCATAGAGGTATATAGTCTCACCGGCGACCTTCATCTTCTTGTATTCCGGCATCGAGTCGAGAGTGCGCATATTATGCAGTCTGTCAGCTATCTTTATGAGAATGACCCTGATATCGTCGGAAAGGGTCATCAGCATCTTCCGGAAGTTCTCAGCCTGCAGGGAGTTTGTCTCCTTGTTGTAGGTGCCCGAGATCTTAGTCAGACCGTCAATCAGGGAAGCTATCTTGGGGCCGAACTCCCTGCGTATCTCCTCCAGGGGCACGCCGGTATCCTCAACCACATCATGCAGCAGCGCCGCCGCTACCGACTTTGCTCCAAGCCCCATCTCCTGATTCACGATACGCGCTACATGAATGGGATGGATTATGTACGGCTCTCCCGAGTTGCGGTACATGTCACGGTGTGCCTCATTGGCAAAATTGAAGGCCTTATCTATCAACTCCCTGTCTCCGGGACTGTCACACCTGTAAAGATTGTCAGAAAGGAGTTTGTACTCACCCTCAATCTGGCTGATATCTTCCGCGGTAAATATGTTTGATTTTGTCTTACCCATCACTAACCTGCCCCAAAGGAAGAACAAAGATATGAAAATCGGGTCATTTATTCTTTAATGATCAGGGCAGTATAGTTACCGTACCTCTTCTTGCCTCAGTCTGCCCTGACGGTGTCGTAAGCCTCAGGCTCCAGAGGTAGACCCCCGATGGCATCAGCTTTCCATTGTGACGGCCGTTCCATCCCTCACCGTGATCAGCAGTCCGGAATAATAGAACCCCGCTGCGGGTATAGATGCTGAACTCATACTCTACTGGCAGGAAGGAGAGAGCAGGCATGAAGAGGTCATTGAGCCCGTCACCGTCAGGAGTGAAGGCATTGGGCATGTAAGTTTCCCAGGTCAACGGGACAAGGATCACGTTTGACCCTGAAGCAGGTGTGCCGGGCGGAGACCCGGCATGAGTAGCAGTCACATGGTATGCGACGCAGGCAGATGTGACACTCCCTGCGAAAAGGGAGAGATCGTCAGACCAAACCGTGTCTGTCAATCCGCCGGATGTCTCCTCCCAGCCGTAGCCCCTGTCGCGCCATACGGAAAACAAAGGAGCAGACGAGAAGCCCGGCCTGTTCCATCGCAGATCGACCTCTGTGCCTCTCTTCATTGAGGTCAGAACGATGTTCCTGCCCGGCAGCGAACTGTCCGCGGGGATGCCGCAGCTGTTAAGCACTGCCAGGACGTAAGGAGTGACCCTGTCGGTGTCAGCATCAGAGAGCGCAAAGGAGACAGTGCCGTCAAAACCGGTAGCCGTTCCACACTGAGACCATCCGGATATTCCTTCATCAAAACGCAGCAGGACAAAGTCATCCATGGTGCTCTCAAGGTCATAGCTCCCTGTGATGACCAGTCTGCCGCCCTCAACAGAAATTGCTTCAAGACGCAGCCATCCGGGGGCTGTTTCAATACCTGTAGTGATGCACTGCCTGTTGGATGACGAGGAAAAGGCTCCATCTTCATTGGTGGCAGTAATGAAGAAACAATAGCGGGTGCCGGGAAGATAATCACGAAAAATACAGGAAGTGTCCGTTTTAGCGAGCGTAAGGTAGTTATAAACAGAATCCTGTGCTACCGAGACCCACAGTTCATAGTGATCTGAAGGATGCCTGGCATTGTCGTGGGGAGTCCATGAAAGATTGATGCGGCTGTTACAGCTGTCATTCGCTGCTGAGAGGTAAACAGTCCACAACGGCTCGCTCATCGGACTCCGGTTACCTGAGGAGTCCCTGGCAGCGACACTGTAACCTGTGCTTCTGTAACGTGCGAATGAGTTTGCATGCACATACTCCGGAATATGTGATGCCGCGACACTGTCTATGGCAAGAAATCCGTAAAGAAGGTCTGAAGCATATATGATGTATCGTTCCACATCGGTTGACACGGACGGGATCCACCTGATGGTGCTGCTTCCGTTATACGGGTTAACGGTGACACTCTCCGGCACAGGCACTGCCGGCAGTATGCTGTCCTGCTGCCCTTGAAGCACCGGCACTACAAAAATGAGAGATGCCAACAGTGCCAGTCTGGGGATCTGTTTCATGTTATTCCGGCTATTATTTCGTAGGCCTGGTCACTTCTGAAGTACGTGTTGAACAGCTCCTTTATTTTACCGGGGGTAATGTTGTTGACAGTTTCCACAAACTTCTCATAATAGTCATGTCCGGCATCGTAGTCCACAATGCCCTTTATTGCTTCAGCCACCGAGAAGGGGCCGTCAAACATCCTGGCTATCTCACCCATGGTGTGGTTTCTGACAACCAGAAGTTCATCGTTGCTCACATCTTCTTCCTGCAGTCTGGCTATCTCCTTCCTTATTTCCCCGAGAGTCTCCTCGCGCCAGCCGGTGGCAACATCGGTCATAATGACGATGTAGCCGATGCCATGGAAAGCGCCTGCGACAGCATGTATCCCATATGTGTAACCCTTCTCCTCCCTGATTTTTCGCATCAGCCTTGAACCAAAATACCCTCCGAGAAGCATGGTGGCAACCTGCAGTCCCAGGTAATCAGGGTGATCCCGTGTTATGCCCTTCCAACCCATTCTCACCGTGCTCTGAACGGAGTCTTTTACCTCGCAGAAGATTAAACCCGGACTGGCCGTCGCGAATTCCATGGGAGAGATCACAGGCTTGCTCCATTGACTTTTACCCTCTCCGGCAAAACGGTTCTCAAGCAGGGGGAGGGCCTGTTCCGGGTTTCGACCGGCAACGGTAATGTACATGTTTCCCGGAATGTAAAGGGCTGCATGGAAGTCACGGAGGTGTGAAGTGGTCAGCGAATCATAATCTTCTGCACAAGTTACCCTGCCGTAAGGATTCGTATCACCGCACAGCGCACGGTAAAACTCCTCCCTGGCTCTGACCGCGGTTCTCTGCCTTCCGGTAAGAAAAGCCTGCATCCTCTTCTCCTTCATCATGCGGAACTCCCTTTCCGGGAAGGATGGATGGAACAAAACCTCCTCTGCCAGGGAGATCACCTCGTCGAGCTTTCTTGTCAGCGTGACGGTTACCAGTCCTGCAGAATCCTTGTCGGCAGTATGACTGAACAATGCACCGGTGGCATCAATAAGATTATTTATCGAAGCGGCGTCATGCAACTCAGTACCCTCGGTAAGCATGGCGTTGGTTGCTGCAGAGGCAAGGTGAATCTTCTCCATTCGTTGTCCGGCATTGAAGACAAACTCAATCCTCAACAGACCCTCCGGACCGTTGCCGATCAGGTATACAGGCAGGCCGTTGCTCAGCCTGATACATGGAGGAAACGAAGTGTCACCTGCCGAAGGAATGTTTATTTTGGGAGGCCGCCCTGTAATCGTCTCCTTCATTGTGCTTCCGGAATATAATGAATAACACTGCAGTTTCCGGGAAGAAAGGTGCGGGCCGCTGTCTCAGCCATTTCCGAGGCCGTAACACTCAGATATCTCTCTTTCTCCCTGTTGATTCCTTCTGCATCACCCAGTAGTTCGTGAAGCGCCAGGTTGAAGGCTTTGTTCGATGCGCTGAGATGGGAGATCAGCCTGAGCGACTCATACCGGTTGCGTGCCTTGTCAAGCTCCGCGTCAGTAACAGGATATGCGGACAGCCTGCGGAGCTCCTGCTCCACCGCCTTTTCGGCCTTGCGGATATCTGTGCCGTTCCTGAGCTTGCCGCTGAACAGGACCAGCCCGGGGTCAATCTCACCTGACAGATATATGTCAGCCTCTGTGAAAATCTCTCTCTCCCGCACCAACAGAGCCGGGAAACGGGCTGACTCACATCCTGCCAGGATGTCGGTGAGCATGTCCAGCACGATGAAGTCCCTGCTGTTTCTTCCATCCGTATGCCAGGCCATGATAAGCTGGGCTGATGGTACCCTTCTCCTTACGGTTATCTCCCTGCGTTCGTTCTGGACAGGCTCGGCAGGCAGTCGTCTCCGCCGACGCGGTGCCTTCGGCTTGTCTCCGAACCATTTTTCAGCAAGACGGAACACCTCCCCGGGCGTAACGTTACCGGCAACGGAAAGAACAGCATTTGACGGAGTGTAGAATTTCCTGTAAAACTTCCTGGCAGAGATGGTGTCAGCCTTCTCTATATGACTTATATCCATGCCTATAGCCGGCCACCGGTAGGGATGAACCCTGTATGCAAGCGGCCTGAGCAGCAGGAGGAGATCACCGTAGGGCTGGTTCAGGTATCGCTGACGGAACTCCTCAATCACTACGCTCTTCTGTGTTGTAATCCTCTCTTCTGAGAGATCCAGGCCCGTCATCCTGTCGGCCTCCAGCCAGAGCGCAGTTTCGAGATTGTTGACCGGCAGCGTTATGTAGTAGTTGGTAAAGTCATTGTTGGTGAAGGCGTTGTTCTCTCCTCCGGCCATCATCACAGGCATATCAAACATGGGCACCTCACGGGTGCCTTCAAACATCAGATGCTCAAACAGATGGGCCAGCCCCGTTGATTCCGGATCCTCATCCCTGGCACCAACGTCATACAGCATGTTGGCGGTCACCATCGGAGTGCCCTCGTCACGGTGAGCAATAACCCTCAATCCGTTCTCAAGCGTATGCCGTTCAAATCTGATCATAAAGGCAAAATATCCCAAACTTACCAAAATAAACCTCCGCTCCTCAAATTATTTTATATTTGTGAGCATTATGCAGTTTTATATAATCTATCTGCCTTGAACGCTTTGTTTACCAAGCAAATACAGTACATTAAATCACTTTTTGCCGATCAGCAGACCCTGATCTATCTGCTCAGTTTCGTTGTCGGGCTGGTGAGTGCTATTGCTGCGGTGGCAATAAAGAATGCAATTCATTTCACCCATTTGCTTTTTACACAGGGTGTTATGAGAGGTGCAGGAGGGGTGCTGTCAATAGCTTACCCTCTCTTTGGGATATTTCTTACCGTTCTGACAGTCAAATACCTGGTAAGGGACAACATCTCTCACGGTGTCAGCAGGGTCCTCTACGCCATCTCAAGGCGCAAGAGCTATATCCGGAGTCACAACAGCTGGTCTTCTATCCTTGCCAGCTCTCTGACCATAGGTTTCGGAGGATCGGTGGGAGCAGAGGCCCCCATCGTTCTTACCGGTGCTTCAATAGGCTCAAATATAGGTCGATACTTCAACCTGAATTATAAGTATGTGACACTGCTGCTTGGATGCGGCGCCGCAGGAGCCATCTCGGGTATCTTCAAGGCTCCCATCGGGGGAATTCTTTTCACACTTGAGGTGCTGATGCTTGACCTGACAATGTCTTCAATAGTACCACTGCTGATCTCATCGGTCACTGCCGCCACTGTCGCCTACTTCTTTATGGGTGACAATGTGCTTTTATCATTTCAGGTGAATGAGAGCTTCCTGCTCAGCGAACTGCCATGGTATCTAATACTGGGTCTCTTCTGCGGACTTGCGGGACTCTATTTCACCAGAGTGAATATGGCCATTGAGAAGCTTTACAGGAAGATAGCGAATAGCTGGGTCCGGATGCTGACAGGAGGAATAATCCTGGGTGTACTGATCTTCTTCATGCCGGCACTCTACGGCGAAGGGTATGATGCTGTTATGAAGCTTCTGGAGGCTGACGGAGGTAGCTTGCCGGGACACGGCCTGTTCGGGATTGAGACTTCCAGTTTCTGGGTTTTTGCGGTGCTGATGGCGCTGCTGCTGCTGCTTAAGGTGGTGGCCACAGCCTCAACCAACGGCGCCGGAGGTGTGGGAGGAGTGGTCGCCCCGGTACTCTTCACCGGGGCAGTGGCAGGTTATTTATTCAGCAGCGTTACGAACCACCTGTTCGGACTCTCACTCGTAGAAAGCAGCTTTACCCTGACAGCGATGGCCGGAGTCTTTGCCGCCGTGCTGCACGCCCCCCTGACGGCTATCTTTCTTATTGCGGAGATAACGGAAGGCTACGGGTTGCTGATACCACTGATTATCACATCAACCATCGCCTTCGTCACAGCCAGGAGCTTCCAGAAACACTCCATCTATAACGAACAACTGGCTGCCAGCGGGGAACTGATAACCCATGATAAGGACAAGGCTGTGATGGTACTGCTCGACTGGACCAGGGAAGTGGAAAAAGACCTGCAGACGGTCAATCCCGAGGGTAACCTTGGCGACCTGGTAAAGCAGATATCAAGGTCGAAGCGCAACATATTTCCCGTGGTTGATGAATACGGTATCCTCGAAGGAGTTGTACTGCTTGACGATGTCCGGGACAAGATGTTCAGACCTGAACTGTACGATAAGGTCACCATCAGGGATCTCATGACCATACCACCTTCATATATTGACCTGCGCGAAAGGGGCGATGCCGTTCTGCAGGCCTTTGAACGCACGGGAGCATGGAACCTTCCTGTCCTCGATCAGGGTCGCTACGTCGGATTCATTTCAAAATCGAGAATCTTCTCGGCATACCGTGAACTGCTCAGACAGTTCTCGGAAGAGTGACGGGTCATTGAGCGTGCCGTAAATCTTCACGGCAGACTTCTGCCCGGCAATGTCCCATGCATCTATCGCCCGCCCTTTGTCACGGTAGGACATGGCGAGCAGCAGGTCCCATACAGTGTTGAAGGCGTTCATCTCAAACTCGTAAAAGCCGTGTGTATCGCCGTCGGGATCAATGAACACCTCGAAGTCGTTGTCATGAAATATATAGTATCACGCTGTTTCAGCGTTGCCCATGTATGCGGTTCATTCATCTCAGCTGCTATGTAGAGGTGGCTGTCATCCCACACAGCATCTTCAGTCGGGTGTCATGCAGCGGCGAGGGTTTCAGGTCGCCTTCAATATCCGTGAACAGGTTGCTCCAGGGTGCCTATGACCACTCCCCGTCAGTGATCTCACCGTCAATTGTAATTACTCCTGCTCTGTGACAGAGATAATGCTCCGGGAAAAACCCGATGGCAGGTACCGGTATCTCCCCGAGAACAGCAGCGCTGCCCTCTGCTGCCGGGGTCTCCCCGTTACTGCACGAGGCTGAGATCAGCGAAGCCAGAATTATAATTGCACTCTTTCTCATGAAGCTAAAATAGTAAAAACAGTCTCATGAATAAAATTAATATTTAAATGTATATTTGCCTCTTACCTCTCCGTGATCAGTGATTCACGGTCCTGATAATGAAGTAATCAAAGAACAGATATTTATGGAAAGAGACACTGTCATATTCGATCTGATAGATCGTGAACGCAAACGTCAGACAGACGGACTTGAGCTGATTGCATCCGAGAACTTTGTCAGTCCTCAGGTGTTGGAAGCCATGGGTTCCGTACTTACCAACAAGTATGCCGAGGGGTACCCCGGAGCAAGGTATTACGGCGGATGTGAGATTGTTGACCAGACAGAGCAGCTGGCTATTGACCGGCTCAAGCAGCTGTTCAGTGCTGCGTATGCCAACGTCCAGCCGCACTCGGGGGCGCAGGCCAACATGGCTGTATTCCTCACGGTGCTGAAGCCGGGAGATACTTTCCTGGGGCTTGACCTCTCTCACGGCGGTCACCTCTCACACGGTTCCCCCGTCAACTCCTCGGGTATTCTCTACCGCCCGGTGGCTTACGGCGTCAGGGAGGAGACAGGCAGGGTTGACTATGACATGATGGAGGAGGTTGCCCTCAGGGAGAAACCAAAGCTGATAGTGGGCGGCGCTTCGGCCTATTCACGCGAATGGGATTATGCCAGGATGCGTGAGATAGCAGATAAAACCGGTGCCATGCTGATGATAGATATGGCACACCCGGCAGGTCTGATAGCCGCCGGCCTGCTTGACAACCCGCTAAAATACGCACATATAGTTACATCCACCACCCACAAGACTCTCAGGGGTCCGCGCGGCGGCATAATCCTGATGGGCGAGGACTTTCCCAACCCGTGGGGCGTAACCACCCCGAAGGGTGAGGTGAAGATGATGTCGGCCATGCTCAACTCGGCAGTCTTCCCGGGCATACAGGGAGGCCCCCTGGAACATGTTATCGCCTCCAAGGCAGTCTCATTCGGCGAGGCACTGACACCTGAATTCCGCCTCTATCAGCAGCAGGTGAAGAAGAACGCGTCAGTAATGGCTGAGGCATTCATGGGGCTGGGATACAAGGTCATCTCAGACGGCACTGACAACCACTCCATGCTCATAGATCTCAGAACACGCTTCCCGGAAATATCAGGGAAAAAGGTTGAAAATACGCTGGTGAAGGCTCACATAACGGTTAACAAGAACATGGTGCCCTTTGACTCCCGCTCTCCCTTCCTGACATCGGGTATCAGGGTTGGCACACCTGCAGTCACAACGCGCGGACTGAAAGAGAGCGATATGGCCACGATAGTGTCACTGATCGACGAGGTGATAACCGGCATTGAAAACGAATCGGTCATTGCCTCAGTGGGTGAAAGGGTGGTTAAGATGATGAAGGACTACCCTCTTTTCTCCATGTAGGAAATTTGAAATTCCTTTTGTATTTTTACCTGCCATAAAGGTGGTCGCCGTGGAAGAAAAGTTAATATTTGTGGTCGATGATGATCCGCTGATCACCACTCTTGTCGCAACGCGCTTCGAAAGTGCGGGTTACAGGGTAAGGGCCTTTGCCTATGGTGAAGAGTGTATTCCTGCTCTTGATGAAAAGCCTGACCTGATCATACTTGATTATTATTTCCTGAAGGAGGGTGATGAGCCCATGGATGGCATGGCCGTTTATGAAGAGATCACAAGGCTGGCACCCGAAGTGCCTGTGATAATGCTCTCCGCGCAGGAGAAGGGGGCCGTGGTGCTGGAGTTTGCACGCCGGGGCATAGCTGACTACGTAATAAAGGATACTGATCTGATAGATAACCTCCAGGCCGCTGTCAGGGATATCCTCGAGAGATAAAACATCCCTCTCCTATGGAATGGTACATGTATCTGGCTGTCATTGTGGCCGGCCTCTTTGCCGGTTTTGTCAATACTCTTGCCGGCAGCGGATCACTGATAACACTGCCCCTGCTGATGTTTCTGGGACTCCCGGCCAACATCGCCAACGGCACCAACCGTATCGGCGTGCTGGTGCAGAGCGCGGTGAGCAGCCTGAGCTTCAGGCAGCAAAAGATATTCAGATTCCGTGATACGGTATGGATGGCTGCTCCTGCCGTGGCCGGATCACTGGTCGGCTCACTGCTGGCGGTAAGGATCAACGAGCGGATCATGGAGCTGCTGATTGCAGGGTTGCTGATCTTCATGTTCTTCGTTATACTATACAAGCCGGAGAAGTGGCTCAGGGAGCATGCCGTGGCAATCAGCACCAAAAGACGCTGGTGGGTCATCCTGCTGCTCTTCTTCATCGGTGTCTACGGCGGGTTCATTCAGGCCGGGGTGGGAATCTTCCTGCTTGCGGCACTGGTGCTCGGGGCAGGAGAGGGGCTGACAAAGGCCAATGCTCACAAGGTGCTGATAGTCACTCTTCTCACGGGAATTGCCCTCTTTGTCTTCATCATCAGCGATCAGGTGAAGTATATGTACGGAATAGTCCTGGCCGTGGGACAGGGTACGGGCGGATGGCTCGCCTCAAAGGTGGCCGTGAGCTGGGGCCCCCGGGTTGTACGCATTGTACTGCTGATTTCTGTCATGGCCTCAGCCCTGAAGCTGACAGGGGTGCTGGACCTGATTGTGGGCCTCTTTTGATCCGCGTGCCGGATCTGATTGTGGGCCTCTTTTGACCCGCGTGCCGGATCTGATTGTGGGCCTCATCTGAAGAGACTCTGATCAGAAAACTCTGTTGTACTGAAACGGCAACCCACCTCCTTCGCAAGCAACAATCGCTATTTGAGTTTGAAATTGTAGGTGATGGTTCCCTTCTGGATGGGCGTATTGGGTCTGCTGTCAAAGCGTGCCTTGAGTGCCGCCTCACGGGCTACCCTTAAAAGATATTCATCTTGTGTAGTCGATCCTACGACCCCTGACCTGGCGTTTGTGACTCTGCCTGACTGATCCACGGTCACTTCAACAACTACCTTTCCTTCACCCTGGTAATCATACGGGGGATACGGCAGAGCCGTAGCACCTCTGTCGCCGAGGCTAAACGAGATGTTGCCAGTTCCGCCCCCGGGTCCGTATCTTTCTGCGCCAACGGTGCCCGTTTCCACTCCCTGGTTACCGGTGCCCCCGGCAACACCCTCACTCTGACCTGCAGTGCCTGTATTGGCAGCATTGCCGAAAGCGTTCCTGGCACGGGCGTTTGCCTCATCAATACGCCTCTGCTCCTCCAGCTTCTTCTGCCTCTCAATTCTCTCCTGCTCCAGCCTTATCCGTTCAGCCTCGAGCTCCTGTTCTCTCCTGATCTGTGCAGCACGCGCTTCAGCCTGTCTCCTGATCTCTTCAGGATCAGGCTCCTTCTTCATAACCTCCGGCGCCTCCTCAAAGTCCTGTGTCAGTATTGCATCATCAGAATCCTCATCAGAAGCCGACGGCGGCGGTGCAGGAGGGGAGACAGGCTGTGGGGCGGGTTCATAAAGACCCTCACCGGTCTCGTCAAACCCGAAATTAACAAGCAGCCCCTCTTCAGAGGTGTCGGGCAGCTTTACCCTGAAGGTGACAAATATGATAAGGAGAGCAAGCACCAGGTGCACCAGCGTACTGATGACCATACCCTGCTTCCTCTCACGGGTAAGAGGCTCGCGGTTGCTATTTGGGTGTTGTGGCAAGTATAAGCTTGTATTGGTTTTTCGCCGCAATGTTCATCACGTTCACTACATACTCAACAGGAACACTCCTGTCAGTGTGGAGAGAGATATAAATTTCCGGGTTACTGCCAACCTTGGCCTGCAGGGCCGATTCGAGGTTTTCAAGCTGTATGGGCTGGTCTTCAATGAAATACTGCAGGTCCCTGGTAATGGAGACAGTGGTCATGGGACGCGCAGAGGTCTGTGTGGTACCCTTCGGCAGCAGCAGCTTTATCGCTGTTGGCTGAACCAGTGTTGATGTCAGCATGAAGAACAGCAACAGCAGGAACACTATATCAGACATGCCTGCATTACTGAAGTTTACGCTGACCTTATTTTTGGTTGATATTGCCATCCGATGCTACTTTACAGGTTCATTAAGAATATCCAGGAACTCCGTGGAGGTGGTCTCAAGCTGGAAAACCACGTTCTCAACCCTGACTACCAGGAGATTGTACCCGAAGTAGGCCAGGATCCCAAGTATGAGACCTCCTACCGTGGTTATCAGGGCCACATAGATGCCGCCGCTGAGAGTGCTGATGTCAAGACTGTTACCTGCCAGCGACATCGCATAGAAGGCCTTGATCATACCTATTACAGTTCCGAAAAAGCCGACAAGAGGTGCTGCTCCGGCAATTGTCGCCAGAGTGGGGAACCTCTTCTCCAGCTTGTGTATCTCCAGCCTTCCGACATTCTCAATGGCTGCAGTGACGTCGGCAAGGGGCCTGCCGAGACGGGTGATGCCCTTCTCTACCATCCTGGCCTGCGGGGAGTCAGTCTTTCTGCATAGCTGCAGTGCGGCATCAACCTTGCCTTCATACATGTAGTCCTTGATGCGGTTCATGAAGTTGGCATCTACCTTTGAGGCCTTCCGTATGACAAGAACTCTTTCAATGAATATATAAAGAGCAATAAATGAGAGCAGGGTGATGATGACAATCACCCAGCCACCAGCCACGTAAAGATCAGCCAGTGACATTGATGCCTCTTCGGCGGCCGGCGTGGCTGCTGTACCCTGTAGTAAAATGTTTGCTAATATCATTGTGTTTTTTTTAAATGTTAACTGTTTGACTTACTTTTTTATATCATCGCGCGAATATATTAAAAAAACGTCCAAAACAGGTGCGAATTATCCCTTCGGTGGAAAAAAGGGGCTGTTGTTGAAAAGTTATTTGCCTCCGGTCTCCTCCTCCTGTACGATATTCTTTTTCCTCCGCTCACCGGGATTTATAAAGAGATCATTCAGCCTGTCAAAATCACGCCTGTAAAAGACACCCGCACCCTGTGTATATGGATGTACCGGGTAGAAAAGAATGTTGTTCGAACGGTTGAACACCTTCAGCCTGAGCATCTCGGTAAGCCTGAACTCAATGGTAAATTCTCCGCTGAACCTGCTGGTCGATTCTTTGGTTTGTGCCCCTCCTACATCCAGGTTGCCGTTCAGTGTGATCCTGTCATTCAGCAGCTGCGTGGAAAGTGCAACTTCTATCTCATCATCGGTGAGCTCATCCCCGGGTCTGTAATTGAAGCCTATGTCAAAGTCGTTGCTTATCTGCGACAGCCAGTTGCTTAGCTGGTTTGAAAGCATCTCGGTAGTGGTTGTCATACCCAGGATAGTGGCATCCTGAGTCCCTGTCGTCTGGCTGGATGGAACCTGTGTGCTGCCGCCGGTGGCACTGTAGAGGGCCGGATCGGTATAGAAACTGTTCATTACCAGAAGATAGAGGAACTGCCTGCTGAGCTCTTCCTCAGTGTCTATGGCCATCCTCAGGTAATCCCTCGTCTCCTCGTCGGCAGTGGGCAGATATATGTCGAATTTTATAGCCGGATTAAGCAGCTTGTCGGAGAGCAGAAGATGACACTCCACGGGCAGCCTCTCCTTCAGCTTATCCATATCTGTATACGCAAACGAGAGGGGTGCCAGCGAGGCCTTGGTACGGTATATGGCTTTCAGATCCAGCTCGGCATCATCAATCTCACCGTTCCAGGATATCTTGCCACCCTCCTCAACCACAAAGCGCTTGTTGAGTATATTACCCAGGGTGAACAGGTAATCCCCGTCACTGATAACATAATCTCCGGCCATCCTCAGCTCACCCTTTGAATTAAGGTTAATATTCAGATTTCCTGACCCGGTACCCCTTATAACACTGCCGGAAGTGGCATCCATAATGAGATGCACCCTGGCCTCGGGGGTCACTGCAAGGTCAAAATTGAGATCAAGATTGCTTCCTTTGACCTGCCTGGTGAAGATGGTCCTCTCCTCATCTGCTGCCATTTTATTGCTGGCAGGATCTGTGAAGACAATATATGGATAGTCACTGACGCTCGATGAGGAATTCAACGGGATAAAAAACTCCGTGCCACCGGCAGTACGTGCTGAAATATTGAAGGAGAGCCTCTCCTCATTGCTCCTTATGCCTGCGTAACCGCTGGCAAAGGCAGTGCCGTAAAAGCTTTCGTTGTCCTTGGAGCGGGTGTTCAGAACCATCATCCTCTCCATATTGATGTCGAGAGCAATGCCAATGTCTTTGAATGAGCGGTGTGAGAGCATTCCGTTTATCGTTCCCTGATTCTTCCTCTCGTCAAAAATCCTGATGTTGCTGAACAGGATACCTTCGGGATTGAACCTGATGCTGTCGGAGAAACTGTATCTCGTCTGAAGAAAGTCGATCTTCATGGATGCATCCCGGGCCATCACCGCACCGCTCAGCATCATCTTCTTCAATCCTCCCTGCAGCCTGATGACTCCGGTGGCTGAACCTCTTACATCAGAGGCAAAGGCAGCTACCAGGGGATTGATGACATCAAGGGGCATGCTGTTTGTTGCGACAGTGAGGTCTGCCCCTTTTGACGACGGTGAGTAGGTGCCGCTGATGTCAAAATATCTTGATCCCTCATAATCGTTGAAGACATGTATCTCAGCCACCTTATCCCGGGGATTCCACTCACTCATCACTGAGAGCAGACCGTATCTGTTTTCGTTGAGCATAAAGTCACTGACACTGAAATTACTCTCAAACAGGAAGTCTTCATATATATCAGAGAGGGTGATGTAGCCTCCCATAACACCCCCGATATTCATCTGAGGTGAGGCAGGTTTCTTTTCCTTGTTTCCGCGCCTGTCCCTGCTGCCCAGCTTATTGACATATGAGAGGTTCAGTCCTTCAAAGGTGAGCGTAAGCCTCTCCTCGGGCTCCGGGGAGATTTTTCCGTCAAGTCTTATGTATTTGTTGCTGCTGTTGACAAGTATATTGTCAAACCAGGCGGTGGTTGAGTCTATGACTATGCGTGCCGGACTCACACTCCACGGTATGCGGTCAATGGTGAACGCCGTAGGAAGGAGGCTTACCGTAAGGAAAGCCCTGTTCATGGTGTTGAGGCTGAAGAATCCCCTGGCACTCACCTCCCCGAAAGTTCTGCCTCCGTCCCCGTTATCCCATCGCATGCCCAGATTCAGCGTGTCAGTATGACTGCCGGCTTCTGCAACGAAGTTGCCCAATACCGATCTGTCAGGAAGAAGTACGGTGTCCGCCTTCAGGGTGACTGACAATTTCCCGCCCCCGGCAGAACCGGAGAGATTCATACTGCTCAGTGTGGTTCCTGCATAGGTGATCGCCCCGGAACGCAGTGCAATACTTATCTCTGAACGGTCTGAGTTTAAACTCCCGGTTATCCTGCTGCCGTCAGCAATGCTCAATCCTGTTCCCATGAAATCGTTGAGCTTGTCTATCTTCCTGATGGTCGCTGAAAGGGTGAAGTCAGCCCCCGGAACCACATCCTCCTTCACTCCTGACGGAAATCGTGATGGATAGAGATCAGCAAGCACCCTCTTAACCGTGGCCGGAATAGCTTCGAAGGTGTACCTTCCCCGTACCTCGGCATCTGCAAAATCGGATCTGAGCTTCAGTATATTCACTCCATCCTCCTGAAGGGCGCTGATCAGGAAATCATAGATGCTCAGCTCTCCGTTGGAGTTGTTCAGCGTGGAATTTATCAGCCTGATCTCTCCCGCAATGTTGTCGGTTCTGTTACCCCTGAAACTGGCGGTGAGAAGCGCGGAAGCATTGAAAAGGGTATCGCTGCTGATCAGGTTCATCCTGTGCAGGTCGGCGTGCGAAAGATTCATGGTGAAATCAAATTCAGGCATGCTCTTTTTCAAATCAAACCTTCCCATCAGATCCATGACCACAGCCGGATCTCTTACTGCCACTGAACCATCCCATATGCTGTCCACGTAACTGCCCTCCACAGCGATATTGCTGTAGTTGTACGAGTTGATCTCCACGCTGTCAATCACTCCGCTGATGTTGGCGGAAAGATGCCTGAACGACTCCATCGATCCGTCAAGGTCAGCATGCATCCAAAGTCCGCCAAAGAGCCCGGTGTTGCCGGTGACATAACCCAGGTCAAAATCACTTGTGCTTAAAAATCCCTTGAAGCTGAACCTGTTCCTGCCGTCTGGTTTCAGCGAGAGGTCTGTTGAAACACTCCCTCGCTCTGTTGTAAGCTTGCCAAAAGAGACAAAATCAGTTGTAAACCCTGTGAAACTGCCGCTATAGGAGATAAGACCGAGCCCGTGAACCGGCTCGGGAAGCCTGATGGGATCCCTGCCGGGAAGCATCACTTTCTCAACATCAGACGCAGTGGTACGCATGTCTGTGAAGTCAACAAAGAGATAACTTTCATTTATCGATGGAAGACCTGAAATATCAAAGTCGAAATTCAGACTGGTGGAGGTTGAATATTTTATTGCTATATCACGCCCATTCAGCTCAGCCACAGTGCCGTTAAGCCTTCCTGAAAGAGTGACGGACTCACTGATGCCTTTCAGCGGAGCGATAAACCAGGCCAGATCCTGAGTGGCAATATCGGAACTCTGAAACAGCATGTCAAACTTTACCTCATTGACAAAGTCTTTCCATGATGCCGAATTCCGGGCTGTAAGTATTATCCTGTCAGCCAGGATCGAGCTGGCAGCGGTCTTTAGGTTTATATCCCTGAATGACAGCTTATTGCCGGCAATGGCTATATTCATGTCAAGGTTTTCTGTTGTGAAACCTCCGGCCTCGGCGAAGGTAAGGTCCCTGATCACCATACTGACCGAGTCCCTGATAATGTTCAGGTCCCTGACCTTTGCATTTATCTCTGACACCCTGAGGTTCTTGAAGTTCACCCTTCCCGGAATGGTGCCCGAACTGTCTGACCTGTTTGACAGCAGGTACGCACCGTTGTAAAGGTAGATATCTGAAAATCGTATGTCAACTCTGCTGGCAGTGTCAGGCTTCCTGTCACCCCTGATGGCATCAATGTAACGTGTGAGGTTCATAACACCTGATGTGTCGGTAATCATCCGGAAATCTGCATCATGAAGGTCCGTTCTGCCAAAGCTGAAACGACCTTCTGATGGCCTGATGGTCCTTATTCTCAGATTAACCTTACGGACAGTGAGGAGTGTATCTCCGTTCTGATCTTCAAAGAGGATATCCTCAAGCAGCACCTTCCTGAAATAGGAGTAAGATACTTTACCGATGTTAATATCCGCCCCTGTCTTTCCGGAGAGGATGCCCGTGATCTGCCTGACGGTGAACGTCTGTACTCTGGGGGCCTGGAGCAGCAGCATAATGACGGCAGGAACGATGATGAGCACCGCAACGACAGTAAGAAGTACCCTGACGATTTTTTTAATAATTTTGCCCATTCATTACGACATTCCGCCGCAGGCGAAGTTAATAAAAAAGAGTAATACAAAAATGGCGCCAACTGTTACTATCCTTGCGATAGAATCTTCCTGTGACGACACTTCCGCTGCTGTCATAAGAGACGGTGTGGTGCTTTCGAACCTAATCGCAGGACAGGCCGTGCACGAGGCTTACGGTGGAGTGGTACCCGAACTTGCCTCGAGGGCGCACCAGGCAAACATTGTTCCGGTGGTTGACAGGGCACTGGCGATGGCCGGGACAACCGCAGAAGAGATAAGTGCTGTTGCCTGGACACGAGGACCCGGTCTGCTCGGATCACTTCTCGTGGGCAGCTCATTTGCAAAGGGATTTGCACTGGCACGTAATATACCTCTCATAGAGGTTGATCACCTGCAGGCCCACGTCATGTCCCACTTTGTCAGGGAACCTGGAAGAGAGGATGCCCTGCCGGATTTCCCGTTCCTGTGTCTGCTCGTGTCGGGTGGACATACCCAGCTGATGGTTATGCATGATCATCTCTCCATGGAGATAATTGGGGCAACGATTGATGATGCTGCGGGTGAGGCTTTTGACAAGTGCGCCAAGGTGATGGGACTGCCCTATCCGGGAGGACCGGTGATAGACAGACTCGCGGCCGGGGGTGACCCCTACGCCTTCGTCTTTGCCAAACCACGGATCAGGGGACTCAACTTCAGTTTTTCGGGACTGAAGACCAGCTTCCTCTATTTCCTGCGCGACAGGGTGGCGGAGGAGCCTGGTTTCATTGAGAGCCGGCGTAACGACCTTGCGGCGTCACTGCAGCGCACGATAATCGAGATACTGATCGGTAAACTGGTACGGGCCTCAAAGGAGACAGGCATAAGGGAGGTAGGTATCGCGGGTGGCGTCTCAGCCAACTCTGGACTACGGCAGGCAGCAGGGAGGGAAGCGGGAAAACAGAGGTGGAACCTCTTCCTGCCGGAGTTGCGCTATACCACGGATAATGCGGCCATGATCGGTATAACCGGTTATTACAAATACCTCAGGTCTGACTTCTCAGATCACACCGCCATCCCCCTGGCACGGTATGGAAAATGAAAGGCGAGCAGGCTGATGATTGTCTCCGACCTGCAGACGATCTTCAGCCTTTCTGCGGGTAAAAAGCCTCTTTTCCCGGGTAATGATAGCGTTTACGGGCTATCTCCGGCGGGTAGAGAAAGTATTCGATATCAGCCTCGGCACAGTGCTTCCCCTCACCGTCAGAGAGCCTGCAGTGTATGTGTGCACTCCTCTCCTCCAGCCTGACAATGGCAGCTTCCACACTTACCATGCCTCTGCTGATGTGAACCGGTTTCAGATACCTTACCGTCAGTGATGATGTCACACCTGAAGTACCTGCCATTACGTTGATGCACCATGCCCCGGTCTCGTCAAGCAGGGTGGCAATGATACCACCGTGAAGAACGTTGATATAACCCTGGAACTGCGGCATCGGATCCCAGGCTGCATAAAGCTTTCCATCTTCAGCCTCAAAGGTTAGTCTGAGTCCTGCATGATTGGTGGGACTGCAACCGAAACAGGGGTTCCCGGCCGGATCAAAAGGGTTCCTGATTTTGATTCTGTCAGACATTTCTCTTTTGTTTCCTGTTTTTCTCCTGGGCAAGCCAGGCGCTGAAATAAAATATGGTAATTATCAGATAGATAACGCCAACGGTAAAGGTTACTATGGCCAGCGACAGCGAGGGTTCTTCCTGGGGTGAGGTGGCTGTCCTGAGGCGGTAGCTGTACCCGAATACCGTCATGAGAATGACTGTTATGGCAAGAGCAAAACCAAGAAAGACCATGGTGCCGTCAATGGCTGAGGTGCTCCTGTAGAGACTGCTCTTCTTGAAATCGGAGTAGGATTTCCTGGCATACTGCTCTGCCCTTCGCCTGGCTTCAGCCCGCCTGTAATCAACCCATGCCTGGTAATTCCTCCTCAGCTCCTCCTCACTGATATTCCTGCCGTGGGGGTGGGAGGTGAGGTATTCATAAGCCTCCGTTACCCTGATGAACTGATCCTGAGCATCCTCTGAACTGTTGCGGTCTGGATGCAACTCCATGGCCTTTCTTCGGTATGCCCTCCTGATCTCATCATCGGAAGCGCCCTGCCTTATGCCCAGTATTCTGAAATAATCAAAGTGACTCATCGTGGTTTCTCAGATCACTAATTAATAGTTTTTTTTACTATGATTGCCCTTTGTCACCTGTTTTTCAATGTTTATTCTAAATTTACAATTTAAAATGAATCTAAATAAGCCCTGAATGGACCGATCCATGATATTTTTTGCTTTCGGCATGACGCTGTTCGCCGGAATGGCTACGGGAATAGGCGGACTTATCGCCTTCTTCGCAAAGCGCACCAAGACCACCTTCCTTGCCTTTTCCCTTGGTTTTTCGGCAGGTGTGATGATATTCATCTCTTTTACCGAGATCCTTACCAACGCAGGGGAAATTATGAGGATGAATTATGATGCCGCTCCTGCAGCGTGGCTGACATTTATGTCATTCATTTTCGGGATAGGGCTGTCTGCAGCCATCGATAAGATACTCCCGTCACAGGGCAACCCGCATGAACTGAAGAGAGTGGAGCAGATGCACCCGGAGACGAGGGATCCTGACAAGCCTGAATGCCAGGGAAGGCGGCGGCGGACGGGTTGGTCAGGAGCCAAAGACCAGAAGCTGATGCGATTGGGGGTCTTTACTGCCGTGGCTATCGGGATACACAACATTCCTGAAGGTATCGCAACCTTCATGTCTGCAATGTCAGATGTTGCAGTGGGGGTAAGCATTGCTATCGCTGTTGCCATTCATAATATCCCTGAAGGAATTGCCGTCTCTGTCCCGGTATATTATGCCACCGGTTCGAGGAAGAAGGCACTCACCTGGTCGGTACTGTCAGGATTCTCGGAACCTGTCGGGGCAGTGGCAGGCTATTTCATCCTCTCGCTGTTTGACAGCGACATAAGTCTCGGATATGTTTTTGCCATGGTGGCAGGCATAATGATTTATATCTCATTTGATGAACTGCTTCCGGCCGCACACAAGTACGGCAAACACCATGTTGCAATCTACGGTCTTATAAGTGGTATGATTGTTATCGGACTGAGCCTCATCCTTCTTGGGGTATATTGATATTTCCGCTGCAGGATTATGCCCTGACCCTGCCACCAGCCATGCGTAGCCCGAACCCCTCCCGCCGGTATTATATCTATTAATAACATGGTATTACAATTCACAAATTTATTATGTCATACAGAAGTACATAATAAAATATGAATCCTCCATGTTTAAAAAACACAAGCAAGTATGAAAATAATTGGCAAACATGGAGGCTCCATGTGCCCAATAAAAGTCAAATTATATATACATGATGGCAGGACGGGGAATTAATGACTGATATTTTCAACTGGCTCCGGCACGTGTTTATGTCGGAAGAGAAGGGCGAAGAGGATTGCCACAACCAGCGAATATGCGGCAAAGGCCAGCCATATCCCTTTCCAGTCGAAGGCTCCGCTCTCAAGCATGAAGTACTTGTCGATGACGATCCCGCTGATACGGCTACCCATGAAGGCCCCGAAACCGTTTGTCATCATCATGAAGAGCCCCTGTGCACTGGCCCTGATCTCCGGCTCACTTTGTGTTTCCACAAAGAGTGATCCTGAGATGTTGAAAAAATCAAAGGCCATACCGTAGATAATACATGACAGTATGATCATCCAGAGTCCGCCTGCCGGGTCTCCGTATGCAAAGAGTCCGAACCTGAATACCCAGGCTACCATGCTCATGAGCATCACCTTTTTGATTCCGAACTTCTTCAGGAAGAAGGGAATGGTAAGGATGAAGAGTGTTTCGGATATCTGCGATACAGACATGATGATGGCGGGGTATTTTACTGCCAGCAGATTCTTGTATGCGGGTATATCGGCAAAGTCGTGAAGGAATGTATCTCCGTATGCATTGGTGAGCTGCAGTGCCGCACCCAGTAGCATGGCAAAGATGAAAAAGAGCGCCATCTTGGTGTTTTTGAAGAGCTCGAAGGCGTTGAGACCAAGCTCTTCCACCAGTTTCTTCTTGTGTCCGCGGGCCAGCGGCGGACATTTGGGCAGGGTGAAGGCATAGATGCCCAGCCCGAGTGAGGCTGCAGCGGCTACGTAAAACTGCATGGGTGAAGTCTCAAAACCAAGGAGACTAACCACCCACAGCGCCACGATGAAACCGATGGTACCCCATACCCTGATCGGGGGATAATCCCTGATGATATCCATGCCCCTGTTCTTCATCGAACTGTATGCCACGGTGATGGCGAGCGCAAGGGTAGGCATGTAGAACATCATGGTGATCAGCAGGACCCAGAAAAAGGTCTTCGGATCATTGATCGTTGGCAGGATGGCAAGCAGCACTGCTCCCGAGATGTGGAAGAGGCCATAGAGCTTCTCGGCGTTGACCCACCTGTCAGCTATTATGCCCGCTATTGCCGGCATGAAGAGCGAGGCCAGCCCCATGGTTGAAAAAATCGCTCCGAAATCCGTTCCTGTCCAGTTCTTGTTCTGAAACCAGTATGCCCCTATGGTGAGCAGCCATGACCCCCAGATGAAAAACTGGAGGAAATTCATTATGATAAGCCGGTTCTTCAGTCCCATGCCCTATTCTTATTTATTCCAGGTTTGATCTGCGAATATAGCAACCTCTGCTGTTCTGAAGGGTGAGGGTAATAAAAAGTTGATAAAAATTAGTGCCGGAGCCATCCCCCGGAATCGGTCACAGGGTGCCGAAGAGCCTGTCGCCTGCATCTCCCGGTCCCGGCACGATGTATCCCTTTTCGTTCAGGTGACCGTCGAGCGCAGCAAGATAGATATCCACATCCGGATGCTCCTTTTGCCGTAGCCGATGGTCAGGGCGTTGTCCTATGCAGATTTCTCCTTCTTGTAGTTGGCCGTCAGGCTGAACAGCCCGTTGATAGCCACAGAGTTCTGCCCCCCTGCGGCCCAGTTTGTAAAGGAGTTCCCGGGCATGTTCAGGGAGATCACGCCTCCGTTGTGCCAGCCGTCAGGGTTCCCCTAATCCTGTACGGTGGCCGTAAAATTGATACCTGTCAGCAGCATGGCGGTTGTCAGTAAAAGTAAATTCCTGATCATTCTTCTAAATTTTTTGCAATTATACAAGAGTTTTAGAAAGAGAGGGTCTTGACCTTCTATCCCTGCCTGGCTGAGATATCACTGGCTGTCAAGAGTTCCGAATACTCTCTGAAGCAGCGGTGTGACCCGGGCAGAAACCTCTTTCCTGATCTTTAGCTCTTCATCTGCGATCTTCAGAAAAACACCTTCCAGCGCCTTCCTGGTCAGAAAATCATCCAGATCAGTTGTCACAGGATTGAATCCTGCAAGCCGGCCGGCAACACTGTTGGCCACCATGTTCCATTTTTCCGTGAGTGCAAGCCATGATTGCTGTGCGGAGATGCCTGCCACCATCTCCCTCTCCGTAGAGGCTGTGATCTTCGGCTTGTAGAGAGAGTAAAGCTCATTCCACGTGTTGCTCCTCAGATACTCCGTCGCCGCGTTATCGGCTCCATGCAGTATGTTGTACCCGTCGGCAATGGTCATCCGTGTTACTGCTTCCACAAAGACAGGAGCCACCTCACGGGCAGCATCTTCTGCTGCCCTGTTGATGCTAAGAATGACATTCTCAATAAGTTGATCCCCGCCTGGTATCCTGCCTATGTTTTCCACAATTACTTTCGCTTCCTCTGGAAGTGGTATCCTTACCTGCTGATCACCGTAATACCCGTTTTCCGCGGCAAGTCTTTCCGCGGCATTTCGTGCACCTACCGTTAGCGCCTCCTTCAGCCCCTCAATTATGTCACCCTCCGTCAGCTCATTTACGGCTGATACTGACTGCATTAACTGTGTTAACTGCGAACATGCTGCCAATAGAAAAACTGACAGAATAAGTATTGTAATTCTGTATTTCATGATTTTTTTGGATTTTATATAATCAGAGTGTCTGATAGGGAATAAGCGCCGGAGTCTCATCCTTATTATCCTGATCCTCGATATCAAGAACTTCGATCACGACATACCTGCTCATGCCCCTCCATGGCAGGGGCCTGATATACTCCTTGTAACGGAGCTCGACAAACTTGCCGCTTGCCCTTTCCAGGACATGGGCCAGGCTGTCATTCACCATGCTGAATTCAAATTCGTTGCTTTGAATTGCTCCCGGGGTGGATGTCTTGAATCCGGTCTGTATCAGCTTGCCCTCCCATGTCTTGAAGAGGTATCCCTTTCTTACCAGGTAGTTAAGGTCACCGGCCTTTACGCCTTCACCGAATACAAAGTAATGACGCCACCAGAAAAAGATAGCGGCAGCAAATATGAGTATTACAAGGACAATCCTTAGTGTTTTCTTCATTCTCCTCAGTTTTAACTGTTCACAGTCTGAAGGCATATCCATATATGCCCGTGCAATCGATAATATCTCCTGCCGGCCAGATCAGATTCATCTTCAGCCGATGGTTTCTTTCCGGATTTTAAGCCTTCTTCTCCTCTTTCTCGTCGTCACTCAGCTTATCCCTTACCTCGGCGAATGTGGCCTTCATGGTGTCCCATATCGAGTCGGCGCCTTCCCTGATTGACTCCCATGCTTCGCCGCTTGATTCCCTGATATCCTTGAGTTTCGACTTCCCCTCATCCATCTTCATCTCCAGCTTGTCAATGTTCTCCTGGTATTTCAGTTTGGTATCCGCAGAGGTATTTCTGGCCTTTGCTTTCAGACGGTCAATCTCAGCTCTCCATTCATCGAGCTGAGATTCAATTTTCTTCTGATAGTTCTCTTTTTGCTCCTGGCTTTTCATTTCTCTTTGATTTATTATGAGTTGATAGAGTTGTTATTGCAATACATGTTTTCAATAGAGTTTGACAGCGTTCAGCTTGTCAATGAAGCTCTGCACTACAGCCTGTTGTGCATCAATCCTGGCCTTCAGTACATCCTGCTCATTCTCATTCCGGGGTATCGATCTGTCAGCCTGGTTTATCGTGGATCTTGCCTTGTTGATCTTGTTCTCTGATCTGGATATCTCTTTCTGCAGCTTCTTGCGCCTCTTCTCCAGCTCTTTGATCTGGGTAGCCATGGCATCTCGACCGGCGCCTACCGGCATGCTCATCATCTCATTGTTCTTGTTGATGATCTCGGTTGACAGCATGCCCAGCTCATTGTGCCTTACCTGAAGCTTCTCCTGCTCATTGTTGATAGTACCTCTCTTGTTTTTGGCAGTTCTCTGGGTACGGGCCTTGCTGCTCTGGAGGCTGCCAAGCTCCCTGTTCAGGTCGCGCAGTATCTTCTCTTCGGCAGCAAGCTGGCCCTTGATAACTTCAATGTATTGCGATTTGGCAAATTCCTTGAGAAAGTTGCGTGCAGCTGTCAGTTGAATATCACCCGCGGCAGGCTCAACATACTGGTCCTTTTTTATCTCGATGCAGGCAAACAGCCGACATACCGTATCCTCATTTACAAGATGGCTGTAGATGTTTACCGGGGTGGGAGATATCTCCCTGACATTGGCCCCGAAGATCGTCATCTCGCCATTCTCGGTCTGCACTTTTGATTTCGTACCCGTCTCCTGTAACTTGACCCAGTTCTTCAGGGTATTGTCATAATCGGCCTCAGGGATGGTCACATTGAAACCGGGATAGAGCCAGTTGCCAATCTGAATACTGTCTTCCAGCACTTTTATCGGCTTTTGCGACTTCAGGGCCGGCGCCGCTACCATCATGCCGAGGAAGATGATCAGAGTGAATTTTTTCATTGCGATTTTAATTTTAGGTTAACTGATAAAGATAAACAATTTTCCCAAAATCTACAACTTATCAGCATAAAAAAAGCCGCTGATCACCCCTGTTTGACGGGGTCCCGATTCAGGGCCCGGGAGGCTGCTCTCTCACCCTCACTGATGATCTTGGCCGCCTTGTAAAAATCATATGTGCCGAATGACTGCCTTGAGATCTCAATCATTATGTCAGTTTCATAATTCTTCAGGGTGAGTGCCGCTATCTGGTTGAGCATTATGCTGAGGCTGCGGTTATTGAGATTGAAGAGGCCGATGTCATCCTTCCTGTCCTCCGGGATATGCTTCTCACTCTTCGACTGTATCTCCTTGACCTTTTTGATGAACTTGCTGTCTTTCTCTTCATCCTTCTTCTCCTCATCCTCCTCCGGCACCCCTTCATAGGGTATGTCGGCATTGACATTAACGACAGCCAGAAGATCACCTTTTTCGCGTTTTACCCTGTTGATGGGGATAGGATTAACAAGACCGCCGTCAACGAAGTAATCCTCACCTATCTGCCAGGGCTGGAAAACCGTAGGGATCGATATCGAAGCACGGATGGCATTAAAGAGACTACCTTCGGTAAATACCTTCTCCTTACCTTTGATAAGATTGGTTGCAACGGCACAGTAAGGGATATGTAGCTCTTCAATGGACCTCTCGGGCACTATCTCCTTAAGCTTCTCCATGATCTTCTTGCCCTTGACAAAGCCCTTGCTGCTCAGGCTGATGTCGGTAAGCTTCAGTACCTCCATCACATCGAGAGTCCTGACCCACTCCTCAAACTCTTCGAGCTGCCCCGCGGCATAGATGGCCCCTATCAATGCCCCCATTGAGGTTCCGGCCACGGAGGTTATATTGTAGCCGTGCTGTAAAAGTACCTTTATGGCTCCTATATGAGCGAAACCTCTTGCCCCGCCACTTGAAAGGACCAGTGCAACATTCTTTCCCATGATGACAGCCTCCTGTTTATTTAGATTACTACTTCAATAGTTCCGATGACAGGCCGGCGAAGCAGGCCAGGTTGTCAACACTGGTTCCCGGTGTTACCTCGCATCCGGCAGAGAGGATTGCACGTCCCTGCGCTTCCCTGAAGAAGGCAATTGCACTCTCGCGTATTCTCTGCTCGTCGCCGTCCTGCAGGACCGACACCGGGTCACTCTTGCCCGCGAAGACCTGCCTCTCGCCAAGCATTCTCACAGCCTCTGTCACAGGTCCCGTGCGGTGATCTATATCAATAATGTCAGACCCCGTGCTGATAACTCCGGGAAGAATGGCGGAGATGTTTCCGCATATGTGTATCTTGGCAAGTGCTCCCATTCTGTGAATGTGTTCCACCAGGGCTTTCTCACGGCCCAGGCAGAACTCATCATAAAGCTCAGGCGATATCAGAGAACAGACAGAATCACCAATACCGATACAGTGTGCCCCCTCCCTGACCTGCGCCGTGATGAAAGCCATCGCACTCTCAGTGATGATGTCCAGGGCTTTGTGAACCTCTTCCGGATGTTCGTAGAGATCGGTCATTGCGAGGTTTATATCCCGGATGTCACAGTATTCTGCCAGTGGCCCTTCAACCCATCCGCAGATGAACATCTTTCCGGCATTGATAGCACGGTATTCCCTGATCTCGGCAGAGCGCTCCCTCAGGCGGCTATGGTCACCCGGCTTCAGAACAGTCATCCTGTCAATGTCACTGATATCTGCAATGGCATATTTCTGCACCATGGGCAGGTCATCCTCCGGATAAAGAAGCTTGGTGCCGAAAGCTTCTGCCTCTGCATAGGCATCGGACATGGTGTTGACCCAGTCCGACTGAAAATCGGTAGCACATTTGATGTTCGCCATGCATTTGTGCGAGTGGCTGAGACAGAAGTCCCTGTATCTTACCCCTGCATGTTTTGCTGCGAAACGCATGAGGATGGGGTGAAACGGAACACGGTCAGGCCTGCCGCCTTCAATGAAACAAATCGTTCTCTCCAGTGAGTCCATGGCCTTCAATAGTAACTATACGCATGCAATCCTGCGCTTGTACTCCGCCAGCGCCTCGTCAAGCCTCTCCCTGGCCGTGGTGTCACCGGGAACATTATGACTGGGATGGATATACAGCCTGACACCTCTGTCGGTAAGTATCTCTGCTACAGTGGTTATAGTCATCCATACACAGGTGACGAAGGCCATTGTTGAGACCGGACCAATTTTGTCGACATGATTCTTCAGCTTCACCGAGGCATCCTCCAGGGGAGCACAGGTGTCCACTACAATATCGGCGAGGTCGAAGATGGTCTTTCCCGAGCTGTGCCTGGTCTTCTTACCCGCCGCCTCGGCTGCCGAACCGAAGACCACCACTTTCATGCCCCTCTTCTTTGACTCAATGGCAACGTCGATGTTAACATTGTTGATGCCCGAATGCGAAAAGAGCCACATGGTATCACGCTTATCAAAGGTGTAGCCCTTCATGATCTCAACACCGTAACCCTCAACCCTTTCAAGGAATACAAACTGGTGTACCCCCATCTCCCCGGTTATATGTGTGAAGAAGCTCAGCGGGATCTCTATCATGGGGTGAAACCCCACAAACCCGCCAATCCTGGGATACATCTCTTCAATGGGCAGTGTTGCATGACCGCAGCCGAAGGTGTGAACCCATCTGCCGCACTCAATTGTGTCAGCCATGACTTCGGCTGCCCGTCGTATGTTCTCCGCTTGTGTCTCTTCAATACGGGACATTACGTCCCTTGCATTTTTCAGCCATTCCTGTGCCAGCATAGTTTCCGTTTGTGTAAGTGTTTATCTGTTTTTGATTATTCTTCTGAATACTGCTGTTGCAATCACCACCATGATCAGCAGTTCTGCAAAGGTGAAGGTTGTGAGATGCCTGATGCCGTAGTTTTCGGCAACCAGTCCCATCGCGTAGTTCACTGCCATGTTTCCAAGCAGAGCTATCACAAGTACGAAGCTGAAGGCAGTTCCTGACAGGTGAGGATACCTGTTGCCGACAAGACCCAGCATGGTGGGGAAGCCTGCAGCAAGCCCTGCGCCCAGCAGGAAGAGTCCCGCAGCCGCCGGCACCATTGAATTACTGAGCCTGAACAGTAGCAGCGCAGCCAGGATAATGACAAATGAAATGCTGAGCAGCCTCTGCTCCGGCATCTGCCTGTAAAGACTGCCTATGAGAAGCCTCATGACCGTCATGCCGGCCACATATACTGAGAGTCCTATCAAAGCTGCACTCTGCTGTGCCCCGACCTGCTCAATCAGGTAAGTGGTGGTCCAGTTGTTTATCAGACCCTCGAAGGCGCTCTGGAAAAAGAGAAAGAAGGCTATAAGAATGAGAGTCAAATCTTTTACCAGTGTGCCAACCTGTTTCATTGAGATGCCCTGGGCCTGTTTTGCCGGTGGAAATTTAACCACCAGAAAGAACACAGAGGCGGCCAGCGCAAGTAATCCGGCTGCAGCTACAATAGGTTGGAAGTCAAATGATTGTCGCAGGACACTGAGCAACAGAGGCATCCCCAGTGCACCTATTCCGTAGAAGACGCCCAGGAGGCTCAGGTTGGCCCCTTTCCCGGTGTCACTTATGTCTGCTACAACTGCGTTGGTTGCTCCGTTGAGGGCCCCTCCGCCTATACCGAACAGGAAAACAGAGAGTGAGAGTACCCATTTTGAGTGGGTGAACGCGAGGCCTTCAAACCCGATAAACATAAGCAATGCCGAGGTGGCAAGCAGTGTCCCGTAACCGTGGCGGTCACATACCGGCCCGAACAGGAGGGACCCGATGATGATTCCTATGGGAAGAACCGAGAAGAGGGAGCCGGCCTCTACGGCATCCAGGGAGTGCCTTATCCTGAGGTCCGGCAGCACTGCCCCGAGAATGATTAATCCGATTCCGAACAATAGCATGCCGAGGCATGCTGACCAGAATACAACTCTTCTGTTGAATGTTCCACTCATCAGTTTTCTTTTTGGCTGTCAGGATGTTTCATTGCAAGCCAGGCCGCGCCGAAGACACCGGCGTCACCTGCCAGGGCGGACAGTTCAAATGTTACCTGCTTGATGCTTATGGGTTGGGCCCACTTCTCAGCTTCCTGCCTGATAGCAGGTATCAACTCTGATGCCGGACCGAAGACGCCGCCGCCGAAGATGATCTTCTCGGGATTGAAGATGCTTACCAGGTTGGCAGAGGCCATCCCCCAGTATTCAACTGCAAGATCTATTATACGTGATGCCGGTGCATCACCCTTCTTCCATGCATTGAACACATCCTGGGTTGTTATCTTTCCGTGTTCAGGCCTGCGGAGGTCTCCTTCGTATTCACCGTGTTTTTCCAGGTACTCTGCGGCCTGTCGGGCGATGCCCTCACCCGAGGCATAGTATTCAAAGTTGCCGCAGACCGTGTACCTGCTTTCAAACGGACGTGACAGTGCCATCCAACCTACAGCTCCTGCAATGTCATGAGCTCCGTGCAGTATCTCACCGTTAATGATTATGCCGGCGCCGATGCCTGTACCTATGCCCAGGTAAACGGCATCACTGCATCCCTGTGCGCTGCCCTTCCATATCTCCCCGGAGATATAGCATGACCTGTCGCTTTCAATCACAACAGGTATGCCATCAGCCACGCCCTGCATCTCCTTCATAAGGGGATAATCATCCCATCCCGGTATATTGGGTGCCCAAACTGTACCTCTCTCACGCCGGCTGATGCCAGGCACCGAAATGCCAATGGCCTCCGCAGCATCACCGTTATTTCCTGCCCTGGAAAGCATCAGGGCTGCTGTGACAGTTATCAGATGTCCAACCTCATTACCCATGCGGCTTTCGATAGCCAGGGTCTCTCTGTCAAGTATATTGCCCTCACGGTCAAACAGTGCAAAGGCAACCTTCGTTCCTCCAAGATCTATTCCAAGAAGTGCCATCGCTTCAGTTTTTATTTTTCATTCTGCCGTTCAAAAATACACCTTTTATCTGCACACTGTCATCAAGCAGTATCAGATCGGCCCTGGAACCCGGGGTAATGGCACCGCGATCATCTGCTTTGATGAGCTGTGCCGGATAAAGTGATGCCATTCTCAGCGCCTCATACTTATCTATGCCTGCATGGGTGATACAGTTCCTGACAGCATCGAGCATCGTCAGCCTTGAACCGGAGAGAGTGCCGTCGGGAAGTGTATAGCGGTCAGCCTGCCGGACGTGCTGATATGCCCCGGCTTCATTCTCCTCAACGGCGTCAGATACCAGGAAGAGCCTCTCCTTTATTATTTTCTTTGCTATGGCAACCATCGAGTAATCGACGTGGATGCCGTCGGCAATGATGCTGGCATGAGCGCTTTCCGACCAGAAAACGGCACCCGGAAGACCAGGATCACGGTGATGCAACGGAGACATGGCGTTGAAGAGATGGGTGGTGCTCTCTATCCCCATGGCGAACCCTTCTGCAGCTTCCCTGAAGGTAGCATTGCTGTGTCCGGCCGCAACCGTGATGCCATTGTCCTTCAGTAAATTGATTATTTCGGGAGTGCAGACCTCCGGTGCCACGGTCATCATCCTGATGCTCCCTCCGGCTTCCGCAAGGAGCCCCGAGACATCCTCAACCGACGGCTTCCGGATAAGCTCCCTGGCGTGCGCACCCCTCTTTGACATGCTAATGAACGGACCCTCAAGATGCAGACCCATGAAGGCTGGATGAGAGTTTTCAATTGCGGTGCGGAATGCATTGCGGTACACATCGGCACTGTTGGTGGGCAGTGCCACCAGGAAACCTGTGGTGCCGCTCTCCACGATTGATGAGGCAATAGCCTCAAGGGCATCCGGGGTGGGGCTGGAAGAGAAGAGAAACCCTCCGCTGCCGGCTATCTGAAGATCAATCAGCCCGGCAGTAACAAGGTATCCCCTGCAGTCAATTCGTTCAACCTCTTCGGCGACTGAAGCTGGGTCAGTAAAACCGGTAATCCTCCCTCCGTCGGTCAGCAGTGCCTTGTTGCTTATCAGCTCCCTCCCCGTAAAAAAAGTTGCATTGTACAGAAGCGTTTTCATAATCCTCTCTACGTTGTTTGAGCCTGACATGATCTCTTCATTCAAATATCCTTTTCAACATGTTCCCCGATGAGAACGAGGTTTTGCTGAACCTCGTGACGGCAGCCTCGTTGATAGTCCTCAGACAGTCGGCAACATCGCCAACCATGAAGAAACCGGCGTGGGTTTATCAAGGAGTCCGTCCAATTGGTTTTCATTGTTTTTTCTTCAGTTTCAGATCGTGAAAGTCATAACTGAAATCGGTAAGGGGGGAGATCGCCTCCATCCTGATGCTCTCTGGCATGCCTTCCCTGTCAAGTGAGAATATGGCGAATGCATCGGCATCGAAGGTCCTGTCATCCCACCTGACAATGAATGTGTTGCCGGTGTAGTGAAACATGTCACCTCTCAATTTCGGTGATTTGACCGCGTTGAATCTCAGCTTGCCGTTGACCTCTGAGATGATGATGTCACCGAACCACGTGTCGGTGTATCTGCCTGTGAAAAGGGAGTTGTCAACCTCACTGCCTGTCACTGAGCGCTCCGCCTCAACCTTTGCCCACACCTCTTCAGTGATTTTTGCAGCTTCTTCGCGGTCTCTGTGGAGACTCTCCTTCAGAGCTTCCACCCGGTCAACCCCCCTGATGCCGAGATAGCCGTCGATGATAGTATAGGTGATGGCTTCGTGGGCTTCCTCTGCCTGTTGGTTGGTCAGGACAATGATCCCGAGATTCAGCTCCGGGAGCATGGTCACCCTGGTTACAATGCCGGTGTGTGTCCCGGTATGATACACCTGGAGATAACTGTTGATGTCAGTCAGGTTCCAGCCAAGGCCGTAGGCGGAGAAGTGGCTGTTATATGGTCCGTTCTCAGACAAGGGCTTAATCGTCTGGGGAGTCCACATCTCACTGTGAACCTTCTCTGAAAAGATCTGTTTTTTAAGGTTAGGTCCGTATCTGCCGCGGTTCAGCTGACAGATGACCCATCTGCTCAGGTCGCTGACGTTGCTGTAGATGCCGCCCGAGGAGTTGTGGAGCCTGTTTTCCTGTTTGCGAGCTACCTGGAGCCTGCCGTCGACGGGGACATGTGCATCAATGATGTTGGATCGTTCGCGCAGCCCTTTGAATGATGCTGAAGAGCCGGTCATACCCAGCGGGTACATGATACGTGTTTCCACGAACTCCTCCCAGCTCATTCCGGAGACTCTCTCAACCACCTCACCGGCTACCACATAGAGAAGGTTGTCATAATCATATCTGGTTCTGAAGGGCGAGGCCTGCTTTAGATACCTGAGGTTTCTGATGATATCGTCAGCAGTGAACATAGCCGAGTCAGGCCACATCATCAGATCACCTGCACCGAGCCCCAGCCCGCTGCGGTGGGTAAGGAGGTCCCTGATACGGAAATCCTCAGTTACGTAAGGGTTGTAAAGCCTGAACTCCGGGATAATTTCGATAACCCTGGTATCCCAGGTCAGTCTTTCTTCGTCTATCAGGATACCCAGGGCAGCCACGGTGAACGCCTTGGTGTTTGATGCTATGGCAAAAAGGGTCTTCTCATCGGTCTTTTCGCCGGTGGCGACCGACCTGACACCGTACCCTTTCATGTGAATCACTTTGTCATTTTTGATCACAGCCACGGCTATGCCTGGTACATTGAATTCCTTCCTCACCCTCTCCGTCAGCCTGTCAATCTTTTTCGACGAAAGAGGCTGCGACTGTGAGCTAACGGAGAAAATAACAAGCAGGCAGGTGAAAAGCAGTTTTTTCATCGGCAGTCACTCATTTTTGTCTTAGTTTTCCTTCCTGGTAAAGAAGAGGTCGTGGAAATCATAGCTGAAATCTGTCAACGGCGAGATGGCTTCCATACGTATCTCCGAGGGTCTGCCTTCCCTGTCAAGGGTGAACACAGCCCAGGCATCGGCATCCATCGACCTGTCATCCCATTTGACTATGAAGGTGTTTCCTGTATACCAGAACATGTCGCCTCTCAGCTTCGGTGACCGGACTGATCTGAACCTTATCTTCCCGTTATTGTGAGAGATGATGATATCGCCCAGCCAGTTGTCGGTGTACTGACCGGCATAGGGTGCAGGGTCAATGGTCTCTGTTCCGCCGGAACGCTGTTTCTCTATCCGGGCCCACACCTCGTCGGTGAGCTTCTTTGCCTCAGCTTCTCTTCTGCGGGCATTGTCGCTCAGCTGTCTTACCCAGTCGTTACCCGTGACACCGAAGTATCCGTCAAGGATGGTGTTGGTTATGGCAGTGAAGGCGCTTCCGGCCTGCTGGTTGGTAAAGACAATTATTCCGAGTTTCAGCTCCGGGATCAGCGTCACCTGCGTTACTATGCCCGACAATCCGCCTGTATGTGAGGCCTGGAGGTAACCGCTGACATCGGTCAGGCGCCAGCCAAGTCCGTAGCCCGCAAAGTGGCTCCTGTAGGGTCCGGGTGACCTGACGGGTATGATGGTCTGCGGAGTCCACATCTCCCTGTGAACGGCCTCCGAGAAGATCTGCTTATCAAGCTCCGGACCGTATTTGCCGTGGTTCATCTGCATGATGACCCACCTGCTCATGTCGGCCACGCTGCTCCATATCCCCCCGGCCGGGTTCATCAGGTCACTTTCATATCTGGGTACGACCTTTAAAACACCGTCAACAGGCACATGTGCATCGATGATGTTCGACTGCTCCTTTATCCTGCCAAGAGAGGCAGCTGACCTGTTCATCCCCAGGGGCTCCATGATCCTCTCCTCTACGAACTGCTCCCAGCTCTTCCCGGAAACTCTTGCAACCACCTCGCCTGCAACAATATAAAGCAGGTTATCATAATCGTATTTGGTGCGGAACGGTGAGACCTGCCTCAGATACCTGAGGTTGTGGATTATATCTTTTCTTGTAAAGGATGAGGAGTCGGGCCACAGCATCAGGTCCCCGGCACCCAGACCCATGCCGCTGCGGTGGGTGAGAAGATCCTTTATGCTGAAATCCTCAGTGACATAAGAGTTGTAGAGCCTGAACTCAGGTATGACGTCAATGACTTTCGTTTCCCAGGTCAGCTTCCCCTCATCAACAAGTATTGCCAGCGCAGCCGCAGTAAAGGCCTTGGAGTTGGAGGCTATACCGAAGAGTGTGTTTTCGTCCGTCCTCCTGCCGGTGGCAATTGAGCTGACGCCGTACCCTTTCATGTGGATCACCTCGCCATCTTTGACCACAGCCACGGCTATGCCGGGAACGTTAAACTCCTGCATGGTCGTCTCCACCACTCTGTCAATATCCTTTGTGGCCAGAGGCTGAGACCACAGAACGCTGCATGCCAGCGTGACAATAACAAGTAAAATAATTTTCTTCATCTGTTTTAATGTTTGAACTGAGCCAATAAACTTACATAAAAATCATTTGATGACCTTCGTATGCTGAAGGTTATTTGTGTCAGTCTGCTGCCTGTCAATATAGCTTAAGTCGATGAATTCAATCTCTCTCAGATTGTGCCTGTCACCCTGCCTGAG